>JAEUJN010000118.1 GCA_016794595.1 Kineosporiaceae bacterium
TGGCCACCACGGGCCCTCCGGCGGCGATGTAGATCGGCACGGCCTCCTGCGGCCGGTCGTAGATCGCGGCGTCCGTGGTGCGGTAGTAGGTGCCCTCGAAGTCCACCCGGTCCTGCGTCCAGAGCCGACGGATCAGGTCGACCGCCTCGCGCAGCCGGGCGAACCGCTCCGAGAACGCGGGCCAGGCGTCCTCGCCGGTACCCACCGCCCCGACGGCCACCTCGTTGAGTGCCTCCCCGGTACCCACCCCCAGCATCACCCGCCCCGGGGCCAGGCAGGCCAGGGTGGCGAACGACTGCGCGATCACCGCCGGGTTGTACCGGAAGGTCGGGGTGAGCACCGACGTCCCCAGCAGCACCCGCTCGGTGCGGGCGGCCACGTGGGCCAGCCAGACCAGCGAGGACGGCGCGTGCCCGCCGGTCAGGCGCCAGGGCTGGAAGTGGTCCGAGATCGTGACGCTGTCCAGACCGACCTGTTCGGCCAGGACGGCGTAGCGCGCCAGGTCCTGCGGGCTGAACTGTTCCGCCGATGCCTTGTACCCGATGTGCAGAGCAGGGGATCCGCCGGTCGTCATGGCGTCCAGCATGGCATCCGGGGGATGAGGGCGAGCAGGTCGGTGACCAGAGCTCCCAGGGCGACGGGCAGTCCTGGGTCCCCGGCCCCGAATCGGGCCACCTGCTCCCACCGCTCGCGCTGATCGGCGACCTGCAGCGTGCAGCGCTCGCCATGGTCGAGCAGCCGCTTCTCGCCGGGGTGGTATCGCCGGTTGAGCGCGAACAGCGCGGCGAACCACACCAGTTGCACGCTGTACCGGCGATGGGTGACGAAGAGCAGGTCGCCCCGAGCGTGGGCCGCGGCGAGTTGACCGACATAGGCGCGCAGCAGCCGGGGGAGAACCTCGAGCTGTCGCCGGTGGGTGGCCTCGGGGTAGACCATCAGCCGTCCGCGCAGCACCGCGAGCTCGTCGTCCGTGGCGGCCAGCAGAGGTCCGGTGCTCACACTGTGCAGGACCGCGGTCGCGAACTCCTCGCCGTCCAGGCCGATCTCGATCGCTCGATCGATCTCGGCGCGCAGCGGGTCGAGTTCGACGTAGACCAGCTCGACCGGCGTGCCGCGCAGGACGCCGTGATCCTCCAGGCCCCAGGCGGTCCCCTCGTGGATCGTCGTGCCGGGATCGAGCACGGTTGCCAGCACCGCTGCCCGCTCGGGGGCCGGTGCCAGGGGTGAGCGCCAGTAGACGTGCAGGTCGATGTCGGAGCCCGGCCCGGCCATCCCCGTGGCATGCGAGCCGCCGAGGGTCACCGCCCGGACCCCCTCGATCCGGACGGCGGCCTCGGCGAGCCGGCGCACGCCGTCCGGGATCGGGGTCACGTCATCACGCGCGACGCCGGGACCCGCTCAGCCGCGCTGGTCCCGGGGGACCCACTGGCCGTCGGTGTCACCGATGTAGATCTGCCGCGGGCGGTAGATCCGCGACTTGGGGTCGTCGTGGATCTCCTTCCAGTTGGCGATCCAGCCGGGCATGCGGCCGATGGCGAACATGACCGTGAACATGTTGGTCGGGATGCCGATCGCCCGCAGGATCATGCCGGAGTAGAAGTCCACGTTGGGGTACAGCTTGCGCTCGATGAAGTAGTCGTCGTTCAGCGCGGCGTCGGCCAGTTCGTAGGCGATGTCGAGCAGCGGGTCCCCGCCGGTCTGGGCGAGCACCTTCTCGGCCGCCTCGCGCAGGATCTTCGAGCGCGGGTCGAAGTTCTTGTAGACCCGGTGGCCGAAGCCCATCAGCTTGACGCCGTCCTCCTTGTCCTTGACCTTGCGCACGTACTCCTTGACCGGGATGTCGCGCCGCTTGATCTCCTCCAGCATCTCGATCACGGCGACGTTCGCCCCACCGTGCAGGGGCCCCCACAGGGCACAGACCCCGGCGGCGCAACTGGCGTACATGTTCGCCTGGCTGGAGGCGACCATGCGCACCGTCGAGGTGGAGCAGTTCTGCTCGTGGTCGGCGTGCAGCAGCAGGAACAGGTTGAGCGCGCGGGAGACCTCGGGGGTCGGGTGGTACTCGTGGTAGGGCTGGGAGAACATCATGTGCAGGAAGTTGTCCACGTACTTGAGGTCGTAGCGCGGGTGCATGATCGCCTGGTCGATCGAGGACTTGTAGCTCGCGGCGGCGATGGTGCGCACCTTGGACAGCAGCCGGGCGGCGACCACCTCCATCGCGGCCTCGTTGTGCGTGTCGGCCTGCGGCTCGTGCACGCTGAGCGTGTTGATCATGGCCGACAGGATCGCCATCGGGTGCGCGTTCGGCGGGAAGGCGTCGAAGTGCTTGCGCATGCTCAGCGGCATGGCCGAGTTCTCGGTGAGCAGGTCGCTGAACCGGTCGCGGTCGGCCGGGGTCTGCAACTTGCCGAAGATCACCAGCCAGGCGGCCTCGATGAACGAGCTGTGCTCGGCGAGGGTCTCGATCGGGATGCCGCGGTAGCGCAGGATCCCGGCGTCGCCGTCGATGTAGGTGATCGCCGACTTGCACGAGCCGGTGTTGCCGTAGCCGTCGTCGAGGGTGATGTAACCCGTGGTGTCGCGCAGCTTGCTGATGTCGATGGCCAGTTCGTTCTCGGTGCCCTCGACCACCGGGAAGTCGTAGGACGTTCCGTCGAGCTCGATCCGACAGGTGTGGCTCATGCGTGGACTCCCTCATCCCAGCGGCCTCGTGGACCGGGATCGCGTGTACTGACCTTCAATCGGCGGGTGCGCTGCTCAGCTCAACCTATGCAATGGTCGAGCGTTGGTCACCAGTCGGTCGCCGGGGGGTGGCTTGACGTCCGACGAACGGGTGTCATGGGCTGCCGACCGGCGGGACGGTCGGTTGCAGTGCCGTGGGCTGGGGCAGGTCGGATCCGCCCAGGGCCGCGCTGGCCTGGGTGGCCTTGATCTGTTTCAGGCCTGCGGTCACCATGCCCAGCACCAGCACCCAGACCGCCACCCCCAGGGCGAGGTACTTGAGCAGGAAGGGCAACTGGAACCCGTAGTCCCAGACGGCGTGGAAGACGATCACGAGGGCGAGCACCCGCAACACCCGCGGGTCGATCAACAGCCGGGGGCTCATGGCGCGATCCCGCTTGGCCCGCCAGAGCGCACCGGCGACCAGCGCCGTCCAGACCACGTGCCCGAACGGCGCCAGGGCGCCGCGCAGGACGATCACCGAGATGGCGCCGCCGACGTCCGAGGTGCCCAGCGTGGTCATGGCGTACCCGGCCGACTCGAAAGCCGCGAACCCGGCACCCACGGCGGCGCCGAACAGCATCCCGTTGAGGATCCAGGGGTAGCGCAGGCCCGGCATCCGCAGCGCGATCACGAACACCGCCAGCAGCTTGCCGACCTCCTCCAGGACGCCGGTCAGCAGCGGGCCGAGCACCGCGTTGTCGGTGTGGCCGAACTGGATCAGCACCAGGGTGATCGCCAGCGAGAGCACCCCGCCGGTGAGGAAGGCATGGGTGACGGTGTAGAGCGAGATGTTGCGGGGGGTGTTCAGCTCGAAGAACAGCACCAGCACCGACAGCGGCACCGCGAAGCTGCCCAGCATGATCATTCCCGGCAGCAGGTTGGGGTTGCCGAACACCTCGACCAACGCGACGAACCCCAGGAAGAGCATGGTCGCCGTGACGTAGAGCCGGACGAAGATCCATGGCTTGGGCCAGTCCGAGACCACCTTGTCCAACGGCGGGGTGAAGCCCGGCAGTCCGGTGGCAAAGGTCTGCTCCACCTCGTCGCGACCGTGCCGGCGCACCGCCAGGGACAACAGCTCGCCCGGCCGGAAGCCGGTGATCCGTTCCACGCCCGCGAAATCGGCCAGCCGATCGGTGAAGCCGTGCAGCCCGCCTCGGTGGTCCGTGGTCGGGGCGGGATACGGGGTGGGATAGGCAGCGGCGTACGGCGCGGTGTAGGTGGCGTGACCGGGATGGGTGGTCTCGGCGGCGGTGGGCTCGGCCGCCGGCCGTACCCCCGGCCGTACCCCCGGCCGTACCTCTGGCCGTGCCGTTGGCCGTTCGGCCGACTCGGTGGCCGCTGCCGGTGCCGGTGACCAGGGAGCTGAGCGGTCGCTGCCGTCACCGAGGATCTGCGCGGTGGCCTGCGTCAGGTTGAGCCAGGCGCTGCCCCCCTCGGGCCAGAACACCGTGGTCTGCGGCAGCTGACCGTGCGCGACCCAGTGACGTACATGGTCCGCCGGGTGGGGGCCGGAGGTGGCCCCGTCGACGTGGAGGTACCAGGTCGGCATCCGTCCACGGTAGACCTGCCGGCTCGGCGCGCCGTCCCGCTCGTGCGATCTGCGCCACCTGCACCGCCGACACCGCCTGCACCGCCTGCACCGCCTGCACCGCCCGGGAGGTTCGAGGTGGTCGGGGGGTTGTCGTCGGGACAGGGGCGCGGCATGGTGTCCGCGTGGACGACGAACTCGACGAGGTGCTCGAGGACCTGGACGCCGGGTCCTGCGCTCGGCTCCTGGAGGCCACCCATGTGGGCCGGATGGCGGTGGTGGACGAGAACGGCCGGCCACGCATCGTCGTCCTGAACCACCTGGTGCACGAAGGGGACATCTTCTTCCGCACTGCGGAGGAGGCCTGGCTCACCCGGCACCTCGAAGGTGACGGGTTCGACGTGGTCTACGAGGTGGACAGTTTCTCCCACTCCAGCCGGACCGGGTGGTCGGTGATCGCCGCCGGCCGGCTGCGGATCGAGCAGGATGCCAACCTGATCGCCCTGGCCCACCGCCAGCTGGAGGCCTGGGCGCGCGGCCATCGGGACGTCGTCCTGCACCTGGACGTCGACGTGCTCACCGGGCGGCGGGTGGGCCTGATCTGACCCCCGCCGCCCGGTGCGTGCGGCGCCCTCGGCGCTGTCCGGTCAGTGGTGCAGGGTCGGGATCCAGCGCGGACCGGTGTGGGCACGCCGTCCCAGCAGGCACAACACCCCCGGCAGCAGGATCCCGCGCACCAGGGTGGCATCGATCAGGATCGCCGTCGCCAGCCCCACCCCGAGCTGCTTCAGCTCCAGCGAGGACAGGGTCGCGAAGATCGAGAACACCGCGACCATGACGATCGCCGCACTGGTCACCACGCCGGCCGACCGGCCCACCCCCAGGCGGACTGCCTCTCGCGGGGATGCCCCGGCACCGAAGGCCTCCCGCACCCGGCTGACCACGAACACGTGGTAGTCCATCGACAGCCCGAACAGCGTCACGAACAGCACCAGGGGCAGCCACGAGGCGATCGAGCCGATCGAGGTGAAGTCGAGCAACCTCTCGGCCCAGGTGTGCTGGAACACCAGGGTGATCACGCCGTAGGCCGCCCCCACCGACAGCAGGTTGAGCCCCACCGTCGCCACCGCCAGCACCGGTGACCCGAACGAGAGCAGCATGACCGCGAGCGTGAGGATGAGCACGAAGGCCATCACCAGGGGCAGGCGATCGCTCATCCACCGACCCAGGTCGGTGGCGGCGGCGGCACCGCCGACCCTCACCTCGGCGTCCGGTGCGGACCGCGAGACCACCGGCACCACGTCGTCCCGGATCTGCTGGACCACCTGCTCGAGGGCCGGGTCGCTGGTGGTCAGGGGCACGGCCAGGGCCAGGACGTGCACCGTCGAGTCGGTCGAGGGCCTGATCGCCGGCTGCTCGCCGACCACCTGGCCGGTGCCGAGGGCCGCCCGGAACCCTTGCCCCAGAGCCGCTCTCACCTGAGGGGCCGCCTGTGCCGGGGCCTTCACCACGATGTCGACCGTGGTGCCGTCCTGGGGAAAGGCCTCCGCGAGCCGCTCGTAGGCATCGACGGTCGCGAAGCTGCGCGGCAGGCTCTCCGGACCGGGCAGCGCCGTTCGCATGGTCAGGGCCGGAGCGGCCAGGCCGGCCAGGACGGCGACGGCCAGGGCGGACCACAGGAGCGGACGCCGGGTCACCCGGCCGGCCAGTGCTGCCCAGAATCCTCCGCCGGAGGCGCGGCGGCGGCCCAACCAGGGCAGTCGCAGCCCCTCGACCCGGTCGCCGAGCAGCGTCAGGATCGCCGGCAACACCGTCGCCGAGGCCAGCACGGCGACCGCCACCACGAGCACCGTCCCCACGGCGATCGAGGTGAACAGCCCTCCGGCGACCAACATCCCGGCCATGGCGACCACCACGGTCAGCCCACTGATGATCACCGCTCGACCCGCGTGGCGGGTCGCGATCACCACGGACTCGGCCGCCGACCGTCCACCGGCGCGCTCCTCCCGTGCCCGTCGCAGGACGAACAGGGCGTAGTCGACGCCCACCGCCAGACCGATCAACAGGACCATCGGCTGGGCATTGGGATCGACCGAGACCACGTGCCGTGAGGCCAGGGCGGTCAGGCCGAGGGCGGTCACCACCGCACCCAGACCGAGCAGCACCGGGACCCCGGCCGCCACCACGGCTCCGAAGGCGATCAGCAGGATGGCCAGCGTCACGGGCAGGCTGATCAGCTCGGCCCGGCGGAAGTCGGCGTCCAACTGGCGGCCGACCTCGGTCTCGATCGAGCCCGGGCCCACCTGCCCGACCCTCAGTTCGGGATGGGCCCCGGCGATCCGTCGGGTGGCCTCGAGCATGGGCTCGACCACCTCGGCCTGGGTGTCCTCCGTGGCGTTCAGGGCCACCGGGAGCACCAGCACCCGCCGATCGGCCGACAGCTGTGGCTCGCCCACGCCGGCCACTCCCGTCAGCCCGGTGTACGCCGAGCGCAGTTCGGTGGTGATCGCGGTCGCGGTCGTCTCGTCCAGCCGGCCGGGGCCCACCGGGGACACCACGGCGTTCTCGATCGGGCGGTCGCCGAAGTCCGCCGACGACCGCAGGGCCTCGGCGCGGGCCGAGTCACCGACCAGCTGTTCGTTCGGCGGGGTGGTCCTCAGCCCGCCCATCAGCAGCACGACGGCTCCGGCCACGACGAGCACGGCGGCGAGCAGCGTCGTCCAGGGACGGCGAAGGCTCGGCCCGCTGAGCCCGGACGGCGTGCGGGTCTGTGTGGACGGCGGGGTGGGTGCCGTCAGGGTCTGGGGTGGTGGAGTCCTCATGCCTCCACCGTGCTGGCGCGGCCGGCGAGGATCACTGGTGCCGCCCACCGAGGTGGGGGTGGGGCCAGCCCCACCGCCCCCCGGGGGACGACCGGATGTCCCTCGGGCCGCCCGCGCTCCTAGCCTCTGAGCGTGACCACGATCCGCGGCGCCTGGACCCAGGGCTGGGGGGCGGCCGCCCACCTGATCGCCGACCTGCTGCTGGCGTCGGTGTACCTCACCGTCGGTACGGTGTTGATCACCGCGGTGACACTGGTGCCGGTGTTCGCCGTCGGGGTGCCCCTGCTGATCGTGACCTTGTGGCTCGGCAGGGTCCTGGCTGCGTTCGAGCGGACGAGGCTGCTGGCCCTGACCGGCGTTCGGGTCGACCGCCCGCCCGCGGGCCGAACCGGGCGGGCGTGGTGGCGGCGGCTGATGCTCGACCCGACCGACTGGCGCGCCCAGGGGTATCTGGCCCTGCTCTCCCTGTGGGGACTGGTCGCGGGCAGCGTGATCCTGTCGGTGCTCGGGGTGGGTCTGGCCCTGGCGGCCCTGCCCGCCTACCGCACCTGGCTGCCCGAGGGCGGCGACATCTCCGTGCCGCTGATCGGGTCGGTCACCGCCGGCCCCGCGGTGTGGGTGCTGGGGGTGTTCCTGCTCCTGGCCGCCCCGGTGCTGGCCCGGATGCTGGTCAGTGTGGACATCGCGCTGGCGGACTGGTTGATCGGCCCCGGGGGCCGCCGCCAGGTCGAGGCCCTCACCGAACGCGTGGTCAGCCTCACCCAGACCCGGGCGGGAGCGGTCGAGGTGGCCGAGACCGAACGCCGGCGGATCGAGCGTGACCTGCACGACGGGCCCCAGCAACGCCTGGTGGCCATTGCCATGGACCTGGGCATGGCCCGTGGCAAGCTCGCCCCGAGCGGGGCCGGTGACCTGAGCGCTGATGATCTGGCGGCCGTCCGGACGCTGGTCGACCGGGCCCATGCCGCCTCGAAGGAGGCGATCGTCGAGTTGCGCCAGGTGGTGCGGGGCATCCACCCGCCGGTGTTGACCGATCGAGGCCTGGACGCCGCCCTGTCGGCGCTCGCCGCCCGGTCGCCGGTGCCGGTCGAGGTCAGCGTGCGGCTGCCGCGCCGTCCGGACCCGACCGTCGAGGCCATCGCCTATTTCTGCGTGTCCGAGGCGCTGACCAACGTGGCCAAGCACGCGCGCGCCCGCTCGGCCCGGGTCGAGGTGGACGAGGCAGCGACCCCGGACGGATCGGCCCGCCTCCTGCGGATCGTGGTCGGCGACGACGGGGTGGGTGGCGCCGACCCGTCCCGGGGGAGCGGGCTGACCGGCCTGCGGGCCAGACTGGCCGCCGTGGACGGCGCACTGGACGTCCGGTCCCCGCGGGGGGCGGGGACCCAGTTGGTGATGGAGCTGCCGATGGGCGGGGGGTCGCGGTGAGGATCGTGGTGGCCGAGGACTCGGTGCTGCTGCGGGAGGGCCTGGTGCGCCTGCTGGCCGATGCGGGTCTGGAGGTGGTCGAGGCCTGCGGGGACGCCGAGCAGTTGCTGCGCGCCGTCGGCACCCACCGGCCGGACCTGGCCCTGGTCGACGTCCGGATGCCGCCGACCTTCAGCGACGAGGGGGTGCGTGCGGCCCTGGTGATCCGCAGCGAGTTCCCGCAGACCGCCGTCCTGGTCCTCAGCCAGTACGTCGAGGAGAACTACGCCACCGATCTGGTGGCGGGCCGAGCCACGGGGGTGGGGTACATCCTCAAGGACCGGGTGGCCGACGTCGCCGAGTTCGTCGAGTCGGTGCGTCGGGTGGCGGCCGGGGGGACGGCGCTCGACCCGGAACTCGTGCTCCAGTTGCTCTCCCGGGCGCGCCGGCGCGATCCCCTGGACCGGCTGACCCCGCGCGAGTCGCAGGTGCTGGCGCTGATGGCCGAGGGCCGGTCGAACGCCGCGATCGCCGCGGCCCTGGTGGTCGGTGAGGGTGCGGTCGAGAAGCACGTCTCGAGCATCTTCAGCAAGCTCGACCTTCCGCCGGCGGAGACCGACCACCGCCGGGTGCTGGCGGTGCTGCGCTGGTTGCAGCGGACCGAGGAGGGGTGAGATGACCCCCACGGCCCGGGACGGGAGCCCCTCGCCAGCAGCGTCCACGGCACCCTCCGGGCCACCGCCCGCGGCGTCGGAATCGGCCCTGCCGGCGATCCGGGTTCTGCTCGGAGGGGTGGCGGCCCTGATGGTGCTCGCCGCCGCGGTCACCGTGGCCGGCGCGCTCGCCGTCCGCGACCGGGTGGAGACCCATGCCCTGACCGGGCCGATCAGCGCCGTCCACGTCTCGACCGAGGTCGGGGACATCCGCACCCGGCCGGCCGGTCCGGGCGAGCAGCCCCGGCTCGACCGTCGGGTGCAGTGGTCGTTCTGGGACCCGGCGACGACCTTTCGGGCCGAGCGGGGACGGGTCGAGGCGGCGGTTCACTGCCCGCCGATCTCGCTGATGTGCTCCTCGGACGTGGAGCTGATCGTGCCGCCGGGGGCGGCGATCGAGGCCCGCACCGGGGTCGGGGACGTGGTCGTGGTCCGGGCCGACTCGACGGTGGCGGCCGAGGCATCCGTGGGCGATGTCGAGGTCAGCCTGGACGCCGCAGCCCGCCAGGTCCAGGCGGTCAGCGACACCGGCGACGTCACGGTCCGGGTGGCCCCCGGACAGTCCTATGCCGTGCAGGCCGACACCGACGTCGGCACGCGGGAGCTGCGCGTGGCCTCCGATCCGGCCTCCGGACGGGTCGTGATCGCCCGGACCGCGACCGGGGACGTGCGGGTGCTGGCCGGCCAGTGACCCGCTCGTTCCGGTTCCCGGTCCAGCGGGGACCGGCCGGGGTCTGCCATGCTGGCCGGGTCGCCGGTCCGTCCGGATCGTCCCCCGGACGGCGCACGGCAGACCAGGCGGCGCCGCAGTCGGGGCGGCGCGTCCCGGCCGAGGGGAGTGGGCCACGCTGACCAGCGAACAGATCCGGACCTCGATCGCCACGGTGTGCCTGGCCGGGACGTTGGAGATGAAGCTGCCGGCGATCGCCGCGGCGGGTTTCGACGGGATCGAGGTCTTCGAGCCCGACCTGATCGCCTCGCCGACCTCCCCGGCCGACCTGCGTCGTCGATGCGCCGACCTGGGGCTGAGCATCGACCTCTACCAGCCGATGCGCGACATGGAGGCGGTGCCGGCCGAGGAGTTCGCGGCCAACCTGCGGCGCGCGCGGGCGAAGTTCGCGGTGATGCAGCAGCTGGGGTGCGACCTGGTGCTGGCGTGCTCCTCGGTGGCCCCGACCGCGATCGACGACGACGACCTGGCGGCGGAACAGTTGCACGCGCTGGCCGAGTGTGCCGCCGAGCACGGCATCCGGGTCGCGTACGAGGCACTGGCCTGGGGCCGGTACGTCAACACCTGGGACCACAGTTGGGATCTCGTCCGCCGGGCCGATCACCCCGGCCTGGGCATCTGCCTGGACAGCTTCCACATCCTGGCCCGGGGCAGCGACACCGCCGGGATCGCCGAGATCGACGGGAACCGGCTGTTCTTCCTGCAGCTGTCCGATGCCCCCACGCTGGACCTCGGCGTGCTCGCCTGGAGCCGCCATCACCGCCTCTACCCGGGCCAGGGAGCGTTCGACCTGGTCGACCTGACCGCCAAGGCGCTCGCCGCGGGCTACCGGGGCCCGCTGTCGCTCGAGGTGTTCAACGACGTCTTCCGCCAGGCCGACCCCGGGCCGACCGCGGTGGACGCCCGACGGTCCCTGCTGGCGCTGGCCGAGGACCTCGCGGTCGAGCCGCTGGTGCCGGAGCCGGTCCGGTCCCGGCTGGGCGTTCCACCGGCCGCGTCGCCCGCCACTGGCTGCGCGTTCTGCGAGGTCGGGATCGACGCGGCGAGCTCGGAGTCGATGACGAACCTGTTGCGTGGCATGGGATTCCGGGCCGAGGCCCGGCACGTCAAGCAGGACGTCACGCTCTGGCGGCAGGGTGGGATCACCCTGTTGACCAGCTCCGAGGACGCCGACCCGCGGGTGCCCGGCCGCGGCCAGGTGGCCGCGCTGGGCCTGTACTGCGCGGACGCCGACCGGGCGGCGCAGCGCGCCCTGGCCCTGGGCGCCGTTCCCCCCGCTCCGGAGCCGCTGATCGACAGCCTGCCCGGCGTCGTCGCGCCGGACGCCACCCGGATCTACTTCTGCGGTCCCGACGACTCCTCGTGGAGCTCGGTCTTCGAACCCGTTGCCGAGCACGACCGCGACCCGGGAGCGAACGCAGCGGGCGAGACCTGGGACGGCGTCGGGCTGGTCGCCCTCGACCATGTCTCGATGACGCAGCCGTTCGACTCCTTCGACGAGGCCCGCCAGTTCTACGCCCGCGTGGTCGGTCTGCAGGCCCAGGATCTGGTGGAGTACGCAGCCCCCTTCGGCCTGTTGCGCGGGCGCGCCATGTGCAGCCCGGACGGCGCGGTGCGGATCCCGTTGAGCACCTCCCTGGTCCGACGCGGCGGGTGGACACCGGGCCTGCGCGGACCGCAGCACGTGGCCTTCCGCAGCGAGGACATCGTGGCCACCGCTCGGCGCCTGCGCTCGGCCGGGGTACCGCTGATGGAGGTTCCGGACAACTACTACGCGGATCTCGCGGCACGTTTCGACCTCTCACCGGACCGGCTGGCCGAATGGCGCCGGCTGGGCCTGCTCTACGACCGGGACGGTTCCGGCGAGTTGCTGCACCTCTACACGCAGGTGATCGGTTCCCGGGTGTTCTTCGAGGTGGTCCAGCGGATCGGCGGGTACGAGGGCTACGGCGCCGCCAACGCCCCGATCCACATCGCCGCCCACCACCGTCAACGTCACCCCGACTGAGCCGTTCGGCCGGGTCGCCCGACAGCGGCGGGTGCGCCGGGGTGGCTCGGCGCAGGGCTCAGGGCAGGGGCCGACCGGGACGCCGGACATCCTCCGCCGAGACCCAGTCGGTGCGGACGGCGCCACCCGGTGGCCGCCAGCGCACCTGAACGGCCCGTCGGGTCCAGGCGATCGCCTCCGCCCGGACGTCGGTCGTCTCACCGGTCGACCAGCGCATGGTCACGATCACCGCGATCGGCGGTTCCGCTCGGGTCACCGTGCCTTCCGGAACGGCGCGGGCGATACGGGGAACGCTGGACATTCGAGGGTCACCTTCCGGCTGACATCACGGACGCTCGACCCGCTCCCGACGATACATCGAATCGAACATCAGTTCGACTGTCCTTGCCGACTCTCGACCCTCTCAGGTCACTCGGGGCAGATGTCGGCGTCCGCGGTGCGGGTGCGCACGCCGTCCAGGACCACCTCGGACGGACTCGGTGAGCCCTCGGGTGAGGCGGCCGCCGACGGGTTCGACGGGCCGGCGGCCGGCTTCGAGGACGGCTCCGAGGACGGCTCCGAGGACGGGTCCGAGCCCGAGGACGCGGTCGGGCGGGGCCGCTCGGTCTGCAGCGGACGGTCCTCGCGCACCGCCGTCCACAGGTCCTCGGCCTGATCGGTCCAGACCAGGCGATTGGGGTCCTCGGGGGCCGGGCCCGTCGGCACGGTGACGAACCGGATGTTGCCCAGCCCGATCCGCTGCACGTCCTGGGCGAATCCGGCCAGTTTGGTCACCCCGGCCAGTTCGGGGTTCATGGTCAGCGACTCGGTCACCGCGTCCAGTACCGCGTAGGTGCGGACGGGGTTGGCCAGCGTGCCCGCACTGGTCGCCTTCTGCAGCACCGAGGACAGGAATGCCTGCTGCCGCTCGATCCGGCCCAGGTCGCCGCCGTCCCCGATGGCGTACCGCTCCCGCACGTAGTTGAGCGCGGTCCGGCCGTCGACCTCGCTGCGACCGGCCGGCAGGTGGATGTTGTGCTTGACGTCGTTCACCGGCCTGGCCAGGCAGATCGGCACGGTTCCCAGCGCGTCGACCACGGTGGTGAACCCGGTGAAGTCGACCACCACCCAGTGATCGATCCGGATGCCGGTCAGCGACTCGACCGCCCGGAGCGTGCAGGCGGGCCCCCCGGTCTCGAAGGCGTTGTTGAACATGCGCCGCGAGCCCGGAACCAGCATGCGGGTGACGGTCTCGGTGCAGTCGGGCAGTTCCACCAGGGAGTCCCGCGGGATGCTCACCGCCACCGCCCGGGTGCGATCGGCGGACAGGTGCACCAGCACGGTGGTGTCCGACTTCGGGGCGTCGACCGCGCCGCCGACGAAGTCGTTCTCCCCCGCGCGCGAGTCCGACCCCATCACCAGGATGGTCACGGCCCGGCCGCCGTCCGGGTCGACGGGTGCGGCCGAGGGGCGGTCCGTGCCCAGTTCGCGGCTCAGGTCGAGGACGTCGATGTTGCGCTGCAACAGCCCGAGGGCGACCACGGTGCCGCCCCCGGCGACCAGGACGGCGACCCCGAGCGCCGCCAGCACCCGCCGTCCCCAGCGTGACCGCTGGGGACGCGCGTGTGATCCGCGGCGGGCCGGTGCCATGAGGCCGATCGTGCCATGCGGTCCCCGCTCCCGCGGCCGAGGGCCGGACCTCCCCGGCCGCCGGTCACCGGACGGTGACGACCCCGCTGGTCACCGCGGCGGTCCGGTCGGTCTCGGGGACCGCGGCGCGATAGGTGCCGCGTGAGACCAGGCCGGTCACGGTCAGGACGCCGTTGGTGGGCATGACCCTGGTGGTCGCCGTGGTCCACCTGCCCGACACCAGTCGCTGGATCGTGATCCGCTGGTTCGGGGCCACGGGGTTGATCCGCAGGGTGAGCGATCGGGTGCCGGCCTGGATCGAGGCGTTCGTCAGGGCGGTGATCATGATCGGCCGGGCCATGCTCGCGGTCGCCCGGGTGGACCCGCCGTAGCGTGCGTGCACGCTCAGGTGCCCGGTGACCACCGCGGTGGTGCTGACCAGTCCGGAGGCGTTGCTGGTGACCGTGGAGCAGGTGTCCTTGGTGGTCGGCGCCGCGGATCGGCAGATGCTCATCGGGACCCCGGCCAGCGCCTTGCCGGCCACCGTGATGCGGAAGCTCACGGTGACCGTCGCGCCGAAGACCGCCCGGCTCGGTGCACTGGCCACCGTGACGGCGGAGACCGGCGCCACGGCCGCAGCTGCCGGTGCCGTCCGCTGGGCCGCGGCGACGGCGGCCAGCGGCTGGACCAGGCCGCTGCCGCTGAGCGCATCCCGTCCTGCCGACTCGACGTCGGCAGCGGTCGACTGCAGCAGGGCGGCCACCTGGGCACCGGTCAGCCGGGGCGCCGCGGCCCGCACCAGCGCGGCGGTGGCCGAGACCAGGGGGGTGGCGGCCGAGGTGCCGTCCATCTCGGTGTAGGACCGCTTGCTGGTGGACAGGATGCCCACCCCCGGGGCCACCACGTCGACGTAGCTGCCGGAACTGGAGAAGCCCGCGACCCGGTTGGTGCGGTCGAGGGCCCCGACGCCGACCACGGACGGGAAGGCGGCCGGGTAGGTGACCGGGTTGCCCTGGGTGCGGGTGTTGCCGGCGGCGGCGATCACCACGGCGCCGCGCTGGACGGCGTAGGCCACCGCGGCCGCCTCGGCCGGCGAGTAGTCGGCCGTGCCGACCGAGAGGTTGATCACCGACGCGCCGCGGTCGACGGCCCAGACGATCCCGTTGGCCAGGGCGGCGTCCGTGCCCGCCCCGCTCGCGTCGAGCACCCGGACGGGCAGGATGCGGGCTCCGGGGGCCAGGCCCGCCACGCCGATCCCGTTGTTGGCGACCGCGGCGATCACCCCGGCCACGTGGGTTCCGTGGCCGTTGGGGTCGGACTGTCCGGTGCCGGGGGCCACCAGGTCCGTCCCGGCCAGGACGGCGCCTGCCAGGTCGGGGTGGCCCGCGTCCACCCCGCTGTCGACCACGGCCACCACCACCCCGGACGCCGTGGTCTGGGGCCAGATCTGGGCGGCCTTCAAGGTGGTCAGGGCCCACTGCCGGCTGATCAGGGGGTCGGGCACCGCCGCTGCCCGCAATCGCTCGAGGGTCCGCTGCTGGCTGAGCAGGGGGTCGCGTAATTGCTCGGCGTGCACTTCCTCGGTGACGCTGACCGCGAGCACCTCGGGGTTGATCCGGGCCTGGCCGACCAGGGTGGCGGCCTCGGTGCGGTTGGCGGCGACGGTGATGGTGGCGACCGGCCGGCCCTCGCGGGCGCGCACGGTCACCAGGGAGACCCTGCCCAGTGCCGGCGCGTCGCGCAGCACCTCGGCGGCAGGCGGTTTGGGCTGGTCGGCCAGGGGTTCGGTCCAGGCGACGGCCGCCGGTGGCGCGGGTGGAGCGATGTCGCTCGCCACGGCTGTCGGTGCGAGGGCGAGGCCGGGCAGGCTCAAGGTGGCGGGCAGTGCCAGCGCGGGGAACAGCCGGGCACGACGAGTGTGCCACGGAGAGTGTCTGGTCACGCACATACAGTGACACGCCGAGGGGGCTCGTACCAGCCATTCGGCCCATCTCGCGTGTCCCTTCCTCGGCCAGGGGGGCAGTGGCTACGCTCGCCCGGTGCATGGATTGATCAGAGACTTCAAGGGCTTCGCGCTGTCGGGCAACGTGGTCGACCTGGCGATCGGCGTCATCCTGGGCGTCGCCTTCGGTGCCGTCGTCGACACCTTCGCCAACGACCTGTTGCTCGGCCTGATCGGGGCAGTGTTCACGGTGCCGGATCCCAGCAACCTCTCGTTGGGCCTGAACGGCACCGAGGTCTACTACGGCAAGTTCCTGGGTGCCCTGATCAACTTCCTGCTGATCGCCGGGGTGCTGCTCATGGTGGTCAAGCTGCTCATGCGGGTGGGCCTGAACTTCCGGGCGCAGGGCAACCGTGAGTGCGACTACTGCAAGGAGTTCATCCCGGTGGACGCCACCCGGTGCAAGTTCTGCACCAGCGAGATCGAACCCCTGATGGCCGACTGAGTCGGACGGGCGGCGTCCCCGGCGCCGTGCTTGAGTTTGCTCATGGGTTCGAGCGTGGGCTTGATCGTGGCTTCGGTCTCGGGTGTGGCTGCGGAGTGTGCCCGTGGGGCCTGACGAGATCCGCCGGGCCCAACTGCGGCGGATGAAGCTGGTCGCCACCGGGCTGCTGGCCCTGGCGGCCCTGATCTACGTGGCCACGCTGCCGGGACGGCACTCGGGCTGGCTCGGGTTCGTCAACACCGCCGCCGAGGCGGCCATGGTCGGAGCCGTCGCCGACTGGTTCGCCGTCACCGCGCTGTTCCGGCACCCCCTGGGCCTGCGGATCCCGCACACCGCGATCATCCCCACCCGCAAGGACGCCCTCGGGCACAACCTCGAGGACTTCGTCGGTACCCACTTCCTGGCGGAGGACGTGGTGCGCGAACGGGTCGCCCGGGCAGGCATCAGCCGGCGGGTCGGCATCTGGTTGAGCCGGCGGGCCGGCGCCGAACGCGCCACGGCCGAACTGGCCAGCCTCGCCCGTGGTGCCCTCACCGTGATGAAGGACGAGACGGTGCTGACCGTCCTCGACGAGGTGTTCGTCCGCAAGGTGCTCAACCGCCCGTGGGGCCCGCCGTCCGGCCGGTTGCTGGCCCGCATCGTCGCCGACGGTGCCCACCACCGGCTGGTCGATGTCGGTGCCGATCACCTGCACGAGTGGCTGTCCGACCACGAGGACGTGATCATCCGATTGGTGCTCGAGCGGGCCCCGACCTGGACCCCGAACTGGTTGGACCACCGGGTCGCCCAGCGCGCCTACGTCGAGGCGCTGACCTTCGCCGCCGACGTCCGGGCCGACCCGCACCACCGCGCTCGCAAGGCGCTGGACAGCCTGCTGACCGAGTTCGCCCACGACCTGCAGAACGATCCCGAGGCCCAGGCCAAGGCCGACGCCTTCCGCGATCGGTTGCTCTCCCACCCCGATGTGCGGGGAGCGGTGGAGCAGCTGTGGACCACGGTCCGGCGCTCGCTGGAGGAGGCCGTCGACGACCCGGGCAGCGACCTGCGGGTGCGCACCACCGATGCCGTGCAGTCCTTCGGTGAGCGCCTGGTCGCTGATCAGGCGCTCCAGCGCCGGCTCGACGGCTACGCCGAGGACGCCGCGGCGCACCTGGTCACCAGCTACCGCGACGAGGTGGTCACGGTGATCTCCGAGACGGTGCAACGCTGGGACGGCGAGGGGGCCTCGCGCCGGATCGAACTGCACGTCGGCCGGGACCTGCAGTTCATCCGGATCAACGGCACCGTGGTCGGTGGTTTGGTCGGTCTGGTGATCCACACGATCACGGTGCTGATCGGCTGAGAAGCAATCGGCAGAACACCGATCGGCCGAGACCGATCGACCGGGATCTATTGTGGCCGAAGGTGTTCCACCGCATGCCAGGACGGGTCCGGTTCACCCCGCACCGATCCGCTCCCTGCGGAATAGGCACCGAGCATGGCCTCGATCAGCGGCACCACCGAGGCAGTGGAGTCACCGTAGAGATGCATCAGGCGCTCACCCGAGCTGGTCTCGTGCCCGACCAGCAGGGCCGAGGCGCCCAGCCGTTCGGTGACCGAGTCCTGGAACGCCTTCAGGTCCACCACTGCCTGCTCACCGGGCAGCCCGTCGGGCAACAGGTCACGGTAGGGCAACCGGATCTCGACGTGTTGGTCGAAGAGGGGATGGTCCACTCGGTGCAGGGGATGACGGATGGCCGCCAGCAACCGCCGGTCACCGTGCCAGCCCTCCATCAATGCCCAGCGGTCCCCTGACCAGCCCTGAGCAGCCTGCTGCACCACCTCCGCCAGGCGTGCCACCGGGAAGGGGTCGATCGGCTCGACGGTGACCGCCTCCACCGCGCCCAGCCACCGCTCGACGTCGTCCTCTCCGAGCGCCCAGTCCAGCACCATGAAACTGAGGTGCACCCGGGCCTGCTCGGGCATCTCGAAGAACCGCGGGTGATAGATCGAGACGTCGAGCCGGCACCGACGATCGTCCGGGGTGGCCTGGGCGACGATGGTCGACAGCTCCACCGCCCGGCCGCCGGCGGTGATCTCGTTGCCGGGACGGAAGGCGGTGCGGTCCCGTTGCCGAGCGGGCCGGAACTGCCACACCGCGCCGTCCGGGGGCCCGGCCCGCCGCCAGCGCTCGGCGAGCGTGCGCAGTTCCGGGGAGCCGTCGCTGGACACCACGAGCAGGTAGGCGGCCTCCCTCCCGGCCCCGACCTCCCAGGCCAGGTCGGGGTGGATCCGGGCGACCTGTGGCCCGACCATTCCCTCGACCGCGTGACTGTGCCCGTTGGACAGGGCCCCGGCCACCTCGTCGGCGTGCTGGTCCCACCATCTCCAGAACCCGATCACCGCCTCGTTCACCGGCGCCGGCTCCGCCGTCCGGCGTCGGGGGCGGCGGAAGAGGGGCATGTGAGTCATCACATCATCCCCGGGGGTTCGTCGCCGTGGAATGCCGGTCACAGGGGCGGGCGCCGTTCGGCAGGAAGGGACTCCACTTTCGGCGTAGTGCTGCCGATGAGAGGGCGTGCACCTGGACGCCTTGATCACCACTGCCCCCGCGCTGACCGCTGCCCCGGCCGTGACCGGTGCTCGTGAGGCGGCCCTGGCCTCGGTGGGCCTGTTCGCCGCCGCGGTCACCTACCGGCTCGCCCGGCCGGCCCTACGCCGTCGGCACGCCCGCCTGGTCGGCGCCAGCGCCGAGGAGGCTCTCTTGCTGGCCACGCTGGGGGAGCCCGAGCCGAGGTCCGCGCTGACCATCGAGCCGGTCGTCGCGATCACCGTGCTGCCCGACAAGAGCTCGCCGCGCGCCCACCGCCGCGAGGGGCCGGACGCACACCGCGAACTCACCCCGCAGGACGCCGAACTGGCGGCTGCGCTCGGCCCCGACCACCCGGTGAGTGCCCCGGGCCGCCACCGCACGGTGGCCGCCTGGGCGAGTGGGCTCGGCCGCGGCGACGGTGTGCTGCCGGACGCCGAGCGGCTGCTCGCCGTGCACGACGAGCAGGAGCCGGCATCCGCCCTGATCGTCGTGGGCGAGGTGAGGGCTGCTGGCGTCGAGCCCGAGGTCGCCGCTGCAGAAGCCGCCGCTGCAGGGGGCGCCCAGGGTGCCCCCGGGCGGCACCCCGGCCGGGCGGCAAGCCTGGCCCAGAGCCGGTACGCCATCGACTGGGGTGCCGACCTGGACTGGGGCGACCTGGACGCCGCTGCGGATCCCGCGGACGGGGCCGCCGAGGGCGCAGACGCTCACGGGATCGGCGACCGCGAGCGAACGGGGGGCTCGCCGGCGCGGCCGGGCACCGAGCTGCCCACTCAGCGCAGCCGCCCGCGCACCCCCTCGGTCCTTGCGCTGTGGCACAGCTCGCTGGGCGCCTCGGGCGTGACCTTCGAGGCCGAGCCGGCAGTGCCCGAAGCCGTGGTGTCGGAGCCGTCGGTGTCAGAGCCCTTGGTGTCAGAGCCGCTGGTGGTCGAGCCCTTGGTGTCAGAGCCGTTGGTGGTCGAGGCCTTGGTGTCAGAGCCGTTGGTGGTCGAGGCCTTGGTGTCAGAGCCGCTGGTGGTCGAGGCCTTGGCGCCAGAGCCGCTGGTGTCAGAGCCGCTGGTGTTCGAGCCCTTGGTGCCGCTGCAGTCCGTGCCCGAACCCGTTGCGGCCGAACCGATCAGGCTCGAATGGCTCGCCACCGGTCCGGCTGGTGCCGAGGACCCGGCCGGTGGGGAGGAGCTCCGCGCCGAGCAGGTCCACGACGCAGACCCGGCCGCGGCCGAGCCGGCCGCCGAGGCCGGTGACCCGGCCGGCTCCGGTGACCCGGACCCGTTCGTCCCCGCACCTCGCGAGCCGATGATGCCGACCCCGCGCGAGGCGCTGGCCGGCGTCCGGGAGCGGCTCGAGCAGGCCACCACCCGCATCGGGGTCGCCGAGACCGTCACCCGTGAGGCCCGGTCCCTGATCGAGGCCGACCAGATCGCCCTGGTCATCCGCTCACTCGAGGGACCCCGCGTCCTGTGGCTGGACCCCTCGGGTGGCCAGCTCTGGGGACCCCACACCCTGGCCGCGCTGCTGTCCGGCGCTGCCATCCGCGACGTCCTGGACGGCGACCCGCTCTCGGCCGGGGGTAGTTCGGCGCTGCTCGTGGTCCCGGTGGCCAGCGCAGGTGCCCACGTGGGGGCCCTGCTGGCCCGTCGCGACGGCGCCCAGCCGTTCCGGGCAGAGGAGCAGGACGTCCTCGATCGGCTGGCCCGGATGGCCGGCGCCTGCCTGGACTCCCTGACGCGCAGGGGAGTGCTGCGCACCGAGCAGGAGGACCGGGACCCGGTCACCGGCCTGGCCCCGGCGGATTGCCTGCTGCACGACCTGCGGGTGGTGCTGCGCTCCCAGGAGGACCACGGGATGTCGGTCACGCTGGTGATGGCCGAGGTCGAGGGCCTGGCCCAGCTGCGGGAGGAGGAGGGCCCCGAGGGATCCGACGTCGCCCTGCACCTGATCGCCGACGCCATCCTGCGCAGCCTGCGGGTCGGGGACGTCGCCTATCGGCTGGCCGGGGAACAGCTGGCCGTGCTGCTCGCCGCCACCGACGTGGCCGCCGGTCGCCAGGTGGCCGAGCGACTGGTCGACCAGGCCGACACCGCCCTGGTCGAGAGCTATGGGCTGGCCTGCCCGTTGCGGGTGCGGGCCGCGGTCGTCGGCGTGAGCGGCACCGAGGACTCCGTGCTGGCGGAGGGCTCGGCAGCCCTTGCCGCGCAACGGTTCACACTGGCCCAGCGTCGATGATCAGCCAGCGGGCGTCGTCGGTGTTGCGGGCCAGGATCCAGGTCCACTCGGTGAGCCCGTCCTGCCCGGGGACGTCACCGCCGGAGAGCCGGTAGGAGCTCGGCACGGCGACCGCCTGGGTGAAGGCGTCGGCACTGGACCCGCCGCCGGCCGGGTCGGCAGGCTTCAGGTTGCGTGGCTCGCCGACCCGCAGGTCCCGGTAGACCGGGGCCCGGTCCAAACGGCCGTGACGGAACCAGGCGGGCAGGACGAGCTTGTTGGCGGTGTCGAAGTCCCGGGCCGACACCGCGGCCAGATAGGCCTGGACCACCTGGGCGGGAGCGGCGTCCGGGGCCGGGTCGGGGACGTCGGCGCGAGGTGGTGCCCAGTGCACCACGACCAGCGCCAGTGCGGTCAGCACCGCGACGGGAAGCGCGGTCAGCGCGGCGGAGGCCCCCCCGGCCGTTGCCCGGGTCACCCGGCTCTCACCCTCTCAGAGCACCGGGCTCAGGGCGGGAGACTCGACCGTCGTCTCCAGCCCGAGCACGATCGTGCGAAGGGCCCGAACCAGGACCGAGAGTTCCTGCTCGTCCAGGCCTGCGAGCACGGCGACCTCCTGGGCATTCAGCCGCGGGAACAGCTCGGCCATCAGCGTGCCCGCCCCCGGGGTCAGTGAGAGGATCACCCGCCGGCCGTCGGCCGGGTGGATGCGCCGCCGGACGAGATCGCGCGCCTCCAGGGTCTTGACCACCCCGGTCAGGGTCGACTTGGTGATACCCGCCTCGGACGCCGCGTGCCGGGTCTCGATGTCCCTCCAGACCCAGACCACCCACAGCACGACCCAGCCGGTCCAGCTCAGGTCGTAGTGCGCCAACACGGTGCGCTCGAAGTGGTTGCGCACCGCACCCGCAGCCCGGTAAAGACCGCCGATGGCGGCCATGGCCGTGTGATCGACCGGTAGCCCACTCAGACGCTCGGCCACCGCGTGCTCGGTCTGGTCCAAGGTGTACTGACCTGTCACGGCTCCCCCTCCGTCGTCCTCGATCCTAGGCACCGGTGGCTGGGTACGGCGATACTGAAGCCGTGATGCCCCGATACGTCCTGGTGCTGACCGAGAACTGGACCATGCTGGCCGGTGGCGCCCCGCGGGACATGTTGACCACGGTCGTGCGGTGGGCGCGCGAGGCCGAGGACGCCGGCTTCGACGGCGTGATGACCAGCGAGCACGTGGTCCTCGGACTGAGTGCGGGCAGCGCGGGCCGGATGGCCAACCCCCGCGAGTACGCCCTGCCCGGCAACCAGGACCCGGCCACCCCGTGGCCCTCGTCGTTGATGATGCTCGCCGCAGTGGCTGCGTGTACCGAGCGGATCCGGTTGGTGGCCTCGGCGGTGATCTCCCCGTTGCGTCATCCGCTGTTGCTGGCCAAGGATTTCGCCACCCTGGACCGGTTGAGCGGTGCTCGCCTGGTGGTGCAGCCGACCGTCAGTTGGCACCGCGACGAGTACGCGGCGCTCGGCGTCCCGTTCTCCGAACGTGGCGCACGTCTGGACGAACAGCTCGAGATCTGGGACGCCGTGTGGCGGGCCTGTGCCAAGGACGAACCGGTGAGTCACCGTGGCCGGTTCTATGCCTTCGAGGACGTCTGGATCTCACCCGGGCCTGCTCGGACCGAGGGCCCGCCGCTGTGGTTCGGCGGGGAGAGCCTGCACCCCGCGCTGGTTCGCCGCCTGGTCCGGTACGGGTCGGGCTACAACCCGCTCGGCAGTCCGACGCCGGCGATGCTGGTGCAACTGGGCGAGGCGATGCAGGCCGCGGGCCGGTCCACCGCCTCGATGGAGATGATCGGCGGGACCCGGGCCCGGTTCCCCGACGACACCTCCTGCGCCGATCTGGGCGAGGCCCTGGCCTCGGTTCCCCGGCAGGTGGCGCAGGGCTTCACCACCTTCTGCATCAAGCCGAGCCAGTTCATCGACGACCCGACCCAGGTGGGGGCGTTCTGCCGCGACGTGATCGCCCGAACCGAGCGCCTGCTCTCGTGAGCTCACCGGTCGCGCTGATCACCGGGGCCGGCACGGGGATCGGTGGGGCCGTGGCCCGGGCGTGGGTGGCCCGGGGCGGTCGGGTGGTGCTCACCGGACGGCGCCGTGAACCGTTGACAGACATGGCATCCCGCTTGGGCGAGGCGGCACTGGCGTGGCCGGCGGATGCCGCGGCCGCCCCTGCCGTGGCCCGGGTGGTGGACGCCGCGGTCGAACGTTTCGGCGGTCTGGACACCCTGATCGCCAACGCAGGTGGGGAGGGGTCCGGCAGCGTGCTGGAGGCGGACGACGCCGGCTGGCAGCAGGCCCTGCAGGTCAACCTGATGACCGCCGTGGTCGCCGCTCGGGCCTGCCTGCCTGCCCTGATCGCCCGCCGCGGGGCGATCGTGGTGGTCAGCTCGCTCGCCGGGCTCGCCGCCCCGCCGCAGCTGGCTCCGTACACCGTGGCCAAGCACGCTCTGGTCGGCCTGACCCGGTCGTTGGCCAGGGATTTCGGGTCCTCGGGGGTGCGGGCCAACGCGGTCTGCCCGGGCTGGGTGCGAACCCCGATGGCGGACGCCGAGATGGACGCGCTCGCCGTCCGGCACGGGCTGGACGCCGGTGGCGTCCCCGACCGGGAGGCGGCCTATGCCCTCGCCACCCGGCACGTCCCGCTGGGCCGGGCGATCACGGCCGAGGAGGTCGCCGAGGTGATCTGCTTCCTGGCCTCCCCGGCGGCCGCGGCGATCAACGGGGCCGTGATCCCGGTGGACGGCGGCGCCACCGCCGTCGACCTGCCCACCGTCGACTTCGCCCACGAGGGCCGTCCCTCCACCCCCGCCGACCCCTCTGCACCCCACCCCACCCCGTGATCATGCACTTTCGACTGTTCGAAAGTGCGTGGGCTCGACCCCCTGTTGCAACGATGGTGTTGATCTTGAGAGGGTCCGGTCGTGCCAGGACAGCGGATCACGAGTGAGGAACGGGTTCGGATCGAGTGTTGGTGGACGGCGGGCTGGTCGATCCCGCGG
>JAEUJN010000065.1 GCA_016794595.1 Kineosporiaceae bacterium
AAGCGGATGTCGTAGTAGGTGGCGTAGTTCTCCACCGTGCGGGCCAGCGTGTGGGAGGGCGAGCGGTAGGCGGGGCCGAACCGGCGCACGTCCATGTGCCACAGGTCCATGCCCGGGTCGCCGTCCAGGATCCAGTCGGCCATCACCTTGCCGATGCCGCCGGCGCCGGCGATGCCGTGGGCGTTGAACCCGGCGGCGACGAAGAAGCCGGGAACCTCGGTGGGGCCCAGGCAGAACTCGTTGTCCGGGGTGAACGCCTCCGGGCCGTTGACCAGGCTGCGGATCGGCGCCTCGGCCATGTCCGGGACCCGGATCGCCGAGTTGGTGGTGATCTCCTCGAACCGCGGCCAGTCGGGGCTGAGCAGCTTGCCGTTGAAGTCGGCCGGGATGGCGTCCCACGAGGTCTCGCTCGCCGTCCACGGGGCGGGGTTGCGCTCGTAGCCGCCCATCAACAAGCCGTCGATCTCCTGCCGCCAGTAGACCAGCAGGTCCGGATCACGCAGCGTCGGAAGGGGTTTGCCGCGCTGCGCGCGGGCACGCCGGACGGCGTCCATGGTGTTGGTGACCAGGTACTGGTGGGCCATCGGAACCAGCGGGACGCGGACGCCGACCATCCGGGCGATCTCGGCGGCGAACATGCCGCCGCAGTCGACCACGATCTCGCACTCGATGTCTCCCCGGTCGGTGCGTACCCGCCGTACCTCGCCCCGCAGCCCGCCGCGCGACCAGCCGGGGTCGGGGGCGACGTCGATGCCGAGCACCCGGGTGCGGGTGCGGATCCGCACCCCCATGCCCCGCGCGTGGGCGGCCATCGAGGTGCACAGGGAGGAGGGGTCGAGGTAGCCGTCGCTGTCCAGGTAGGCGGCGCCGACCACCGGCGGGACGCCGTCGTGACCCCCGAGATCGACCAGTGGGAACATCGCGGCCACCTCGGCGGGGGAGATCTCCACCAGGGGCAGGTCGTAGGTTCGTGCCCAGCTGATCTGCCGCCGGATCTCCTCCAGCCGGGTGGCGCTGGAGGCGATCTTGATCCCACCGGACTCGGTCCAGGAGACCGGGTGGGTGCTGGCCTGGAGCTTGCGGTACAACTCCACCGAGTACATGTTCATGCGCGTCAGCGTGGGGTCGGCACGCAACTGGCCCACCAACCCGGCGGAGTGGAACGTCGAGCCGCTGGTGAGTTCCCGGCGCTCCAGCAGGACGACGTCGCGCTCGCCGCGCTGGGCCAGGTGATAGGCGACGCTGGCGCCGCCGACGCCACCGCCGATCACCACGATCCGGGCGGCCTCCGGCAGGGGGTGGGCTTCGGTGGGCGGGTTCACGCCGGAAATGTAGTCCTCCCGGGGCCTCGTTCGGGGCCGACCGAGGAGACCTCTCGGGCACCTGGGAGACTGGCGGGCCGACCCGAGGCGGCCGACCCGAGGCGGCCGGACCCGAGGAAGGACCCGTGCTCCCCGATCTCACCCCGTTGCGTCGATTCCCGGCCTACCGGCGCCTGTACGTGGGCACCGTGCTGGCCGGGATCGGCTCGCAGCTGGCGATCGCGGCGCTGGGGATCCAGGTCTTCGCCCTGACCGGCTCCACCGCCGCGGTCGGCGTGCTCGGGCTGTTCGCCTTCGTCCCGCTGGTGATCATGGGCTTGTACGGCGGGGCGCTGGCCGACCGTCACGACCGTCGCCGGGTGGCCCTGGGGGCGCAGACCCTCAGCTGGGCGACCAGCATCGTGGCGGCCGGGCTCGCGGTGGTCGGAACGGACAGCGTCTGGCCGTTGTACCTGGTGGCCGCGGTGTGGAGCGGGTCGTACGCGGTCACCGCCCCGGCGCGCAGCAGCATCTACCCGCGGATCCTGCCGGCCGGCCTGTTGCCGGCGGCGAACGCGCTGTCGGTGATCGCAATGACCGGCTCGATGGCCCTCGGCCCGGTGATCGGCGGGTTCCTGATCGACCTGGCCGGGTTCCGCGCGGCGTACGCGCTGGATGCGCTGATCACCACGGCCGCCCTGTGGGGGTTGGGGTCCCTGCCCCCGATCCCCCCGACCCCACCGACGGACGGCGCCCCGGCGTCCGGCGGGCTGCGTTCGGTGGTGGACGGCCTGGGCGCGCTGCGGGCGATGCCCAACGTGCGGATGACCTTCGTGGCGGACATCGCGGCCATGGTGCTGGCCCAGCCCTCGGTGCTGCTGCCCGCCGCCGGCGCGGTCGTCCTCGGTGGCGGCGCCCGGACCGTGGGGTACCTGTACGCCGCGATCGCTGTCGGGGGCGTGGTCTCGATGCTGGTCTCGGGTCGACTGGGTTCGGTGCGGCGCCAGGGCCGGGCGATTCTGGGGTGCATCGTCGGCTGGGGGGCCGGCGTGGCCGGGCTGGGCGTGGCGCTGATCGCCGTCCGGTCGGGGTTGGGCGGGCCGGGGGCCGGACTGCTGATCGCGATGGCGGCGCTGGCCTTCGCCGGCGGCTGCGACTCGGTGTCGGCGGTCTTCCGGACCACCATCCTGCAGACGGCGGCCCCGGATCACCTGCGTGGGCGCCTCCAAGGGGTGTTCATCGTCGTGGTGGCCGGTGGGCCACGGGTGGGCGGGGTGCTCGGCGGGGGGCTCGCCGTCGCGGTGGGCGAGGGCTGGACGGCGGTCCTGGGCGGCCTGCTCTGCGTGGCCGCCATCGCCGCGCTGGCCGCCGTCCAGCCCTCGTTCCTGGCCTACGACGCCCGGCACCCGGTGCCCTGACCCCGAGGGGTCCCCCAGAGTTCCCCGAGTGTCCCCGAGCATGATCGGCGGGATTCGGTGCGGCAGGACGACACCGAAGCCCGCCGACGAGGCGACGACCATCGGGTACCCAGGGTCACCGAGCGCGCCTGGTCGTCATCGATCGGGCCGGACGGGTGACGGATCGCGGTCGAGGGGCCATGATCTGTGGACCCTGAGGCGAGCCGCCATCTAGAGTCCCGGCCACCGTCGGGACGCCGAGTGCCCAGGGTGGAGGAGAGCCACGTGACCACGCAGGACCAGGGTCCGTCGGTTCCCGAGCCGCCTGCCGTGTCTTCTGCAGTGCCGCCCGCGGCGCCTGCTGTTGTGTCCCCCGGGGTGGCCGCGCGGCTGGACGCCGTCGGCGCGTTCGCCGGGCGTTCCTGGCGAGCCGAGGAACTCTCCGGAGGCCTGACCAACCACAACTTCAAGGTGACCGTGCCGGCCGTGCCCGCCGAGGCGGGGGTGCAGACCTTCGTCGCCCGGCTGTCCACCCCGAGTGGTGCCCTGCTGGCGATCGACCGGGACGCCGAGTACGCCTGCTCGCTGGCGGCTGCGGCCACCGGGGTGGCCCCGGTGGTGGTCGAGTACGCGCCCCGGGTCGGGGTGCTGGTGATCGAGTGGGTCGAGGGCCGCACCCTCGGGCCCGAGGACCTGCGCCGGCCCTCGGAGCTGGCGCGGGTGGCCGACTCCCTGCGCAGGCTGCACTCGGCGGCCCGCTTCCCGGTGGACTTCGACATGTTCGCCATCCAGCGCCAGTACCTGGAGGTGGTGCAGGCCAACGGGTTCCGCCTGCCGGAGCGCTACCTGGAGTTCGGGCCGATCGTCGATCGCATCCGGGCGGCGCTCGCCGTTCGGGGTGAGGACACCCGGCCATGTCACAACGACCTGCTGGCCGCCAACCTGATCGACGACGGCGAGCAGATCTGGCTGATCGACTACGAGTACGCCGGCAACAACGAACCGTCCTTCGAGCTCGGCAACCTGTGGAGCGAGTCGACCCTGGCCCCCGGGCTGCTCGATCACCTGGTGGAGCTCTACTGGGGTGAGCACCTGCGCCACAAGGTGGCCCGAGCCCGGTTGTGGGCTCTGGTGGCCAAGTACGGCTGGACACTGTGGGCCTCGATCCAGGACGGCGTCAGCGGGCTCGACTTCGACTTCTGGTCCTGGGGCATGGAGAAGTACGACCGAGCCGTGGCCGAGTTCGACAGTGCCGACCTCGAACAGTGGATCGAGCAGGTCCAACGCGACGACTGACCCGACCCCACAAACCCAACCCCACAAACCCGACCCCACCCAACCCGGCCCCACAAACCCGACCCCACAAATCCGGTCATGCTCCGCCGGTGACCCGCCATGCTCCGCAGGGAACCCGCTCGAGCACGACGCCAGCGGAGCATGAGGCGTCACCGGCGGAGCATGAGCAGGTTGGGGGGTTGGTCTGGGGGCGGTGGGTCAGCGGCCTCGGCGCTGGCGGAAGCGCCCGCTGAGGGCACCGGCGGTGAGGATCGCCAGGGAGAGCAGCACCACCGCGACGACGAGGAACTTCACCCCGCCATGCTCCGGGCCGGGTGGAGGGCTGGCAAGCCGGCGCACGGCGAGGCCTCGGCGAGTTGATGGCGAGTTGACGGCGAGGTAGGGGTTGAAGCCACGGGACGGCAGGAGTCGAATGGGGAGTGTTCCCTCGGAGGTGATCGCGGTGAAGGCAGCGGTCGGTGACCGGTTGGTGGTCAACGCCACGCACGTGGACGGCGCGGTACGGGACGGCGAGGTGATCGAGGTGCGCGGGCCCGACGGTCAGCCGCCCTATCTGGTGCGGTGGTCCGACGGGCACGAGGGCCTGGTCTACCCCGGGCCGGACGCCCACATCGCCCCGGCCGGGTGAGTCAACAGGCGGGGTGAATCAGGCGGCGGGTGAATCCACCGGCCGACGAGTGCCCGCCGGCCCGAGGGCGCTCACCGGAACGGCGGGCGCTCGTCGACGCGCACAGAGGCCCGTCCCGCGGCCCGCCACACCCGAGCCAGCAGGTCGCGGTCCTCGGGCAGCACCAGATTGCCCATCACCCGCAGGGCGAGCTTCATCAACGAGCGTGACCGCATGCCCACCGGGCCGGCGGCCGGGATGAACCCGGGCACCGTGAGCAGCCCGGCGAGCCGCCGCGCGATCGAGAACGCCTCGCCGTAGCGCTCGGCCAGCAGTGCCGGCCACGCGGCGTCCAGGGCGGGCAGGGCACCCGGGGACGACGCGGCGAGCAGGTCCGCGGCCAACCGGCCGGTCTCCAGGCCGTAGTCGATGCCCTCACCGTTGAGCGGGTTCACGCACCCCGCGGCGTCCCCGACCAGCACCCAGTTGGGCCCGGCGACCCCGGAGACGGCCCCGCCCATCGGCAGCAGCGCAGACCAGATCGCCCGCGGGTCGCCGTCCAGCGACCACTCCTCGCGCCGCAGGTCGGCGTAGTGGCCGAGCAGGGTACGCAGGTTGACCTCGGCCGGTCGCGAGCGCGTGGCCAGGGTGCCGACGCCCAGGTTCACCTCGCCGTCCCCGAGCGGGAAGACCCAGCCGTACCCGGACAGCAGGTCGCCCGCCCGCCCGCGCAGCTCGAGGTGGGAGGAGATCCACGGGTCGGTGCTGCGCCCGGACTTGACGTAGGCGCGAGCGGCAACCCCATAGGCGGTGTCCTGGTGCCAGGTGCGGCCCAGCGATCGCCCGAGCTGGGATCGGGCGCCGTCGGCCACGATCAGGCGATCGCAGCGCACGGGGTGCGTTCGTGCCTCGGCGCCGGTACCGGTCCGCAGCACCACCGCGCCGACCCGCTCACCGTCCCGGACGACGTCGACAGCGCGGGCGCCCTCCAGCGGCACGGCCCCCGCCTCGAGCGCCACCCGCCGGATCCGGTCGTCCAGCTCGGTGCGCGGGACGGCCGAACCGTGGGCCGGCAGCGACCCGCCGGGCCAGGGCAGGTAGAGCTCCTGGCCGAACCCGGCCGCCCGCAGCCCCCAGTTGACCGTCCGTCCGCGCAGCCAGCCGTCCAGTCCCAGGCGTCGGAGCTCGGCGATCGCCCGGGGGGTCAGGCCGTCGCCGCACGGCTTGTCCCTCGGGAAGGTGGCGGCGTCGGCCAGCACCACGTCCAACCCCGCGCGGGCACACCACGCCGCGGCGGCCGAGCCCGCCGGGCCGGCGCCGATCACCAGGACGTCGGTGCGCTCGGGCATCCGGGTGGGGTCCGGGCCGGTCGGGGTCGGGGAACTCACCGCGCCAGTGTCTCAGGCCCACCGGCCGCCCTCGGGTCCGGTCCCCGCCGCGCGGGAGGCGCCCGTCGGCCTGCGGTGGCCCGGGCGGTGACCCTGGGGTTGCATGGGATCTCTCGCGCCGTTGACCCCCGATCGAGGAGGATTCATGCCCACTCGCCGCGCCGTCACGACCTGGACCGGTGGCCTGCAGGACGGGACGGGCGAGGTGTCCCTGGCCAGTTCGCACGCCGCCGACTTCGAGGTCTCGTTCCCCCGCCGGGCCGCGGACGACGCCGAGGGTGTGACCAGCCCGGAGGAGCTGATCGCCGCCGCTCACAGCTCGTGCCTGGCCATGCAGTTCTCCTCGTTGCTGGCCGGTGCCGGGGGCAGCGACATCCACCTGAGCGTGCGGGCCGAGGTGTCCCTGGGCCCCGACCCGGCCGGGGGGTTTCGCATCCCGGCGATCGCCGTCACCGTGCGCGGCCGGGCGGACGGCATCACCCCGGGCGACTTCGCCCAGCTCGCCGAGCAGGCCAAGCAGACCTGCCCGGTGAGCAAGGCCCTGGCCGGCACCGAGATCACCCTGATGGTGGACGCCCCCGGCTGAGGTTCGCCGGCCGGTTGCCGGCTGCGGTGCGGTCGGGTGGGTGCGGGGTCGGGCCGCGGCGCGCGATCAGGAGGTGGGAACGGCGTACCACGGGCTGGTGTAGGCCAGCGCCCAGTTGGCGCAGGCATGATCCTCCGTGGGCGGGCCGCCGTAGGCGTTGCCGTACTCCCGCGCGGGATCGGCCACCCGCACCACCACCCAGGGCAGCCCTGGGGGCAGGACGACGGCGTGCGTCGACACCTCGCCGCAGGTGGCCCCGGCGATGTGCACCGGCACCACCTCACCGGCCCGGCCGGTGAGCACCTGGAGCTCCACCTCGGTGCCGTCCAGCTCGGGTGCTGCCAGGTCGACCTCGAGCAGCACCTCGACCGCCCGGCCGGAGGTCACCGCCGGGATGCCCGTCCCGCGAGCGGGATCGACCGTGTCCCGCCCGCCAAGTCCAGGGGTCACCTGGCCGGCGGGTACGCCGTCGAGCCGGGCGTCAAGGCGCAACCCGATCTCGCGGGTGGCGAAGGCGCGCCGGTGCGCGAGGGCCTCGCGGACGCCGTCCCGGGTCAGTGCCGAGACCCACAGCCCCGTGCGCCCCTTGCCCTCGAGGGCGTACTGGCGCCCGTGCTCGTCGCTGCACCCGATCAGCGCCGGACGCCAGCCCGCCTCGAGGCAGTCGACCAGGGGCGAGAACGGGCCGCCGAGGCGGGGCTGGAAGAGGAAGTCCTCGCGGCGGTTGAACGCCTCCAGCGCCACCATCCGTCGCTGGAGATGACGGAAATGACTGGGGGGCAACGAGAAGTCGTCCAGTGCGCCTGGCTCCCGACCGGGGTGGTTGTAGCCGAACAGCGCAGCCGGCGCGGCGTCGTCCAGGAACTCGAACAGGCCGGCCAGCGACCCGGGCGTGGTGACCGGCACGAAGGTGTCGCTGAACCAGACATTCACGTGGCCCAGCCACGGCTCGGTCCACTCGAAGCCGCGCAGCGCGGTGAACTCCCCCGGGACGTCGTGCGCGTCCGCGAGGGCGCCGGTGCGCTGCCAGGCCTGCTGATCGATGCTGTGCGGCGCGAACCTGGCCAGGGCCAGGGCCTCGTCGTCCGGGTAGTCATCGGGGTTCAGCGTGGCCAGAACCGACCGCGGGATCGAGGAGTGATCGGTGAGCGCGGCGACGTCCAGGCCTGCCGCGCGCATCTGGGCGAAGGCGGTCTCGGGATCTCCGTGACCATCCGAGAGCACCGAGTGATTGTGCAGATCCGCGACGGCCAGCCGATGTGCGGAGGCGTCCAGCCGGGAGCGGCGCCAGGGATCGGAGAAGCTCACTATGGTCCCGACGCTATCAGCGCCCCTGCTGGCTACAGTGCCCCGGGGCGGTGCGAAGGTCCGGACGGGCAGCGTCGGGGCGTGCCGCGGCGACATCGGAGGATGGACGGCATGGACAAGATCGGTGTGGTCGGCTGCGGCCTGATGGGCGCGGGCATCGCCGAGGTGTCGGCGCGAGCCGGGTTGGACGTCGTGGTCGCCGAGTCCAGCGCGGGCGCCGCGGACGCCGGTCGCCGCCGGTTGGAGAAGTCGCTCGGCCGCGCCGAGGCGAAGGGCAAGATCGAGTCGGCCTCCGCCGTGCTGGAGCGAATCCACCTGGTCACCGATCTGGACGCCATGGCGGACCGGCAGATCGTGATCGAGGCGATCATCGAGGAGGAGTCCGCCAAGATCGACCTGTTCCACCGGTTGGACAAGATCGTCCTGGACCCCGAGGCGATCCTCGGGTCCAACACCTCCTCGATCCCGATCATGAAGCTCGGGGCGGGCACGACCCGGCCGAGCCAGGTGATCGGCATCCACTTCTTCAACCCGGTGCCGGTGCTCAAGCTGGTCGAGCTGGTGCCCAGCCTGCTGACCTCGAAGGAGACGCTGCGGCGCTCGCACGCCTTCGTGGAGACCAAGCTGAACAAGACGGCGATCGACTGCCAGGACCGGGCGGGGTTCGTGGTCAACGCCCTGCTGATCCCGTTCGTGCTCTCGGCGATCCGGATGATGGAGTCCGGCTTCGCCACCGCCGAGGACATCGACCGTGGCCTGGTGCTGGGTGCCGCCCACCCGCAGGGCCCGCTGGCGCTGGCCGACCTGATCGGCCTGGACACCACCAAGGCGGTGGCCGAGTCGCTGTACGCGGAGTTCAAGGAGCCGCTGTACGCCCCACCGCCGCTGCTGGCCCGCATGGTCGAGGCGGGCTTGCTGGGCCGCAAGGCGGGCCGCGGGTTCTACACCTACGAGTGATGGGCACCGCGTGAGTGACGCCCGCTACCGGCACCCGATCTCGCCGCGGTACCTGGAGGTCGACCGCCAGGGCGTGGTGTTCAACATGTGGTACCTCGCCTACTTCGACGACGCCCTGGCGGGGTGGTTGGCAGCGGGCGGGCTGCCCTACCCGCAGTTGCTCGCCGACGGCTACGACGTGTCGCTGGTGCACACCGAGCTGGACTGGACGGCGGGGCTCGCCTATGGCGAGTCGGCCGAGATCGAGGTCGGCGTCGACCAGGTCGGGCGCACCAGCTTCACCCTGGTCTTCGAGGTGCTGCGTGCCGGCGCCGAACCGGAGGCCGCCGTCCGCCTGTGCCGGGGCCGCACGGTCTACGTCGTGGTCGCCGACGACGGCTCGGGCAAGCGCGAGATCCCCGCGTCCCTGAGGGCGGTGCTGGAGGCGGGGTAGCGGCCGCCGGGCCCGGCGCTCGATCAGCTCAGCCGGCGAGCACGTCGTCCAGGCTGCGTCCCCGAGCCAGGGCGATCTCCTCGCGCAGGCCGACGACAGCGGCCTTGAGCTCGAAGCTGCCCAGCCGTTGCAGGTCGTCGAGCACCGCGGTGGCCAGGGCGATGGTGGTGTCGTCCAGCGCCCGGCAGGTGACGCCGACCTCGGCCAGGTGAGCCAAGGCCTCCGAGACGTGCCGATGGACGTCGGGGTGCACCACCATCAGCGCGTCCACCTCGCGCTCGTGGGTTCGCAGGATTCGTTCCCACCGGAGGCCGACCCGGGTGGTGCTCAACTTCTCGTGCAGGACGCGGCTGGCGTCCTGCTGCCTGGGGACGAACATGGCCCGGACCCTTCCTCGAACGACTGACACCCCCATCGTCGTCGGGGGTGGGCAGGCTGATGAGCAAAGTCCGGGGGCCGGGCTCGAGACCAGCCCATGAGACCAATCCCGTTCTCGCCCGATCGGGGGAGGGCTGTTCCCGAGGATGCCGGTCAGCCCAGGGTGATCCCGTCGCCGGAGACGGTGGCGCTGAGGCTCTTCAAGCCGGTGGTCGCCGGACCCTGCTCCACCGCTCCGGTGGCCGCGTCGAAGGTCGAGGCGTGGCAGGGGCACTTCAGCTTGGCCCCTTCGGGCGCGACGATGCACCCCTGGTGCGGGCAGCGGGCGTCGAAGGCGACCACCTTGCCGGCCTCGGGCTGGACGAACACCACCTTCTGACCGGCGATCTCCTTGACCACTGCGCCGCCGACCGGGATGTCGGTCAGCTTGGCCACCGCGGCGCCGGCGGCACCGGCGGCCGCCGAGGCCGCTCCGGAGGCCGCTCCGGCCGCGGCGGAGGCGGCGGCCGATCCGGCGGCGCCCGCCGCCGAGGAGGCCGTGGCGGCGACGTCGTCCGAGCCGCAGGCCGCCAGGGCGCCCACGGCTCCGAGTCCGGCGACGGCGCCTGCCCCTGCGGTCAGCACGCTGCGCCGGGTGGGGGTCGGGGCCTGGCCGGGCTGGGATGTGCTCATGAATCGGGTTCCTCTCCGATGGTCGCTGTCCGTCAAACCTAAGGGTCCGTGGGGTCAGCCGACGCTGACCCCGCCGTCGTGCACCCTGACCGAGATCCGTCCGAGGGGTGCCGTTGCCGGGCCCTGCAGGACGGCGCCGGAACCGGCGTCGAAGGCCGAGCCGTGGCAGGGGCAGTTCAGCCGCCCGCCGCTCGCCTGCACAGGGCAGCCTTGGTGGGTGCAGCGGGCGTCGAAGCCGACCACCGAGTTCTGCCCGGTGCGGCTGAGCACGACCGCGCGGCCCTTGATGTTGCGCACGATGGCGCCCCCGACGGGGATCGCCGACAGCGGCACGTCGATCGGGTCGGCCGGGGGCTCGCTGCTGGTGGTCGTCTTCGTGGTCGAGGTGGCCTTGGTGGACGACGTCGTGGACGTCTTGGTGGCGCTGGTCGTCTTGGTGGTCGCCCTGGTCGTGGAGCTGGTCTCGTCGTCGTCCTCGGACGTCGCCGTGCTGCGTGACCGGGAGGCGGAGGCACTCGTGGGAGCTGTGGTCGGCTGTGCCGAGGTGGGTGCCGAGGTGGCCGATGCCGACTCCGTGGCCGACTCGGAGGCCGGGCCGGACGCAGAGTCGGACGTCGAGAGTCCCGCCGGATCGGCAGCGGTGCCGGCCGAGTCCGAGCCGCAGGCCGTCAGCACCGCGCCGAGGGCCCCTGCCCCGGCCACCACGGCGCCGGCCCGGATCACCGTTCGCCGGGCCGGGGTGACGGGCAGGCGAGGGTCATCATCGTGGACGCTGACGTGGGGGGTGCGGCTCATCGGCCCTCATCTCGACGGGGTCAGGGTGCCGCGGAGCATACCTCGAGAACCTGACACATCAGCCAGTGTCCCATCGTCCGACAAATCCCTCGTGATCATGCACTTTCGACCAGTCGAAAGTGCATGATCACGAGGGGGTGTGGGGGTGTGGGGGGTGGGCGGGTCAGGTGAGGTGCAGGCGGCGTCGGGCCAGCAGGGGCTCCACGCGCGGGGGGCGCCCGCGGACGGCCGTGAAGGCATCCAACGGGTCCACCGCCCCACCCCGGCTCAGCAGGTGCTCGGCGAACCGGCGCCCGTTCTCGCGGCGCAGGCCCCCGTTCTCCCCGAACCACTGCACGGTGTCCGCGTCCAGCACCTCGCTCCAGATGTAGCTGTAGTACCCCGCGCTGTAGTCCCCGGCGAAGATGTGCGCGAAGTAGCTGCTGCGATAACGGGGTGGTACCTGGTCGAGCAGGATCCCGTTGCGCGCCAATGCCTCTCCCTCGAACTGGGCCACGTTCTCGGGTCGGACGGCGGCCGCGTCGGCCGGGTCGAGCCGGTGCCACTCCAGGTCGAGCAGCGTCGCCGCGAGGTACTCGGTGGTGGCGAAGCCCTGGCCGTACGCGCGCGAGGCGATCAGGGCGTCGATGGTCTCGGCCGGCAGTGGCTCACCGGTGGCGTGGTGGCGGGCATATCGGGGGAGCACCTCCGGATGGAAGGCCCACATCTCGTTGACCTGCGAGGGGAACTCGACGAAGTCCCTGGGCACGTTGGTGCCCGACAGTGAGGGATAGCGGACGTCGGACAGCAACCCGTGCAGGACGTGCCCGAACTCGTGGAAGGCGGTCTCCACCTCGTCCAGGGTGAGCAGCGTCGGCTGGCCGGGCGCCGGGCGCGGGACGTTAAGGTTGATCACGATCACCGGCGCCGTACCCAGCAAGCCTGACTGGGTCACGAAACTGCTCATCCAGGCACCGCCGCGTTTGGAGTCGCGGGCGTACCAGTCGGCCAGGAAGAGCCCGACCGGCGAGCTCGCGCCGGCCCCGCCGCTCGCCTGGCGCACCTCGAAGACCTGGACGTCGTCGGAGTGGGCGGCCAGGTCGTCGCGACGCTCGAAGCTCAGCCCGTACAGCACCTCGGCGGCGTGGAAGATGCCGTCGCGCACCACGCGGTCGAGCTCGAAATACGGCTGCAGGGCCGCGACGTCCACCTGGTAGGTGCGATCGCGGGTCAGGCGGGAGTAGTACGGCCAGTCCCAGGCCTGCAGCGGCCCGGTGTGGCCGTCGGCGTGCAGGGCCGATTCCAGTTCTGCCGCCTCGCGTTCGGCGTTGGCCACGGCCGGCCGGATCAGCCCGGCGAGCAGGGTGTCCACCGCCTCCAGCGAACCCGCGGTCTCGTCCTCGATCACGTAGGTCGCATGGTCGGGGTACCCCAGCAGGCGGGCGCGTTCGGCCCGCAGCGCGACCGTGCGGGTCAGGGTCGCGCGGGTGTCGTGGTCGGTGCCGCGCTCGCCGCGGGCGAGGGATGCCCGGTGAATCCTCTCTCGCACAGCGCGATTGGTCAGCAGCTCGAGTTCGGGTTGGCTGCTCGGCAACCCCAGGGTGATCAGATGGCCGTCCAACCCACGCGCCTGCGCGGCCTGGCGGGCCGCCGAGACGGCGCCCTCCGGCAGGCCGTCGAGTTCG
>JAEUJN010000069.1 GCA_016794595.1 Kineosporiaceae bacterium
ACCCCAGCGAGTGGTGGGGTGTGGCGCCCCGCGGCGCCCCCCCCCGGGGGGCCGAGAGCACCCCCACAGATATTTTTGCGGGACGCGCCCGCGGGGCGCCCCGCGCCCCCCCCCCCCGGCCCCCCCCCCCCCCACTCGATCTGATCTTGATCGGCACGGCGGCCGATGGCCGCCGAGCGCCGCCCTCCCGGTTCCCGCGCGGGCCCTACCGCCCAGGTCGGGCGGGCCGGGGGCGACTAGCGTCGAAGTGGCGCGGCAGGACCGGGCGGCGGGCCCGGCCGAGCCGCCGGATGAGAAGGCACATCATGTGTCCCCGTCGCGATCGATCGAACCCGACCTCACCAGCCCGGCGGGTGCTGCGCCTTGCCCTGGCGAGCTGCCTGCTGGCACTGGCCGCGTGCGGCCCGGCGCCGTCCGGCTCGACGTCGACCCCGGCGGCCTCGCCGACCTCCGGGCTGACCGGCACGGCCACCGCGACGCCGCCAGCTGCGAGCCCCACCTCACCGGCCGTGACGACGCCGGGCCTTCCGCCCGAGAAGCTCACGGCCGCAGATGATCTGGCCGACTTCTCCGCCACCGCGCGCCGGCTCGACACCGAGCTGCGAGCCGCGGCCCGCTCGGTGAACACCGGCGTGGGCCTCGTCTCGATCCGGATCACCCCGGCCACCCGGGACGCCGTCCGGGCGATCGAGGTCGCCGAGCTGACCGGCACGATCCCGGCCGGCCTGGACGACGACCTGCTGCGGGCCGTCCTGCTGGTCACCAACGATCTGATCACCCGTCGCGCCGCGCTCACCCGGGTGGTCGAGTACGCCGGCGAGTCCCCCCTGGACCGCCAGAGCGCCAACGGCCGGGACCTGATCGCCTGCCTGGGGAACGGCGCCGAACCGGCCGCCAGGTTCGCGGCCGATCTCGCCGCGGCCGAGGCCGTGGCGGCCCGGACGGCGCCGGTGGCGGACCTGCCGGCAGATTCTCGCCAGGCCGCGGAGGTGGCCATCAGGATCGCGGGGATCCGCGGCCTGAACCTGGGGTGCGGATCGTGCGGCGCACCCGTGACCCGGCCGGTGCAGTTGCCCGGTATCACCTGGAAACCCTTGACCCTGGCCCCGGGCAGTGAGTGGGACGGCACGATCGGCACCACCCCCTTCCGGGCGACCTACCGGACGGGCGAGGGCTGGCGGGCCTGGCTCAACGCCTGCTGACCCGACCAGCGGTCAGCGCCCCGTTCAGCGCGCCACCGATCAGCACCGCCGATCAGCGCGCCCCCGTTCGGCACCGCCGGACACCACCGCTCGATCGGCACGCCCGCGACGCCTGCGCCGGGCCGCCCCGGCGGCCACGCCGGCCGCCATCCCGGCCATCACCGTGGCCGCGAACGGGAGCCGCCAGAACGAGCCACCCGGGTCATAGGGGCCGGGCAGGACGCCGGTCGGGGTGATGGCCAGCACCGGGAATCCCCGGGCCAGCTCATCGACCCGGTCGTCGTCGGCCCGGGCCACATCTCCCAGCGTGGCGACCCCGATCGCCCCGAGCGCACCGGCCACGGCCCGGAAGGCCCGCCGCAGTTCCACCGGGTCGGTGACCTCCTCGGCGTACCCGGCCAGCACCGCCCCGGGCAGGGCGACCTCGACCCGAGGCTCGGCCAGCGCGTTACGGAACCAGTGACAGGTTCGGCCGTACCCGGCCACCACGACGATGCGACCGTCGACGAGCGCGTACCCCAGCGGGGCCTGGCGGATCAGCCCGGTACTGCGCCCCCGAGTGCGCAGCACCAGGATCGACCCGGTTGCCGGGGTCACGAGCAGGGGGCCGAGGCCCCGCTCGATCAGCGGCACGGTGAGCCAGGTGTTGGCCACCCGGAACCCGCTGCGCAGCGGACCGAGCAGGCCGGTCATCCAGCGCGGGTAGGGCAGGTCGGCGTAGGGGTCGCCGGCTCGCCCCGCAGGCAGCGCACCCGAATCGGGGTCACCCACCCCCTCATCGTCATCCGGCGCCACGGCGCGCCGCCCGGGACGTCCTACCCGGATCACGTGCCGCGGGGGGAGGGCCAGGCCTGTGGCTCGAACCCCAGGACGATCACCGCGACGTCGTCCTCGCAGTGCTCGGCATCGCCGAGCACCAGCAGGTGGTCGGCCAGCGCCTCGGCGTCCGCTGCCAGCTCCGGCGGCAGGGAGTTCAGGGCCTCGACCAGCGACAGCAAGGCCAGGGAGAGGTCCTGCCCGCGGCGCTCGATGAGCCCGTCGCTGTACCCGATCGCCGTGGTGCCGGGCTCGAGTCCCAGCACCTGCTGGGTGTAGGTGAATCCCGGGACGGCACCGATCGGCGGGCCGCCGACGGCCGGGATCGGACAGGCCACCCGGGGCAGGTCGCCCTCACCCGGGGGTAAGGCGATCAACGGCAGGTGACCGGCGCTGGAGTGGGTGAGCAGGCCGGTGCGTGGGTCCAACTGGCCGTGCACCAGGGTGGCCAGCTCGATGTCGAGTCCCAGGTCGCCGTCCTGCATGACGTCGTTCAGCCGGCGGAGCACGCCTGCCGGGCTGGCACCGCTGGTCGCGAGCATGCGCACCAGGGCGCGCAGCCGGGTCATGGTCGCCGCCGCCTCGATCCCGTGACCGGCGACATCGCCGACCACGATCCCGATCCGCCCGCCGGGCAACGCGAAGACGTCCGACCAGTCGCCGCCGACCCTCTCCCCGGGACCGCAGGCTCGGTACCGGGTCGCCACGACGACCGGGCCCACGCGCTGCGGCACGTAGGGCAACAAGCTGTTCTGCAGGACGGCGGCGATGCGCGCCGCCCGGTCATCGCTGCCCCGGACCTCGGCCTGGGCCAGGCGCCGCTCGGTCACATCCACCCAGTGGACGACGAGATGGCGCCGGGCACCGACGTGGTCGCCGATCGAGGCTGCGCTGACCGAGACCCAGCAGGGAGCGCCGTCCGGGCGAACGAGGCGCACCTCGACCGGGCCGGCGCACGAGAGGTCGATCCCTGGTGCCACTCGGTCGAGGCCGAGTCCCACCAGGTCGACCACCTCGATCCCCGCCAGCCGGGCCAGCGCCCGGTTGGCCATCACGATCACCGGCCGGTGGTGGAGCCGGTCATCGACCAGGGCCATGCCGATCGGGGCGGCGTCGAACACGACCCGGAACCGCTCGGCGCCGGCGTGGAGGTCGCGCTCCAGGGCCACCAGCTGGGTCACGTCCTGCAGCGTGCCCAGGGTTTGCCGCCTCCCGGCGGGATCCACCTCGACCCGGGCCCGCACCTCCAGTACCTTCGCCGCGCCGGGCGAACCCACCCGCACCCGCACGACCACGCCCCCAGCCCCGACCCCATGACCGGCCCCAGCCCCGGACACCCCTTCGGCGGCCTCCAGGCGGGCCAGTTCACCGCGCAGAACAGGGGCGTCGTCCGGGTGGAGCCGGCTCAGCAGGGTCTCGGTGCCGGCGGTGGCCGGCTCGGGCTCCACGCCGAGCAGCAGGAACATCTGGTCCGACCAGTCGACCTGTCCGGTCGCCAGGTCCTGGTGCCAACTGCCCATCCGGGCGGTCCGCTGGGAGGTCGCCAGGTGCCGATCGAGCCGCGGCAGTTCCTGGATCGTCCCGGTCCCGCCCAACGCCAGGGGGTTCTGGAGTGCCATGCGCAGCCTCCGATGGCGGCCCCCCGGAACCACCGAGTGTCGGACATCACATCGTCGATGTATGTGCGGAATGTAGCAGCTCATCCACCTTGCGTAATCAATGCTGCGGACTGCCCGAGCCGCGGCAGGTCGGCCGCGGGGCTTCACCGCCGGCAGCGGGCAGCCGACACCATCACCATGACCGCGCGCACGTTCACCGGGGACGGCGCCGGCTCCCCGGCCGGTCCGGCGTCCGAGGTGGTCAGTGACCACGACGCCGCCCTGGTGGCTGCCTACGAGCTGCTCGAGATCACCCAGAGCACCGCCGGAGCGCCTGACCTGACCGCCCAGCTCGCCGAGGCCCGTGAACGCGGCTGGCACCACGTGGAGTTCATCCTGCACGACTGCCGGCTGCTGGCCGCCATCGAGAGCGGGGAGGCCGTCGGCGAGGTCGTGACCAGCATGGCTGCCGCCGCCGAGGCCTCCGGGGACGGCGCGCTGGTGGCCACGGTCCACGCCGTCCGCGGCCTCTACCGGGCGCACGAGGGCATCGGCACGGAAGACCCTGACCGGGACCTGGCCCGAGCGGTGGCCATGCTGGCCGACGGCGCCGGCACCCCGTTGACCCGCCCCGGTGCCCACATCGCGTGCGGATTGGCCTACCGCCGGCTGGGCCTGTGGCAACTCGAGGCCCTGATGTACCGGCGCGCCGAGGACGACCTCGCCCGGCCGGTCCGCGCCGAACTGGGCCGCGTCGTCCAGCTGAACCGCGCGGTGGTGACGGTCAATCACATCGAGGCGCTGACCGCCCTGGCGTGTGAGCACCTCGAGTTCGGCGATCGCGATCGTGCCCGGCGGGAACTGACGCGGACCCCCATCCCCACCCGGCAGGCCGGGCTGCCCCCGGCCTGGATCGCCGAGTGGGTCGTGCTCGACGGCCTGCTGGCCGCCGTCCTGGGCGAACCCGAGCCACCGACCCACGCCGCCGTGGCCGCCGCCCTGGACACCATGCCCCACTCCTGGCAACGGGGGTGCCACCTGCTCGCCCGGTCCATCCGGGCACTGGACACCGACCATCGTGGTGAGGCGGCGATGATCGCCGCCGAGGCGACGAAGCTGCTCACCGTCGACGATCTGCACAGCCTGCGCACCCTGGCCCTGTCGATCGCTGCCGGCGCCTCGGGAATGCCCCCCATGGCCGAGGCCTACATCGCACTGCTGGTCGAGGAGCGCAGCATGGCTCGCGACCGGGAGCTCAACTCGGCGCTCGGCCGGCTGCGGGCCGAGGAGCTGGCGCTGGAGAACGAGCGACTCAGCGCGCAGGTCTATGTCGACAGCCTGACCGGCCTCGGCAACCGACTGGCGCTGGAGCGCCACCGCGAGGAACTGCGCGCCAACCGCACCCTGGAATCGGTGGCCGTGTTGTTGCTGGATCTCAACCGGTTCAAGCCGGTCAACGACACCTACGGCCACCGGGCGGGCGATCAGGTCCTGCGCCGGATCGGTGACCTCCTGCGGCGCAGCTGCCGCCCGACCGATCTGGCAGTGCGTCTCGGGGGGGACGAGTTCGTGGTGGTGCTCAACGGGTGCGACCACGACCTGGCCCGCGCCCGGGCCGAGCTGATCAGCACATCGGTGGATCAGACCGACTGGTCGGACCTGATCCCGGGTAGTCGGGTGGGGGTCAGCATCGGCACCGTGGCCGGGTCACCGTCGGACATCGACGCCTTGCTCGACCAGGCCGACAAGGACATGTACGCCCGCAAGACCGCGCTGCACCGGTCGAGGTCGCTCGACCAGCCGACACGGTGAGGGTCACACAGACCCGTATACCCCCTGGGGTATATTGGATGGGACACTGACACCACCGACACCGAGGAGAACGCCCCATGTGCAGCCCCGCCGTCTGTCCCCGATGCCGCAAGATCACCTGGTCCGGGTGCGGCATGCACGTCGACCAGGTCATGGCCTCAGTCCCCGCGGACAAGCGCTGCTCCTGCCGCTGATGAAGATCGTCGTCGTGGGTGGTGTCGCGGGCGGCATGAGCTTTGCCGCCCGCGCACGCCGCCTGAGCGAGTCCGCCGAGATCGTCGTCCTCGAGCGGGATCCCTATGTGTCCTATGCCAATTGCGGCCTGCCCTACCACCTGGCCGATGAGATCACCGACCGGTCGGCACTGTTGCTGCACACCCCCGCGTCACTGGCGGCAGCGCTGGCGCTGGACGTCCGCACCGGCCACGAGGTGCTCGAGGTGGACGCCGCCGCGCGCCGGGTGACGGTTCGCGAACGGGCCACCGGACGCACCTACACCGAGGACTTCGACGCCCTGGTGCTCTCCACCGGGGCCGCCGCTGTCGTGCCTCCCATCCCCGGGATCGACCACCCGGCGGTCAGGGTGTTGCGCACGGTCCCCGATGTCGACGCCCTGCGGGCCGTGGTCGACAGCGGAGCCCGACGTGCGGTCGTGGTCGGGGCCGGCTTCATCGGCCTGGAGGTGGCCGAGGCCCTGCGGCACCGCGGGCTCGAGGTCACCCTGGTCGAACTGGCCGAGCAGGTGCTGCCCCCACTCGACCCGGAGCTGGCCGTCACCGTCCAGCGCGAACTGACACGCCATGGGGTCGACGTGCGCACGGCCACCTCGCTGGCGGGCGTGAAGGAGGGCTCCGGGGACGGCGCCTCACCGCTGACCGCCGAGCTGTCCGACGGCGCCCTGCTGCCGTGCGACCTGGTGCTGCTGGCCGTGGGCGTGCGCCCCGAGTCGTCACTGGCGCGCGCCGCGGGCCTGGACGTGAACGAGCGCGGTGCGGTGCGGGTGGACGAGCACCTGCTCACCTCGGCGCCCGGGGTCTACGCCGTCGGCGATGCCATCGAGGTGGTCGATGCGGTCACCGGCGCCCCGGCAGTGGTCCCGCTGGCCGGGCCGGCCAACCGCCAGGGACGAGCCGCGGCCAACCACCTGTTCGGCCGCCCGGGCGGGCGGATGCCCGTCCTGGGCACCGCCATCGTGCGTGCGTTCGGCGTGGTGGCCGCCACCACCGGCCGTCCGGAGAAGGCCCTGCGGGCCGCGGGGATCGCCTGTCACGCCATCCATCTGCACCCCGGTCACCACGCCGGCTACTACCCCGGCGCCCAGGCGATCCACCTGAAGCTGGTCTTCTCCCCCGACGGGGCGATCCTCGGGGCCCAGGCCACGGGGGGTGAGGGGGTGGACAAGCGCATCGACGTCATCGCCACCGCGATCCGCGCCGGGCTGACGGTACGCGACCTCGCCGAGCTCGAGCTGGCGTACGCCCCACCGTTCGGGTCGGCCAAGGACCCGGTGAACATGGCCGGTTTCGTGGCGAGCAACATCCTGGACGGCGACCTGGCCGTCTGGCACGCCGCGGATCTGGACTCGACCCCGGACGCGGTCCTGCTCGACGTCCGATCGCCGCGTGAGCACGCCCGGGGACACCTTCCGGGAGCGCTCAACATCGCGCACACCGAGCTTCGCGCCAGGCTGGACGAGGTCCCCCGGGGACGCCCGGTCCTGGTCCACTGCGCCTCGGGGTTCCGGTCCTACCTTGCCCTGAGAGTGTTGCGGCAGAACGGGTTCGACGATGTGCGTTCGCTGTCCGGGGGGATGACCACGTTGCGGGACGCCGTGCCGGGCCTGGTGGTGGAGAAGACAGAGACCCGCTGATCGGGGGTCCGACCGTCGATCCACGAGTGGCGGCCGTCGCGGGGACCCGCGGTGGCCGCCGCTGTCAGTTGTCGGCCTTGCCCTCGGCGCTGCCCACGCCGTCCGCGTACTCCCAGTGCCAGGGCTCGTACGCGCCGCTGCCACCCGGACCGGCCCACTCGGGGTTGACCCAGCCGAAGTCCGTGGCGTGGGCGCGCAGCCAGGTGAAGGTCGACGTCTTGGCGACCCCGGCCCCGCCGCACAGGTCGACAGCCAGGCCCTTGCCGTGCTCGCTGGTGCCGGGCGTGGCCGCATACCCCGGGCGCAGGGACTTGATCCGATACTGCTCGGACAGGGTCCGGTACCCGTCGACGATGCAGATGTCCCGACCGAAGGCCTGCCGGTAGGCGACGTTCAGCTTGGCGAAGGAGACCGCGGCGTCGGCACGCAGCTTCTCCTGCCGGTTCCACAACGTGCACAGGGCCGACGCCGGCAGCCGGCCGTTGTCGGCGTTCAGCGCGGCAGAGGAGACCACGCCGTCGCAGCCGGGCAGGACGGCGCGTTCGGTGCCCCCACGCGCCGCGCGGGTGACCAGCACTCGCCCCGGGGCCGCCAGGGCCGAGGGCACCGAGGCCAGCCGGCTGTCGTCGACGACCAGCCGGACGACCTCCACCCCGTTCACCGGACCGGGTCCGACCTGGGGGAAGGGAGCAGCCACGGCGGCCGCAGGCGCCGCCGCCAGGGAGGCGCCGACGTTCGGGCCCAGCCTGGCCGAACCTGCCTCCAGCGGGGCGCTGAGCACCCCGGTCAACGGGGCGGCGATGGTCGCCAGACCGAGGGCGCCGGCGATCCCGATCTGCGGGACGCTCATCGACCCCGAACCCGATCGCGGGCGGCGGGCACGCGATTCGAGCCGGCGCAGCTCCGATCGGCGCAGGTACGGGGACGCCTTGACCCCAGCGGGCGCAGCCGGCAGGTCCCGGACGACGCCCGCGGCCGCGGCCTCCTCGAGCAGCAGCGCCAGCTCGGCGGTGAAGTCGATCGACCCGGTGACCGGGGCATCGCCATCCCACCAGGGGGCCGGGCCCTGCGCCGGCACCCGTTCCAGCGCGTCGGCCACGGTGGGCGCGGGGTTCGCGAACGGGCTCGGCGGGGTGTCCACCAGGACCTGGAGGCCGTGCGGCCTGGTGTCCAGCACGCCGTCACGGAGCTGGACGCCGTCCCGGATGTCGATCGTGCGCAGCCCGGGCGGACGGGTGTCGACGACACCGGGCGGCAAACTGGTCAGCTGGTGAGGTACGAAGAGCGAGTCCGCGGGCTCTGGAGATCGATGACCCCGCCGGGTCAGCGGCGGAGCGTCGAGACAGTGCGACGGCACGGGATGGGCCTCCACGTCTGTGCACTCACGGACATCGGTCTGTGCATTGCGCCCCCTGCGAACCAGACCTGACCTCTGGCTCCGTGGTCATATAACTGGTTGGTCACGGGCCACAGCAAGTTCCGGGGCGTGTCTTGGGCGCGTCATGTCATTGCCTTAACGAGATCTACACCACAGGTACACGAGTGGCATTGGATTGATCACAGAGAGTGATCACAGAATGACTACTCTGGGTGATCGCAAAGGCGCTCAGCGCCAGAGCGCCGGGCCTTGGGACACCACGCCAGCTGCACGATCGTCGTCCGGACCCGATCACTCACCGTGCTGGGCGCGAGCGGCGCCCCACAGGGCGCCGGAACGCTGAGTGGCGTCGCGGACCTCGCCCACGAGCTCCTCCAGCACGTCCTCGAGGAACACCACACCCACCGTGGTCCCCCGGCGGTCGACCCGCGCCAGATGGGCGCCCGAGCGCTGCAGGACGGTCAGGACATCCTCGATGTCCTCCTCGTCCGCCACCGAGGCCAGGGGCCGGACGCGCTCGGACGGCAGGGGCAGCATGCAGGTCACGTCATCGACGTCCAGCAGGTCCTTCAGGTGCAGGTAGCCCACGACCTCCGGAGCGCCACCGGCACCGGTGGTGGTAGCGGGATCGATCACCGGGAAGCGACTGAACCCCGTGTCGTCGATCAGCCGTTCGACGGCGTGCGGGGTGTCACCGATCCCCACCGTGACCAACCGCTCCCAGGGCACCATGACGTCGACCGCGTGGCGTTGCGCCAGGGTCAAGGCCCCACCCAGCAGGTCGTGACCCGACTCGATCAGCCCCTCCTTGCGCGACTCGGTCACGATCGCGTGCACCTCCTCGGCGGTGAACGCGCTGGCCAGCTCCTCCTTGGGCTCGACCCGCATCGCCCGCAGCAGCACATTGGTCATCGCGCGCAACGCCCGGATCAGCAGCGAGGACACCCGCGCCGACCACACCAGCGGTGGCGCCAGGGTGAGGGCCGCCCGTTCGGGCCCGGCCAGCGCGAGGTTCTTGGGGATCATCTCCCCCACCACCACGTGCAGGTACACCACGATCGACAGCGCCACGGTGAAGGCTGCGGGGTGCACCAGCTGGTGCGGGATTCCCACCGCCTCGAACGGGCCCTGGAACAGGCGCGCCACCGCGGGCTCGGCCACAGCGCCCAACCCGAGCGAGCACACCGTGATGCCCAGCTGGGCGGCAGCCAGCATCAGGGAGACGTTCTCCATCGCCCACAGCGCCGTCCGGGCACCGCGACGTCCCTCCTCGGCGAGCGGCTCGACCTGGCTGCGCCGAGCGGAGATGACCGCGAACTCGGCACCCACGAAGAAGGCGTTCAGCAGCAACAGGCCCGCGGTCACCAGCAACCCGGTCGTCGTGCTCACGAGGCGCTCCGGGAGGTGCCGGCGGGCAGCTCGTCGGCCGCCAGCGGGACGGCCACCACCCGGACCCGGTCGACCCGACGGCGGTCCATCCGTTCGACCGCCAGCTCGGCCCCGGGCAGCCGGACGATGTCCCCGGGCTGCGGGAGCCGGCCGAGGCGAGCCATCAGGAACCCGGCGATCGTCTCGTAGGCGGGATCCTCGGGGATGTCGAGGCCGATCGACTCGACCACCTCGTCCGGCCGCATCAGCCCGGGGAGCAGGTAACTGCCGTCCCGGCGGCGCACCACCTTGGTACCCGACCGATCGTGCTCGTCGGAGACCTCACCGACGATCTCCTCGATCACGTCCTCCAGGGTCACGATGCCCGCAGTCCCGCCGTACTCGTCCTCCACCACGGCCATCTGCATCCCCTGCTGGCGCAGGGTCAGCAGCAGCGGGTCCAGGCGCAGGCTCTCCGGGACCCGCAACACCTCACGGACCATCTGCGAGACCCGCACCGAGTCCCGGCCGTCCCGAGGGACGGCGACGGCCCACTTGACGTGCACCACGCCGACGATGTCGTCGATCCCCTCACCCTCGACCGGGAACCGCGACAGCCCGGTCCGCCGGGCCAGCGCGATCACGTCCGTCGCGCTCTCGTCGAGGTTGACCGTCACCACCCGCACCCGGGGGGTCATCACGTCGTCCGCGCGGTGCACGCTGAAGTCCAGCGACCGGGTGAGCAGGGTGGCGGTCTGCTCGTCCAGGGTGCCGGCCTCCGCGCTGCGGCGGACCAGGGCGGCCAGTTCCTCGGGGGTGCGCCCCGGCGACAACTCCTCGGCCGGTTCCACGCCGATCGAGCGAAGGAATCGGTTGGCACTTCCGTTGAGCACCGTGATCACGGGCAGCATCGCCCGGGTGAACGCCCGCTGCGGGTTGGCCACCACCTTGGCCGTGGCCAGGGGGGCCGAGATCCCCAGGTTCTGGGGCAGCAGTTCACCGACCACCATCGAGAAGACCGTGGCCAGGAACAGTCCCAGGCCCACCGCCACCGCGGGGGCCAGGTTCGACGGCAGGCCGGCCGAGGACAGCGGGGGCTCGAGCAGCCTCGCCAGCGACGGTTCGACCAGGTAGCCGACGATCAAGGTGGTGATGGTGATGCCCACCTGGGCACCGGACAGCTGAGTGGACAGCGAACGGATCGCGGTCAGCACTCCCGCGGCCCGGGTGTCCCCGGCCGCGACCGCCCGCTCCACCGTCGGCCGATCCAGGCTGACCAGGGAGAACTCGGCGGCGACGAACAACGCGGTGCCGATGGTCAGCAGCACGCCCACGCCGAGGAAGATCCAGGCAGTCACCCGCTCGAGCCTACCGGCCGAAGGCCTCGTAGCCGGTTCACCAGCCGCCGGGCAGAGGCCGTCCCTCCTCGAACCCGGCCCGCGACTGGACGCCGACCACGGCCCGCTCGTGCATCGCCTCCAGGGTGGTCGCCCCGACGTAGGTGGCGGCGCTGCGCACGCCGGTGGTGATCTGGTCGAGCAGTTCCTCGACCCCGCCGCGGCGGGGGTCGAGGTACATCCGCGAGCTCGAGATGCCCTCCTCGAACAACCCCTTGCGTGCGCGTTCGAACGGGTTGTCGGCCTGGGTGCGGGCAGCCACCGCGCGCGCCGAGGCCATGCCGTAGCTCTCCTTGTACGGCCGGCCCTGCTCGTCCAGCAACAGGTCACCCGGGCTCTCGTAGGTGCCCGCGAACCACGAGCCGATCATCACCTGGCTGGCCCCGGCCGCCAGGGCGAGCGCGACGTCGCGCGGGTACCGGACGCCGCCGTCCGCCCAGACGTGACGGCCGAGTTCCCGAGCGGCTGCGGCGCACTCGAGCACCGCGGAGAACTGAGGGCGGCCGACCGCGGTCATCATCCGGGTGGTGCACATGGCGCCGGGGCCCACCCCCACCTTGACGATGTCGGCGCCGGCGGCGACCAGGTCGCGGACGCCGTCCGCCGTGACCACGTTGCCGGCCACCAGCGGCACCCGGCCCGTCCCCTCCCCCAGCCCGAGCCGATCCCGGACGGCGCGGACCTGGGCCAGGGCGTCGAGCATCTTGGCCTGGTGCCCGTGCGCGGTGTCCACCACCAGCACATCGGCACCGGTCCCCAGCACGGCCTCGACCTTGGTCGTCACGTCCCCGTTGATCCCGATCGCCACGCCCACCCGCAGGCGGCCCAGGGCGTCCAGCGCCGGGGTGTAGATGGAGGAACGCAGCGCACCGACCCGGGTCAGCACGCCCACCAGCCGCCCGTTCCCGTCCACCACCGGGGCGAACTTGCGGCGCGCCTCCTCCAGCCGCTCGTGGGCCACGCGCAGGCCGTCGGCCCGTTCGAGGTCGCGTTCGGGCAGGGTGAGCAGCTCGGCCGACATCACCCGGTGCAGCTGGGTGAACCGGTCGACCCCGCGGCAGTCCCCCTCGGTCACCACGCCGAGCGGGTGGCCGAGCTCGTCGAGCACCACCAGGGCGCCGTGGGAGCGCTTGGGGATCAGGTGCAGAGCGTCGATGACGGTGCTGTCCGGCCCCAGGGTCACCGGGGTCTCGAACACCGGATGGCGTGACTTGACGGTCGCCACCACGTCCGCGACCACGTCCAGCGGGATGTCCTGCGGCAGGATCGCCACCGCCCCGCGCCGGGCGACGGTCTCGGCCATGCGCCGGCCGGCCACCGCGGTCATGTTGGCGATCACCAGCGGGATCGTCGCCCCGGTGCCGTCGCTGGCCGCCAGATCGACGTCCAGCCGCGAGGTCACGGCCGACCGGTTCGGCACCAGGAACACGTCGGAGTAGGTGAGATCGGTGACCGGGCGCATCTCGTCGAGGAATCGCACGCGGACAGTCTGGCCCACGGTCACGACAGGTCGTCGCGCACGGCGTCCGGGCGGCCCCCGCTCGGCGCGCGAGGCCGATCTCTTGTCGTCCGCCCACTGTCCCGACAAGGAGTCCCGGCACCCGCAAGCTAGGGTGAGACGGAGCCGATGACGTCTGCGCCGAGCACGGAAGTAGGCACCCCGTGACCCAGAACTCCTCCCCCGAGCACGCTGCTGCCTTCGGTCCGAATCAGTGGCTTGTCGACGAGCTGTACCACCAGTACCTCGCCGACCGGAACTCCGTCGACCCCACGTGGTGGGAGTTCTTCGCCGACTACACGCCGTCCGACGTGCCCCAGGGCCAGCGGGCACCGGCGGCACATCGTGACGGCGGGGCAACGCCGGCTCCCGTTCCCGCGGCCGCCACCGCCGCACCTGCCGCGGCACCGGCCCCCCCGGCCGCCACCACCCCGGCCCCCGCCACCCCGGCCCCCGCCACACCGGCCACGCCGGCCGCACCGGCTCCCGCTCCGCCGGCGACCTCGACCCCCGGCACCAGCGGCCGCAGCACCACCCAGATCCCGCGCGACCCCGCCGAGACCCCGGCCCCGCGCCCGACCTCGGTGGAGATCGACGAGGTGACCCTCAAGGGCCCGGCGGCCCGGGTCGCCCAGAACATGGAGGCCAGCCTCGGCGTCCCGACCGCGACCAGCGTGCGCGCCGTCCCGGCGAAGCTGCTGATCGACAACCGGATCGTGATCAACAACCACCTGTCCCGCTCGCGCGGCGGCAAGGTCTCCTTCACCCACCTGATCGGGTTCGCGCTGGTCGAGGCGCTGGCCGCCATGCCCGAGATGAACCACAGCTTCGCCACCGACGCTGCCGGCAAGCCGACACTGGTCAAGCCGTCCCACGTGAACCTCGGCATCGCGATCGACCTGGCCAAGCCGGACGGTTCGCGCTCGCTGCTGGTCCCGGCGGTCAAGCACTGCGAGACCATGGACTTCGCCCAGTTCTGGGCGGCCTACGAGGACGTCGTGCGCCGCGCGCGGGCGAACAAGCTGACCGCGGACGACTTCGCGGGGACGACGATCAGCCTGACCAACCCGGGCACCATCGGCACCGTGCACTCCGTGCCCCGCCTGATGAAGGGCCAGGGCGCGATCATCGGCGTGGGCGCCATGGAGTACCCGGCCGAGTACCAGGGTGCCTCCGAGGAGACCCTCGCCCGGCTGGCGGTCAGCAAGATCATGACCCTGACCTCGACCTACGACCACCGGATCATCCAGGGCGCCCAGTCGGGGGACTTCCTGCGCGTCATCCACGCCAAACTGCTCGGCGACGACGGTTTCTACGACCGGATCTTCCACGCGCTGCGGCTGCCCTACGAGCCGATCCGCTGGGTGCAGGACATCTCCATCGCCCACGAGGACCAGATCAACAAGACCTCGCGGGTCCAGGAGCTGATCCATGCCTACCGGGTGCGCGGCCACCTGATGGCCGACACCGACCCGCTCGAGTACAAGCAGCGGCGTCACCCCGACCTGGACATCACCAACCACGGCCTGACCCTGTGGGACCTCGACCGCGAGTTCCCCACCGGTGGCTTCGGCGGCAAGCCGGTGATGAAGCTGCGCCACATCCTCGGCGTCCTGCGGGACTCCTACTGCCGCACCGTCGGCGTCGAGTACATGCACATCCAGGACCCGGACCAGCGGCAGTGGATCCAGGACCGGATCGAGCACCCCTACGCCAAGCCGTCCAGCGAGGAACAGCTGCGCATCCTGCGCCGGCTCAACGCGGCCGAGGCGTTCGAGACCTTCCTGCAGACCAAGTTCGTCGGCCAGAAACGGTTCAGCCTCGAGGGCGGCGAGAGCGTCATCCCGTTGCTGGACGCCGTGTTGAGCGAGTCGGCGCGGGCCAACCTGGACGAGGTCTGCATCGGCATGCCGCACCGTGGCCGGCTGAACGTGCTGGCCAACATCGCGGGCAAGAGCTACGGGCAGATCTTCCGCGAGTTCGAGGGCACCCAGGACCCCAAGTCGGTCCAGGGCTCCGGCGACGTGAAGTACCACCTGGGCACCGAGGGCACCTTCACCACCGAGACCGGTGAGACCACGCAGGTGTACCTGGCCGCCAACCCCTCCCACCTGGAGGCGGTCAACCCGGTGCTCGAGGGGATCGTGCGGGCCAAGCAGGACCGGCTCAACCGCGGGGCCGCGTTCTTCTCCGTGTTGCCGGTGCTGCTGCACGGCGACGCCGCCTTCGCCGGGCAGGGCGTGGTGACCGAGACGCTGAACCTGTCCCAGCTGCGCGGCTACCGCACCGGCGGCACCGTGCACATCGTGATCAACAACCAGGTCGGCTTCACCACCGCGCCGACGTCCTCGCGATCGACCGTGTACTGCACGGACGCCGCGCGCATGATCCAGGCGCCGATCTTCCACGTCAACGGGGACGACCCCGAGGCCTGCGTCCGGGTGGCGCGGCTGGCCTTCGAGTTCCGGATGGCCTTCGACAAGGACGTCGTCATCGACATGGTCTGCTATCGCCGGCGCGGTCACAACGAGGGCGACGACCCCTCGATGACCCAGCCGCTGATGTACGCCCTGATCGAGGCCAAGCGCAGCGTGCGCAAGCTCTACACCGAGGCCCTGATCGGGCGCGGCGACATCACCGTCGAGGACGCCGAACGCGCGCTGCGCGACTACCAGGAGCAGTTGGAGCGGGTGTTCGCCGAGACCCGGGAGAGCGTCGCGGCGGCCGCCTCGTTGCCGCCGTCCGGCTCGCCGATCACCGCCGGTCTGGACCTGCCCGCCGCCCAGCGGCAGGACGCTCCGGTCGGTGGCCGCGGGGGACCCAACCCCGAGACCGCCGTCGACCCCTCGGTGCTCAAGCGGATCGGCGACGCCCACGTCAGCCCGCCGCCGGGGTTCACCATCCACCCCAAGCTCAAGCCGCTGCAGGACCGCCGGGCCGCCATGGTCACCGAGGGCGGCATCGACTGGGGCTTCGGCGAGGTCCTCGCCTTCGGGTCCCTGCTGATGGAGGGCACCTCGATCCGGATGGCGGGCCAGGACAGCCGCCGGGGGACGTTCGTCCAGCGGCACGCCGTCCTGACCGACCGCGAGACCGCGGCCGAGTGGACCCCACTGGCGAACCTGTCCGCCGATCAGGGCAAGCTGTGGATCTACGACTCGCTGCTGTCCGAGTACGCCGCCATGGGCTTCGAGTACGGCTACTCGGTCGAACGCTCGGACGCCCTGGTGCTGTGGGAAGCCCAGTTCGGGGACTTCGCCGACGGCGCACAGACCATCATCGACGAGTTCATCTCCTCCTCGGAACAGAAGTGGGCGCAGCGGTCCTCGGTCGTCCTGCTCCTGCCGCACGGCTACGAGGGCCAGGGCCCGGACCACTCCTCGGCCCGGATCGAGCGGTACCTGCAGATGTGTGCCGAGCAGAACATGACCGTGGCCCAACCCACCACGCCGGCCTCGCACTTCCACCTGCTGCGCCGGCAGGCCTACGCCCGGCCGCGGCGGCCGCTGATCGTGTTCACCCCGAAGTCCATGTTGCGACACAAGCTCGCGGTCTCCGGCGTGGACGATTTCACCACCGGCCGGTTCCGGCCGGTGATCCCCGAGCTGACCAGGCTGGGCGACGTCGACCGGGTGATGCTCTGCTCCGGCAAGGTCTACTGGGACCTGGTCGCCGAGCGCACCAAGCGTCAGGACACCCGGACGGCGATCCTGCGGCTCGAGCAGCTCTACCCGCTGGACGCCCAGGGTGTGCTGGACGCCATCGAGCCCTACCCCAACGCCCAACTGGTCTGGGTTCAGGACGAGCCGGCCAACCAGGGCCCCTGGCCGTTCATCGCCCTCAACCTGCCCGAGTACCTCGACGGACGCCCCCTGCTGCGGGTCTCCCGGCCGGCCTCGGCCTCACCGGCCGCCGGTTCGACCAAGAAGCACGCCGCCGAACAGGCAACGTTGATCGCCCAGGCCTTCGACCGCTGAGCCACCACGACACCGGGTGCTGTTCTCCCCCCGTCCTCGGGGGGAAAACGGCACCCGTTGCCGTGCGCGTCGAATCCGCCCGGCGCACCCGACGGGCGAGAATGACCGGGTGTACTTCACCGACCGGGGCATCGAGGAGTTGGCGGCACGCCGCGGCGAGGAGCAGGTCAGCCTCGCCTGGTTGGCCGTCCGGCTGCGCGAGTTCGTCGACGATCACCCGGAGTTCGAGACCCCGGTGGACCGCCTGGCGACCTGGCTGGCCCGGCTGGAGGACGACGAGGACTGATCACCGAACCGGATCGCGGGGGGCGCAGGAGTGGAGTCAGGGATGACAACGGACACGGCAGAGGCGACCCCCGGTCGGGGTCTCGGCCTGGGCGTGCAGGCGCCGGGCGAGCCCGCAGGCCTGCGCGAGCTGCGGGTCTGCGTCGTCGGGGACGCGTTGGTGGCCGGGATCGGCGATCCGCGGGCACTGGGGTGGGTGGGCCGGGTGGGTGCCCGGACGCCACGCACCGAGGCGCTGGTGTCGATGTTCCCGCTGGGGGTCCCCCGCGAGACCACCGCCGATCTGGTGGCCCGGTGGCGCGAGGAGTGCACCCGGCGATTCGACGGCCTCGATTCCGAGGACTGCCGGCTGGTGATCGGCCTCGGACGCGAGGACGTCTACCAGCTGGTCTCGTTGCCGCGGTCGCGGCTCAACCTGGCGAACATGCTGGACGAGTGCGCCGCCCGGCCCCTGCCGGTGATCGTGGTCGGCCCCCCGCCCGGCCCCGACGACCGGCTCAACGCCCGGATCGGTGAGCTCTCGGGTGCCTTCGCCGATGTCTGCCTGCGCCGGCGGGTTCCCTACATCGACACCTTCACCCCGCTGGTGGCCCACGAGGACTGGCTGACCGATCTGGCCGCCGGCGATGGCCGCCATCCCGGGCAGGCCGGCTACGGCCTGATCGCCTGGCTCGTGCTTCACGGGGGCTGGCAGCGGTTCCTGGGCCTGCCCGAGGACTGAGCTCCCCGGCCCCCGGTCACGGGTTGGTCAGGACCACCTTGCCGACCACGGATCCCTCGGCCAGCTTGGCGAAACCGTCCCGGGCCTGCGCCAGGGGCACCACGGTGTCGATCACCGGGCGCACGCCGGTCGTTCGGCAGAACTGCAGCAGGCGTTCGAGCTCCTCGCGGGTGCCCATGGTCGAACCGATCACCCTCAACTGGAGGAAGAAGATGCGGTTCAGCTCGGTCGTGGTCGGGTTCGGGCCCGACGTCGCACCCGAGATCACCACGGCCCCACCCTGTTTGAGCGAGCGCAGGGAGTGGGTCCAGGTGGCCGCTCCGACCGTCTCCATCACCGCGTCGACCCGCTCGGGCAGCCGGGCGCCGTCCTCGAAGACCGCATCGGCGCCCAGTTCGAGCGCGCGCTCCCGCTTGGCGCCGTCCCGGCTGGTGACCCACACCCGGTACCCCGCGGCGCGGCCGAGCACGGTCAGGGCGGTCGAGACGCCGCCGCCGGCACCCTGCACGAGCACCGTGGCCCCCGGGGTCAACCCGGCCTGGGTGAACAGCATCCGGTAGGCGGTCAGCCAGGCCGTGGGCAGGCAGGCGGCCTGCTCGAAGCTCAGCTCGGCGGGCTTGGGGACCAGATTCCGCCGCGGCACCACCACCGATTCGGCGAAGGTGCCCTGAAACCGTTCGGAGAGAATCGATCGGCGCGGATCCATGGTCTCATCGCCCCGGTAGTCCGGGTCGCCTATGATCGAGTGGACGACGACCTCGTTGCCCTCCTCGTCGACCCCGGCGGCATCGCAGCCGAGGATCATCGGCAACGCCTTCTCGGGCAGGCCCACCCCGCGCAGGCTCCACAGATCGTGATGGTTCAGGCTGGCTGCCCGGACCTGCACCCGGGCCCACCCCTCGGGTACCTCGGGATCGGGCCGGTCGGCGACCTCGAGCGCGGAGAGCGGGTCATCGGGCGCGATGCGAGCGGCGTAGGCGGCGAGCATGGGGCCACCGTATCCGCGGCGATGCGAGGGTTCAGCCGGCGATCGGCGCAGAATCTGACCTGTGTGGTCCTTGGTGCGGGTGAGCGGTCGTTCGATGCTGCCCACCCTCGCCGAGGGGGATGTCCTGGTGATCCGGCCCGGCCGCCGGGGAGCGCGGGCGGGCCGCCTGGTGGTGGTCGACCTGGGCGGCGGACGACCGCTCGCCGTCAAACGCCTCACCGGCCGGCAGGGCGGCGGGTGGTGGGTGGAGCGGGACAATCCCGCGGAAGGGGTCGATTCCTGGCTGGTCGGGGCCCTGGACGACGCCGCGCTGCGGGGCGTCGTCCTGGCTCGGCTCTGGCCGCGGCCGCGACGGTTCGCGCCCCGGCTCGCGACCTGAGCCCGCGCCCCGAGGGGGCGAGCACCGGGTCCGCCGATCGGCGCCTCAGCGGGTGTGCGCCAGCAGGTCCCCGCAGAGCAGGTCGACCAGGTCGACGCTGCGCCCGGTCAACAGCACGGCGAAGGTGCCACCCGACGCGGCGCCGGTGGCCCGCGCCGAGGAGTGCTGCGCGGCGAGCTCCCAGTCGACACACACCCCTCGCAACGATTCCGGCAGGGACCCCTGCGCCGACTGGGCGCCCACGGGCCACGGTCCGGCCACACCCGCCCGATCGCCCGAGGCGGTCCCGCCGGTCGACCCGCTCGACCCTGACCCTCCTGGTGTGGGCGCCAGGTGGTCGGCGTCCTGCGGGTCGAGCGATGCCGGGCCCGAGCCGAGCTCGACCGGAGCGGGAGCGGGCGCCGAACCGCCGGTCTCGGACGAGCCGTCGCCGGCGCCGGAGGTCCCGGGCGCGCCGGCCCCCACAGCTCCCGGCCCGGGTCCCTGTGGCTCGTGGGCACCGGCACCTGCGCCGGTGGTCCCAGGTCCTCCCGGAGTTCTCTTGGGCCGCCGGGTCGGTGCCGCCCGGTGACTCGACGGCGCCGAGGTGACGCTGGTGCCGGGCTTGGGGGGGTCCGGTTCGGCCGAGGAACCGGCGGTGGCGGTGGGGTCACCGGTGAGCAGTTCCCGGGTGGCCTCGGCGGCCGTGCGGGTGTCCGGTTCTGCCGGCTGCCCGGCCGGTGCCGCGGTCTCGCCGGAGGAGGAGGTGGCCGTGAGCGAGGGGGACGGCACCGTGCCCACCGGCCGCTGCCCACCTCCGCCCCGGGCGGCCGGCTCACGACCCGCGGTCTCCCCCGGGGCCGGCACCGCCCCACCCGGGTCGGCCTGGCCGGGCTGGCGGACGGTCACCACCGCGGGACGGGTGGTCCACCCCGGGGTGCCGGGCAGCTCGGTGGCCTGGGTGAGGTTGAGCGCGAAGACCGCCATGGCCGCGCAGGCAGCGGTCACCAGCACCGACCCGATCACCGGGTGCGCCGAGACCTCCGGGGCAACCCTGCGTGCGGGCACCGAGGCAGACCGAGGCCGGCCGATCAGCGGGCGTGGCCACCGGGCCGGCCCGACAACCCTGCGGGCCTCCCGACCCCGGCCGGCCCCGTTCTGCAGGGCCCGCCGTCCGTCTGCGCGGCGTCCGGTCGCCACGGCGGCCGTGACGACCCGCCGCCGGCGAGCCGCCTGGTAGGCCTCCACCGCGGCCCCCTCGCCGCGCAGCTCGAGTGCGGACGGCGGAGCGCACGCGTCGGCGAGCAGGCTGACCAGGGCGTCGTGTCCGGCCCCGAAGGGTGCCCTGCCGTCCAGGAGGCGCTCACCGGCGCGGGAGTCCAGGCCGTCGATCCCCGGCTCGTGCGCGCCGCGCAGCAGGACCACGCCCGCCGATGACATCCAGTTCGGACCGGCGCCCACGGGGCGGCGCGGACCGGGGAAGCTGATGCTCACCTCGACACCTCGATTCCCTGACCGGCCTCGAGATCCACTCGGGCCCGGGAGTTGCTGCGCTCGGCCGCGGAGTCCACGGGGATGCGCAGCGTGTGCACCATCGCCGACGGGCTCGCCTCGCGGGGCCGATCGGTGCCCTCGGACCGGCGGGCGAGTGCCCGCAGGCCACGCAGTGCTGCCCGGCGGACGGCACCCCGGCGGACCCCCAGGACGGTGGCGGCGCCGCCCTCGTCCAGTCCCATGACCGACTGCAGGGCAACCGCCTCGGCCTCCTCGCGCGGCAGGCCGGCGATCACCTGCAAGGCGCGGGCCGTGCGGGGCGGGGTGGGGCCGTCGGCCGCGATCACCGGCGGGTGCTGTGGGACCGCGGCTCGGTGCTGCAGCGCATGGCCACGGCCGATCACCGCCACCCAACCGCGGAAGTCCTCCAGCGTGCCGTCGAAGTCCGGCAACTGGCGGCCGACGTCCGCCCAGGTCAGCTCGGCGATCGACTCGGCCGCATCGCCCACCAGAACGGTCAGGTAGCGCAGCAGCCCCGGCTGGGCCGCCCGGTACAGGGCGAGGAACGCCCGGTCGTCACCGAACCGCGCGCGGCTCAGCACGTCCGAGTCGTTCGGGTCGGCGCGCACGGTCCTCCGTCGGTCAGGACGCCTTCGACAGCGTCTGTTCGGAGTGCAGTGTTACACGATGAGTATCTGCTTGGTTACTCATTGCAGATGTTTGGTCGGTTCCGTGTCGTCCGCCGCCGTCACAGGCCACCCCGGGCCGGTCAGGTCGGCGATCCGGCCACCGCGAGGGTAGGTTCGGGCACACACCCGGACATCAATCCGCACCGGACAACCACCACCGCGAAGGGAAGTGACGAGATGCTCACGCGTCTCCTGCAGGCGCTGGTCCGCGCCGAGGTCAGCGCGCACTGCGACCTGCCGTGCGGCGTGTACGACCCCGCCCAGGCCCGGATCGAGGCCGAGTCGATCAAGGCCACGATCGCCAAGTACAACGCATCGGACGACGAGGTCTTCCGGACGCGCGCCCTGGTCATCAAGGAGGAGCGCAGCGAACTGGTCAAGCACCACCTGTGGGTGCTCTGGACCGACTACTTCAAGGCACCGCACTTCGAGAAGTACCCGCAGCTGCACGGCCTGTTCAACGAGGCCACCAAGCTCGCCGGCGCCGGGGGCACCAAGGCGTCCCTGGACGAGGCGGTCGCCGACCAGCTGCTGGCGAAGATCGACGAGATCGCGAAGATCTTCTGGGAGACCAAGCAGGCCTGACCGGCGCACAACCCCTCCGGTCGGACGTCCGGCCCGGCCTTCCGGTCGGCCGCCGAGAGCCGACCGCGAACCGCAGTCGTGCCCGGCGCCCAGTGGCGCCGGGCACCACTGCGTTCAGCCCACGGGCACCGGTCGGGGGTCGGGGTGCTCGCGGTGATAGGCGCTCCCGAGCGCACAGAGGACCACACCGACGAGCATCAGCAGCAGTCCCGCGCCCACCGCAAGGGCGCCGATCGTGCCGCCCTGGAGGGGCTCACCGAACACCAGGCGACCACAGGCGAAGGCCGTCACGGGTTCGGCGGCGGCCAGACCGGGGAGCACGTGACGCAACGGTGCACTCTGGAAGGCCCGGGCCACCACCAGGTTGCCCAGCAGCGAGGCCACCGCGAATCCGGTGCCATTGAGCAGCAGGACCGGGTGGTCGACCGGGGAGAGCGAGGCCGCCGCCGCGCGCAGGAACACGGCATCCAGGGCGAAGCACACCCCCGCGGCACCTCCCATCAGGAAGGCCGTGCGCCGGCCCCGCTGGCGCCGGCTCGACTGAGCCAGTGCACCCAGGCCGACCAGCAGGGCGATCGCCAGCACGGCCACCGCCTTGGGAACCGAGCGGAACTCGCCCGAGGCGGCCGGCTTGCCGATTCCCACCAGCAGGGCGACCCCGACCACCACGAGCACGGCGCCGGCCAGCTCGACCCGCAGCAGCCAGCGACGCTCCAGGACGGCCTCGATCACGATCGCGAACACCAGCGTGGTGGCGATCACCGACTGCACCAGGATCACCCCGCCCTGGGTCAGCGCCCGGGCGTGGAAGAACAGCGCGATCAAGGCCAGCGCACCGCCCGCGACCCACCGCGGGGTGATCAGCAACCGCAGGAAGAGCCTCAGGGGCCCGGCGTCCGCATGCCGGTCGGAGGCCGCCGCGTGCCGCTGGAGGTTGTTGCCGGCCGCGAACAGGACTGCGGCGATCAACGCTCCGAGAACGGGCACGCTGCGAGACACGAGGGCGAGTCTGCCGCACCCACCCCGGCTCCGGACACCGTGCGGCGAGGCCCCGCGGCCACCCTGCCGCCGACGTGCGCCGTGATCGACCCCGGGACGATCCCGAGCGCACCGGGGGAACCCCCAGCCCACCTGAGGAATCCTGAGCGATCCGGCGCGTGCGGTGAATCACGCCGGTTCACCGGAGTTCATGGGATTGTTGGGTGGTAGGATGAATTCATGGAACTCATCGTGATCGGAACCCTGTTCGCCGTCGCCGCCCTCGCCCCCCTGCTGGGCGCCGACACCCGCCGTCCCGAGACCGAGCGCATCCGCGGTTCCCTGATCCTTCGCTGACCGCGAAGGGCCACCTCAGCCGGTGGCGCGGACCGGACCGAAGGCCCGCCGGTAGGACGTCGGCGCGGTGGAGCGCACCCGACGGAAGTGGTGGCGCAGCATCGCCGCCGACCCGAAGCCCGCACGTTCGGCGATCTGCTCGACCGTGAGCTCCCCGCGCTCGAGCAACTGCTCGGCCAAGGCCACCCGCTGACCCAGCACCCATGCGTGCGGGGTGGTGCCGGTCTCGTCGCGGAAGCGCCGGGCGAAGGTCCGCTCGCTCATCGCCGCCCGCGCCGCCAGCACGGTCACCGACAGCTCCTCGGCCAGGTGCCCGGCCGCCCAGTCCATCACCGGGGCCAGGCTGCGACCGGACGCCGCCCGCACGGGAGTCTCGACGTACTGCGCCTGTCCCCCGTCCCGCTGCGGCGGCACCACCATGCGCCGGGCGATCCCGGTCGCGGCCGCCGCTCCGTGACTGGCGCGGACCAGCTGCAGGCACAAGTCGATCCCCGACGCCGTGCCCGCGCTGGTGTGCACCCCGCCGTCCTGCACGAACAACACGTCCGGCACCACCCGCGCAGCGGGGAACTCCGTGGCCAACCGGGCGGCGTAGCGCCAGTGCGTCGTCGCGCGCCGGCCGTCCAGCAACCCGGCGCGGCCCAGGATGAACGCCCCGCTGCAGAGGCTGGCCACCATCGCCCCGCGCTCGACCGCCCCACGCAGGTGGCCGACGAGGTCAGGACCCGGGTGGTAGCCGACTCCCATCGCGGGCACCACGATCAGATCCGCCGACTCCAGCACATCCAGCCGGTGCGGGGCGATCATCTGGAACCCGGTCTCGGCCGCCACCTCCCCCGGCCGCGGGGAACACACCCGGAAGTCGAAGACCGGCAGGCCGTCGTCCGAGCGGTCGAAGCCGAACACCTCGCAGGCCACGGCGAACTCGAACGGGGACACCCCGTCGTCGACGATCACCGCCACCCGGTCGAGGCGAGGGGGGCCATCGGCTGCCGGGGCGCCGTCCGGGTCGGGATCGACGGTCGGGTGAGGCATGAGAACGAGTGTCCTCCCGCGATGGCAGAAAGTCTACGAGTAGTGACTTTCATGCCACTGGTGGCAGGATGACGATGAGAGAAGACTTTCTGCCATGATGCTGATGATGCTCCTCCTCGTCCTGTTCGTCGTTCTCCCCCTGCTGGCTCCGGTACTCGGCGCCGACTCACGCGACCTGCGCGATCACCCCTGGGAACGGGATCTGCCCACCCCCCGGATGTGAGGCCTCAGAACCGATCGCGCGGCACGATCGCCCGGCGGACCTCGCCCGTGGCGAGCAGGCGACCGCTGTCGTCCGTGGCCGACACCGAGAAGTCCAGCACCCGCTCGCGGTGCTCGGTCAGCACGGCCTCGACGTGCACCCTCTGGCCCACTGCCGAGGCGGCCAGGTGGTCCAGGGCCACCCGCGTGCCGACGCTGGTCCGGGGCGAACCGGGACCGGCCGAACCGGGCCCGGCCACCGTTCCCACCACGGGCTCGGCGTCCCCGATCACCTCGGACGCGACCACGCAGGTGGCCGCCTCGCACCAGGCGAGCAACCGCGGGGTGGCCAGCACCTCGACGTCCCCGCTGCCCAGGGCACGGGCGGTGTCCTGCTCGGTCACCGTGAAGCTCAGCCGTGCCTGCGCCATCAGCCCAGGCTAGCCGGGGTCGGTCACCGGTTCCCGGCCCGCCCCGCGCCGCCCAGGGTCAGGCCACCAGCCCCTGCCGGCGCAGCTCCACCTGGAGGTCGTGCGGGTTGCTGGAGGCCGAGATGGCGTCGTTCAGGGTGACCACCCCGTCGCGGACCAGCGCGATCAGGTGCTGGTCGAAGGTCTGCATGCCGTAGAACGACCCGTCGGCGACCAGCGCCTCGATGGTCGCGGTCTTGTCCGAGTCGATGATCGCCTCGGTGATCCGCCCGGTGTTGATGCAGATCTCCGCCGCCACACACCGCCCCTCGCCGTCGGCCCGCGGCACCAGTCGCTGGCAGACCACCCCCCGGAGCACCGAGGCCAGGGTCAGGCGAACCTGCCGCTGGTCGTGCGGGGGAAAGAAGTCGATGATCCGGGTGACGGTCTCGCGAGCGTCGGTGGTGTGCAGGGTGGACATCACCAGGTGGCCCGTCTCCGCAGCAGCCAGGGCGGCCTTGACCGTCTCCTGGTCACGCATCTCCCCCACCAGGATGACGTCCGGGTCCTGGCGCATCGCCGCGCGCATCGCCCGGCCGAAATCGAAGGTGTCCACCGAGATCTCGCGCTGGTTGATCATCGCGAGCTTGTCCTCGTGGAGCACCTCGATCGGGTCCTCGATGGTGACCACGTGCACCTCGCGCTGACGGTTGACCAGATCGACCATGCTCGACAGCGTGGTGGTCTTGCCCGACCCCGTCGGCCCGGTGACCAGCACCAGCCCGCGCGGCTCCAGGGCCAACGCGCCGACGACGTCCGGGATCCCCAACTCCTCCAACGGGATGGCGCCAACGGCCACCCGCCGGAACACCAGTCCCACCGAGCCGCGCGAGCGGAAGGCGTTCACCCGGAAGCGCCCGATGCCGGCCACCGCGTAGGCGAAGTCGGCCTCGTTGCTGGCATCGAACTGCTCGCGCTGGTCGGGCCTGATGATCTCGTCCAGCATCGCCCAGGTGTCCGCCGGGGTGAGCACCGGGGCATCGAGGCGGCGCAGCCGGCCGTCGATCCGTACCCTCGGCGGGGAACCCACCTTGCAGTGCAGGTCAGAGCCCAGAACCTCGGTCAGCGCCCGCAGGTAGGGGCCGACGCGCACCGGCTCCGTCGGGACGGCGTTGTCGCTCACGTCCGACCATCGTCGCGAACCGGGGGCGCCTTGAGCGGTACCGGGGAAGCGTGAGCCGGCGGTGCCGAGTCGGCGGCCCGGCGGGCTGTGCGACGATGACCCGGGCCGCTCACACGTCGGCCGCATCCCGTCAGGCCCGGCCTCCCGGCCGGCCCCACCGCCCGCTCACGCTTCCGAGGAGAACCGCCATGAGCCGTCGCGCCCGTCGCCGTCGCGCCCGCAAGGGCAACGCTGCCAACCACGGACGCCGTCCCAACAGCTGATCGGCGCCCCCAGCCCCGCTGGGGGGCGGGCACCCCGGGCCCGGCGGGCCCGGGACGGTCAGCCCTCCAGCTGGAGGCGCACCTCGGTGATCCGCACCAGGATCCGTGAGCGCAAGGTCTCGGGCGCCGCCTCGCACACGCAACTGCGCCGGATCAGCGCCTTGAGCAGCTGGTCGATGTCGTACTGGGTCAGGCAGGGGTGGCACTCGTCCAGGTGCTGGCGGATCTTGGCCACGTCGTGTGCCGTCATCTCGCCGTCGAGGTACTCGTAGACCCGCGCCAGCACCTCGCGGCAGTCGGTCTCGTGCGGGTTGCCGCAGCTCACGAGGCACCGCCTCCCTTCACCCCGTCGGCCGGCTTGCCGGCACCGACCAGGCCACGCTCCCGGGCGTAATCGCCGAGCAGATCCCGCAACTGCCGCCGTCCGCGGTGCAACCGGGACATGACCGTCCCGATCGGGGTGCCCATGATCTCGGCGATCTCCTTGTAGGCGAACCCCTCCACATCGGCCAGGTACACGGCGATCCGGAACTCCTCGCCGATCCGCTGGAGGGCCTCCTTGACGTCGCTGTCGGGCAGCCGGTCCAAGGCCTCGGCCTCCGCAGAGCGCAACCCGGACGACGTGTGCGACTCCGCGCGAGCCAACTGCCAGTCCTCGATCTCCTCGGTGGCCGACTGCTGGGGCTCACGCTGCTTCTTGCGGTAGGTGTTGATGTAGGCGTTGGTCAGGATGCGGTACAGCCAGGCCTTCAGATTGGTCCCCGGCTCGTACTGGTGGAACGAGCCGAAGGCCTTGGCGAAGGTCTCCTGCACCAGGTCCTCGGCGTCCGCGGGGTTGCGGGCCATGCGCAGGGCGGCCGAGTACAACTGGTCGATGTACTGCAACGCATCGCGTTCGAACCGCGCGGCACGCTCGTCCGCCGTCTCGCCTCGGGGGGCGCGGGCGGTGTCGGGTTGATCGGCGTCCTGGCTCATCGGCGCCGAGCCTATCCGTCCGGGAGCACCCTCACCGAGCCGGATGCCGGAGCCGCCTCGCCCGATGCCCAGCTGGGCACCGCTCTCGCCGGTATCACCGCACAAGGCCACCAGCACCTCGGAACACTCCTCCCGCTGACCGCCGCCGTCCCCACCGCTGACCGACCGTCATCCCGACCGACGCACGTCCGGATCTGGTGCAGGCAACGACATCGGGCGGTCCCGCATTCCGTCCGGGCGGAGGGGCGCCGTCGCGGCCTGCCCGGGCCGCACGAGTCCCAGTCCGCGGCTCACCCGTACGCGGACTGCACCGATCGGGACGAACCCTCCGAACGGCCAACAGACGCCGGCCCCCGGCTTGCCTAACCTCGGTGCTCGTGCCGCCCGCGCGGTGGTCCTCGGGGATCATCGACGGGCACGTCCCCACCCCGAGGAGCGCTCCCCGATGTCGCCCGCCCGTCTCCGCTCGTCAGCTGTTGTCGTGTCCGTGGTGGCGGTATCCCTGATCGCCGGCCAGCCCGCAGCGGCCGGGGCGGCCTCCTCGCCCCGCTCCATCCCCCACGCCGCAGCCCTGCCCGCAGGCCGGGCCACCGCTGCGCTGGCGACCCGCTCGCCTTTCCCCGGCAAGAGCGCCACGCAGATCAAGCGGATCTCCACCACCGCTGCGGCCAAGGCCCGCACGGTGCACGTCAAGGGCTCGGTGCGCGATCCGGAGCTGGGACCGATCACGGTCGACATCGTGATCGCCGCCAACGGCGCGCGCGGCACCCTCACCCTCACCAAGTCCGCGGCCTCTGCCCGGCTGATCCGAGTGGGCAACACCCTGTTCCTGCAGCCCGACGCCCGCTTCGGCGGCCGGGACTGGGCGCCGGACGGCGAGCTGGCCGGCAAGTGGATCAGGATCACCCGGGACGATGCGGAGTACTGGGAGATGGCGTCCCTGACCGTGATCTCCGGGTGGGCCCGGCTGATCGGCGACCTGCGGGTGACCCAGCGGGCGGACGGCGGCGTGCGCGGCGGTACCCCGACGGTGCGGATCCACCTGCCCGGGTCGCGGGGCGGGAGTATCTATGTCGCCTCCACCGGTCCCGCCTTCCCCCGGCTGATCGTCACCCACGACAAGACCGTGCGCTTTGCGCTCTACGACTGGAATGCGGCGGTGGCCCCGATCTCCCGGCCGGCGGCCGACCTGATCATCGGCTGATCCGAGCACCGGCCGGCCGGCTGAGCAGCCGCCCGCGGTCGAGGTCAGGACCGCACGAGGGTCGCCAGCCACCGCGCGGCGGCGCGAGCCACGGCGTCCGGGTCGGCCTTCAACGAGTGGTCACCGTCGACGGCGTCCACCTGGACCCCCGGGACCGCCGCCAGCACCTCCTGCGGAGTGCCGAAGGCGTCCCGCCGGCCCTGGACGACGAGCACCCCCGCACCCACCCGGTCGCGGGCCTCGGTCAGCTCCGCCGCCCGGCTGCGCTCAGGGCGTCCCGGAGGGTGCAGCGGGAAGGCCAGCGCCAGCACGCCGTCAGCGCCGAGTTCGGACGCCGTGCGGCAGGCCACCCGGGCCCCGGCACTGCGGCCGCCGAGCACCAACGGCATCCCGGGGCGTCCGTGGCCCGCGTGGCGTCCGCGACCCCGCCGCTCCGGTTCGTCGAGGACCGCGCCGAGGCAGGCCGTCCAGGCGACATCCAGCCGGGGGGGCGCCGCAGCCACCCGACGACCGGCCACCCGCCAGGGCTGTTCGACCAGGAGGACCCGCCAGCCCGCCTCCACGGCGGCCCCACTGACGGCGACCAGGTCCACGGCCTCGATCCCACCGCCGGCACCGTGGCCCAGGGCCAGCGTGCCGACCGGCCGGCCCGGCGGCGCGACCACGCTCACCCGGGCCGGTCCGGTCGGGGTCTCGACCATGGCCACCACCGGTGGTCGCTCGCCGAGGGGCCGGGCATCCGTGGGCCGGGCATCCATGGGCCGGGCATCCGTGGGCCCGTCAGCTGGCCGGGGACCAGGTGTCCTAGAAGAGGGCATCGCCGCCGCCGATGAGCTCACCGGTGGCCGGGTCGATCACCCCGTGCAGGCTCCCGGCCGGGGCGGGCTCGAGCAGTTGCGGCCCGTTGTTGGCCACCGAGTTCACCCGGGTGGTCACCGCCGTCGCGGCGAACCTGCCCGCGGGCGGCGGGGCCAGCAGGGCGCGCACGGAATCGGCGTCCTGCACCTGCGGATCCAGCCAGGCCCGCCAGCGATCGGGTGGCAGCACCAGGGGCATCCGGTCGTGGATCGCGCGCAGCGGCGCCTCGGCGTCCGTGGTGACGATGGCGAACGTGGTCAGCCAGGCGTTCGGGTCGTCGGCGTGAACCGCCGGGTCGCGCCAGAACTCGTAGATCCCGGCGAACGCGATCGGCCCCCCGTGCTCGGGGTGCAGGAAGAACGGCTGCTTGCGCGGCTTGCCGCGGGCGTCGCGCTCGGTCGGGCTGGCCTGCCACTCGTACCAGCCATCGGCCGGCACCAGACAGCGACGGGCCAGCGCCGCTCGCCGGTGGGTGCGCTCGAGCAGGGTGTCCGAGCGGGCATTGATCATGCGGTTGCCCACCGAGCGATCCTTGGCCCACGAGGGCACCAGCCCCCAGGTGAGCAGCCGCAGCCAGCGCACCGGTTCGACCGGCCCCCCCACCTGGTCGGCGACCTCCTCGGCGGCCTCCAGCGCGGCGTCCGCCGTCGGTTCGCCGTCGGCGTCCTGGGCACTCGGGGGGTCCTCGATCCCCGCCGCCTCGGCCGGTGACTCCGAGGAGGAAGAGGAGGAGGAACCGCCGTAGGGGCGGCGTTCGAGCACGACCGGGGCGGTCTTGGTCGGGGCGACGTTGAAGTCGGGTTCGGTCGCCGTCGGGTCCTGGCCCGGACCGGGACCGGTCAGGAACTCGATCTCGAAGTCCTCGACCAGGTCCTCGGGACGGCGGGAGGTGGCATAGCGTCCGCACACACCGAGCAGCCTGCCAGATCCGCCGGATCCGCCCAGGCGATGCGTACGCCGAGACTGACCACTCGGGGGCCCGGCGACCGAGCTGGCGCCCCCCGGCAGGTCAGGGTGTACTCGGGACTCATGAGCCTCGTCCGTCGCCTCGCCCGTCCCCTGCTCGCCGCGACCTTCGTCAGCGCGGGCATCGACGCCTTCCTGCACCCGATGAACCGGGCCGACCGGGCCCGATCCCTGACCGAGCGGATCTCCACCCCCCAGGGGCCGGCGGCCGATCCCGAGCTGCTGGTGCGGGCCAACGGGGCCCTGCAGGCCGGTGCCGGCATGCTGCTGGCCCTGGGCAGGGCGCCCCGGTTCGCCGCGCTGGCCCTGGTCGCCTCGGCGGTGCCGTCGACCTACCTCGACCATCCCTTCTGGGAGCAGACCGACCCCGAGCGCCGCCGCGACGAACGTGCCCTGTTCCTGCGCAACCTCGGCCTGATCGGTGGGGTGATGCTGGCGGCCGTGGACACCGAGGGACGCCCCGGGCTGGCCTGGCGCGGGCGCCACCTGACCGCGCACGCGACCGACGCCGTCCGCGACACCCTGCGGGAGACCGTGCAGGAGGCGGCGCAGGCCGTGAAGGCGGTCCCGGCCGGGGCGGACGCCGTCCGCTCGCGTGGCCGTCGGGCGGTGGGCGCCCTGCCCGGGGTGGCCTGGGACAACTAGGCTCTGGCCATGACCATGCCGACCTGGGCTGCGCCCCACGCCACCGGGCCGGTACACGCCACCGTGCACCTGCCGGGGTCGAAGTCCCTGACCAATCGCTACCTGGTGCTGGCTGCGCTGGCCGAGGGACCCTCCCGGCTGCGGGCGCCGCTGCGCTCGCGCGACACCCTGCTCATGACCCAGGCGCTGGGCGCGCTGGGGGTGCTGATCGAACAGGTCCCGCCGACCACCGGGGGGGACGTGCCGGACCTGGTGATCACCCCGGCAGCCCTGCAGGGACCGGCCCGGATCGACTGCGGCCTGGCCGGCACCGTCATGCGCTTCCTGCCCCCGATCGCCGCTCTGGCCAAGGGGGTCGTCGAGCTGGACGGCGACCCGCGCGCCCGCGAGCGACCGATGGCCGCGGTGGTCCAGGCACTGCGCGACCTGGGGGTGCTCGTCGAGGCGGCCGACGGCGATCGTCTGCCCCTGCGGGTGCACGGGGACGGCGCCGTGCGCGGTGGTCCGATCGAGATCGACGCCTCGGCCTCGAGCCAGTTCGTCTCCGCCCTGCTGCTGGCCGCCCCCCGGTTCACCGAGGGCCTGACCCTGCGGCACATCGGGCCGCCGATCCCCAGCCAGCCGCACGTCAGCATGACCGTCGAGGTGCTGCGGGACGCCGGGGTGGTGGTCGACGACAGCCGCGCCCGGGCCGCCGACGGGCAGGACGCCGTGTGGCAGGTGGAGCCCGGACCGGTCGGGCAGCTCGACGTCCAGGTGGAACCGGACCTGTCGAATGCGGCGCCCTTCATTGCCGCGGCCGCGATCACCGAAGGCCGGGTGCACATTCCCCACTGGCCGCAGTACACCACCCAGGCGGGCGACGCGATGCGTGACCTGCTGGACGCCATGGGCGCGGAGGTCAGCCTGGACCGCACCGGACTCACCGTCCGCGGGAGCGGCGAGCTCTACGGCATCGACGTCGACCTGCACGATGCCAGCGAGATCGCCACCGTGGTCGCCGCGCTCGCAGCCCTGGCCGAAACCCCTTCCCAGCTCAGGGGTCTGGCGCACACCCGTGGTCACGAGACCGACCGGCTGGCCGCCCTGACCACCGAGATCAACCGGCTGGGCGGCAAGGTCACCGAGACCGAGGACGGCTTGGTGATCGTGCCCGCCCCGCTGCACGGAGGGGTCTTCTCGACCTATGCCGACCACCGGATGGCCACGGCCGGGGCGGTGCTCGGCCTGCGGGTACCCGGGGTGCTGGTCGAGGACGTCGAGACCACTGGCAAGACGCTGCCCGGCTTCACCCGGCTGTGGACGGACATGCTCACCGACGGGCCCGACGACACACGCGCCGACACTGCCCCGACGGCCGGCTGAGGCCGATGCCCCCGCACCGGCGCAGGCAGCAACTGGACGAGAGCGACGTCCGGATCCGGCCGAACCGGCGGGGGACCCGCCCACGCAGCAAGGACCGGCCCGATCACGCCGACGCCATCCCGGCGTGGGTGGTGACCATCGACCGCGGCCGCTACACCTGCCTGCTGGCCGAGGGGGGAGCCGAGCGGCCGGTGACCGCAATGAAGGCCCGCGAGCTGGGCAGGGCCTCGATCGTGGTGGGTGACCGGGTGGCCCTGGTCGGGGATGTCAGCGGGGAGGTCGGCAGCCTGGCCCGGGTCGTGCGGGTCGAACCGCGGCGTTCTGCCCTGCGCCGCAGCGCCGATGACACCGACCCGATCGAGCGGGTCGTGGTCGCCAATGCCGACCAGCTGGCCGTGGTGACCGCGCTGGCCGACCCCGAACCCCGGCCCCGGATGGTCGATCGGTGCCTGGTCGCGGCCTACGACGCCGGCCTGGACCCACTGCTCGTGCTGACCAAGGCCGACCTGGCGCCGGCCGAGGACTTCCTGGCCGCGTATGCCCCGTTGGACGTGCCCTACGTGATCACCTCACGCCATGCCGACCGCTCCCGGGGACTGCTCGGCCTGGACGCCGTCCGCGCCGCGCTCCACGAGAAGGTGACCGTGTTCATCGGTCATTCAGGGGTCGGAAAGTCCACGTTGGTCAACGCTTTGGTCCCGGGCGCCGACCGGGCGGTGGGACGGGTGAACGTGGTCACCGGCCGCGGGCGGCACACCTCGACCTCGGCCCTGGCCCTGGCGTTACCGGACGGCGGGTGGGTGGTGGACACCCCGGGAGTGCGCTCGTTCGGGCTCGCCCACGTCGACCCGGCCAGGATCCTGCGCGCCTTCCCCGATCTCGAGGTCGGCACGCGCGAGTGCCCCCGCGGCTGCACGCATGACGAGATCGACTGCGCCCTGGACGTTTTCGTGGCCTCCGGTGCGGCCGGGCCGGCCGGGGTGGCCCGGCTGGAGTCCCTGCGCCGGCTGTTGCGCTCGCGTGCGGGGGGCGAGGAGGTCCCCGGGCCGGCATCCGCGTGACACGCCGAGGATCACGCCACGCGACGATGCAGGTTCCGTGGCTGCCAGAGTGTTCCGAGGGGCCACGTCCCCCGGACGAATCGGGACACACCCCCCCTCGGCCAGGGACGAACGGCCCCCAGGGGTGGTAGAGGTCACGCATACGGTCCAGAGAGACGTCACCGCGAGCCCCCCAGAGTCCGGCACTCACGCTCCCAGCGTGCGGGACTGAACGTGTCCACCGTTCCCGGCTGGAAGGACTGCCGATCCCATGTTCCAGGTGCGCTTCCACGGCCGAGGTGGTCAAGGTGTGGTCACCGCGGCCGAGTTGCTCTCTCTGGCGGCTTTCGACGAGGGGCGCTTCGCCCAGGCCTTCCCGAGCTTCGGCTCCGAGCGCACGGGGGCACCGGTGGTCAGTTTCTGCCGGATCGACGACCGCGAGATCCGGGTGCGCGAGCCGGTGATGACCCCGGACGCACTGATCATCCAGGACCCCACCCTGCTCTACCAGGTCGACCTGTTCAACGGCCTGGCGCCCGAGGGGTACGTGCTGATCAACTCACCCCGGGCGCTGGACGACCTGGGGCTGACCGACTTCGTCCAGCAGCACGACCGCCGGCGACTGCTCACCGTCCCTGCCGGCGAGTTCGCCCGTCAGACCGTGGGACGTCCCCTGCCCAACGCCGCGCTGCTCGGCGGGTTCGCCGCCCTGACCGGCCTGATCTCCTTCCGCGCCATGGCCGGCGCGATCCGCCATGCCTTCTCCGGGGACATCGGCGAACGCAACGTCGAGGCAGCCCATCTGGCCTTCGACCACGTCCAGAACGAGCTGAGGGAGCTGGCCCATGTTTCGGCAGGTTGAGGGTTCGCGCGCCGTTGCCGAGACCGTGGCCGCATGCCGGCCGGACGTGATCTGCGCCTACCCCATCTCGCCGCAGACCCACATCGTCGAGGCGTTGTCCCAGCTGGTGAAAGCCGGCCGGCTGAGCCCGTGCGAGTACGTCAACGTGGAGAGCGAGTTCGCCGCGATGTCGGTGGCGATCGGCGCCTCCGCGGCCGGGGCCCGCACCTACACGGCGACCGCGAGCCAGGGTCTGCTGTTCATGGTCGAGGCGGTCTACAACGCCTCCGGACTGGGGCTGCCGATCGTGATGACCGTGGCCAACCGGGCCATCGGCGCACCGATCAACATCTGGAACGACCACAGCGACTCGATGTCCCAGCGCGACTCCGGCTGGATCCAGCTCTACGCCCGCACCAATCAGGAGGCAGCCGACCTGCACGTCCAGGCCTTCCGCCTGGCCGAGGAACTGTCCCTGCCGGTGATGGTGTGCATGGACGGGTTCATCCTCACCCACGCCGTGGAGCGGGTGGACATCCCCGAGCAGGCCGACGTCGACGCCTTCCTGCCCCCGTTCGAGCCGCGCCAGGTCCTCGACCCGGCCGAGCCGGTCTCGATCGGGGCGATGGTCGGGCCGGAGGCCTTCACCGAGGTCCGTTACCTCGCCCACGCCAAGCAGATGCAGGCGCTGGAACTCATCCCCCAGATTGCCGACGAGTTCCGTGACCAGTTCGGCCGCGACAGCGGGGGCCTGGTCTCGTCCTACCGCACGGAGGACGCACGGACGATCATCATCGCTCTGGGCTCGGTCCTGGGCACCATCCAGGACGTCATCGACGCCCGCCGGGACATGCGCCGCAAGATCGGCGCCGTGGGGATCGGCTCGTTCCGGCCGTTCCCGCTGGAGGCGCTGCGCGAGGCGGTCGGTCACGCCAAACGGGTTGTGGTGCTGGAGAAGTCGCTCTCGGTCGGGATCGGCGGGCCGGTCTCGGCCAATGTCCGCACCGCCCTGGCCGGGCTGGACATCACCACCTACACCGTGATCGCCGGACTGGGTGGGCGACCGATCACCCAGGCCTCGCTGCACGAGGTGTGCGAGCTCGCTCGCGATGACGAACTCGAACCGCTGACCTTCCTCGACATCAACTGGGACGTGGTCAACCGCGAACTCGGACGGCGCCAGGCGCGGCGCCGCTCGGGCCCGGAGGCGGAGAACATCCTGCGCGACATCGGCACCGTGGCATCCGGGCCCGTCTGATCCGGCGCGACAGGCCACCAGGCGGACCCGAGGCGAGGAGACAGACATGACCGTGCCGCAGACCCGGCACCAGGTGAAGTTCTACCAAGTGGGCAGTTTCGCCGTCGGCAACCGGCTGGTGGAGGCCGAGCATCGGTCCGTCCAGTCGACCACCGATCGGGCCAACGCGCTCACCTCCGGGCACCGGGCCTGCCAGGGCTGCGGCGAGGCCCTGGGTGCCCGGTACGCCATGGACGCCGCCATGCACGCCACCCAGGGGCAGATGGTCGCGGTCAACGCCACCGGGTGCCTGGAGGTGTTCTCCACGCCCTACCCCGAGACGTCCTGGCAGGTGCCGTGGCTGCACTCGTTGTTCGGCAACGCGCCCGCGGTGGCCACCGGGGTGGCCGCCGCGCTCGCGGCGCGAGCGGCCAAGGACCAGGCCCGGGGAATCGGTGACGGCACCCCGAGCGTGCGGGTGGTCGCCCAGGGCGGGGACGGCGGCACCGTCGACATCGGCTTCGGGTGCCTGTCGGGGATGTTCGAGCGCAACGACGACGTGCTCTACATCTGTTACGACAACGAGGCCTACATGAACACCGGGGTGCAGCGCAGCGGCGCCACCCCGCCGGCGGCACGCACCATGACCACCCAGGCCGTGGGCAGCGAGCCGGGCGCGCCGTTCGGCCAGGGCAAGAACGTCCCGCGGATCGCGATGGCGCACGAGATCCCTTACGTGGCAACGGCAACCGTCTCCGACCTGCGTGACCTGGAGTACAAGGTCACCAAGGCGATGGGGATGCACGGCGCGCGCTACATCCACGTCCTGGTGCCCTGTCCCCTGGGGTGGGGCAGCCCGGCGGGACTGACCGTCCAGGTCGCCCGGGCGGCCACCCAGAGCGGGCTGTTCCCGGTGTTCGAGGCCGAGCGCGGCGAGGTGACCGGGGTGACCAGGATCCGGCGCCTCACCCCGGTGGAGGACTACCTGCGCATGCAGAAGCGCTACGCCCACCTGTTCTCCCCCACGGTGCGCGAGGACGTGATCGAGCGCATCCAGGCCCAGGCCGACCGCACGATCGCCCGGTACGGACTGCTCGACACCGACGACTCGACGGAGGCCTGACCCATGGAGAAGCCCTTCGCGATCACCCTGGACATCGGTTCCAGCCTGGCCAACCGCACCGGTTCGTGGCGGACCGAGCGTCCGGTCTACGTCGACCACCTGCCGCCGTGCAACGATGCCTGCCCCGCCGGGGAGAACATCCAGAAGTGGTTGTACGCCGCCGAGTCCGGCGATGTCGAGGACAATCCCGACGACGCCAAAGGTGGCAACGGCTACCAGGCGGCCTGGCGCCAGATCATGCAGGACAACCCGCTGCCCGCGGTGATGGGCCGGGTCTGCTACCACCCGTGCGAGAGCTCGTGCAATCGAGCCGCCGTGGACGAGGCGGTCGGCATCAACGGGGTCGAGCGCTTCCTGGGTGACCTGGCCATCGAGCGCGGCTGGACGATCGAGGCGCCGGCCACCACGACCGGAAAACGCGTGCTCGTGGTCGGCGCGGGTCCCTCCGGGCTGAGCGCCGCCTATCACCTGCGCCGGATGGGCCACGAGGTCGAGATCCGCGAGGCCGGGCCGATGGCCGGCGGCATGATGCGCTTCGGCATCCCGAAGTACCGCCTGCCCCGCGAGGTCCTGGACGCCGAGGTGGCCCGGATCGTGGCCACGGGCGTCACCCTGACCCTGAACCACAAGGTGGAGGACCTGCAGGCGGAGAAGGCCGCCGGGGCGTTCGACGCGGTGTTCCTGGCGGTGGGCGCCCACATCGGCAAGCGGGCCTACATCCCGGCCGGGGAGAGCGCCCACATCCTGGATGCGGTCAGCCTGCTGCGCTCGATGGAGGGTGAGGACAAGCCCTACCTCGGACGACGGGTGGTGGTCTACGGCGGAGGCAACACGGCGATGGACGCCGCCCGCACGGCCAAGCGACTCGGGGCCACCGAGGCGATCGTGGTCTACCGGCGCACCCGCGACCGCATGCCGGCGCACGACGTCGAGGTCGAGGAGGCGCTGGAGGAGGGCGTCATGATGCGGTGGCTCTCCACGGTCAAGCGCGCGGAGGAGGGCAAGCTGATCGTCGAGAAGATGGAGCTCGACACCGACGGATTCCCCCAGCCGACCGGTGAGACCGAGGAGCTCGAGGCGGACAGCCTGGTGCTGGCCCTCGGCCAGGACGTCGACCTCTCGCTGCTCGAGGGGGTCAGCGGACTCGAGGTCGCCGACGGTGTCGTCCAGGTGGGGTCGAACCTGATGACCGGCGCGGACGGCGTCTTCGCCGGGGGTGACATGGTGCCCTCCGAGCGCACGGTGACCGTGGCGGTCGGGCACGGCAAGAAGGCTGCCCGGCACATCGACGCCTACCTGCGCGGGACGACCTACGACCCGGGGCCGCGGCGTCCGCTCGCCGTGCTCGAGCGGCTGAACACCTGGTACTACTCCGATGCACCCAAGACGGTGCGGCCGACCCTGGATGCCGTGCGCCGTCGGTCGACCTTCGAGGAGGTCGTGGGCGGCCTGGATTCCGGCAGCGCCCTGTTCGAGGCCCGCCGGTGCATGTCCTGCGGCAACTGCTTCGGCTGCGACAACTGTTACGGCGTCTGCCCGGACAACGCCGTGATCAAGGTGGCCGAGAACGCCACGTATCGGATCGATCTGGACTACTGCAAGGGCTGCAGCCTGTGCGTGCACGAGTGCCCGTGCGGCGCGATCGAGATGACTCCCGAACAGACCTGAACGGCGCGTTGCGTGACGGATCAGGGTTCTAGAACCATGGTCTGATGGTCGCTACACCCGCTCGGGCGGGACAACTGAGGTGTCGGCAGCCAGACCCTCACCTCAGGAGTTCCCGATGAAGCGCACCGTCCTGCTGTCCGTGGCCGCCGTGGTGGCCGCCGTCCCCGCGATCCTGGGGGTGGCGGGCAACTCCACCTTCAGCCAGTCCGTCCCCGCGCTGGTCCCCGCCGGGGCGTCGGTGATCCCCGCCGCGGTCGACGACTCCTCCTCCGACTCCTCCTCGGGCTCCCCCTCAGGCTCCTCCTCGGGCTCCCCCTCAGACTCCCCCACCGACGGCCCCACCTCGGCGCCCACCCCCGAGGACAACCCGACCTCGCAGGATTCGAGGGGCTCGGCGTCCACCACCGGGGTGTCGTCCTCGGGCGACGACAAGGGACGGCGCGGGGCGACCGGCGGCGGCCACGGCGCCGACGACGGGGTGTCCAGCACCGCGACCAGCCGCAGCTCCTCCACCCGGGCGACGACCTCATCCAGTCGCTCGGGTTCCAGCTCCACGCACGCCACCTCGGACGACTCGACCGACGACTCCGGCAAGGGCTCGGGCAACTCCGGCAAGGGCTCGGGCAACTCCGGCAAGGGCTCGGACGACTCCGGCAAGAGCTCGGACGACTGACCAGGGCGAGGAGCCAGAGCATGAGCATCCCGATCGCGGACGACCCGGCCACCTCGGCGACCACGCCGGCGCCGGCGCCTGCCTGGACCACGCTGGCCGCAGCGGACGGGGTGTCCCGCGCCGGCGCCGGTCCGGTGAGCGGACGCCGCGTCGTCCTGCAGATGTTCGCTGCCGCGATCGCGGTCATGCTGGTGGTCAGCGCCCTGGGGATCGTGGTGGTCCGGCGGATCTCCGAGCGGGAGGCGATGAACGACGCCTCTCAGCTGACCGACCTGCTGGCCCGCGCGGTGGTCGAGCCGGCACTGGAGGACACCCTGCTCGTCGGGGACCCCGGAGCGGTTCGACGCCTGGACCAGGTGGTCCGCTCCCGGGTGCTCAGCGGGATGTTCGTCCGGGTCAAGGTGTGGTCGCCCGAGGGGGTCGTGCTCTACGCCGACACCCCCGAGCTGATCGGCGAGAAGTACTCCCTGGGGGCCGACCAGCGGGCCGTGCTCACCGAGCCGGCCACCGTGGCCGAGGTCAGCGAGCTGGGCCGGCCGGAGAACCGGCTCGAGCAGGGCCAGGGCCGGCTGGTCGAGGTCTACCGCCCGATCTGGATGCCGTCCGGCCAGCCCGTGCTGTTCGAGACCTACACCGACTACGACGCGGTGAACGCGCGGACCCGCGACCTGTGGCGGGGGTTCGGCGGGATCGTGGTCTCCAGCCTGCTGCTGTTCTGTGTTCTGCTCACCCCCGTGCTGTGGACCTTGCTCGAACGACTTCGCCGGGCTCGCGAGGGGCGCGAGGAACTCCTCCAGCACGCCATCGACGCCTCGCACGACGAGCGCCGGCGGATCGCCGCCGATCTGCACGACGGTGTGGTCCAGGAACTCGTCGCCGCCTCTCTGTTGGTCTCGGGGGCCGCGGAACGGACGGCCGCCCGGGGCGATGATCCCGAGCAGGTGGCCCACCTGCGCTCGGCGGCCACCGCCGTCCGCTCCAGCGTGGGCGCACTGCGGACCCTGCTGGTCGACATCTACCCCCCCAACCTCGCCTCGGCCGGCCTGGTGGTCGCGCTGGAGGACCTCGGCTCGGGACTGCGCGGCCGGGGGATGGAGGTTCTGGTCGACGCCGACCCGGACGCGGCGGCAGCCCTGGACGAGACCCGGCAGCGCCTGGTCTACCGGTTCACCCAGGAGTGCCTGCGCAACATCGTCAAGCACGCCGGCGCCGACCGGGTGGAGGTCCTCCTGCAGCGCGGCGCCAGCGGCGAGTCGATCCTGCTCGAGGTCGCCGACGACGGCGCGGGAATGGACCCGGGGGTGCTCCGTGGGGCCGGGCCCGAAGGCCACTTCGGGGTCCGCCTGCTGGCGGACCTCGCTCGCGAACACGGCGCTGCCCTGCACGTGGCCACGGCCGTCGGCCAGGGCACCCGGTGGAGATTGGAGATCCTCCCGTGATCAACGACAGCCAGCAGGCCGCCCCGACCAGCACCCCGGCCACCCCGGCCACCCCGGTCCGGGTGATGCTGGTCGACGACCATGCCCTGGTGCGCGCCGGGCTGGCAGCCCTGCTGGACGGCAGCGGCGCGGTCCGGGTGATCGGCCAGGCGGCCGACGGCGCGGCCGCCGTCGACTCGGTCACCGAGTTGGCACCCGACGTGGTCCTGATGGACCTGTCGATGCCGGGGATGGACGGCATCGCCGCCACCCGGGCCGTGCTCGACGTCCGCCCGGGGACGGCCGTGGTCATCCTGACCTCCTTCGCCGAACAGCCCCGGGTGCGCGGCGCGATCGAGGCCGGGGCGATCGGGTTCCTGCTCAAGGACTCCGACCCCGGTGACCTGGTGGCCGGCGTGCTGGCCGCCGCCCGAGGTGAGGCGCCACTCGACCCCCGGGTCACCAAGGCCCTGCTGCCCGGCACCGGCGCCACCAGCGGCGACCGGCTGAGCCCGCGCGAGCGCGAGGTGCTCTCCCTGGTCGGGCAGGGGATGGCGAACAAGCAGATCGCCCGGGCCCTGGGCATCGCCGAGCGCACGGTGAAGGTGCACCTCAACAGCGTCTTCCGTCAGATCGGGGTGAGCGACCGGACCTCGGCCGCACTGTGGGCCCGCGAACACCTCGGGGCTTGGTGACGCTGATCCACCTTCCGGGGCCGGCCGCCGGACCGCTGACGACGTGGGCGTCGGAGCAGGGCGGGACGCGGCTCTGGTAGCTTGCGTCGGCCGCCTCGTTGATCACCGGAGGCCAGTCCATGCCGACGACCCCCGTGGGTGTCCTGCGTCCCCGGACGCCGGCGCACGACGTCCGCGCGACCGAGGCCAGCCTGCCGGCCCTCCGGTCGGCGATCTTCTCCACCGGTGCGATCGCCCTGACCGTGCTCGGTCACGTTGCCGCCGGCGGGGGCCTGCCCCCGGTGGCCGTGCTCCTGGCCGCCGTTGCCGTGACCTACCCACTGCACCGGTACCTGCTGTCCCGGTGCGAGTGCAGCTGCCCAACGATCATGATCTCGCTCGCTCTCGCCCAGGTGATGGTCCACGAGGTGTTCACCCTCACTGCCTCGGAGGCGGCGGCGGTCCGGTCGGACACGGTGGCGATGCCCCATGCGCCGGGGCACGTGATGTCCCACGCGACCACGGCCGCTGCCCCCTCGGGGTGGTCGATGCTGGCTGGACACCTGCTGGCCACGGTGCTCCTCGGGGTCCTGCTGCGCGGCGGTGAGCGTGCCCTGTGGTCCCTCGGCCGCCGGATGGGCCTTCGGCTGCTGAGCCACCTGACCTGCGCCGACCTGGCCCGTGTCGTGACCCTCGGCGGCCCGCCGATGCCCCGACGGACCTCGGCACCGATCCCCACGCGGTCGCTACGGCGCCTCCAACGCTCCTGGACCGCCGGACGGATCCGGCGCGGGCCACCCCTGCCCGCCTGCTGATCCCCATCGCGCACCCCCGATCAGGGGTGTGCGCGCCCTCACCATCCCGCCGGACGCCGCGAGTCGACGTCCGGATTACTCGCGCGCCGTGACGCGCCCACGACCACCGGGAGTACCTGCATGACAACCACCTCTGCCACCCCACCCCCCGAGGCGCCGTCGGCGGCCGCCGACGAGCCCAGCGTGCTCGAGGGGAGTCCGGACACCCGGGTGGGCACCAGCTCCTCGGGCTCCACGGGCTGGTTCCGCGCCCTGTGGCGCTGGCACTTCTACGCCTCGTTCCTGGTCATCCCCGTGATGTTCCTGCTCTCGGTCACCGGGCTGACCATCCTGTACAAGTGGCAGCTCGACCCGCTGTTCCACCCGGGGGTGCTCACGGTGGACGTGCCCTCCCAGGGCGCGGCCAGACCGCTGTCCGATCAGGAGGCTGCGGTCAGGGCGGCCCACCCGAACGCCACCATCACCGCCGTCCAGCAGGGCGCGGACAATCGGGCGACCTTCTTCACGGTCTCGCTCGGCGAGCAGGCCGGTGAGCGCAACGTGTACGTCGACCAGTACACCGGCGCGATCACCGGAGAGGTCGATCCGGCCGACCTTCCGTCGAACCTGGCCACCGAGATCCACGGTCAGATCGTCTTCGGTGACCTGTCCTCGGCCTCCCTCGGCACTGATCCGCTGGTTGCCAGCGGCCTCACCCGAACCCCGTGGTCGCAGGACGAGCTGACCCTGGGCAAGCTGGGTGACGGCATCATCGAGCTCGGGGCCTGCTGGGCGATCATCATGGCGATCACCGGCTACTACCTGTTCCTGCGTGGCCGGGCGGCCCGGCTGAGGCGGCTGGCCAAGGCCGCCACCACGGGCGCTGGGGCCCGGATCGCCCGGGTGCGCAACGACCACGCCCGCTTCGGTGCGATGCTCGGGGTGGGTTTCCTGCTGCTGGTCGCCTCCGGCCTGCCCTGGACCGGCGTGTGGGGCAACGTGGTCCAGAACCTGGCCACCGGCCGGGGTTCGAGCCTGTGGGGTGAGGATCCCGGTGCCACCTCGACCCTCGGCTCGGCATTGGTCGAGGCGGGATCGAATGCCAACCCGGCACCGTGGGCCGAGGGCGCTGCCCCACTGCCCCGGTCCGGAGAGGTCACCGGGGGGGTGCACGCCGGACACTCGCACGGCACCGACGCCTCCGGCTCGGCAGGCTCGGTGAACATCGACCAGGTGGTGACAGCGGCGCTGTCCGACGGCATGCCCCAGCCCTACTACGTGCTCTACCCGGGCGATGAGACGGGCGTGTTCTCGGTGCTGGCCGACCAGTGGCACGACAAGGCCGCACCCGCGTTCACCGACACGTCCAAGGAGCGCACGGTGCACGTCGACCAGTACAGCGGCCAGATCATCGGCCGCTACTCCTACGAGGACTACAGCGCGGCAGCCAGAGCGGTCAGCCAGGGGATCGCGCTGCACGAGGGACGCCGGCTCGGCACGTTCAACCTGGTCACCACGACCGCGTTCTGCCTGGGGGTGATCTTCCTGTGCATCAGCGGTCCGGTCATGTGGTGGAAGCGCCGTCCGGCGGGCAGCGGCATCGGGGCCCCTCGGGGAGCGCTGCCGATCCGCCGGACCTGGTGGCTGCCGGTGATCCTGGTGATCCTCGGGGTGGTCTTCCCGTTGTTCGGGCTGTCGCTCCTGGTCGTCCTCGGGGTCGATCTCGGCATGCGGCGGCTGTCGGCCCGGCGAGGGCAGGTCGCCACCTGACGGCCTGATCGGACGGTCATTCGCGCGATCACGGCCGAGCCGCGATCGCGAGGTGGCGGGGTCGAGTCCGTCTCGGCGGCCGGCCCCGCCACCGCGGGGACGTCTACCTGGTGTTGGCGATGATGTCCTTCCAGACCATCTCGGCGCCGCTGTGGCCGACCAGCATGGTGAGGCCGATGGTGCCGATGGCGCCGACGATCGCCAGCCCTGCGACCACTCGGGCCCAGGTCGTCCGGCTGCGGGTGTACCAGATCACCCCGGCCCCGATCACGAGGGCGAACGACAGCGGCACCAGCTTCTCGCCCCACTCGGCGTGGTCCTCGAGGCCGGCGGGGCGGCTGAGCTGTTCGACCCGGCGCTCCAGGCTCTCGCCGGACTGGACAGCGACGAACGCCGCGATCGCCACGCCGAGGTTGAACACGGCGAGCAGCGGGGCGAACCGGCGCCAGTCGGCCTTGACCGCGACCGCGACCGTGAGCACGCAGGCCAACGGCAGCAGGACCACCACGGCATGAACCACCAGGGGGTGCAGTGGCAGTCCCATCACGGTGTCGAACACCGAACGCTCCTCTCGGCCGGGCAGCTCGCCTTGGTGCACCTTACGTGGACTGACGCATCAGGTAAACGCCGGCCCCCGCGTTCACCGTCGCGACGACCTGGTGTGACGGTACCGTCGAGCCGGCATCGGCCGGGGTGGCCGGACAGCCGGGACCGGGACGCGGTGAGAGGAGTGACGTGGGCGGCTACGACGACGATCTGCGCTTGGCACTGGTGATCGCCGACATGGTCGACTCCCACACGATGTCCCGGTTCCAGGCGGTCGATCTGGCCGTGGAGACCAAACCGGACCTCACCCCGGTCAGCGATGCCGACCGCGCCGCCGAGGAGATCATCCGAGGACAGCTCAAGCGCAGCCGGCCGCGCGACGCCGTGGTCGGCGAGGAGTTCGCACCCACCGGACACAGCGCCCGGCGGTGGGTGGTCGACCCGATCGACGGGACGAAGAACTTCGTCCGGGGCGTGCCGGTGTGGGCCACCCTGATCGGGCTGATGATCGAGAACGAGGTGGTGCTGGGCGTCGTCTCGGCCCCGGCCCTCGGGCGCAAGTGGTGGGCGGCCGGCGGCACCGGGGCCTGGACCGGACGCAGCCTGGCCTCGGCCCGCCGGATCAGGGTCTCGGGCGTGCACGAGGTGGAGGACGCCTCGCTGTCGTACTCCTCCTACGAGGCCTGGGAGGACCTCGGCCGGGGTGAGCCCTTCCGCTCACTGACCCGCCGGGTGTGGCGCAGCCGAGCCTTTGGCGACTTCTGGTCCTACATGCTCGTCGCCGAGGGGGCGGTGGACATCGCCACCGAGCCGCAGCTGGCGCTCTACGACATGGCAGCGCTGGTGCCGGTGGTCACCGAGGCCGGTGGGCGGTTCTCGTCCCTGGACGGCGTCGACGGGTGCTCGGGTGGCAACGCACTGGCCACGAACGGCCTGTTGCACGAGGACGTGCTCACCGCCCTGCGCCCCCACCCTGCACCGGCGGACACCAGTCGCGGGGCCAGCAGCAGCGCATAGAGGTCGAACCAGCCGTACCCCCCGGCCGCCCCGGACGGCGGGTTGCCCTGACCGATCACGTGGAACACGGGGTCCCACTCCGCCCAGGTCCAGGTTCCCAGCGCCGTCCCGGCCAGCTCCAACAGCCCGACCACCACGAAGGCGCCCACGTAGAGCAGCCGGCTGCGCCCCCAGCGCAGGAACCCGAGCAGGCAGGCGAACCAGAAGGCCCCCAGCACGTCGTGCCGTCCGCCGAACACGCCCGCCAGCCCAGCCACGGCCCAGGTTCCACCGACCACCACGGTCAGCGCCACCGCGGCACGGGAGTGCGCACGCAGCAGGGCCGAGCGGCCCAGGCTCAGCGCGGCGAGGTAGACCAGTCCGTGCCCGGGCGGGACGAACGGCGGCACGGTGCCGATCCGGTAGGTGTAGGCCTCGAGCAGCGGCGAGAAGGTGTACTCCACAAGGGTCGCCAGGGTCACCACGACCCCGGTCTGCACCCGCACCAGGACGCTCTCGCCCCGCAGCACCAGGACCAGCACTGCCCAGGTGGCCACGCCCAGGAGCACCTGGCGCACGGGCTCGGCGCTTCCTGCGGGAATCACGCGCGCGGCCGCCAGGGCCGAGGCGGGGACGGCGTCCACGAGCAGAACCGCACCGATCCAGGCCATGACGATCACGGCCAGGGCCGGGTCTCGTCGGGGCACGGGCCGCAGCGGCCTGCCGCGTGGGGTCAGGAGGCGCGCGAGGCCGAGGACTGGATGGGGTCGAGCCGGTTGCGCGAGGCCTCGGGCAACGTCATCTCGACGCAGGCGGCGCAGGCCGCGGCCGGCCGGGCCGAGAATCGGCGCTCCCAGAAGACGGTCCAGCCACCGATGAACTCCCCGCACAGCGTGCGGCGCGTTCCCGGCTGCCACGCGTGCTCCGTTCCGTAGGGAACCCACTGGTTCGGAGCGGCCGCAGTGCGGTCGCGCACCTTGTGGGTCGACACGACGAACAATCCGTTGCGGTCCGGGCCCGAGGGCCGCGCCGGCAGAGTCAGGGGCGTCATCTTTGCCGTCCTCCACTCCCGTGCCCCCGCGCGCCTCGCCGTCGAGACCCGCACCACCGGTGGCACTCAGTGCCATATCTACGACACTGAATGCAAGAGCGCAAGGGCCAACCGCCCGGTCAGTATCTCCAGCTGGGGGGCCAATCCGATGAACGGCATCCCGTCCGTCGCCGAACGGTCACAGTGAGCGCGATATGCGTTGCATCACGTCGCCGAGCGGGTCCCCGGCACGGAAGACCGCCACCACGACGTTCTCCCCCTCGGCCGGCGAGCCGGCCCCCGAGGCCGGGGCCAGGCGAGCCAGCACCCAGTCGAAGGCGCGTTCGAGATCCTCCAGGGGGTCCGGTCCCCCGGCACCGGTGAGCCAGGCCCGCAGCACGTGGTTGTGTGCGGCCACGATCGCGGCGGCCGCCACCTCGGCCGCCAGGGCGGCATTCGGGTCCTCCTCCCCGAGCCGGCCACGCAGGTAGGCACTGAACAACCGGGTGTACCGCGACACCCAGGCGATCTCGCGGTCGCGCAGGGCCTGCACGCTGCGGGTGAGCCGGTACCGCTCACGGGCGCCCTCGGCGTCGTCCACGTAGCTGCGCAGCACCAATCGGGCGCCACTGCACACCGCGCGCAACGGCGACACGTCTCCGAGGGCCTCGAGGTGGGCCTGCACCACCTGGGCCACCCTCTCGTGATCGGGGAAGACCACGTCGTCCTTGGCCCGGAAGTGCCGGAAGAAGGTGCGCCGGGCGACACCCGCCCGCTCGGCGATCGCCTCGACGGTCGTGTTCTCGTAGCCCTGCGTGGTGAACAGCTCGCGGCCGGCGGCAGCGATCCGGTCGCGCACCTGAGTGACCGGTTCGGGTTCACTCCGGGCGGCAGGGCTGGCCATGAGCAGGACGGTAACCTGGTCGGCCTCCACCCGGCATGCGTCCGGTCGTGAGACAGACCACCTGGAGGCCCTCGTGTTCGGACGACGCCGGGCGAAGTCGACCGCGCCGCTGCGCAGCATCGCCCGCGTGGCGACCGACAGCCCCGAACGCTACGCCAAGCAGCTCGCCGCTCACCTCGGACGGCGAGTGGCGGTGACCGAACTCGCCGACGGCAGCCGCCGGCTCACCTTCGAGGACGGCACCGCCCTCCTCGACGGCACCGGCACCCACCTGGTCATGACCGTGGACGCCGCGACCCCGGCCGCCATGGCGCAGGTGCAGGACGTCCTCGCCCGTCACCTGGTCCGGTTCGGGCAGCGCCAGGAGCTGACGGTGGAGTTCTCGGTCCCCCAGCCCGTCGAGGGCTGAAACTCTCGCCAAACGTTCGGTGCCGCCCCTACCCGAGGCGCCCGAGGCAACGGGACGATCGGCCCAGGGGTCGCTCGGGAGCCCCACTTAGGCTGACCGTGCCCGGCGCATGGGAGGGACATGCACTGAGCTGACTCGGGGCCTGTCGCTGGTGTTGACGACCCCCAGTCCGTGCCCCTGCGACATCACCCGAGCCGGTCCCGCTCACCTCGTCCAGACCTCGACCGCTTCGGATGGGCCTCATGACCGTTCAGGACCCCAAGTACCCTGGCCTTCCCACCGTCATCAACGGCAACGGCGCTGTGGCACACGTGATGTCACACGTCTGCGGTGGCGTCATCGGTTACCCGATCACCCCATCGACCGAGATCTCGGAGCTGTTCGAGGCGGCGCGCGCTCAGGGTGGGGTGAACGTCTGGGGCAAGCACCCCTTCTTCTTCGAACCCGAGGGTGAGCACTCGGCGCAGAGTGGTGCCCTGGGCGCGGCCCTGACCGGAGGCCAGTTCATCTCCAACGCCTCGTCCAGCCAGGGCATCCTCTACGCCCTGGAGTCGCACTACGTCACGGTCGGCAAGAAGATCGGTGGCTTCGTCCTGCAGGTCGCGGCCCGCGTGGTCTCCAAGCACTCGCTGAACGTCATGGCCGGTCACGACGACGTCTATGCCCTGTTGTCCTCGGGGTACACGATCCTGTTCGGCTCCAACCCCCAGGAGGCGGCCGACCTGGCGGCCATCGCCTATCGGAGTTCGGCCCTGTCCCTGATCCCCGTGGCCAACGCCATGGACGGCTTCGCGACCAGTCACATGATGTCCGAGGCACTCATGCCGGAGCCGGAGCTGCTGCGCGAGTACCTGGGCGATCCGGCCGGCCGGATCAAGGCCCCCACCGTGGCCCAGGAACTGCTGTTCGGCGCCAAGGGACGCGTCTTCCAGCTGACCAGTTACCTCGACCGCCACGCCGGGGACTTCGACCCCGATCGGCTGACCACCCTGCGCGCCTGGCTGGAGGCGAACGCCGAGGCGATCGAGCCCGACGAGGCCGGCGAGCTGATCGCGGCGACCACCGTCTGGGTCCCCGAGGACCTGCACGGCCAGTGGCGCCGGCAGTGGGTCAACGCCCTCGAGAAGGGAACGCGTCAACTCGTCCCGGCCCTGGTCGACCCGCACAACCCGGGGTTGACCGGTCCGGTGCAGAACCAGCCCGACTTCCAGGCGGGATCCGTCGACCACCGCACCCACTTCGCCAGCGCCGTCCCGGCACTGGTGCGCCAGGCGATGGCGGAGTACACCGAGCTCACCGGGCGTCACTACTCGCCCGTGCACACCTACGAGTGCGAGGACGCCGACTACGTCGTGGTCGGCCTGGGGTCCGTGGGCGACGACGTCCGCGCCGTCCTGCCCCACCTGCGCTCGCTCGGCCTGAAGGTGGGCCTGGCGTCCGTGAAGCTGCTGCAGCCCTTCCCCGAGGCCGAGCTGGTCGAGGCGCTCCGGGGCAAGAAGGCCGTCACGGTGCTGGAGCGCTCCGACCAGACCGCGCTGACGGCGCTGGTGACCCAGGCCCTGTTCCGGGCTCGCGAGAACGCACACGCGGGCACGGTGCGCCACGCGGGGATCCCGGCCATCGAGGAGCTCCCGGTGCTGACCACCGCGATCTTCGGCCTCGGCGGCCACGACCTGCAGCCTCGCCACCTGGTCGCGGCCTGCACCAACATGGCCACCGGTTCACCGGCGCCCCTGGTGTACCTGGGCTCGCAGTTCTTCGACCCCGCGGCCCGGGGCCGGCTCTCGGAGGTGCAGGAGCGCCTGCGCGCCGCCTACCCCGAGACCGAACTGATGGCCCTGCAGACCGACCCGAACCCCAACCTGCTGCCCCCCTCGGGCCTGCGGATCCGGTTCCACTCGGTGGGCGGGTACGGCACGATCGCCACCGGCAAGCTGCTCACGGACATCCTGGCCGGCGTGCTGGGCATGCACTCCAAGTCGGCGCCGAAGTACGGCTCCGAGAAGAGCGGCGCCCCGACGAACTACTACATCACCCTCAGCCCCGAGCCGATCCTGATCACCAACGCCGAGCTGGAGGAGGTGGAGGTCGTCATCTCGCCCGACCACCGGGCGTTCATCCACACCAACCCGCTGAAGGGGCTGGCACCGGGCGGCACGTTCATCCTGCAGTCCAACCTGTCCGACGAGGAGGTCTGGCGGGAACTGCCGGCCCACGCCCGGCGCACGATCCGGGAACGCAACATCCGCCTGCTCGTCGTGGACGCGTTCAGCGTGGCCAAGAAGCACGCTCCCACAGCCGATCTCGAGACCCGCATGATGGGGATCGCCTTCATCGGCGCCGTGGCGGCCCACGTCGACCGGGTCGCCGCCGGCGCCTCGGAGGAGGTCATCCTCGACAAGGTGCACGCCCAGATCACCAAGAAGTTCGGGCGCAAGGGTGAGGCCGTGGTCGAGGGCAACATGGCCGTCATCCGGGACGGCATCGAGGCCACCCGGACCATCGACCACGACTCCCCCGAGATCCGCGCCCTGGACGAGGTCTCCCTGCCGCGCACGCTGCTCGTCGGCCCCTCGGTCTCTGCCGGGATGTGCTCCAGCACCACGGCTGTCGCCACCAGCGGGTTGTTCGATCCCGCCTACTACGAGGACGTCGCGGCCCGGCCGTTCCGCGAGGGCACCATCGCCGAGGCCCCGGTCCTGCCGGGCATCGGGTTGTTCATGCCGGCCGGCACGGCCGCCCGCAAGGACAAGGGGCTGTTCCGCCGCACGGTGCCGACCATCGACACCAGCATCTGCACCGGGTGCATGGAGTGCGCGCTGGTCTGCCCCGACTCCGCCATCCCCAACACCGTGCACGAGATCCACGACCTCCTGCTGACCGCGATCGCCACCCTCGATGCCACCGAGACACAGCGCACGCAGCTGCGCGCGCAGGTCTACGGCCTCGCCGAGCAGGTGCGTGCGGCTCTGCGCACCGACACCGCGAACCGCCCCTTCCACGAGGTGGTCGCCGACGTGGCCGCGACATCGGATGCCATCGCCGCGGGTGGCCCCACCATGGTGCGCAACCTCGACAAGCTGGTCGACGTCCTGGCCACCTTCCCGGTCGCCCGCACCCGGCCGTTCTTCGACTCGGTGGAGAAGGCGTCCCCGGGGACGGGTGGGCTGTTCGCCGCGACGGTCGACCCCTGGAAGTGCACCGGGTGCCTCGAGTGCATCGACGTCTGCGGGCCCGGCGCCCTGTCCCCCCTCGAGCAGGACAACGACGTGCTCGGCCGACTGCAGGAACGGTTCACCTTCCTGAGCAAGCTGCCGAACTCGCCGACCCGGTTCTTCGAGGGGTCATCGACGGTGGACGGCGACGTCAAGCGGCTGCTCCTGGACCGGTCGAACTACTACGCGACCACCAGCGGTCACGGT
>JAEUJN010000106.1 GCA_016794595.1 Kineosporiaceae bacterium
CGGTGGAGATCGCCGTCTACAACCTCGCCGACCACGGTGAGGGCGGACGCCCCGGCGCACCGGCGTGGGGGTTGTGGATCCGGGCCCACGAACGCTCGCGTCGGCTCGGATTCCTGCCCCGCACGACGGAGGTGGCCGCCCCGAGTGAGCTGATCGAGGCCGTCACCGAGGCGCTGGCCGGCGAGGGCATCTCCGTGCGCCCGTGGAGCGACGGGCCGGAGGCCTGAGCCACGGACGGACCGTGGTCCGGCTCGGGGGCCGGCGGGGTAGCTTGGCGCCGTGACGCCGAGGGTCGAGGCCTACCTGGCTGCCGCCGGGAGCGCGCGGGATCTGATCGCCCATCCTCGGGTCGCCAGGGCGTGGGACCGGCCGAGCGCGTTGGCAGGGTTCACCGTCGGCGGGCTGGCCGCTCACCTCGGGTGGATGATCGTCCTGGTGGCCGATGCGTTGGCTGGTGAAGCGTCAGGCCAGCCGGCCGTGTCCGCCGAGGACCACTACCGGCGGGCCCCCTGGGCGGACGCCGACATCGACGCCGACATCAACGTGGCCATCCGGGAGGGCGGCGAAGAAGCCGCCGCCGGCGGCCACAGCGTGTTCCTTGCCCGGCTGGACAGGGCGCTGGCGAGGGTGCGGGCCGACCTGCCCGACGCCGACCCGGACCGGCTCGTGGCCACCCCGGTCGGGGCATGGGCGCTGCCGCTGGATGAGTCCCTGCTCACCCGCCTCGTCGAGATCGCCGTCCATTCGGACGACCTCGCAGCCAGTGTGGGGCTGCCGACCCCGGAACTGCCCGACGCGGCGATCCGCCCGGTGCTCGGCCTGCTGGTGATGCTGGCAGCCGGTCGCCACGGTCAGCCGGCGGTGCTGCGGGCCCTGACCCGCCCTGAACGAGCCGCCACACCGATCGCGGTCTTCGGACCGACACAGGTGGGGACGTGATGACGGTGATGCGACCAACACTCTTCCTGACGGTCGGCCTCCCGGGAACCGGGAAGACCACGGCGGCGCGGCGCATCGAGGTCGAGGAGAAGGCACTTCGTCTCACCAAAGATGAGTGGGTCAAGGCCCTCTACGGGCTCGACAACCCGACATCGGCATCGGATGTGATCGAGGGACGGCTGATCGAGATCGGGCTTCGCGCGCTCGACCTCGGCGTCAACGTCGTTGTCGACTTCGGGCTGTGGGGTCGTGATGAACGCTCCGCGCTTCGCCAGGCAGCAGCCGACCGCGGCGCCGCGGTCGAGATGCTGTACTTCGAGCTCACACCGGCCGAGCAGCGGCGACGCCTCGACCGACGCCACGCCGACCAGCCGCACACGACATGGCACATGTCCGACGAGGAGCTCGCGAGCTGGGCCGCCATCATCAGCGTCCCTACCGTCGACGAACTCACCGGCACCGAACCCATCGACAGCCCACCACCGGAGTTCTCGACCTGGGACGAATGGCGTAGGCACCGCTGGCCACCGTCAGTTCCCGACCGATAACTCCTTCCGGACCGTCGGCGGCAGAACCGCCCGCAGGTCACCCCACCGCAGCAAACGTCCGGGCCACGAGCCAACTACCCGATCAGCCGGGGAGTGTCCGAGGAACGGTGCAACGGGGTCTGGCTCGACACGCCGAGCGTGAGTGCTTGGCAGTGAGGAGCTGGACATGTCGGACACGATCGCTCCCATGATGACCGATGTGCAGGATGTGATGCTCGACGACGACGGCGACCTAGCCGCCGCTGGTGAGGCTGGCGTGCAGCCGGCCCATGTCCGGGAAACCGGGGGAGGCTCCCTCGCCGCCTGCCTCCTACGTTCGATGAAGGGCCGCCCACCTCGCTTCGATCGTCTTGCCTATTGCAGTCTGCAGGTTCGGGCTGGAGTTCAGGCGCTCTGCAATTGTCGGCCAATTCTCGTACGCGAGACGCAGTGCATCCTCGGCATGATCACCAAGATCGGCGCCCCTGACACCAAGCGTTCTTTCAAGGCGCACAAAGCCCATCAAGCTGAACCGTTCGTACCTACGCGATTTGTTGAACTTCAAACCAAGATCAACATCTTCGCGGTCTAAGGCGTAGGCGGATGTGGAAACAATGTCATAGGCGGGAGACAAGCGTGGGCTTCGCGGGTCCAGATAGATCAATGACCAGTTCTTTAGATGCGCATCCCCATTCTCAATCAGCACATTGAATGCTAGTCGCCGAGCGAATTGCTGGAGGTCGATTAGCTCATGCCCCCGGTAAATTAGGTTTGCGATTGTTTCAAAGGACCCCATGTACTTGCCGTTCCCGTAGGGGTAAACATTGCGGACCTGTGCAAAGTCCTCGATGTGAATCAGGCTCCGGCCCGGGCCCCGATCGAACCGCCGCACAGCATAGGCCACTTCCTCCTTCGACATCCAGGCGCTCGTTGGCAAGTTCTCCAAGAGGCTTCTGCTCACAAGACGGCACTCGGGAACGTTGATCCCGGACAAACCTGCCAGAGTCATCATTGCTTCTTCGTTTCGAGGCACGTCAGGATAGACCGGATCGGGCAGTTTGACGATCCAATCACCACCGCCACCAGCCGCCGGAAGGGTAAGGTTATCCCCACGTCGAAGCATAGAGAATTTCAGCCCTACCCCAGCGAGGGAAAAGCGCCAGGGTCCCTCTGAGAAATCGTTGCCCATCTGGGGCATATCGTCAGGACACAATTCCTCCAGCGGTTCAGATTCCTCGATCACCCGAACCGCTCCCGGAAGATCCCGTCCCACTTGTGCTAGGAGCTCCATCTCGCGATCCACAGGGACGCCCCTGTCTCGAGCAACCCAATCCCGCAACCTCCCCTCGGGCAGGAGGTTTGAAAACCAAGGGGGGAGCCTTAGAGCACTAGCGTGCTTAGCGCCGAGGTCATCCTCGAATGCGAGGCCCAGGATCTCCCTCTGAGGGTTCTCAACGTATTCCACTGACGCCGAGAACCATGTGTAGTCACCACGCTGATTGAGTGTCCCGACGCGCTCGTTCCGGAGGAACACGCCGTAGCGACGCTCAATCATTGCCACCTGACAGGTCTCCTTCGTCCTCATATTCCTCAGCGTCGTCGTCGTCGAGCACGAGTGACGAGAGGGGCGGTGTGTTCTCGAAGTCCCACTCACAAGCTCGATCAAGGAAATCGCTCAACTCGGCCTGAAGTCGCGACTGCCGAGTCCGGAGAAACCTTTCAATCTCGTTATCGGCCAGCAGTCGCGCCGTGCTGTCGTCGATGGAGTGGGAGTCCAACACGGACTCCCATAATGCTGAAGACATGTCGATCGGCCGCTGAGCCAGGCGCGCGACCAGCTCTCGCCCGTCCAACTCGAGCCGTGGCATCAGGGCTCTGTTGGCCGCCCACGGCTTCATTTCAGAGGCCACAGAACTGCGCGGCACCAAATAGCGACTCACATCTCGGGCAGTTCTTTGCTCAAGCAGATCGGCGGCGATGTCCGCTATTTCGTACCGCTCTCCCGTCTCAGGATTCCGGGGAGAACGAGCCCACCAACAACTCAATACAATCTTGGTTGCAGCTTCGTTTGTGGAGAATCGTTGTAGGCTCGGGGTGTGCTTTCGCTCAGTCTTCACCGCCGCTAACAGACCCTGGATAGATGCGACCTCATTGCTAACCGTTACCTTGGCGCAGAGGATCCGCGCCGCGTTGGGGGTACTACCTTTGAATTGCTCGGGCCCGATGGTTGCGGCCTGCCAGTACCATCTTCTCAGTAGCCTGAGATTCCGGCCCTCGATGTTCGGGAAGAACGCGAAGACCCTTGTCAGGACCACTAGCAGATAACGATAGGAGAGAAATGATACGTGTGGAACCCCGGCTTCGGACTGGAGAAATCGGACCGTATTGCGCAACGCGACTTCGCCGGCTCGGTAAGCGGCATCTCGACCCTCGTCGTTCGTGCGAGTAAACTCGCTCCGGATATCTCGACGCACTTCCGGCCCCCGTCGTGCAAGGATCGCAGCCAGTACAGTGTCGTTGTCGAGCAGGCCGAAGTTGAAGTCCTCGTCTATCCTCCTCGCGATCTTCTCGAATTCAGAGGTGTTCCCGTCCTCCGTCTCTTCGCCGGCGTTCAGTGCCGAGAAGATCTCTGCGCGGGACAGGCGCTTGCCGAAATTGTTCATCCGGTCAAAGATGTCTTGCAGGATACGCGGATCATCTTCTGTTACCAGGTAGGCCGGTACCTCATATTGCCGAATTCTCCGCGTCAGCCCAGACACATGATCTAGGTAGTCGGAGATCTCAGGGTATCTAGCGAACCATTTCAGGACGCCCTGTAGGTCGAAGAGTGTCGGCAAAGGGATCACAAGTGGATCTTCAGCCTGGGGAGTCCGCACGAAATCGCTCTCAAGCAGGGAATAGGAGAGAGCGAACCGGCTTTCGCTCCGACCATCCTGATGCAAGGAGTTGGCGAGACTCGTCAGTCGCTGTTGCCCATCGACCACCCACAGCGCATCCGCCATCTCGGGGGCATCAACCGTCAAGGCGCCCAACCGAACTTCTTGTGCTTCTGCCTTTCTCTTCCAGAGAAGGAGGCTCCCGATCGGGTACCCCTTAACGATGCTGTCGAACAATCGATAGACGTCTTGCCAACCCCACCGGAAGTCGCGCTGGAAGTGTGGTATTCGAATGTGGCCAGCCCAGGCCAGAGCTACAAGCTGCTCGATGTCGAAGGTATCCGCGGCGGGACGGGAGCCCACAGTCGATGGCACAGCAAGTCTCCGATCCTGTGACCTAGGCGTACTAGGGAGATGGTCGCACAGCAACGGGATGCGGCTTCAACAGTATGTCGCGCTCGAACGGCTTGACGCGGCTCTCATCAGCGTCGGCAGGGCGAACGTCCCAGGTGTCGGCGAGATCGATTCACGTGCTGACCTGGCACTTTGTGCGATCGCACCCGCTGTTGCGGGGAGTGGTGCGGCTATGTGGGGTCGATGGCGGTTGCTGAGACTTGCCGTCTAATCGGGAGGGCTGCACCCATCGATGCCATCTTGGCCGACGCTCGCGCACCGGAACCACGGGACCGTGCTGTGTTGCGGTCTCACCCCCCGCGCTTGGACCCCAAGGCTGTTGGCTGTTGGAAGGTCGGCGCGAAAAGGATCACCCGCATATCAAGCATGTCCGGACGTATCGGCTCGTCGACCGGCGACGGCAGCACCTCGGCATGGCCGCCGCCACTTACGCATCCGGCACGTACCGACGGCGGGCCCTCGCGAAGGGCTCCCGTGGAGCGGATAGCCATGCGGGCGGGCGACACGACGGGACCCCCCGGGAACCCCCAGCCACCTCAGGCGCCACTCAGGCGCAACCACCCGTAGAACCCCGCCCACGCCCGTTCACTGCCGGACAAACCAAGATCGGCCCCCGACCGGCATCACGCCTGGTCAGGAGCCGAATCGGCTGGTGGTGGCGGGTGATGGATTCGAACCAACGTAGGCTGTGCCGACGGTTTTACAGACCGCTCCCTTTGGCCACTCGGGCAACCCGCCATGCGTGTCACAGACTGCGTCCGAGCCCTCCCCGAAGAGAAGATCAAGGACCTCACCGGCGACGTCGCGGATGGAAGGATAGCAAGCCCCACGCCGTGACCGTGCATCGGTTCGGACCGTCCACTCATCCCCGAGACCGGGCCGGATGGGGTCGCGCACCGGCGAGCGTGCCATCATCCCTCTTCGAGACATGTCCGACCGGACGGGGCCTGGGTGTTCAGACGTAGAGCGGGCTGGCAGCGCCGTGCGGACCGTGCCCAGCACCCCGCCAAAGTGATCATGCTCGGGTTTGCGGGGGCGGTGGCCATCGGCACCGGCCTGCTCTCGCTGCCAGCAGCCACGCAATCGGGTGAACGCGCCCCACTGATCGACGCCCTGTTCACCGCCACCTCGGCGGTGTGCGTGACCGGGCTCATCACGGTCGACACCCCGACCTACTGGACCTACTTCGGTCAGGTGGTGATCATCGGGCTGATCCAGGCCGGAGGCCTGGGCATCATGACCCTGGCCACCCTGTTCACCGTCCTGGTCTCGCGCCGCCTCGGCCTGCGGGCCCGGCTGCTCGCCCAGGCCGAGACCAAGGCGCTCGACCTGACGGACGTGCGTGGCGTCGTCCGGCGCATCGTGCTGTTCAGTCTCGGCGTCGAGACCATCGCCGCCATCATCCTCACCACCCGGTTCGCGACCACGTACCACGAACCGCTCGGGAGAGCCGCGTACGACGCGGTGTTCCACGCCATCTCGGCGTTCAACAACGCCGGGTTCTCCACCCGGTCGGACAACATCATGAGCTACCTCACCGACCCGTGGATCAACCTGGTCCTGGCCGCGGCGGTGATCCTGGGCGGACTGGGCTTCCCCGTGGTGTTCGAGATCGCCCGCTCCTGGCGCACCCCGGCGTCCTTCTCCGTGCTCACGAAGATCACCCTGGCGCTCACCACCGCCCTGCTCGCCCTGGGCACGATCGTGTTCACCATCGCCGAGTCCAACAACCCCGACACCTTCGGGCCGTTGAGCGGCCCGCAGAAGGTGATCGCCGGGTTCTTCGCCTCCGCCGTCGCCCGCACGGCCGGCTTCAACAGCGTCAACACCGGCGCGATGACCTCCGAGAGCCTGCTCGCCACGGACGCCCTGATGTTCGTCGGGGGTGGCAGTGCGGGTACCGCGGGCGGCATCAAGGTGACCACCTTCGGCTTGCTGGCGTTCGTGTTGTGGTCGGAGATCCGGGGCGAGACCCACGTCACCGTCGGACGCCGCCGCATCCCCGAGCGCAATCAGCGCGAGGCGCTGGCGATCGCCCTGCTCGGCCTCGGCGTCGTGGTCGGGTCCACCTTCCTGCTGCTGGACATCACCGACTTCTCCCTGGAAGTCCTGCTGTTCGAGGTCATCTCGGCGTTCGCGACGGTCGGGCTGTCCACGGGGATCACCGCGCAGCTGTCCACCGTGGCTCAATTGGTGTTGATCGGCCTGATGTTCGCCGGTCGCGTCGGACCGCTGACCCTGGCTTCGGCCATGGCCCTGCGTACCCGCACCCGGCGCTACGAACTACCCGAGGAGAGGACCATCGTTGGCTGACAGACACTCCGAACCCGTGGTGATCATCGGGTTGGGCCGCTTCGGCACCTCCCTGGCGCGTGAACTGGTCAAGCGCGGCACCGAGGTGCTGGCCATCGACAGCCGTCCGAAAGTGGTGCAGGCGGCCATCGGCCACATCCCGCACGCGGTCACCGCCGACGCCACGGACACCGAGGCCCTGAACCAGCTCGGCATCCAGGAGTTCCAGCGGGCCGTCGTGGCGATCGGCACCGACGTCGAGGCCAGCATCCTGACCACCAGCCTGCTGGCCGAGCTGGAGATCCCCGACATCTGGGCCAAGGCGATCAGCGATCAGCACGGCAAGATCCTGACCCGGGTCGGCGCCCACCATGTGGTCGCCCCCGAGCACGACATGGGCGAGCGGGTAGCCCACCTGATCTCCGGCCGAGTGCTCGACTATGTCGAGCTGGACGCCGATTTCGCCGTGATCAAGACCAAGCCGCCCCGGGAGGTGGTCGGGATCCCGCTCAAGGACTCCCGGCTGCGGGCCAAGTGGGGGATCACCATCGTTGCCGTCAAGCCCCAGGCGGTGCAGGGCAACAAGGCTCCCCGGTTCACCTATGCCACCCCCGATACCGTGCTGGCCTACGGCGATCTCATCCTGGTGGTGGGCACCGTGGACGCCGTCGAGCACTTCGCCGCCTCGGGCTGAGATAGGCCGTCCCCACCTCTCGGTGGGAGGATGACGAGCCAGCAAGCGACACCGATTCCCGCACCCCGCGGTGCCCGTACGGAAGGACCCGCCGTGGCCGGCGACAGCTCGTTCGACGTGGTGAGCAAGGTCGACCGACAGGAGGTCGACAACGCCCTCAACCAGGCCGCCAAGGAGATCTCCCAGCGCTACGACTTCAAGGGGGTCGACGCGTCCATCGCCTGGAGCGGTGAGTCGATCGTGATGAAGGCGAACAGCGAGGAGCGCGTGCGCGCCGTCCTGGATGTCTTCGAGACCAAGCTGGTCAAGCGCGGGGTCTCGCTGAAGGCACTCGACAAGGGCGATCCCAAGGCCTCGGGCAAGGAATACCGCCTCGACGCCTCACTCAAGCAGGGCCTCAGCCAGGAGAACGCGAAGAAGATCGCCAAGATCATCCGGGACGAGGGCCCGAAGGCGGTGAAGACCCAGATCACCGGTGAGGAACTGCGGGTCTCCAGCAAGAGCCGCGACGACCTGCAGAGCGTCATCGCCCTGCTCAAGGGCGCCGACCTGGATGTTGCCCTGCAGTTCGTCAACTACCGGTGAGTGAGCAGTCGCCGGCGGTGGAGGTCCGGCACAACCCGGACGCCCACCGCTACGAGGGATTCGTGGACGGCGCACTGGCCGGTTTCGCCGCCTACACCGAGAGCGACTCGATGATCGCCTTCGATCACACCGAGGTGGACGGCGCCTTCGAGGGTCGCGGGGTCGGGTCGGCGATCGCCCGGTTCGCCCTGGACGACGTGCGAGCCGCGGGCGAGCGACACGTGATCCCGGTCTGCCCGTTCATCCAGCGGTGGATCGAACGCCACCCCGACTATCAGGTGCTGGTGCACACCTCGGCCCGGCTGGACTGAGGCCATCGGCGGAACCGAACGGCGCTCGGCGGCGTCAGACGATCGGACAGTGCTGCACCGTCCGGGGACCGTTCACCGTCGCCGACGACCCTCGCTGCGCTGAGAGGAGTTGGCATGCAACGACTTTCGCCGCGCGGACGTGTACGTGACATCCTCGCGTCGCTGGCGGTGACAGCCCTTGCCGCCGGAGCAGCCGTCGGGATGGCTGTCGCCCTGGGCGCCCCCGGGTCCGAGACCGTCCGGACCGGCACTCCGCCGGGACGGTTCGAGGACGACGTAGCCGCAGATCCCGCCCTCCAGGACTGTGGGCACGTCACCCTCGTGCCGGGCGAGGGGGGCCCCACCTCTCAGGGCCAGTGCCTCGTCGACGCCGTGACCCAGGGCCGCCGGTCGCGGCTGACGGTAACGTCACACACGACCGAGGGCGACCCCATCACCAGCTATCTCGAGTCCTGGACCGACGGGCAGGTGGCCGTCCACACCGACACACGGGCCGATGCATTCGGCCCGAGGAGGATCACCTATGAGCTCTGCAGGGGCCCTCAGAACCGCGGTGTGATCACCTTCTCCCTGTGCGCCGGCGAGCCGGCGACGGTCGACACGCTCCCCTGGTGATCGTCACGATCCAGGGTCAGAGGTCAGGGCTCAGTGAGCAGGTGGCCACATCGCGGACGGCGCGCAGGTGCCGGCGCAGCGCCTCGGCTCCCGCCGGGGTGAGCGCCAGCCACGTGCGGACGCGGCGCTCGACCCGGCCCTTGTGCACCGTGACGTAGCCGGCCTGCTCGAGCGCCGCCACCTGCTTGGACAGCACCGAGTCGCTCACCTCGAGCAGGTCGCGCAGCGGGCCGAACTCGGCGCGCGGGACGCCGTCCAGCGCGGCCACGATCGACAGCCGCACCCCGTTGCGGAAGGTCTCCTCCAGTCGCAGGCGGGGATGCCCGCCCTCGTTCGGTGCCATCGGTCCACCCCTATCCCTCGCCCAGCCTCGCTTCGCCTACCCTGGGCAACATTGCATGCACTTTCCGCAACATCAAGCAGGCTCGACCAGGGCATTCACCGGCCGACGGGCACCTCGCACCCGCCCCCACAGCCCGCAGGGGCAAGGACAGGGCAAGCGCACGGGCAAGGACAGGGGCACAGGCACAGACAGGCGCCGGGGCGGATCAGCCGAAGAAGACCGGGATCACCACGTTGCCCACGATCCCCAGGCCGATCAGGGTGTAGACGACCGCCATCAGCCCGGTCGCGGGCAGGTCGAGCGCCCGGGACAGCACCCGCAACCCGGTGGGCGACCAGATCGGCGCGTCGGGCAATGGCACCGTGCCCCGGCTGACGAAGAACGCCACCACCGCCACCCCCAGGAAGCCCACCCCGACCGCGGACAGGTACAGCGGCTGCCCGGCCCCGACCAGGACGGCGGCCGCGGCCACCACGAACCCCAGGCCGAACACCAGCAGACCGGCCAGGATGCCCCTGGCCCGGCCCCGTTCCAGCGGGACCGGAGGGATCTTGCGCGGGACGCCGGGAGGCACCGGGCTCACAGCTGCCGCCCCGCCATCCGCTCCAGGCGCGCGATCCGCTCGGGCATCGGGGGGTGGGTGCTGAACAGCTTGGCCACCCCGGCCCCACGGAACGGGTTGGCGATCATCATGTGGCTGGCGTTGACCAGCTTGCGTTCCGGCGGCAAGGGGAGCTGCTGGGTGCCGACGGCGAGCTTGCGCAGGGCCGAGGCCAGGGCCAGCGGATCGCCGGTGAGCTTGGCGCCGTCCTCGTCGGCGTCGTACTCCCGGGTCCGGCTCACGGCCATCTGGATCACCCCGGCCGCCAGCGGGCCGAGGAACATCAGGGCCAGGGCGGCGAACGGGTTCGCGCGGTCGCCGTCGTCGCGCGAACCGCCGAAGAAGTAGGCGAAGTTGGCCAGGAAGGTGATCGTGCTGGCCAGCGCCGCCGCCACCGACGAGGTCAGGATGTCGCGGTTGTAGACGTGCATCAGTTCATGCCCCAGGACGCCGCGCAGTTCGCGCTCGTCGAGGATCTGCAGGATCCCCTCGGTGCAGCAGACCGCGGCGTTGGCCGGATTGCGGCCGGTGGCAAACGCGTTGGGCGCCATGGTCGGTGAGATGTACAGCGCGGGCATCGGCTGGCGAGCGGCGGTGGAGAGCTCGCGCACGATCCGGTAGATCTCGGGGGCCTCGGCCTCGCTCACCGGCCGGGCACGCATGGCCCTCAGGGCGAGCTTGCTGGAGTTCCAGTACGAGAACCCGTTCATCGCCAGCGCGATCGCGAACGCGATGATCAACCCGTTGCGGCTGCCGATCAGGTAGCCGCAGAACATCACGAAGGCCGACATGCCGCCCAGCAGCAGGGCCGTCTTCAGCCCGTTGAAGTGGCGGTGACCCATCACATTCTCCCTGTGCTCATGGTGCTCGCGCGCTGCCGGTTCTGCTGGTGCTGCTGGTCGTGGTGTTCCCGGGCGGCGCCGCTGCGCGGTGGACAACCGGTCGACGATGCCAACGATGCCCGCCGGCGGGCCGTTCCGCACAAGATCCGGGGCGAGACCACGCTCAGAGCAGGCCGTTCGGCAGCAGCCCGGCGATCAGCTGCGGGGCCACCGAGAGCAGCACGCAGGCCAGCGCCCCGGCCCCGATCGCCAGTCCCTCGGCCGGGCGGACCCGCCAGGTCGGCACCCCGGCCGCGCCGTCCGAGACCGCCGGGCCGCCCACCACCGGCCGCGGCGTGGCCACCAGCAGCGCCGTCCAGCGCAGGTAGTACGCGACCCCGAGCGCGACGTTCAGCGCCGCGGCAACGGCGACCACCCACGCCCCGCCGTCCACCAGCGGCCGCAGCGCGATCAGCTTGCCCACCAGCCCCATCACCCCGGGGGGCAACCCGGCCAGGCAGAGCAGGGCGAACCCCAGCACCGCGGCCGCCACCGGCTCGCGGCGGGCCAGCCCCCGGTAGGACTCCAGGGTGTGCTCCTCGGCCGCGGGGACGTGCCGGGCGAGCACCACCACCACGGCGAACGCCGCCAGGCCGGCCGCCACGTAGGCCACCAGGTACCCGACCGAGGCGGCCACCGCGCCCCTCGGCTCGGCCAGCACCGGGCCGACCCGGCCGGCCGAGGCTGCGACCGAGTCGGCATCACCGAGCGAGGCCAGCGGCAGCACTACCCACCCGGCCTGGGCGACCGTCGACCACGCCAGCAGCCGGACGGCGACGTGCTGGCGCAGCGCGACCACGTTGCCGACGGTCATGGTGACCACGGCCAGCGCGCCCACCACGGGGGCCCACACCGCGGCCACCGGCCACAGGCCCACGCCCAGCAGCACGACGATCGCCGCCAGGCCGGCCGCCTTGGACACCACCGACAGGAAGGCCGCCACCGGCAGCGGAGCCCCGGCATAGGTGTCCGGGGTCCACAGGTGGAAGGGTGCCAGCGACACCTTGTACCCGACCCCGGCGACGGCCAGCAGCACGCCGAGCGCGGCCACCGCCCGCACCGGCCCGGGAAGGGCGGCATCGGCCAGGGCGAGGGAGATGTCGCGCAGGTAGAGCGAGCCCGTGGCCAGCAGCAGCATGCCCGCGCCGAGGGCCAGCAGGCCGAGCGAGACGATCGCGGTGTACAGGAACGTGAGCGCGCCCTGAGCCCCGGGGGCATCCCGGCGCAGGCCCACCAGGCCGACCGCCGGCAGGCTGGCGAGCTCCAGGGCCACCATCAGGCTCACCAGGTCGCGCGCGCCGGCCAGGGCCAGAGCGCCGGTCACCGCGGCCAGGAACAGCACGTGGTGGGCCACCCGATCCCGGGCACCCGTGCCGTCCAGGGCCAGCAGCAGGCTGACCACCGCCGCACCCACGATCAGCGCCTGCAGGGTGAGGGTGAGCTCCGAGACCACGAACGAGCACTGCGGGTCGGCCTGCCCGCTGCCGGCCGACCAGCTGCAGACCGCCTGCACCGCACCGCCGGCGACCAGGTCAGGTGAGCGCCACAGACCGACCACCGCTGCTCCCGCGCCGAGCAGGGCGAGCAGGCTCACGCCGTCCTGGGCCCGGCGCAGGGCCCGGCCGGCCCGCCACCGGGCCGGGGCGAGCGCGTCCAGCAGCAGCACCACGAGCAGCCCGAGCACCGGCAGCGCCACCGGCGCCAGCCCGGCCGAGCTCACACTGAACCAGGCGGCCAACGGCTCGCCGTGTCCGGTCGCGATCACGGGGCACCTGCCAGCAGGGCGCGCACCGCGGGCCCGGTCACCTCGAGCAGGATCGCCGGCAGGACGCCGAGCGCCACGGTGGCCGCCACCAGCGGCATCATCACGACCACCTCGTGCCGGGTGGCATCGCCGATGAACCGGCCCGGGCCACCGAGCGAGGCCGGTGCCGCCGGGGCGCCGCCCGGCCCGTGCCACAACCGGCGCAGTACCCGCAGCAGGTAGGCGGCGGCGACCGCGGTGCCGACCGCGGCCAGCACGGCCACCGGACGCGAGATCGCCCCCATCGCCGAGTCCGAGCGCCAGGCCCCGGCGATGGCCAGCAGTTCACCCCAGAACCCGGCCAGCCCGGGCAGGCCCAACCCGGCCAGCGCGCCGAAGGCCAGCAGCCACCCCAGCCGGGGCAGCCGGTCGCGCAGATTGCGGTCCAGCAGGGCCAGTTCGGCGGTGTGGTGGCGGTCCTTCACCGCCCCGACCACCAGGAACAGCAGGCCGGTGATCAGACCGTGGGCCACGTTCGCGAACAGCGCTCCCTGCAACCCCTCCGGGGTCATGCTGGCGATGCCCACCAGGACGAAGCCCATGTGCGCCACCGACGACAGCGCGATCAGCCGCTTCAGGTCACGCTCGACGAAACAGGCCAGCCCGGCCCACAGCACCCCGGCCACCCCGAACGCGCCCAGCACCGGAGCGATCTCGCGGAGCCCTTGCGGCACAACGGGAACCACCACCCGCACCAGGCCGTAGGTGCCCAGCTTCAGCAGCACCCCGGCGAGCAGCACCGAACCGGCCGTGGGCGCGATCGTGTGTGCCGGGGGCAACCAGGTGTGCAGCGGGAACATCGGGGCCTTCACCGCCAGCCCGGCCACCAGCAGACACGCCGCCACGGTCTGCACCCCCAGCGCCAGGTCCTGCCCACCCCGTTGGGCGAGCAGCACCAGATCGGTTGTGCCCGAACGCATCGCCACCAGCAACAGCCCGAGCAGCATCAGCGCCGAGCCCGTGACGGTGAACAGCACGAACCGGTTCGCCGCCTCCCGTCGTGCCTGCTCACCCCCCGGACGGGACGAGCCCGCCAGGGTCGAGGCGCGCTGCCCGGAATCACCCCAGCGGGCGATGACGAACCACATCGGCACCAGCACGGTCTCGAAGGCGACGAAGAAGACCACCAGGTCCAGGGCGAGGAAGGTGCCCAGCGCCCCGCCCTCGACCGCCAGCACGCAGGCGACCAGGCCGCCCACGCGGCCCGCATCGGGCTGTACCCGCACCAGGTGGAGGCAGACCAGCAGCGTGAGCAGGGCCGTGAGCAGCACCAGCGGGACCGAGATGCCGTCCAGGCCCAGGTGCAGGTGGACGCCGAGCGCCGGGATCCAGTCGAGGTCCAGCTCCAGCCCCGGCCGCGACCCCGGGTACGCCGCGAAGGGCGCCGCGCTCGCGGCGGCAGCCAGTGCCAGCAGCAGGGTGAGCCCCGAGATCGTCACCCCCACCCGGGTGGCGGTCCGAGCGGGCAGGCCGCGCCCCAGCAGCACCAGCGCACCGGCCAGTGGCAGGGCCACCAGGACGGCCAGCGCCCACGGACCCACCAGGTCGACTCCCCCGGTCACGACAGCACCACCCCGGCCAGCCCGAGGACCAGCGCGCCGGCCACCGCCCAGCCCACGTAGGAGGTCGCCATGCCGTTCCCCAGCCGACGCAGCCCGAGGCCGGCCCAGCGGGTGGCCACCACGGTGGCCCGCGGGTAGGCATCCACCACGTCGCGGTCACCGGCGCCGATCAGCCGGGCCAGCGCCCGGTAGGGGCGGACCACGAGGGCGTGCTGGACGTCGTCCAGCCGGTACCCGGCCCGCAGGAAGCCCCGCACCCCGGCGGGCAGGGCCAGGGCCAGGTCGGCGGTCCCCAGCCGCGGCGCCGACAGCGCCCACCCCACCCCGGCCAGGGACAGGATCGCCCCGGTGAACGCGGTCAGCGGGTCGACGTGCGTCGTGGCCAGCAGGTCGGGCGGGGCGAGCAGCACCAGCCCGAGCACCGCGGTCGGCACGGCGAGCACCCACAACGGCCAGATCATGGACGCCGGCAGCCGGTGAGCGGTGGCCGCCTCGCCGTCCGGGGCGTGCATCGCCGCCGTCCGCGGCGGGCCGAGGGCGACCAGCGCGTAGGCGCGCGCGGCGTACATGCCGGTCACCAGGGCGGTCAGCAGGCCGCTGCCGAGCACCAACCAGGCCGGCCAGCCCGCGCCCTCGCGGGCGGCGCGCTCGGCCGCGGTGAGCACGGCCTCCTTGGACCAGAACCCACCCAGCGGCGGCACCCCGGCGAGCGCGGCCAGCCCCAGGCCGAGCAGGCCGGCCAGCGCCGGATGGGTCGCACGCAGGCCTCCCATGTCGGCGAACAGGGTGGACCCGACCAGGTGGGTCACGCAGCCGGCGACCAGGAACAGCAGGGCCTTGAACGCGGCATGGGTGAGCAGGTGCAGGATGCCCGGCCCGGCGGCCGCCAGGTCGGCAGCAGCGGCATCGGCGGCACCGGCGGCATCGGCGGCACCGGCGGAGTCGGCCACCGCCACCCCGGCCAGCATGTAGGCGACCTGGCTGATCGTCGACCAGGCGAGCAGGCGCTTGAGGTCGTCCTGGGCGAGTGCGGCCAGCGCCGCACCGAGCATGGTGATCGAGGCGATGACCGCGGCCACGGCCAGTGCGCCGTCCGCCGCGGCGAACAGCGGCAGCAAGCGGGCCACGAGGAACACCCCGGCCGCCACCATCGTGGCCGCGTGGATCAGCGCCGACACCGGGGTCGGGCCCTCCATGGCATCCGGCAGCCAGGTGTGCAGCGGGAACTGGGCCGACTTGCCGGCCACGCCGGCGAGCAGCAGCAGGGTGGCCGCCGTCAGGGTGCCGTCCGGCAGGGTGTCCGCGGCGGCGATCAGGCCCGAGATGGACGTGGTACCGCCGCCGGCGAGCAGCACCACGACCGCGATCAGCACCCCGAGGTCACCGACCCGGGTGACCAGGAACGCCTTGACCGCCGCGGCCCGGGCGCTGGCCCGCTCGCTGTGGTGACCGACCAGCAGGTAGGAGCAGGCGCCCATCACCTCCCAGCCGATCAGCAGCAGCAGCAGGTCGTCGGCGTGGACGACGAGCATCATGGCGGCGGTGAACAGCGAGACCGTGGCGGCGTAGGCCGGATAGCGGGTGGGCGCCTCGGCATAGGCGCTCGCCGGCTGGTCGGTCGCCCCCGGCTGGTCGGGGGCCCCCGCCTGGTCGGGGGCCACCGACTGATCGGGGGCCAGGTACCCGCCGGAGTAGACCTGGACGCAGAGGGCGACCACGGCAACCGCCACCGCCACCAGGGCGGAGAGCTGGTCGGCCCGCAGGTCCAGGGCCACGGTGACGCTGCCCAGGTCGGCCGACCCGAGCAGGCCGATCCGGGCCTGCTGCCCCGAGGTGAGCACGCCGTGGGCCTCGACCAGGGCAGCCACCAGGCACCCCAGGGCACCGGTGCGGCCCCACTCGCGCGCCCACACCGGCGAGCGGCCGCTGACCGCGATCCCCAGGGCCGCGAAGGTGGCCGGCAGGACGATGGTCAGCAGGGCGGCGAGCGCGGTCACGGCAGGCTCCCGCCGGTCACGGCGTCCGGGTGGTCGGTGTAGGACGGCGACGCCTCGCCGAGTTCGCGAACGGCGGTCAGGTCGCTGGTCGCCCGGGCCCGGAAGAGCAGGAGCACCACGGCCAGCGCGAGACCGATCTCGGCGGCCGCGATGGTGATCAGCATGATCGTGGCCACCTGCCCGGAGACCAGCGGGTCGGCCGGGCGGGCCGAGATCGTCGGGTCGAGCAGTCCGGGCGAGCCCAGGCCACCGGCCGGCAGCGCGGTACCCAGCACGAAGAGCACCCCGGCGGCGGCGAGCAGCAACTCGGCCCCGATCAGCACCAGCACGGCGTTGCGCCGGGCCAGCACGCCGTAGACCCCGGCCCCGGCCAGCACGGCCACCAAGAGCGCCGGACCTGCGAGATGGATCACGAGGTGCCGTCCGGGCCGACGGCTCTACTGGGGGCGGCAGGGGTGGCAGGGGCGGGGGCGGCGGCGGGGGCGGGGGCGGCAGAGCCGGCACCAGGATCGGCCCGGTCAGCTGTGCCGCCCGGTGCGAGGTCGTCGAGGCCAGGGGTGTCGGCGTCCCGCCCGCGGGAGATGGCGATGGCGGCCACCAGGGCGGCGAGCAGGAGCACCGACAACAGCTCGAACGGCAGCACCCAGCCGGTGAAGGTGGCCGACCCCAGGGCGGACGCCGTACCGTCCCCGGCCGGGACCTCGGCGGTGGAACCGATCGCCGCCAGCAGGGTTCCCCCGATCAGCGCACTCGTGGCCAGGCCGGCCACGGCGGCCACCCGGCGCCGTCCCGGGGCGGCGTCCAGGTCGGCCCGGACCCCGATCGGGGCTCGGGTGAGCATCAGGGCGAACAGCACCAGGACGACGACGGCGCCCACGTACACCAGGACCTGGACCAGGGCGACCACCTCGGCGGCCAGCACCAGGTAGACCCCGGCCAGCGATCCGAGCGCGAGCACCAGCCACAACGCGGCGTGCACCACGTGACGACTGGTGACCGCCAGCAAGGCACCCGCGGCGGCCGTCGAGGCGAAGAGGGCGAACACCACGTCCAGGGCGGTCACGAGCTGCCCCCGGTCAGAGGGGGCTGGGTGGGCGGCTCGGTCGGGGGCTGGGTCGACGTTGGCCCGGGGGGCTGGCGCGGGTGGAGTCGCAACCCGGTCGGCTCGGTGGAGGGCTGGGACTCCGGGGCCACCGGCGGCGACTGCTCCGGGTCGGCCGGGATCCGGCGGGCGGAGGCGGCGACCTCCTTGGACTCCTCCGCTCCCTGATCGAGCTGCGGCGGCGGGGGGACGCTGGCCAGCCACCCCGACAGCCGCTCCTTCTCGTGCACCAGGTCGAGGATGTCGAACTCGGCGTACTCGAACTCCGGCGACCAGAACAACGCGTCGAACGGGCAGACCTCGATACAGATCCCGCAGTACATGCACAGCGAGAAGTCGATCGCGAACCGGTCGAGCACATTGCGTTGACGAGCGCGCCCGCCCCCGACCGCGGGCAGCGTCTCCTTGTGGGAGTCGATGTAGATGCACCAGTCGGGGCACTCCCGGGCGCAGAGCATGCAGACGGTGCAGTTCTCCTGCAGCAGGGCGATCACGCCCCGGCTGCGCGGCGGCAGCTCCGGCTGGACGTCGGGGTACTCGGCGGTGTGAGCCGGGCGCAGCAGGGTGCGGGCGGTGGTGGCCAGGCCGCGCAACAGGCCACCGCCGAGACCGATTCCGCGGTCCGGGCCGCGGGTCGGCTCGTCCGAGGCCTGCGCACTCACGCGTGCATCCTGCCATCGCTACCGTGGCCGCGTGCAGCCTGACCGGCCGGTCGACGCCCGCTCCTCGCCGTCCAGCTTCGACGTGATCATCGTGGGCGGCGGCCACAACGGCCTGGTGGCCGCCGGGCTGCTGGCCCGCGAGGGACTGTCGGTCTGCGTCTGCGAGGCCCGCGAGCTGGTCGGCGGCGCTGCGATCAGCGAGCATCCGTTCGGCCCCGACCACACCGTGAGCACGCTGTCCTACGTGGTCTCGTTGCTGCCACCGTCGATCGTGACCGCGCTGGACCTGCCCCGGCACGGTTATCACGTCTTCCCCCAGGGTCCCTATGTCGCACCCCGACGGGACGGGCGGGCCCTGATCCTGTGGGACGACCCCCGCCGGCGGGCCGAGGCGATCGCCGCCTTCCACCCCGCGGACGCGCCGGCCCACCAGGCGTGGGAACGCGACATGGGTCGCCTGGGCCGGTTGCTCGCCCCGTTGCTGGGTGACATCCCGCCGACCCTGGGCTCGCGGCGTCCGGCCGATCTGGCGCGCCAGGCGTGGATGCTGCGGCGCCTGGCCGGGATCGATGCCCGCGCGGCGGTCGACCTGGCCCGGCTGGCCTCGTCCTCGGTGGCCGACCTGGTCGAGCCCCGGTTCGCCTCGGACGCCCTGCGCGGGGTGCTGTCGGTCTCCGGCGTGATCGGCACCTGGGGAGGCCCGCGCAGCCCCGGAACCGGGTACGTGATGCTTCACCACCACCTGGGCGGGGTCGAGGACGGGCCGTCCGGCCCGGCCCAGAACCCCACCGGCAGTTGGGGTTTCCCGCGCGGGGGGATGGGTGCGGTGAGCTCGGCGCTGGCGGCGGCGGCGCGCTCGTTCGGCGCGCGGATCCGGACCTCGGCCCCGGTCGCCCGGATCGAGGTCCGCGCGGGCGGGGGCGGCCCGCAGGTCCAGGGAGTGCTGCTCCAGGACGGCACCCGGCTGGCCGCCCCGATCGTGGTCACCACCGCCCACCCGCAGATCTCCTTCCTGCGGCTGGTCGAGCGCTCCCACCTGCCGGCCGACTTCGTCGCCGACATCGAGGGCTGGCACACCCGCAGCGGCACGGTCAAGGTCAACCTGGTCGTCGATCGGTTGCCCACCCTGGCCGCCCACCCCGAGTTCGACCCGCGGGTGTACGGCGGCACGATCGTGCTGGCCGAGAGCCTGGACGACGTCGAGGGGGCGTTCACCGACGCCGCGGCGGGGCGCGCGGCCGAGTTGCCCTTCGCCGACGTGTGCATCCCCTCGGTGCTGGACGACTCGCTCGCCCCGCCGGGACAGCACGTGGTCTCGATGTTCACCCAGTGGGTGCCCCACACCTGGGCCGGGGCCGACTCCCCCGCCGGGCACGCCGCGGAACTGGACTCCTATGCCGATCGGGTGGTGGCGCGCCTGGACGCGGTGGCCCCGGGGCTCACCGACTCGGTGCTGCACCGCCAGGTGATCGGCCCGTGGCAGCTGGAGCACGACCACCACCTGATCGGCGGCAACATCTTCCACGGCGAGCTGACCCTCGGGCAGATGTTCCACGCCCGCCCGGCCGCGGGCTACGCCGACCTGCGCACCCCGGTTCGCGGCCTGTACCAGGCCGGCTCGGGCACCCACGGTGGCGGCGGGGTGACCGGCATCCCCGGGCGCAACGTCGTCCGGCAGATCCTCACCGATCGCCGGCGCGCGCGGTGGCGACGCCGGTGGACCGGCTCGCGGTGAGCCACCCGAGGCCGCCGGAGACCGAGCTCGTCCGCCTGACCACGGCCGACGCCGGTGAACTGCTCACGGTGCAGCGCAGCGCCTATGCCGAGCAGGCGCGGCTGCACGACGACCCCCACCTGCCACCGCTGACCCAGACCCTCGAGCTGTTGATCACCGAGCTGGCCGACCCCGAGGTGATCGCGTTGGGCCTGCGCGCCGGCGGCCGGCTGGTCGCGGCCGTGCGGGTTCGGGTGCAGACCGGCACGGCCCACCTGGGCCGCCTGGTCGTCGTGCCCGACCTGCAGGGGTCGGGCCTGGGCACCCGGCTGCTGCTGGCTGCCGAAGCGGCGGTCCCGGCCGACGTGGACCGGATCGCCCTGTTCACCGGCGAGCGCAGCGCGGCCAACCTGCGGCTCTATCGCCGGCACGGGTACGTCGAGACCCATCGCAGCGACGCCGACGCGCCACCGCCGGTTCCCGCCTACCACCTGGTCCACCTCGTCAAGCGGGTCAGGCGGGTCACCCCCGGCGGGTGATCAGCCTCGCCGGCCCGCCAGGTGCCCGGACCGAACGCGGAGCACGATCACCACCGCGCCACCGATCGTCCAGAGTGCGATCACCGCCAGGTGCTGCCAGGCGAACCCGTAGCCGGTGGCGCCAACCTGGTAGGCGGTGGACACCGCACGCGTCGCGTGCCGCAACGGGGAGATCCACCCGATCACGTCGAGCGCCGCGGGGAACGTCGCACCGACCATGAAGATGTCCGAGACGAACGACAGCGGCAGCAGGGTGCCGAGCGCGACGGCGCTGACCGAGCGGGCGCTGCCGAGCAAGGTCATCAGCGCCACCCCGAGCACCGCGAAGCACAGGGTCGACAACACCGTGGTGACGATCACCCCCGGCCAGGTCGGCGGCACGGGGACGTCGTACAGCACCCCGGCGATCAGCAGGACGCCGACCAGGGTGAGCAGGGCGATCCAGATGCTGGAGACCACCCGGGCGAGCACCAGCACGGGCATCGGCAACGGCGTCCCGCTGAGCCGGTGCAGCACGCCGCGCTCCCGCGCCCGGGCCAGCCCCTCGGGCATGTTGACGTAGGCGGTGACCGCGGCCCCGTAGATCGCCATGGTCGGTGCGTAGAACCGGGGCAACGGCGTGCCGTCCTCCAGGAGGGTGTCCGCGCCGTAGATCTGCGGGACCAGCAGGACGAGCATGATCGGGAAGGCGACGGCGAAGAACGTCGACCCGGGGTCCCGCCACAACAGCGCATCGGCGTGCCGGATCTCGTGCAGCAGCAGGCGGATCGTCGATGGCCGATCCGTCCGGCCGGCCCTCGTCACGGTACCCACGGGGGCAGGGGTGGTCGGGCCGGCGACCGCGGCGAGGGTCCGGGCGGGCGATCGAGTCGTCGGCGTGCGCCGGGGCTCGACACTGAGCCGCCGGACGGCGATCATCGCCCCGCCCAGTCCCCAGACCGCCATCACGCCCAGGTGCCGGGCGGAGAAGCCGGAGCCGGTCAGGAACGGGTTGGTCGCATCACCGAGCGCGTTGACCAGGTGCCGCAGGGGGAAGCACCAGCCCAGGACGTCGAGCCACCGCGGCAGGGTGACGCCGACGGCGAAGAGGTCGGAGATGAACGCCAACGGGACGGTCAGCCCGGTGGTCATCGCCATCGCCGCCTGGCTGTTCGGCGCGGTCGCCGCCACGGCCAGGCCCAGGGCGCTGAAGCAGCACACTCCGACCACGAGCGTGACCAGGGCGGCCGGCAGCGTGCGGGTGACGATCTGGACGTCGTAACCGACGACGCCGACCACCTGGAGCAACGCCACCGCAGCCAGGGCCACCGCCCCGCCTGCCAGCACGCGGGCGGCGATCAGTACCCCGGGCGAGAGGGGCGTGCCGCGCAGCCGCTTCAGCACGCCGTCCTCTCGAGCCTCGGCCAGGCCGATGGCCAGCGCCGAGAAGGTGGCCATCACGATGCCGAAGGAGGCGAACGCGGGCGCCATGAACTGGGCGACCCGGACACCCGAGCGGGCGTCGATCCTCTCGTTCCCGAAGAGCCCGCTGATGATCACGAAGAACAGCAGCGGAAACGCCAGGGCGAAGAACAGGGCGATCGGTTCGCGGACCAGAGCGACGATCTCGTGTCGCGTCTGATGCGCGATCAGCCGGGGCCGCTGGACGGCGAGTTCAGGCATCGGACGCCTCGATCAGGTCGAGGTAGACGTCCTCGAGGCCGGGCCGGGTCAGCGCGAGCCCGTCCAGCGCGATTCCGTGGTCGAGCGCCCACGAGGTGAGCGACCGCAGATCGCGGGTGGGTTCCGTGGTCACGACCTCGGTGGTCGCCCCGGCGGCCCGCACGGTGCCGGCGAGGTCCGGCAGGCGGGTGTCCACGATCGCGTTCGGGAGACGGAACGACACCACCGTGCGTGCCCCCGACCTGGCGGCCAACTGTTCCGCCGTTCCCTCGGCCGCCACCCGTCCGTGATCGATCACGATCAGCCGGTCGGCCAGGTGCTCGGCCTCGTCCATGTAGTGCGTGGTCAGCAGGATCGTGGTGCCGAGATCGCGGAGCCGGTCGATCAGCTCCCAGGCCTTTCGGCGTGCCGCCGGATCGAACCCGGTGGTGGGCTCGTCCAGGAACAGCAACTCGGGGTCGCCGATGATGCCCAGCGCCAGGTCGAGCCGACGGCGCTGACCGCCGGAGAGGGTCTTCACCCGCGCGTGCCGCTTGTCGGCCAGGCCGACCACCTCGATCACGGCGTCCACCGGCCGGGGGCGCGGGTAGTAGCCCGCGTGCAGGCGGACCAGCTCGAGTACCGAGAACTGGTCCTCGAACCCGGCCTCCTGCAGCACCACGCCGATCCGTTCACGGAAGGCTCGTCCGCCGCGTTCGGGGTCGACGCCGAGCACCTCGACCCGTCCGGCGTCGCGCCGGCGGTACCCCTCGAGGATCTCGACGCAGGTGGTCTTCCCGGCACCGTTCGGACCGAGCAGGGCCACGACCTCGCCGTGGGTGACCTGCAGGGTGACACCGTCGACGGCCTGGGTCTCACCGTAGGCCTTGCGCAGGCCCTCGACCACGATCGCCGGTCCGTGACCGTTCATGGGTCCACCTCGCATCGTGCTGTACCGCAACGACTCTCGGGTGTGCGAGGACCAGGGTGCGGCTGCTCCCGCACACCGTCGAGCCTAGGCCCGCAGCGACCAGGTGGTCAGGGCACCACGTCCCGTGAGCTGTCACACCAGCCGGCGGATCGCGGCCATCGCGCCCTCGAGGTAGCGGGTGATCAGGGCCCGTTCGTCCTCGCTGAGCGCGGCGTCCAGCCGACCGAGCTCGACGAACATCGGCATCAGGTGGCCCAGCACCTCCTCCCGGCCGGAGGGGGTGATCACCACCTGGGTGCGGCGCCGATCGCTGGTGTGCGCCTGGCGGCTGACGTGCCCGCGAGCCTCCAACCGGTCGACGATCCCCGAGGACGCCGCCGAGGTGACGCCCAGCCCACGGGACAACTCGACCGGGCCCTGGGGCGAGGCCATCAGCAACTCCAGAGCCTGCAGTTCGGAGTGACTCAGCCCCGCTCGGCGGGCGACGCTCGGCCCCACCCGGGCACCCAACTCCAGCAACTCGCGCAACGCGGTCAGCGAGGACGAGCGCAGCGCATCGCCGTGCACCCAGGCCTCGTTGGGGCCGGGGGGCGGAGGTGGACTTGCCTGCGTCATCGGGTCCCGCCTAACATCGCTCATCTGCTGAGTAATTAAGTTAGTCATGGGATGAGTCATTAGATTACACACCCATCGAGTAACCATACTGGCCGGGAGCTGAGTCGACCGTGAGGATGACCTCCGTCCACATCCACCCCCGTCGGTCGTGGTGGATCGCCCTGATCATGATCTTCATCGGTCTGGGCACCATCGGCGCCCTCGGCGAGGCCGAGCGGACGCCGTCCATCACCGACAACCGCCCCCTGGGCGCCGACAGCACCACCGCCGCCGAACTCCAGGCGACGATGCCCCGGGGCGAGGGCTCCACCGCGATCGTGCTGTACACCGCAGACTCCGGCCGGCTCTCCGGCGAGGCGACGCAGGCCCTCACCCAGCAGGTGATCGCGCGGCTGGGCCAGGCCCCCGCCGGGCCACCCCCGCTGACGGTCAGCCAGGACGGCACCGCGGCGATCGCCGTCCTGCCGGTGACCGCGGCCACCTCCACCGAGAACATCGAGGTGGTGGAGAAACCCCGCGAGGACCTGCGGGCACAGGCCCCGGACGGCGTGAGCGTCCAGGTCACCGGGCCGGCCGCCGTCCAGGCCGACCTGGGCAAGGTGTTCGACGGCGCCGACGTGAACCTGCTGCTCGCCACCGCCACCGTGGTCGCCATCCTGCTGCTGATCACCTACCGCAGCCCCACCCTGTGGCTGATCCCCCTGATCGTGGTCGGGATCGCCGACCGGCTCGCGGCCATCCTGGCCACCCACGTGCTGAAGACCTTCGACGTGGCCTGGGACGAGTCGACCATCGGCATCCTGTCGGTGCTGGTCTTCGGGGCCGGAACCGACTACGCCCTGCTGCTGATCTCGCGGTACCGAGACGAGCTGCGCCTGACCGAGAACCGGTACGAGGCCATGGCCGCGGCGGTGCGCCGGGCCGGCGAGGCCGTGCTGTCCAGCGCGGTGACGGTGGTCCTCGGCGTCCTCACCCTGCTGCTGTCGGTCATCCCCGCGACCCGCGGGCTCGGGCTGGCCTGCGCGGTGGGCATCGTGGTCGCCGCCGGGTACGCCCTGGTGGTGCTGCCCTGCGTGCTGGTGCTGTTCGGGCGCTGGGTCTTCTGGCCGCTCGTTCCCCGAGTGGGCCAGGCTCAGCTGGTGGACTCGCGGTCCCTCTGGCGGCGAGTCGGTGACCGGGTCGCCGCCCGGCCGCGCACCTTCGTGGCCGCCACCCTGCTGCTGCTCGCCGGGCTGTCCGTGGGCCTGGGGCAGGTCCGCACCGGGTTGTCCCTGGCCGACCAGTTCCTGCGCACCCCCGAGGCGATCACCGCCGCCGAGCGCCTGGCCGAGTCGTTCCCGGCCGGCAGCTCCGACCCGGCCGTGGTGATGACCCGCAGCGATCCCGACCAGGTGATCGCCGCCGTCCGCGACCTCGACGGAGTCGACTCGGTGCGCGCCACGGCCGAGGCCGGCGGCGTCACCCAACTGGACGTGGTGACCACTGCCGCCCCGGGCAGCGGCGCCGCCGAGCAGGCGGTCCGCGACCTGCGCACCGCGCTGGCCGCCGTCCCCGAGACCTACGTGGGTGGCACCGAGGCCGAGGCCCTGGACGTGGCGGAGGCCAACAGCCGCGACCGGGCGGTGATCTTCCCGCTGATCCTCGGCCTGGTGGTGGGCGCCCTGCTGATCCTGCTGCGCTCGATCACGGCCGCGGTGATCCTGGTCCTGACCGTGGTGGCCACCTACCTGGCGGCCCTGGGCGCGTCCTGGTGGCTGTTCACCGGGATCTTCGGGTTCGAGGCCCTGGACGGCGGCGCGCCGCTGATCACCTTCCTCTTCCTGGTCGCCCTGGGCGTGGACTACAACATCTTCCTGGTCACCCGGGCCCAGGAAGAGGCCGTGCGGCACGGCTCCCGGGCCGGCATGCTGCGCTCGCTGACCGCCACCGGCGGGGTGATCACCAGCGCGGGCATCCTGCTGGCCGCGGTGTTCGCGGTGCTGGGGGTCCTGCCGCTGGTGGTCCTGGCCCAGATCGGCGTGATCATCTGCGTCGGGGTGCTGCTGGACACGCTGCTGGTGCGCACCGTGCTGGTGCCGGCCATCGCGGTGGTGCTCGGCGATCGGTTCTGGTGGCCCCGCAAGCTCACCTCGGAGAACGGATCGGCCCCCCTGCCGGACAGCTCCCAGGCAGCCGTCGGAGCCGGCTGACCGCCCAGCTCCCGCGCCACCGCGGGTGAGAGTGCTGATGTCCCCCACCTGGTGGGGGGAATCAGCACTCTCGGCCAGCGCGAGCCTCAGGGACGGGGGGCCGACGGGATCGGGGTGGCCGGTGCCGCCGGACGGCGCTCGGCGACCAGCCCGGCGTGCACCGGCGGCTCCACGCCGATCAGTGCGTGCAGCTGGGCCAGGGCGTGACGGCGCGCCTCGTCGGAGGGCACCAGCCCGGCCACGCGGCAGGTGTCGGTGAAGCGCAGCATCCCGACGATCGCCCGCGCCGCGAGCTCGGCGTCCACCGTCGGGGAGATCAAGCCGGACAGGATGCCGTCCTCGATCGCCGCCCGGATGACCGCTGATTGTTCGGCGAGGGTGAAGGCCATCACCTCGGCCAGCTCCGGGTGCTCGGCCACCAGGGCCGGCACCTCGCAGAGGGCTCGGCGGATGCCGGGCAACGGGTCGGGCACGTCCAGCAACACCAGCTCGATCAGCCGCTGGTACGGGTCGGGGACGGACGCCGCCACCGCGGCGTTCTCGGTGGCCTTGCCCTGCACGAACTGGGTCAGCGCCTGCACCGAGAGCTGGAAGGAGTCGGGGTAGTAGTAGAGCACTGCCGCCGGGCTCACGCCGGCCTCGGCAGCGACCTCGCGGACGCGCAGGCCCACCAGGCCGTCACGCTCCAGGACCCGCCGGGCAGCGGCGAGCAGGTGTGCTCGACGTGGCTCCTGGCGACGAGGACGCCCCATGTCCGATTGCCTCCGCTTCGTGCTGTTTCGAACACGCACCGGATATGAGGTAAGCCTAACGTCCTACCCCTCCGCAGCGATGACTATCGCGGTGAGAGCCACTTGCGCCAGTGCCATCGGCACCAGGACTCCCCAGGCGAATCGCTGGAGCTGGTCGGACCGCATCCGCGGCCAGGACACCCGGAACCAGATCACCAGCAGGGCGACCGCAAATGTCTTGCCGAGCATCCACACCGGGCCCAGGGTCCCGTCGAAGGGACCGCGCCACCCACCGAGGAAGAGCACCGCGACCAGGGCACCGAGCAGCACGATCCCGGCGTACTCGGCGAGCAGGAACAGGGCGAACCGCAGGCCGCTGTACTCGGTGTACGGGCCGGCGACGATCTCCGAGTCGGCCACGGGGATGTCGAACGGCGGCCGCTGGAGTTCGGCCAGCCCCGCGATCAGGAACACGAAGGCGGCCGGGGCCTGCCACAACAGCCACCACGGACGCCACGCCTGCGCGATCGTGACCAGGTTCAGCGACCCGGCGGCCATCGCCACACTGCTGGCCGCCAGCACCATCGGCAGCTCGTAGGCCAGCAACTGGGCGGCCGAGCGCAGGGCCCCGAGCAGGGCGTACTTGTTCGCGCTCGCCCACCCGGCCATCAGCGTGCCCAGCACCCCGACCGCCGAGGCGGCCAGGACGAACAACAGGCCGGCGTCCAGGTCGGCGGCGACCAGGGTCGGCGACAACGGCAGGGCGGCCATGGCGACCAGGTAGGGCACCAGGGCGACCGCGGGAGCCAGCCGGAACACCCCGCGATCGGCGGCCGCCGGGATGATCGCCTCCTTCTGGGCGAACTTGACCCCGTCGGCCACCAGCTGCGCCCACCCGTGGAAGCCCCCGGCGTACATGGGGCCGAGCCGCCCCTGCATGTGCGCCATCACCTTGTGCTCGGCCTGGCCGACCACCAGTGGCAGCACCAGGAACGCGGCCACCACGCAGGCCGCGCGCACCAGGACGTCGACCGGCTCGCTCACTGCGGTGTCACCGGCCCCGGCTGCCCCGGCTGCTCGAACGGACCGGCCTGCCCGGCCTGATCTGCCTGCCCGGCTTCGTGGGGACCCCAGGTGGCCGGGTCGGGGACGCCCGGCGGACGCGCCTTGCGCCGGCTCGGCGCCCCGGAACCGCCCTCACCGGGCTCCTTGGCGCCGGGCCATGGCTTGCTCACCCGAGCGGCCAGCACGAACGACTTGCGCAGCGGCGTCCCCTCGAAGCCCTCCGGCAGCAGCAGTGGACGCAGCCCCGCCTGGCCGTCCCGGAAGTCCTCGAAGAGGACCCCGAACATCTCGTGGGTCTCCCGCTCGTGCCAGGCCACCCCGGGCCAGCGCCCGGTGAGGGAGGGCAGGCTGGGGGCGGCGGCGTCCAGCCGGGTGCGCAACAACACCCGGCGGGTGATCGCGCGGGAATCGGCCACGTGCAGCACGACGTCGATCCCGGCGGGGTCGGCCTCGGGCTCGTCGACCGCCGACAGCCAGTCGACGAAGTCGAGTTCGAGCACGTCACGGGCCAGCTGGGCCGCCTCGGCCCAGCGCTCGACCGGGACGTCCACCACCGGGGTACCGGCGGCGTCCGCGGCCACCGCGACCTCGATCCCCAAGCCGGTGGCGAAGATGTCGGCCACGGCGGCCGCGCGCAACGCGGTCACCGGATCGTCCGGTCAGCCGTGCCGGTCGGGCCGGCCGGGGAGGGCTGGGCGGGCGCAGGGGTCACCAGCGGCCGGGTCACGCTGGCAGCACTGATCGGACGCCGGGCAGCCCCCCGGTAGGCGTGGCCCAGGTTCTCGGCCGCGATCTTCTCCTGGAGCTTGACGATGCCCTGCAGCAGCGCCTCCGGGCGTGGAGGGCAGCCGGGGACGTAGACGTCCACCGGGATGATCTGGTCGACGCCCTTGGTGACGCAGTAGGAGTCCCAGTACGGGCCACCGGAGTTCGAGCAGGCCCCGAAACTGATCACGTACTTCGGCTCGGCCATCTGCTGGTAGAGCCGCCGCACGGCCGGCGCCATCTTGTCGGTGACCGTCCCGCTGATCACCATCAGGTCGGCCTGCCGCGGGCCGTGCGCGAACGGGATCACCCCGAGCCGGATGAAGTCGTGCCGGGCCATGCTGCCGGCGATGAACTCGATCGCGCAGCAGGCCAGGCCGAAGTTGAACACCCACAGGCTGTAGCGGCGTCCCCAGTTGAGCACCAGCCGCAGCGGGTGCGGGGCCACCGCCTGGAGTGCGCCGACCGTGGGCATGCCGAGCATGGTCGACGAGGCTCGACCCGGCGCGGGCGAGGAGGTCACGGCGTCCATCGCAGTGCCCCCCGGCGCCAGGCGTGCAGCAGGCCGACGGCGAGGATCCCCAGGAAGATGCCCATCTCGATCACGCCGACCCAGCCGAGCTCGGCCAGCACCACCGCCCACGGGAACAGGTACACCGCGTCCACGGCGAACACCACGTAGAGGAACGCGTAGAGGTAGTACCGCACCTGGGTCTGCGACCAGCCACGGCCGACCGGGTCGACCCCGCTCTCGTAGGTGGTCAGCTTCTCGGGGTTGGGCGCCGACGGACGCAGCAGCCGGTTGGCCAGCATGCCGAGGGTGAAGAACAGCACTCCGCCGGCCGCGACGGCCCCGACCACGACCCACGAGGCGGACATGACACGACTGTAGTGCACGCCGTCGGCCGCGCGGCGTCCAGGCAACGATCAGGACACGGGACGCCGGTGGCCTCCGAGGTGGCCGGTAGCCTGCCCGGGTCAGCCGTTTCACGTCCCCGGAGGGGCCCGTCATGCGCACCACCCGCTCCCTGCTCGTCCTGCTGGCCGGCCTCACCCTGACCGCCACCGCGTGTGCCCCGGCCGATTCGGGCTCGACGTCGACCGGCTCGGGGTCGGCGAGTGCCGACGCCTGCGCCAAGGACGCCCTGAAGCTCGAGACCGCGGGCACGCTGACGATCGGCACCGACAAGCCCGCCTACACGCCGTGGTTCGTCGACGACACCCCGAGCAACGGCAAGGGCTTCGAGTCGGCGGTGGCCTACGCCATCGCCGAGAAGCTGGGTTTTGCCGCCTCCGAGGTGACCTGGACCGTGGTCAAGTTCGACTCGCTGTTCTCGCCCAAGCCCACCACCTTCGACTTCGACATCAACCAGATCTCGATCACCGACGAGCGCGCCAAGGTGGTCGACTTCTCCTCCGGGTACTACGACGTCGCCCAGGCGGTGGTGGCCACCAAGACCAGCCCGATCGCCGGGGCCACCTCGCTGGCCGACCTGGCCAAGGGCCGGCTCGGCGCGGCGGTGGGCACCACCAGCTACGACGCGATCCTCAACCAGATCAAGCCGACCACGAAGCCCTCCGCCTTCCCGGACAACGACAAGGCGAAGCTGGCGCTGTCCAACGGCCAGATCGACGGCCTGGTCGTCGACCTGCCCACCGCCCTGTACCTGGCCGGGGTCGAGATCGAGGGCGGCGTCGTGGTCGGGCAGGTCCCCAACGCCGGCGGTGGCGGCGAGCAGTTCGGCCTGCTGTTGGAGAAGGACAGCCCGCTGACCGGGTGCGTCACCCAGGCGGTCGACGCGCTGCGCGCCGACGGCACCCTGAAGAAGCTGGAGACCCAGTGGCTGACCACCAGCGACGGCGCCAAGGTGCTGTCCTGACCCCTGGGACGACAGAAGTCCACGACGGGCAGGCGTGGACGCCGTCCGGCGTCGAGCAGGCCCGCCGGGCCTTCCGGCGCCGGCAGCAGCGGCGGTCCTGGCTGATCGCCGCCGCGAGCACCATGGCGCTCGGCGTGGCGGCGGTGCTCGCGATCACCTCTGCCCCGGGGTGGCCCCGGGTCCAGCGCAGCTTCTTCGACCCGGCCACCGCCTGGCGAGCCCTGCCGGACGTCGCGACCGGCCTGTGGCTCAACGTGCGCCTGTTCCTGATCTGCGGGGCGTGCATCGTCGTGCTCGGCCTGGTGATCGCCGTCCTGCGCACCCTGCGGGGCCCGGTGCTGTGGCCGCTGCGGGCCCTGGCCACGGTGTACGTCGACCTGTTCCGCGGGCTGCCGCTGATCCTGGTGCTGCTGCTGATCGGCTTCGGCGTGCCCGGGTTGCGGCTGAGTGGCGTGACCAACTCGGTGGTGATCCTCGGCGGGGCGGCGCTGGTGCTGTCCTACTCGGCCTATGTCGCCGAGGTGTTCCGGGCGGGCATCGAGTCGATCCACCCCAGCCAGAGGGCCGCCGCCCGGGCCCTCGGGCTGAGCGGGGCGCAGACCATGCGGCACGTGGTGCTGCCGCAGGCGGTGCGGCGCGTCGTCCCCCCGCTGCTGAACGACTTCGTCAGCCTGCAGAAGGACTCCGGCCTGGTCTCGATCCTCGGCGCCGCCGACGCCATCCAGAGCGCCCAGATCATCACCGCCAGGACGTTCAACTTCACCCCGTACGTGGTGGCCGGGCTGCTGTTCGTCGCGCTGACCGTGCCGATGGCCCGGCTGACCGATGCGGTCTCGCGCCGGTACGGGTACCTGCCGGGGGGAGGTCTGCTGTGAGCGGCACCGGGGAGGCGACAAGCCCGGCGACGGGATCGGCGAGAGGGCCGGCGACAGGGCCGGTGGAGCACCCGTTGCTGCGGGTCCGCGGCCTGCGCAAGGTCTACGGCCCCGCCGTCGTCCTGGACCGGCTCGACCTGGACGTCGCGGCGCACGAGGTCGTCGTCCTGATCGGCGCCTCGGGCTCGGGCAAGTCGACCCTGTTGCGCTGCGTGGACCTGCTCGAGGTGGTCGACGACGGGGTGATCGAGCTGGAGGGTCGTGACATCACCGACCCGCAGGTGGACGCCGACGCCGTCAGGGCGCGCATGGGCATCGTCTTCCAGTCGTTCAACCTCTTCCCGCACCTGAGCGTGCTGGACAACGTGACCCTGGCCCCGCGCACGGTGCACCGCATCGCCCGAGCGGAGGCCGAGGCCCGCGCGCTGGCGATGCTGGAGCGCGTGGGCCTGGCGGACAAGGCCTCCGCCCACCCCGACGAGCTGTCCGGCGGGCAGGCCCAGCGGGTCGCCATCGCCCGCTCGCTGGTCAACGACCCGGTGCTGATGCTGTTCGACGAGGTGACCTCGGCGCTGGATCCCGAACTCGTCGGCGAGGTGCTCACCCTGATCAGCGAGCTGAAGGCCGAGGGGATGACCATGATCGTGGCCACCCACGAGATGGGCTTCGCCCGCGAGGTGGCCGATCGGGTCTGCTTCCTGCACGCCGGCCGGGTGCACGAGCAGGGGCCGCCGGATCAGGTCATGGGCGAACCGCAGCAGGAGCGGACCCGGCAGTTCCTGCGGCGGATCGTCCAGGCGCACCGCTGGTGAGGGCTGCCGGACGCAGGCATGCCGGTGCGGCGGTGGGGAACATCCCATCGCGTGACGAAATCAACGCACGGATCCCGGCGTTGCCACGTTCCATGGAGAGGGCACCTACGATCGTGTCCGTCTCCGCCCAGGACCAGACAGGACGCCACGTCAGATGACCAAGACCACCGAGCGCATCCCCCGGGTGATCATTCGTTTCGCCGGCGACTCCGGCGACGGGATGCAGCTGACGGGTGACCGGTTCACCGCCGAGACCGCGGCCCTGGGCAACGACCTGGCCACCCTGCCGAACTTCCCGGCCGAGATCCGGGCCCCTCAGGGCACCCTGCCCGGGGTCTCCAGCTTCCAGCTCCACTTCGCCGACCACGACGTGCTCACCCCCGGCGACGCCCCCGACGTCCTGGTGGCGATGAACCCGGCGGCCCTGCAGTCCAACCTGCGCGACCTGCACCGCGGCGCGACGATCATCGCCAACTCCGACGACTTCACCACGCGCAACCTGACCAAGGTCGGCTACGCCGCCAACCCGCTGGACGACGGCAGCCTGGACTCCTTCCAGGTGCACGCCCTGCCGCTGACCTCGATGACCGTCGCCGCGCTGGAGCCCTTCGCCCTGACCCGCAAGGACGCCGAGCGCGCCAAGAACATGTTCGCGCTCGGCCTGCTGAGCTGGCTCTACAACCGGCCCACCGAGGGCACCGAACGCTTCCTGACGGCCAAGTTCTCCGCGACCCCGGAGCTGCTCGCGGCCAACCTCGCCGCCTTCCGGGCCGGCTGGGCGTTCGGTGAGACCACCGAGGTGTTCGCGATCTCCTACGAGGTCGGGCCCGCGCCGGCGCAGACCGGCCGCTACCGCAACATCACCGGCAACACCGCGCTGGCCCACGGGCTGGCGGTGGCTGCCCACCGGGCCGAGTTGCCCCTGGTGCTCGGCTCGTACCCGATCACCCCGGCGTCGGACATCCTGCACACCCTGGCCAAGCTGAAGCGATTCGGCGTGACCACCATCCAGGCCGAGGACGAGATCGCCGGGGTGGGGGCCGCTCTGGGGGCGGCCTACGGCGGCGCGGTGGGCGTGACCACGACGTCCGGACCGGGCCTGGCGCTGAAGAGCGAGACCATCGGGCTGGCGGTCTCCCTCGAACTGCCGCTGATCGTGGTGGACGTCCAGCGCGGGGGCCCGTCGACCGGATTGCCGACCAAGACCGAGCAGGCCGACCTGCTGCAGGCCATGTTCGGCCGTAACGGCGAGGCGCCCCTGCCGGTGATCGCCCCCCGCTCCCCCGCGGACTGCTTCGACGCCGCGATCGAGGCGGTGCGGATCGCGACCACCTACCGCACCCCGGTGGTGCTGCTCTCGGACGGCTATCTGGCCAACGGGTCCGAGCCCTGGCTGATCCCGCCGGTGGCCTCGCTGCCGGACCTGCGGGTGGAGTTCGCCACCGCCCCCAACGCCCAGGACAGCACCGGGACCCCGGTGTTCCGCCCCTACGACCGCGACCCGGACACCCTGGCCCGGCCGTGGGTGCGTCCGGGAACACCCGGGCTGGCCCACCGGATCGGCGGGATCGAGAAGGCCGACGGCACCGGTGAGATCTCCTACGACCCGGACAACCACGACCTGATGACCCGGCTGCGCCAGGCCAAGGTGGACGGCATCGCGGTGCCCCCGCTCGAGGTCGACGACCCGGACGGCGCCGCCGAGGTGCTGGTGGTCGGCTGGGGGTCGACCTACGGCCCGATCTCGGCCGGGGCCCGGCTGGCGCGCGAGAGCGGGGTCAGCGTGGCCACCGCGCACCTGCGGCACCTGAACCCGTTCCCGGCCAACACCGGTGACGTCCTGCGGCGCCATCGGCGGGTCCTGGTGCCGGAGATGAACCTGGGCCAGCTCGCCCTGTTGCTGCGGGCCCGCTACCTGGTCGACGCCGTGGGGTACAACCGGGTGCGCGGGCTGCCGTTCACCTCGGCGGAGATCGCCGACGCCATCGTCAAGATCGCCCAGGAGGGCGCGCTGTGAGCATCGAGACCGGCCAGGGCAGCCCGCTGGGGCTGCCGGTCCTGCGTTCCGGACTGGACGGCGTCCCCCGCCGCACGGCCGCCGGGACCGCGGCCGCGCCGTCCACGCAGGACCCGCCCGCCCGGCTCACCAAGAAGGACTTCACCTCCGACTCCGAGGTGCGCTGGTGCCCCGGGTGCGGGGACTACGCGATCCTGGCCGCGGTGCAGTCGTTCCTGCCCGAGCTGGACATCGCCCGGGAGAACATCGTCTGCGTCAGCGGGATCGGCTGCTCCTCACGATTCCCCTACTACCTCGACACCTACGGCATGCACTCGATCCACGGCCGGGCCCCGGCGATCGCGACCGGGTTGGCGGTCTCGCGCCCGGACCTGTCGGTCTGGGTGGTCACCGGTGACGGCGATGCGCTGTCCATCGGGGGCAACCACCTGATCCACGCCATGCGCCGCAACGTCAACCTGACCATCCTGCTGTTCAACAACCGGATCTACGGGCTGACCAAGGGTCAGTACTCCCCCACCTCCCCGCCCGGCCTGGTCACCAAGTCCACCCCCGCCGGCTCGCTCGACACCCCCTTCAACCCGGTCTCCCTGGCGCTCGGCGCCGAGGCCACGTTCGTGGCGCGCACCCTGGACTCCGACCGCAAACACCTGACCTCGGTGCTCCGCGAGGCGGTGCAGCACCGGGGCACCTCGCTGGTCGAGATCTACCAGAACTGCCCGATCTTCAACGACGGTGCCTTCGACGTCCTGAAGGACGCCACCCAGTCCCAGGCCCGCCTGATCCGGCTCGAGCACGGCCGGCCGATCCGGTTCGGCCCGCCGGCCCCCGACGGCCTCGGCTCACGGGGCGTCGTCCGGGGGTCGCAGTGCGGCCTGGAGGTCGTGGACGTCGCCGAGGTCCCGGCGGACTCGCTGCTGGTGCACGACGCGCACGCCGCCGACCCCTCGGTGGCCTTCGCCCTCTCGCGGCTGGACGAGGAGACCCTGAGCCACGTGCCGGTCGGGGTCTTCCGCTCGGTGCAGCGCCCGACCTATGACGACGCCGTGCGGGAGCAGGTCGACGAGGCGGTGGCAGCGAGCGGTGGCCCGGCCACCGACCAGGACTGGTATGCCCTGCTCGCCGGCCGGGACACCTGGACCGTCGACTGAGCCGGAGCCCGGCTGCTCAGGCTCCCGGGAAGGCGCCGGCGTCCACCACGGCCAGCACCGCCACCAGGGTGGCGATCGCCTGGTCGAGTTGCTCGGTGGTGTGCTCGCTGGACAGGAAGAAGCGCAGCCGGGCCTCGCCGTCCGGAACCGCCGGGTAGAGGATCGGATTGGCGTTGACGCCCTGCGCCGCCAGGGCCACCGCGCAGGCCATCGCCCGGCGCGAGGATCCGAGCATGATCGGGATGATGGGCGTGTCCTGCGACGGACCGGTGTCCAGCCCGGCCGCCCGGGCGGCGGTCAGGAAGTGCACGCTGTTGGCCCGCAACCGCGCCAGCCGCTCGGGTTCGGCGCGCACCAGCCGGATCGCCGTCAGCGCCGACGCCGCGGTGGCCGGGGTCAGGCCGGCGGCGTAGAGGCTCATCCCGGGCGCCGACATCCGGCAGGCCTGCACGAACTCATGGCTACCGGCGACGTACCCGCCGTGGCTGGCCAGCGCCTTGGACAGGGTGCCCATCCAGATGTCCACCGCATCGGGTGCCAGCCCGAAGTGCTCGCGCACCCCGAGCCCGGTGCGCCCCAGGACGGCGAACGAGTGCGCCTCGTCGACCATCACCAGCGCCTCGTGCCGCCGGCAGACCTCGATCAGGTCCGGCAGGGCGCCGATGTCCCCGTCCATGCTGTAGACCCCCTCGAGGATCACCAGCGCGGTGCCGAAGTGCGGGCGCACCCGGGACAGCAGCACGTCCAGGGCCACCGGATCGTTGTGCGTGAACTGCATCCGGCGGCAGTGCGACCACAGGGTGCCGGCCACGATGCTGTTGTGCACCAACGCATCACAGATCGCCACATCGCCCTCGCCGAGGACGAAGGAGATCACCGAGGCGTTGGTCAGGAAGCCGCTGCCGACCGTGGTGGCGTCCTGGACGCCCAGACTCTCGGCGATCGTGCGTTCCAGCTCGTCGTGCAGCCCGATGTTGCCCGAGACGATGCGGGTGGCCCCGCTGGTGGTGCCGTAGCGCTCGATCGCCTCGTGCGAGGCGGCGAGCATCGCCGGATGGTCGGCCAGGCCCAGGTAGTTGTAACTGGAGAAGTTGACCAGCTCCTGGCCGTCGAGGCTGATCGTCGCCCCGTTGACCCCCTCGTGCGAGCGGTAGTACGGGCTGTGCAGGCCGACCTCCCCCACCCCGGCGGCCAGCGCGGCATCCCGATCGAGGGACTGGCGGACCTGGGGCAGATCCTCCAGCCGCCGGATCCGGCGCAGTCCTGCCGAGGTCGGGACCACGGATCCGGCCAGGGATCCGGCCAGGGATCCGGCCGCCGCGCGACCCGGCGCCGCGGATCCCGGCGCCGCGTCGGCGGTACCGGTGGACAACCGGGCCATCAGGGCGGCGGCCCTGGCCCGCGCCTGCTCGCTCATGCGATCCCCATCCGGTCGAGCAGCCGCGAGGCCAGACTGGTCACGCCACCGCCACGGGTGAACTCCAACGCCGAGATCTCCAGGTCGAGAGAGGTCGCGATCCGCGCCGACAACTCCACCGCCATCAACGAGTCGAGACCGAGCTCGGGCAGGGGCGACTGCACGTCGATCGTCTCCGGCGGCACCCCGAGCACGGCCGCGATCTGCTCGCAGAGCACGTAGCCGAACACCTCCGCCCGCTGATCGGCCGGCAGCGCCGCCAGTTCGGTGCGCAGCACCCCGGCGGCGGACTCACCCGTGCCGGCGGCGCGGACCAGCTCCTCGTACCGCAGCGTGGCCGCACTCGCCGGGTGGGTCTGACCCCAGCGAGCCCAGTCGAGGTCGGCGACCGCGACCTGCACGGCGTCCAGCCCGAGGACCAGCTCGAGGTACTCGCAGGCCCGGTCCATGCCGAAAGGCCGCAGCCCCAGCAGGGCCAGGTACCGGCTGACCTCCTCGGATGCCTCGGCCATGCCGCCACCCTCGAGCGCGCCCCAGTTCACCGTGACCGCCGGCAACCCGGCACCCCGGCGCTGCCAGGCCAACAGGTCCAGCACCGCGTTGGCCGCCGCGTAGGCCGACTGCGGCACGGTGCCGGCCAGCGAGGTCACCGAGGAGTAGAGCACGAAGTGATCGAGCCTGGCCCCTGCCCGATCGAGAGCGCGGTGGAGGTTCAACGCGCCGACCGCCTTGGGCTCGAGCACCTCGTGCAGCGCCTCGAGGCCCAGGTCGGGGTAGGGCTCGTCACGGATCACCCCGGCGGTGTGGAACACCCCCCGCAGCGGGGCCCGAGCCGTGACCAGCCGGTCGATCACCTCCTGGACGGCGGCGGCATCGGCGACGTCGAGCCGTTCCTGCACGACATCCACACCGGCGGCCCCGAGCGCCGCCAGGGCAAGCTTCTGCTGCGCGGTCGTGGCCCCGCTGCGCCCGGCCAGCACCAGGTGCCGCGCCCCTCGGCCGGCCAGCCAGCGCGCGGTGGCCAACCCGAAGGCCCCGAAACCCCCGGTGATCAGGTAGCAGGCCTCGCCGTCCACGATCACCTCGGGCTCGGCCGGGCGCACGGGCGGGGTCTGGGTCAGGTCGAGCACGACCCGGCCCACGTGCTCCGAGCGCATCACGGCCGCGAGCGCCTCACCGGCCTGGCCGGCGGGCACCAGCCGCCCGGGCAGCGCGCGGTAGGAGTGGTCCTCGACCCGCCTGGTGAGTTCGGTGAGGATCTCGCGCACCCGCTGCGGCCGGACCGCGGTCATCCGGTCCAGGTCCATCGAGATGAAGCTGAGGTTCTTCACGAACGGCCTCAGCGAGATCGCCCGGCCGGTGAACACCTCGGACTTGCCCACCTCGACCACCCGGCCGAACTCGGCGGCCACCTCGAGGTTGGCCGCGACGAACTCGCCCGGGGCCGAGCTGATCACGACATCGACGCCGCGCCCCGCGGTGAGCCGCCGCACCTGCTCGACGAAGGACAGCGACCGCGAGTCCAGCACCGCATCGGCCCCGTGGAGCTGGGCGGCCGCCCGGCGCTCCGGGGTGCCGGCGGTCGCGATCACCCGAGCGCCCGCCGCCTTGGCGATCATCGTGGCCGCCATGCCGACACCCCCGGCAGCCCCGTGCACGAGCACCGTCTCCCCGGGCCGGACCCGGGCGGCATCGTGCACGCAGAAGTACGCCGTCATCAGGGGGACCCCGGACCCGAAGTCCGCCGCCGTCCAGGACTTCGGGGCGACGGCATACACCAGGTCGGCGAGCGGCACGGTCAGATAGCGCCGAGCCATGCCCGCGGCCCCGAACATCAGCACGTCCCCGACGGCGATCCCGGCGGTCCCGGGACCGACCCGCTCGACCACCCCCATGCCGTGCATGCCGGTCCCCAGGCCGAAGTAGGTCCCGGCCAGATCGGTGGCGTCCAGCATGCCCAGGGCCTTGAGAGCGTCCTTGTAGTTCAGTTCGAGGGCATCGACCCGCAGCTCGATCTCGCCGGCCGCCGGGGCCCGACGGTCGACCTGCCGCCAGGCCAGCTCGTCGAGCAGGTGGGACGAGGGCACCTCGAGCGCGAAGTTGACCTGGGGATCCCCCACCGGGCGCGCGGCGTCCAGGGCGGCCCGCCGGGCGGCCAGGGTGCGCTGCACCTGCTGACCCAGCCGGACGCCGTCCGCCCGCAGCACGACCTCGTCGAGTTGGGGCGAGTCCCCGCCGCCGGCGACGAGCTCTCGCAGCGCCTCGGCGGTGCTGACGCCGGCGTCGAGGTCGATCAGCCGCCAGTGCTGGTCCGGCTGCTCGTTGCGCAGCACGCGCCGGGCACCGACCAGGGTGGCACCGACCAGGTCCGGTTCGCGGTCGCCCTGGACCATCACCGCCCCGCGGGTCAGGACGACCCCGCGCACGTCGGGCGCCGGCGCGCCGGAAGCGGAGGCCTCGTCCAGGACGAGCTGCACCGCCCGGGCCAGGCCCGCCAGCGCCGCGGGCGCCGCCGCCAGCCGGGACGCCGTCACCTGCTCGGTCGCGGGATCCGCCTCGGACGTGCCGACCGCGGAGAGCGCGACCAGCACCGGCCCGGAGGTGGTCCGGACCAGTTCGCGCAGCGGGCCGGCCACCACGTCACGGACGTCGTCCGGGTGCGGGTGAGCGTGCGGGTCGGCGACGATCGCCCGGCCGTCGGCGGCGAAGGCCAGCCGCTCGGCCCAGTACTCGGCGCCCTCTCCCAGGGCCAGCACGAGCAGCGCCGGGGTCACGGCAGCCGCGCCGACCGGAAGCGGCGGCAACGGCAACTGGATCGGCTCGTACCACAGGCTCTCGAGCTCGGTCAGGGCCGAGGGCCGCGGCGCGATCGGGCGGAACTGCACCCGCGCCAGCTCGAGGACCACCTCGCCGCCCGGCTCGGCCAGCACGATGTCGGCGACCAGGTCGGCCTCACCGGGCGCCGGATCGAGCCGGGTGACCCGGGCCTCCAGGCGCGAGGGGACCTCGCGGAACTGGCGGACCGAGGCCACCGCCGCGGGAACCATCGCCTGCCGGTCGCCGTCCCCGACCGCGACCCAGGCGGCCACGCACTGCAGGGCCGCGTCCAGCACCCCCGGGTGAACCTGATGGGCCCGCCCGCCGGTGGGCTCGGCATCGATGAGGGCCACCACCTCGTCCTGGCCGACCCTGGCCTCCACGACCCGCCGGAAGGCGGGGCCGTAGGTCAGTCCCGCCTGGTCCAGGAGGTGGTAGAGCTCCTCGGCGCCGATCACCCTTGCCTCCTCGGAGGCATCGGACGAGCCGGACGCCGGCCGGCCGGCCACCGGGGTGGCGTCGGCGTCGACGATGCGGCCGTGGGCGTGCACCGTCCAGGCCGTGCCGTCGGCGGGGCGGGAGCGGATGGTGAACCGGTTGGTCTGGCCGTCCACGCTGGTGCGCACCACCGGAGCCTCGTGCTCCCCGATCACCAGCGGGCTGACGAAGCGGAGGTCGGCGAGCATCGAGGTCGGGCGCCCGGTCAGCTCACGGGCCGCGGACAGTGCCGCGTCCAGGTAGGCGGCACCGGGCAGCACCCGCACGCCGGCGACCACGTGGTCGTCGATCCACGGCAGCGCCGCAACGCTGGCCCCGATCTCCCACTCCGCGGCCGTGGCATCGGTGCGCTCGCCCGGCAGGGCGAGCCGATCGGGGTCCGGACGCAACTCCCGGTCGACCCGCTCGTCGACCACCCACAGGTCGACGCGCTGGAACTCGTGGATCGGAAGGGGTTGCTGGCGAACGGGTCCCAGCAGTCCGCCGGGAGGGGCGGTGGTCGAGACGGCGCCCACGCCGTACAGGTCGGCGAGCACCGCCCGGACGCTGTCGACGTCGTCCCGGGTGCGGTTCAGGGTGGAGATCACCGCGCCTGTCTCGCCGCGCCGCAGCAACACCTCGCGGATGTTGCCGGACAGCACGGGGTGCGGTCCGACCTCGAGGAACACCCGGTGACCGTCGGCGATCAGGGCCCCGATGGCATCGGCGAAGCGCACCGAGCGGCGCACGTTGTCGGCCCAGTAGCGGGGGCCCCAGCCCTCGTCGGTGCCGGTGACCCGGGACCCGGTGACGGTGGAGTACAGCGGCAGCGTGGGGGCTGCCGGGTGCAGGCCGGACAGTTCGGTCCGGAGCTCGGACAGGATCGGGTCCATCAGATGGGAGTGGTAGGGGACCTCGACCCGCAGCGCCCGCGCGAACACCCCGTCGGCGGACAGCTCCTGCTCGAGCCGGGCGAGCGGGGCGCTGTCCCCGGCCAGGGTCACCCCGGTCGGGCTGTTGACCGCGGCGATCTCGACGCCGTCCAGATCGCGAATCCGGGCCGCGGCGACGTCCTCGGCCAGCCCGACCGCGAGCATGCCGCCGGTACCGGCCTGCCGGGACTGCAGGCGGCCGCGGTGGTAGGAGACGGTGACCGCCTCGCGCAGGGTGAGCATGCCGGACAGGTACGCCGCGCTCACCTCGCCGACGCTGTGCCCGACGATGGCCGACGGGCGCACCCCCCACTCGGCCAGCTCGGCCGCGAGGGCGACCTGGACCAGGAAGTTGCCGGCCTGGGCGATCGGGGTGGAGGTGACCTGCGAGAGCTCCTCCGGGCGCAGGAGCTCGGCGATCAGGGAGTAGCCCGCCAGCTCGGTGAAGATCGCATCGACCTGCTCGGCGGTCGCGCGGAAGGTGCCGTCGGCGGTGAGCAGCGTGCGGGCCATCCCCCACCACTGCGGACCCATCCCGGACAGCACGAACACCGGGCCCGCGCCGTCGACCAGCGTGCGCTGTCCGGCCCGTTGGGCGCCGTCCGCGATCGCCCGCAGCTGCTCGAGCAGGTCCTCGGCGTCGCGGTAGGCGACCCCGGCCCGCACCGGCTGGTGGGCGCGGCGGACCCAGATCGCGTCAGCCAGGGCATCCACGGCGCCGGTCGACGCTTCCCCCGCGTCACCGACTGCCGCGGCCACCGCATCGGCGGCCGCGTCGGCCACGGCAGCGGCGAAGGCGCTCACCCCCGCCTCGGTGCGACCCGAGAGCGGGAAGACGCGCGCCATCGCCGGGCGTTCCCGAGGGGTCTCGGCGGCAACGGAAGGGGCGCCGACGTCCGCTGCCCCGACGTCTGCGGCATCTGCGGCATCGGCGGCGACCAGCACCGCATGCGCGTTGGTGCCGCCGTACCCGAACCCGTTGACCGAGACCGCCGGCACCGGGTAGGTGGCGGGGAACGGCTCGGCGTCCACCGCGACCTTCAGGCCGTGCTCGGCGAACGGGATGGTGGGGTTGAGCTGCTCCAGCCACCCCTGCGGCGCGATCTGCCGGTGGAAGAGGGTCAGCGCCGCCTTGATCACGCTGGTGACGCCGGCGGCCGCCTCGAGATGCCCGACGGAAGCCTTGATCGACCCCACGCGCACGGGTTCGAGGCGGCCCGCCGCCCTGCCCAGCGTCGTCCCGATGGCCTCCATCTCGAGCGGGTCCCCGACCGCGGTGCCGGTGCCGTGCGCCTCCACGAACCCGATCTGGGCCGGGTCGATCCCGGCTCGCGCGGTGACCTCGCGGATCAGGTCGGCCTGGGCCTGCGGGTTCGGCACCGTGATGCCGGTCGTGCGTCCGTCCTGGTTCGAGCCGGTGGCCTTGACCACCGCGTACACCCGGTCACCGTCGGCCCGGGCAGCCTCCACCGGGCGCAGTACCAGTACCCCGGCCCCCTCGCCCCGGGCATACCCGTCGGCCGAGGCGTCGAAGGTCTTGCAGCGGCCGTCGGGAGCAAGGAACCGGCCCTTGCACATCGCCACGAACGTCTCGGGGGTCAGCATGGCGTTGACCCCACCCACGATCGCCATCTCGATCTCGCCCCGGCCGAGGGCCGAGACCGCCTCGTGCAGGGCCACCAGCGAGGAGGAGCAGGCGGTGTCGATCGTCATGCTCGGACCGCGCAGGTCGAAGACGAAGGACACCCGGTTGGACAGCATGGTGTAGGTGCCGCTGGTGGCAGTGTGGCTGTTGATCGCCGCCCGGGCCGAGCCGGTGTGCCGCAGCATCTGGTTGTCCATGGTGAAGCCGCCGACGTAGACCCCCACCGGGCGGCCGGCGACCGTTCCGGCGTGGCCGGCGTCGTCCAGGGCCTCCTGGGCCACCTCGAGCAGCAGGCGCTGCTGCGGATCCATGATCGAGGCCTCGCGCGCGGAGATCCCGAAGAACTCCGGGTCGAAGCGCCGGTAGTCGTCGGTCAGGAACCCCCCGCGGCGGGTGTACATCCGACCGGGCACCTCGGGGTCGGGGTCGTAGTACTTCTCCAGACTCCACCGGTCGGACGGGATGTCGACCATGCCGTCACCCTTGTCGAGCAGGAAGCGCCACAACTCCTCCGGGCCGTGCACCCCACCTGGCAGTCGGCAGCCGATCCCCACGATGGCCGCATCGACCATGTCTTCCACCCCTTGTCCCTGACGCTCGTCGGCGCGCCCGCACAGATCGCGGCAGCGCGCGGTGGATACACCGCGCAGCGGTGAGGGGTGGGGGCAGACGATTGACGTGATCTGCATCACATCTGGCCGCCGGCGCAGGCCGGTCGAACCGGGCTGGAACTCGGCGCGAACCGGGGTTCAGCCGGCGGTCAGCCGCACATTGTCGACGTCCACGTACGACACCAGCCGCTGGTTGATCTTGGCGATCTCGATCACGAGCGGCTGACCCGCCCGGTCGGCGGGCGCCGTCCAGGACAGCGTCACGTCGGTGAACCGGCCGCACGCCGGAGCCGTCGCCACCTCCTGCGAGGCAACCCGGACCCCATCGGCGAGCAGCGACAGCCGAGCGCCGCCGAAGTCCTCGGGGGTCGATCGGCACCCGATGGCCACCGTCAACTGATAGGTCACCCCGGCCCGCACCGGTTCACCGATCGACTGGCGGGCCGGCGTGGCGATCAGGCCGAACAGCGTCATCGCCGTCGGGCCGGAGAGCCCCGCGACGTCCGAACTGGGGTAGCGCGGCCAGCCGACCCCCAGGACGCCGGAGGACCCGGTCCACCCCGGCGGTGCGGCACCCAGGAGCTTGCCGATCAGGGGTGCCTGCTGCTCGAAGGTCCCGTTGGTCACCGCCACCGGAGCCGGCGGGGGCGCGGGTTCGGCCTGGGTCGTGGTGGGGCCGGTGCCGCCTCCCGGAGCCGAGGTGACCCCCACCCCGCCGTCACCGGGAGCGGGCGAGGGCCCCGAGCCGGGGCCCACCCCCGCCCCGTCCGATGCCGTGGTGTGCGCCCCGGCCGAGGCCGACGGCTGCGCGGGCTGCGAGGGGCGAGGCGAGGCGGAACCGGACTCGGAGCCGGTGGGCGAGGGGGTGGTGGTCTCGGGGGCGGACGAGCGGATCGAAGGCGTCGGTCGTGAGGGTGAACTCGTCACCGGTGTGGGCTGCAGGGTGACCTGCGGGTCATCCGGCCGCGGCGACAACCCGTTGACGGCCACGCTCACCACGATCACGCCGACCCCCGCGGCCAGGGCACTCAGCCCGACGAGGCCACGGCGCAGTTGTCGCGGCGCCGGCGTGGGCCGCACCGGGGCCGGGGCGACCTCGACCTGCTGCTCGTACCAGGCACCCAGCCCGCCGAAGCGCCGGCGCAACTCCTCGTCGTCACCCACGGGTGTCACCTCCGTCCTGCTGGAGCGGGAGGGTCGGCAGGGGCAACCTCGGCGGCCGTCTCACGATGCCTACCACAACCCCACCTCCGCCGAGCCGTCGGTTGGTTCACCGAGTTCGGCCTTGAGCCTGCGGCGTCCCCGGGCGAGTTGGCTCTTGACCGTCTCCTCGGGTAGCTCGAGGGTCTGGGCGATCTGCTGCACCGGCAGGTCGAGCAGGTAGCGCAGGGTGAGCACGGCGCGGTAGTGGATCGGCAGCCTTCCCAGGGCCCGGTGCAGGTCGAGGACCTCGGGTGGCGGCGGCAACTCGGCGCCCGGGACGCGACCGGCCAACCGGGTCAGAGCCGTTGCCTTCCGCCGGGCCCGCCGAAGGGTGTTCAGCGACAGGTTGTAGGTGACCCGGCGCACCCAGCCCTCGGGATCCTCGTACCCGCGGATGCGCGGCCAGTGACGGTGAGCGCGCTCGAAAGCCTCCTGCACGACGTCCTCGGCCTCGGCAAGGCTGCCCAGGGTGACCGCGGCGGCGACGACGATGCGGCGATAGGAGGCGGCGTAGAACTCCTCGAAGTCCACGCCCTGCCCTCCCCCGTGGGAACGAACCGATCCACCCGCTGTTCGGATGATGGCCGATATCGGCGGCCTCAGGGCGCCAACCCTGCCCGTGCCGACCAGCCGTCGCAGGGATCACCCGGACCAACGCGGATGTGATTCATGCCACATCTGCGGACTGCACCCGAAGTGCGCCGTGGCGGTGTGTCGGAACTGCTGTCCATCTGTCCCGAGGACGGTCCCGGATGATCCCCCGGGTCTGATCTCGGGTCTGCCCCAGGTGCCCCCAGGCCCGCCGCGACCCGGCGGCGAGGCCCGGCGAACCCCGACCGAGAGGAAGTCGTGACCCCTGCCGGCCCGTCGCGGCACGCCACCCCGTCCCCTGCGGACGGCACGCCGCCCCCGGACGACGGCCCGAACCGCCGTTGGTGGGTGGAGCCCGACGCCGGGACCTCCCCCGCGGACGTCCCGGGTGCTGTCGCGGAGATCCTCACCGCGGCGCGGGCGGAGGCGGCCGAGGTGGTGGACCGGGCCGAGCGACGGGCGGCGTCCATCGTCGAGGAGGCGCGGCGCCAGGCGTCGGCCGAGCTGCGGGAGGCCCGCTCGCAAGCCCGGGCACTGATCCGCGATGCCGCGGTGATCGTGCAGTCCCTGACCCGCGACGGGCAGGGACCGAGCCGAGGGAGACCCTCGCCCGGCGATCCCGCGACCGAGGCGCCCGCGGTTGCGGATCGCGCGGTTCCGGCAGCGGGGGGTCCGGCATCCCTCGCGGTCCCGGCATCCCCGCAGGCACGGTCACCGCACCGGCGCGCAGAGCCGCGGCAGCGCAGCTGGGGCCGCTTCGTCCACCGTCACCGATGGGCGACGATCGCCGTCGCCGGGTTGCTGGCCACCATCGGCGCCCTCTGGGGGCCCGGGGTGGTGGGCCTGCTGGCCAACGGCGGCTTCGACGTCCCGGGCTCGGAGTCCTTCGCCACCGACCGGTCCATCAGCACCACCGTCGGGCGCCCGACGCCGGACGTGATCGCGCTGTACTCCAGCCCGGAGCTCACCGTGGACGATGCCCGGTTCCAGCGCGCGGTCTCGCAGGTGGTCGAGCAGCTTCCCCGCGCCGGGGTGCGCACGGTGACCAGCTACTGGACGACGAACTCACCCGCCATGGTCTCCGCCGACCGGCGCTCGACCATCGTCGGGATCTACCTCAGCGGTGACGAGGATGCCCGGATCGCGACCTACCGCGCCATCGCCGACACCCTGGACGTCGACCCGGCCGTGGCCAGCACCCGGCTCGGCGGGGTGAGCGCCGCCGACGCCCAGATCAGCGACCAGGTCTCGGCCGATCTCACCCGCGCCGAGGTGCTCTCGGCGCCCCTGCTCGCCGTCCTGCTGGTGATCGTCTTCGGCGGCCTGGTCGCCGCCGGGCTCCCCCTGATGGTCGGTGGCGTCACCGTCGTGCTCGCGTTCGCCGTCCTGCGGCTGCTGTTGCAGGTGACCTCGATCTCGGTGTTCGCGGTCAACGTGGTCACCCTGCTGGGGCTGGGCCTGGCCATCGACTACGCCCTGCTCATGGTCAAGCGCTTCAGCGAGGAGTTGAGCGCCGGCCGGGACGTGCCCGAGGCCCTCGAGCGGACCATGCGTACGGCGGGGCGCAGCATCCTGGTCTCGGCGGTGATCGTCACCGTCTCGTTGTCCGGGTTGCTCTTCTTCCCGATGGTCTTCCTGCGCTCGATGGCATACGGCGGCGTGGCGGTGGTCGCCCTGGCTGCCCTGGTGGCCACCACCCTGCTCCCGGCAACCCTCGCCGCACTCGGCCACCGGGTGGACGCCCTGGCCCTGCCGTGGGCACGCCGCCGGGCGGCGGCCCGGGCGGCACGCGAGGACGCCACCGGGCTGTGGGCGCGACTGGCGCACAGCGTGATGCGGCGTCCGGTGATCTACGTGCTGGCCGTCGGCGCCCTGCTCACGCTGATGGCGCTGCCGGTGCGTACGGTGACGTTCGGGGGGATCGACGAGCGCCAGTTGCCCACCTCGGCACCCGCCCGTCAGGTGGCGGAGGCGCTGGCCGACGACTTCCCCCAGGTGCCCTCAGAGCCGATCCAGATCCTGCTCACCGGGGGCGGGGAGGCCGCCGTCAGCGCGGTGAGCTCAGCCGTCAGGGCGATGCCCGGGGTCACCGGCCTCGCCCCGGCCGGGCGCAGCGGCCAGAGCACCCTGCTGAGCGTCACCTATCGCGGCGAGGCCGTCGACCAGACCGCCAGGGGGCTGGTGGAGAGCATCCGGGAGCTCACGCCCCCGGCCGGCACCCGACTCACGGTGGGCGGCTACAGCGCTCAACAGGTCGACCTGCGCGCGAGCATCCGGGACGGCCTGTGGCGGATGGCCCTGCTCGTGATCGCGGTGACCTTCCTGCTGCTGTTCCTGGCGTTCGGGTCGCTGGTGGTGCCGCTCAAGGCCGTGCTGATCACCCTGGCCACGATCGTGGCCTCGCTCGGGGTCGTCGTCCTGGTGTTCCAGCACGGCATCGGGTCCGGGCTGCTCGACTTCGTCTCGACGGGGAGCATCGAGCTGACCCAGCCGATCCTGGTGGCGGCCATCCTGTTCGGCCTGACCACCGACTACGAGATCTTCCTGCTCTCGCGCATCCGTGAGTACTGGGATCGCACCGGGGACAACACCCAGGCGGTGGCTCTCGGGCTCCAGCGCACCGGGCCGATCATCACCAGCGCAGCCGCGCTGATCCTGGTGGTGATCGCCGCCTTCTCCACCTCGAAGATCATTTTCATCAAGCTCATCGGCGTGGGGATGGCGGTCTCGATCCTGCTGGACGCCACCGTGATGCGTGCCCTGCTGGTGCCGGCCACGATGCGGTTGCTCGGGCGGTGGAACTGGTGGGCGCCGGCGCCCCTGGCCCGGTGGTGGGCCAGGCACCGCCCGCCACTCGAGGGCCCCCGGGCGGAGGACGCCCCCGAGGCCGACCCGATCTCGAACGTCCTGGATCTGCGACCCCGCCAGTGAGTGGCGGGGACCCCGATCGTCAACCGGACGCCGCCCCGGCGGCGTGCGGGGACTGCGGGGACTGCCAGCCGCGACCGATGGCGGCCAGGTGCTCCTCGTAGAGCGTGCGGGCCGCCGGGCCACTCACGGGCCACCCCCCCGCGATCTCCAGTGAGACCAGGCCGTGGACGCCGGCCCAGATGGACATGGTGATCGTGGGGACGTCCCCGTGCAGCAGGCCACCGGACACCAGGGTGCGCACCAGGGCAGCCAGCACCGAGATGGTCTCGTCGTCCATCAGCTCCGAGGTCGCGAGCACGGGTTCTCCCGGTGGCGGCTCGCGGTGTCCGGAGCGGGCACGGCCGCCGAACATCACCGCGTACAGCGCCGGATGGGCCAGCGCCCAGTCGCGGTAGGCATGGCCGAGCGCGGTCAGGTCTGCGAGCGGATCGCCGGTGACCGGGCTGTCGCGCTGCGCCTGGAGGAAGCCGGCCCGTGCCCGCTCGACCACCGCCGCGACCAGCCCGGCCTTGTCGCCGAACATGCTGTACACCGCGCTGGTCGAGGTTCCGGCGGCGGTGGCCAGCGGGCGCAGGGACAGCGCATCCAGGCCCCCGGCGGCCAGCATCGCCGCAGCCCGGGTGATCAGTTGTCGCGCCAGGTTCTCGTCGTAGACCTTGGGGCGCGCCATGGTGCCAGCATAGGGTAACGTTGTTTTATAACGTCGTGATGAAACTTCGACAGGAGGCTTCGATGAGCCGAGTCCACCCCGGGCGGTTCACCGCCCCCGCAGACACCGAGGTCACCGTCTTCCTGATCGGGATGCGGTTCAACCGACTGCACCGCATCGATGCCTGGTGGCCCGTGGTGAGCGCGATGCCGCCCATGCTGCGCCACCTGGCCGCCCACCCGGAGACGGGCATGCTCGGCCAGCACTCCTGGTTCGGCCGGACCACGATCCTGCTCACCTACTGGCGCGACCCCCAGTCATTGCAGGCGTTCGCCGCCGACACCGACGCCCCGCACCTCGAGCCGTGGCGGCGGTTCATGCGCCGGGTCGGCGCCTCGGGGACGGTCGGCATCTGGCACGAGACCTACGTGGTCCCGGCCGGGCACCAGGAGTCGCTGTACGCCAACATGCCGGTCTTCGGGCTGGCCGCTGCCACCCGCCACGTCCCCGTCGGGCCGGGCAGCAGCACAGCCCGGCAACGGCTGCGGCTCGGCAGCGCCACACCCGCTCCCGGTGCCGAGTAGCCGGCGCCACCGGCGCCCGGAGCCGCCGGACAGCGCCGCCCACCGATAACCCGGCGACGGGAGCACCGCCGGTTCGTAGAATCGTCGGATGAATCGGCCAGGAACCCGCGGCGGCGACGGTGTGCTCTACGGGCTCGCGGCCTACGGGATCTGGGGTGTGTTCCCGCTCTACTTCGTCCACCTCGCCCGATCCTCCCCGGTCGAGATCGTCCTGCACCGGGTGCTCTGGTCGTTGCTGATCTGCCTGGGCCTCGTGGCGATCCTGCGACGCGGGCGCAGTCTGCTGGAGGCGATGCGCTCGGTGCGCACCGTCGTCCCGCTGACCATTGCCGCCCTGTTCCTCGCGGGCAACTGGGGGATCTACGTCTTCGCGGTCACCTCCGGCCAGGTGGTCCAGGCGAGCCTGGGCTACTTCATCAACCCCCTGGTGACGGTGCTGCTGGGCGTCGTGGTGCTGCGCGAGCGGCTGCGGCCGGCCCAGTGGACGGCGGTCGCGATCGGGGCCGTCGCCGTCACGGTGCTCACCCTGGACTACGGCCGGCTGCCGTGGATCGCTCTCAGCCTGGCCTTCTCGTTCGCCATCTACGGGCTGGTCAAGAACCGGGTGGGCGTCAGTCACAGCGCGTTGACCAGCCTGACCACCGAGACGCTGGTCCTGGCGCCGGTGGCCGCCGCCGTCCTGATCGGGATCGAGGCCCGCGGTGCCGGCCACTTCAGCGACAACCCGCCCTGGCAGGGATTGCTGCTGGCCAGCACCGGCATCGCGACCGTCGGGCCGCTGCTGCTGTTCGCTGCCGCCGCGCGGCGGGTCCCGCTGTCGACGGTGGGGCTGATGCAGTTCCTCACCCCGGTGCTCCAGCTGATGTGCGGGGTCCTGGTCCTCGGGGAGCGGGTGCCGCCCTCGCGCTGGATCGGGTTCACGCTGGTCTGGCTCGCCCTGGCCGTGCTGAGCCTGGACTCGCTGCGCTCGGCCCGACGCCGGGTCCGGGCCGCTGCACCCGTGGACGGCGCGCCGCTCACCGAGGTGGCCAGCAGCCTGCGATGAACCACCGGTCGGCGGGCTGTGAGCTGGGTAGGGTCGAGCCCTCGACCAGAGACCGTTCCGGGGGACGACGCATGATCCGATCCGCTCCCACCCGTCCCGGCCGAGGCGCTGCCCGGCCGCACTCACCGGCCCCGGCCCCGCGGCGTCCGATCGCGCGGCGTCCCCCTCTGCAGCGGCCGGCTCTGCACCGTCCGGCTCTGGCACGCCTCGCCCTCCTGTCGCTGGTCGTCGGCCTGACCGGCTGCTCTGGGTCGCCGTCGACCCCGGGCAGCACGACGGCGGCCGGCCCGGCAGCCGGGTCGACGCCGTCCACCGCCTCGAGCCCCGCGCCCCTCGCGACCACCGTGGCGAGCATCCCGGCGCGCACCGTGTCGGTCATCCCACCGTCAGCGGGCGGTGGCCCGGGGGTCACGGCCGGCGACCGGACGACCGAGGTGGTCTCGCGCTTCTACAGCGCCTACCTCGCCCGACCGGGTCGGGCGACGGCGGCCAACTTCGTCGACCCGCCATTGCTGGCCGTGCTGTTCGCCCCGCAGGCCGCCTTCGATCGCGTGGTGTGCGGTCACACCCTGCCGGACAGCATCACGGTCGCTCCGGCCACGCCGAGCGGGTCCTCCGCCACCGTCCAGGTGACCCCGACACACCAGGGGGCGACCCGGCCACCGATCGAGGTGACGGTGCGCGCATCCGACCAACGGATCACCCGGATCGACTGCGCGGACTGACCCGAGACTCGACGGGCTCGACTGGACTGGGTTGTACTGGACTGGGCTGGGCTGGGCTCGACTGGACCGGTCGCGATCGCGGCCCACTCACCGACCCAGGATGTCGCCCAGGTCGTAGCGCACCGGCCGCTCCACCTGGTCATACGTGCACGAGCGCGGATCGCGGTCGGGCCGCCAGCGGCGGAACTGGGCGGTGTGCCGGAACCGGTCGCCCTCCATGTGCCCGAAGGCGACCTCCACCACCAGCTCGGGCCGCACCGGCTCCCAGGACAGATCCTTGCCGGCACTCCACCGGCTGACCGCGCCGGGCAGGCGTCCCTCGGCGTGGGCCTGGGCGTCGGCCCAGTCGGCCCAGGGGTGCCCGGCCGCCCCGGCCTCGCCCAGCGCGATCCGGTAGGGCGCGAGCTCCTCGACCAGCTGCGCCCGGCGGGTCATCGGGAAGGAGGCCGAGACCCCCACGTGCTGAAGGGCTCCCGACCCGTCGTACAGGCCCAGCAGCAGCGACCCGACGATCGGGCCGCTCTTGTGCCAGCGGAACCCGGCGACCACGCAGTCCGCCGTCCGCTCGTGCTTGATCTTGAACATCACCCGCTTGTCCGGCTGGTAGCCGCCGATCAGCGGCTTGGCGATCACCCCGTCCAGCCCGGCGCCCTCGAAGGTCTCGAACCACTCCCGGGCCTGGACCAGGTCGGCCGTGGCGGGGGTGACGTGCACGCCGACGCCCTCGGCGCGGGTGGCCCCCAGGGCCTCGACCAGGACGGCGCGGCGTTCGGCGAAATCGGTGGCCATCAACGAGCGCTCACCCAGGGCCAGGATGTCGAAGGCCACGAAGGACGCGGGGATCTGGCCCGAGAGCAGCCTCACCCGGCTGGCAGCGGGGTGCAGGCGCAACTGGAGGCTGTCGAAGTCGAGCCGGTCCCCGACCGCCACCACGATCTCCCCGTCCAGCACGCACCGCGAGGGTGTGGCCGCCTTGATCGCCTCGACCACCTCGGGGAAGTACCGGGTCAGCGGACGCTCGTTGCGCGAGCCGAGCTCCACCTCGTCGCCGTCACGGAAGATGATGCTGCGGAAGCCGTCCCACTTGGGCTCGACGTGCCCGACGTCCGGGATGTCCTTGATCGACTTGGCCAGCATCGGCGAGATGGGTGGCATCACGGGCAGGTCCATGCCGCTCATCATCCCCGCTGCGAGCGCACACCCGCGCCACAGCCGGGCCCCGTCCCAGGCCACCTGTCGGTGCCTCGCGCTAGGTTCCCCTCCGTTCGACGTCCGCTGTCGCCCGACAGACGTGAGGCCGTGACGGCCACCCGGGTCCCAGCCGGCGTCCGCGTGCTGCTCCCGGTTCCGAACTCGCGACGGGAGACGCTCGTGATCGCTGCCCACCCACCCCTGGACGACGCCCTGCGCCAGCTCGGCGCCCCGGATCTGCTGGCACTGTGCCGGTGGCTGGGCATCCCCGCCGACCCGGGGGCGATCCGACTCGGCGAGGCGCTCCCCGCGACCACCCGGTCCACCGACCTGCTGGTGGGGTGCGGGCCGGGCCTGGTGGCCCAGCTCGAGGTCGTGCACGAGCCCAATGAGGATCTCCCCTGGCGTCTGCTGGAGTACCGCGCCCGGCTCCACCGGCGCGAGCCCGGCGTCCGGCTCAGCCAGCACGTCCTGGTGCTGGGCGGCGGTTCGGCGCCCGGCATCCTGGACGACGGTGCCGAGGTGTGGGCACGATTCCACGTCACCCACCTGCGCGAGCAGGACCCTGCCGACCTGCTGGCGGATCCGGCCCTCGCGCCCTGGGCCTGCCTGGCCCGGGTACCGGACGACGACTCGCGCCGGGAGGTGCTACGAGAGGCACTGAAGCGGATCACCACCGTTGCACCGGACCGCATCCGCGGGTTGACCGCCCTGGCCCTCGTACTGGCGGCGGTCCACCTCGACCCGGATACGATCGAACTCGCGCGAAGGGAGACAGCCGTGCCGATCAGCCTGGAGGGAACCGTTGGCGGGCGCATCCTGGAACGGCGGGCCATGGAGCGTGGGAGAGCCGAGGGTCAGGTCACCGCAGTGAGTCGGATCCTGATCTCACGGTTCGGCGCCGACGAACGGATCGATGCCATCGCCCGGGACGCGGTGACCCGGCATGCCGAGCGGGCCGTGGACCTGGCGCTGGCCATCACGAGCCTGGACGCCGTGGATCCGAGCGTCTGATCGTCGTACAGTCGGCCTCGCCCAGCTCCGCCGTCCTCCCGACGGCGTCGATGACCGTCATGCGTGCCGGTCGCCCGGACGAGCCCAGAGCGCTCACCGGGCAGGGGGCTACCCCGAGAGGTGTGCGAACGTGGCGCACGAGCGAAGTGATGCACCCCGCAGACGACCCGGCCCCGTCTACGACAACGCACTGCGGACCCTTGCCGGTGACGAGATCCTCGCGCTGTGCCGCTGGCTGGGAATCGAGGCCGACCCGGGCACCATCCGGCTGAGCGAGGCGCTCCCGTCGGCAACGCAGTACGCCGACCTGCTGGTGGGCGCCGGGCCGGCGCGCCTGGCACAGGTCGAGTTCGTCCGCCGCCCGTCACCCAGTCTCCCGGTCCGCATGCTCGAATACCGTGCCCGGATCATGCGGCTGGAACCGACGGCGCGGCTGCACCAGCACGTGGTCGTCCTGGCCGGCGGCACGGTTCGTGACGAACTGTCCGACGGCGACCGGTTCTTCGCCCGATTCGAGGTCACCTACCTGCGTCGCCAGGATCCCGACGAGCTGCTGAGCCAGGTCGCCCTCGCCCCGCTGGCCAGTCTCGGGGCTGTCAAACGCTCCCGGGACAGGCCTGCGATCCTGCGCCGGGCGCTCGACGTGATTCACGCTGGGGCCGCCCCCGAACAGGCCCGACGGCTGGTCGACGTCGCCGCCGTCCTGGCTGCGATCCACCTGGACGCGGCTACCATCGAAGCAGTCGGAAGGGAGGCCGCGATGCCGATCAGTCTCGAGGGCACCGACGCCGGCCGAGTCATCGCCCAGCGAGGCCGGGCCAAGGGTCGTGACGAGGGCCGAGTCGAGGGCCGAGTCGAGGGGCGAGTCGAGGGGCGCGTCGAAGGCGAGTCGGCAGTGCTGGCTGAACTGCTCACGGCACGCTTCGGAGCCGACAGTCGCGTCCCCCACCTGGCCCACCGGCTGGCCATCGCTGGCGAGAAGTCCGCTGTCGCAGCCATCCTCGCCGCGGCGAGCCTCGACGACCTCGACACCTGAGCGTGGCCTCGCCCGCCGAGGAACTGGACGTAGCCGGGGTCCCGGTGCGGCTCACCAGCCCTGACAAGATCTACTTTCCCGCCCTGGGTACGCAGGGCACCAAGCGGCACCTGGTGGAGTACTACCGCACCGTGGCGACCATGACCGGCACTCCGCTGGTCACCGCCCTGCGGAACCGGCCGACCTACCTGCAACGCTTCCCGGACGGGATCGAGGGTGAGGAGGTCTACCAGAAGCGCCTTCCCACCAAGGGGGTTCCGGGTCACATCGAGTCCTGCCGGGTGACCTTTCCGTCGGGCCGCTGGGCCGATGCGCTGAAGGTGGTCAAGCCGGCGGACGTCGTGTGGGCAGCCAACCTGGGCACCGTCACGTTCCACCCGTGGCACGCCCGGTGCGCCGATGTTGACCACCCCGACGAGCTGCGGATCGACCTCGATCCCCAGCCGGGCACCGGCTTCGGGGAGGCGCGCGCGGTGGCGCGCGACGTCGTCCGGCCATTGCTCGAGGAGTACGGGTACCGCGGCTTCCCCAAGACCAGCGGCGGGCGCGGGATCCACATCTACCTGCGGATCGAGCCGCGGTGGACGTTCGTCGAGGTGCGCCGCGCAGCCATCGCCCTGGCTCGTCAGATCGAGCGTCGGGCCGGCGGTTCGGTGACCACCGCCTGGTGGAAGGAGCAGCGCGGTGAACAGATCTTCATCGACTACAACCAGAACGCGCGTGACCGGACCATCGCCTCGGCCTATTCCGCCCGCAGGACTCCGCGAGCCACCGTTTCGACCCCGCTGACCTGGGCCGAACTCGGCGACGCCGAGCCGGACGACCTGACCATCGCGACAGTCCCCGCCCTGCTGGCCCGACGCGGTGACCCGATGGCGGCCCTGGACGATGTCGCCCACTCCCTGGAGCCGTTGCTCGAACTGGCGGAACGTGACGATGCGGGAGGGCTCGGCGATCTGCCCTATCCGCCGAACTACCCGAAGATGCCCGGCGAGCCCAAGCGGGTGCAGCCGAGCAAGTCGCGCGCCGACACCGCCGGGATCGCGCCACCGGTCGGCCAGGGCCTGCCCGACCTCTGACCCGCCTCCACCGCCTCCACCGCCTCCCCCAACCCGCTCATGCTCCCCAGCTGCGCACCAGATCGCCGATAACATCGTTATCAGGCGTCATCAGCGGAGCAGGAGCGGTCAGCCAGGGAGCATGAGCAGGTTTCGAGGTGGGGGGTCAGCCGGCGGCTTCCTCGAGGCCGGTCTTGATGGGGCCAGCGGTCTTGGCCGGCACCCGGACCGGGCCGAGGGTCTGCTCCTCGACGGGTACCTGGAGGGCTCCGGTCATGATCGCCACGACATCGGTGATGGTCACCGTCTGGGGGGTGATCACGGCACCACGCTTGCCGAGCCGCTGGACGTGGATCCGGTCGGCCACCTCGAAGACCTGCGGCATGTTGTGCGAGATCAGGATGACGGGCATTCCCTTGTCGCGCAGGTTCTTGATCAGCTGCAGCACCTGGGCCGACTCCCGGACGCCGAGCGCGGCGGTCGGCTCGTCCAGGATGATCACCTTGTGGCCGAAGGCCGCCGCCCGGGCCACCGAGACTGCCTGACGCTGACCACCGGAGAGGGTCTCGACGGACTGCCCCATGTTCTGCAGGGTGCCGATGCCGAGGCTGCTCATCTGCTCCTTGGCCTTGCGGCGCATGCCGGAGCCGTCCAGCATCCGGAACACCGAGCCGAGCACGCCCGCCTTGCGCTCCTCGCGACCGAGGAACATGTTGGTGGCGATGTCCAGAGCCGGCGAGACCGCCAGGGTCTGGTACACGGTCTCGATGCCGGCGGCCTTGGCGTCACCCGGCCGGGTGAAGGTGACCTCCTGCCCGTCCAGCTTGACGGTGCCCCGGTCCGGGACCTCGGCACCCGACAGAGCCTTGATCATGCTGGACTTGCCGGCCCCGTTGTCCCCGATCACGGCCAGCACCTCGCCCGGGTACAGGGCGAAGTCCGCACCGTCCAGGGCGACCACGCGCCCATAGGTCTTGACCAGGCCGATGCCCTCGAGCACCGGGGTCAGCTTGCTCAGCTCACTGGACATCTCGGTCTGGGTGCTCATGCCCGGGCCCTCCGGATCCACTGGTCGGCGGCCACGGCGATGATGATCAGCATGCCGATGGCCAGTCGCTTGTAGGCCTGGTCGAGGCCGGCGATGCTCAGCCCGCTCTCGACCACCGAGACGATCAGGGCACCGATCAGGGTGCCGACGACGCGCCCGCGACCACCGAACAGGCTGGTCCCACCGATCACGACGGCGGTGATCGAGTCGAGGTTGGCGTCGATACCGGAGTTCGGACTGGCCGCGTTGACCCGCCCGATCAGCACCCAGGCGGCGATCGCGAAGATGAACCCGGCCACGGTGTAGACGCTGAGCAGCACCTTGTTGACCTGGATACCGGCCAGGCGCGCGGCGTCCGGGTCGTCACCGACCGCGTAGACGTGACTGCCCCAGGCGGTGTACCGCAGGACGTAGGCGAACACGGCGTACAGGCCCAGCATCACCAACACCCCGGTGGTGATGGTGAACCCGCCCAGGTCCAGGCCCTTGCCCAGCCACTTCAGTTCGGGGGCCAGCTCACGGTTACGGACCGTGCGACCCGTCGCGTACAGCAGGGTCAGCGAGGTGAAGATGCCCAGCGTTCCCAGGGTGACGATGAACGGCGGCAGGTTCAGCCGGGTGATCAGCAAGCCGTTGGCGAAGCCCGCGAGCCCGCCGACCACCAGGCCCAGCAGCAGCGCCAGCCCGCCGGGCAGGTTGAGATCGCTCTCCATCGCCGTCTTGGCGATCACCATCGAGGTGAAGACCATGATCGCGCCACAGGACAGGTCGATGCCGGCGGTCAGGATGATCAGGGTCTGCCCGATCGCCAGGGTGCCGATGACGGCGGTCTGCTGGGTGATGGTGCCGAAGTTGCCCAGGGTGGCGAAGTTGGGAGCCACGAAGGCGAAGATCAACGTGGCCACCACGAGCACCGAGGCCGGGCTCAGCCACGGATAGCCGTGGAGGATCGTCTGCAGGCGTTGGAGCCCGCTCTGTCGGCCGAGGAACTCCTCGGCGGCGTCGTACCCGGCGCTGGTCGCCGTGGTCTCACTCACCACCGTGCCGCCTTTCCGAATCGGTCGTGCATGTCAGGGGTTGGTGTCGCATCGTGCCGGATCAGACCATCGTGGCGGACATGACAGTGGGGGCGACCACACCTGGCCGCCCCCACCCATGTCATCCCGCGATCATCGTGTCGAGATGCGGTGCCGGCTCAGCCGAGCCGATCAGCCCCACGAGTTGTCGAGGCCGTACTGCACGTCCTTGCTCTCCACACCCGCAACGGGCTCCTTGGCGATTAGTGCCACGCCGGTGTTGAAGAAGTCCAGGCCCGCGGACACGGTCGGCTTGGTGCCGTTGGTCGCGTAGTCCTTGATCGCCTTGACGCCGAGCTCGGCCATCTTCAACGGGTACTGCTGCGAGGTGGCGTCGATGATGCCGTCGCCGACATCCTGGACACCGGCCTTGCCGCCGTCGACCGAGACCATGATGTAGTCCTCGGGCTTCTTGCCCTTGGCCTCCATGGCCGCTGCGGCACCGGCCGCGGTCGGCTCGTTGATCGTGTAGATCACGTTGATGTTGGGGTTCTTGGCGAGCAGCTGCTCGAGACCCTTCTGGCCGCCCTCCTCGTTGGCGCCGGTGGCCTCGTTGCCGACGATCTCGTAGTCGCCACCCTTGCCACCGGTGTACTTGCCGGTCTTGGCCTCGTCGCCGTTCTTCTTCGGGTCACCGACGGGAATCCCCATGCCCTCGAGGAAGCCCTGGTCACGGTTGTAGTCCACCGAGACGATCTTGTCGTCGAAGATGTCCAGCAGCGCGATGACCGCCTTCTGGCCGTTCAGCTTCGCGGCGGTGTACTGCCCGATCAGCTTGCCCGCCTCGCGGTTGTCGGTCGCGAAGGTGATGTCCACCGCGTCCGGCGGGTCGGTGGGGGTGTCGAGAGCGATCACGAACAGGCCGGCGTCGCGGGCCTTCTTGATCGCGTCGTTGACGCCGGTGGACATCGGCGTGATCAGGATGCCCTTCTGCTTGCTGGCGATGGCGCTCTCGATGGCCTTGATCTGGCCGTCGTCGTCACCCTCGGCCTTGCCGGAGGCAGTCGTGATGTCGACGCCGTTGGCCTCGCCGGCCTTCTTCGCGCCCTCCTGCATGGCGACGAAGAACGGGTTGGTCGAGTCCTTGGTGATCAGCGACACGGCGATCTTGTCGCCGCCGCCGGCCGCCGAACTGGCGCCGCCGGCCGCGGAGCTGGTCTCGGTGCTGGTGCTCGATCCACCGCCACACGCGGCGAGGAGCATCGCTGCGGCGAGGCCTGTTCCGACCAGCGAGAGCTGTCGAACGCTGCTGCGAGTCATGTGATTCCTTCGATTCGGGTGAGCTGAGCCAGACCCGTCGAAACCGTGTCGACACGCGGCTGTGACGTGGCTGACATCGTTGTCGGGACAGTTGTAACCTCGTCCCACCGCACCGTCAAGGACGATGGGACCGGCGGAGGGCGACCGTGATGACACCGTTACCTGGCTCGGGGACAGACCCGCGGCCGGTCTCAGCCATGTCCCGGCACCGGGCGACCATGCGTGATGTCGCTGCGTTGGCCGGGGTCAGCCTCAAGACCGTCTCCCGGGTGGTCAATCGCGAGCCGGGGGTCTCGGCGACGCTGGTCCAGCGGGTGGAGGCGGCTGCCGCCGAACTCGACTTCCGGCCCAACCTGGGCGCCCGGAGCCTGCGCCGGGCCGATGGCAAGACGGCCACCATCGGGCTGGTCCTGCAGGACCTCGCCAACCCGTTCTCGGCCGCCTTGCACCGAGCGGTCGAGGACATCGCCCGTGCGCGCGGGGTGGCGGTGCTGTCCGGCAGCGTGGACGAGACTGCTGACCGCGAGCGGGAGCTGGTCACCGCCTTCTCCTCCCGCCGCGTCGACGGGCTGATCATCATGCCCACCGGGGAGGACCACGGCTACCTCATGCTCGAGCGGCGAGCCGGAGTGGCCATGGTCTTCGTCGACCGCGCGCCCGCTCGGCTGGAGGCCGATGTGGTCCTGGCGGACAACGAGCAGGGCGCCCGGGACGGCGTGGCCCACCTGATCGCGCACGGTCACCGCCGGATCGCCTTCCTGGGTGACCGCTCGTGGATCGCCACCGAGGAACAGCGCTACGAGGGCTTCCTGGCCGCCATGGCCGAGGCGGGCCTGACGGTCGAGCCAGAGCTGGTGATCAAGGATCTGGACACCATGGACGCCGCCGACGCGGCCGTCGTCCGGCTGCTGGGGCTTCCCGATCCCCCGACGGCCATCTTCGCCGCACAGAATCTGGTCACCATCGGCGCGCTCCGCGCGCTGAGGGATGCGGGCATGCAGCACCAGGTGGCCCTGGTCGGCTTCGACGATTTCGAGCTGGCGGACCTGCTCCAGCCCGCCGTGACGGTCGTGGCCCAGGACCCACAGGAGATCGGGCACCGCACCGCCGAGCTGCTGTTCGCCCGGCTGGACGGCGACGACTCACCCTGGCGGGTCGAGGTGATCGCCACCCGGCTGATCGAGCGCGGTTCCGGCGAGCTGCCGCCCCTCAGGACCCCCCATCTCGCCTGATCACCGTTGCCCGGGGGTCAGCGAGACGGTCAGGAGGTTCGGGCCACCACAGCGGTGGCGAAGTCACGCAACGCGTCCCGGGCCGGTGAGGGCTCCAGGGTCTGCAGGGCCTCGACCGCCTCCTCCGCCCACCGGGCGGCCTCGGCCCGGGCGAGCGCGGTCACCGGGTGGGCCGCCAGCCGGGCGAGCACGTCGGCCAACGCGGCGTCGTCCGACAGATCGCCGTCCAGCGCCGCCAGCAGCGACACCGACTCCGCCGACGACCCGAGCGCCCCCGGGCCTGCCTGGCCGCGCGCCTCGGCCTCGCGGACGGCCCGGCGCAGCAGCAGGACCGGCAGGGTGGGCACGTGCTCGCGCAGGTCGGTCCCCGGGGTCTTGCCCGTGGTTGCCGCGTCGCTGGACAGGTCGATCACGTCGTCGGCCAGCTGGAAGGCGACACCGACCTTCTCCCCGTAGGTGGTGAGCACCTTCTGGACGTCGGCCGAGCACCCGGCGAACATGGCGCCGAAGCGGGCCGAGGTGGCGATCAGTGACCCGGTCTTGTCCGCCAGCACCGTGAGGTAGTGCTCGACCGGATCCTCCCCCTCGCGCGGGCCGATGGTCTCGTGCAACTGCCCCAGGCAGAGCCGCTCGAAGGTCTCCGCCTGGATCCGCACCGCCTCCGGGCCGAGCGCCGCGACGATCGTCGAGGCCCGCGCGAACAGCAGGTCACCGGTCAGGATCGCCACCGTGTTGCCCCAGCGCGCGTGCACGCTGGGTGCCCCGCGCCGACGCTCGGCGCCGTCCATCACATCGTCGTGGTAGAGCGTTGCCAGGTGGGTCAGCTCGACCACGATGGCCGCCTCGACCACCTCGGGTCGTCGAGAGTCCCCCAGGTGCGCCGCCAGCAGGGTGAGCATCGGCCGTGAGCGCTTGCCCCCGGCCCGGACGAGGTGGCGCGCCGCGTCGTCCGCCAGCGGGTCGACCTGCTGGACGGCGCCGTGCAGGCGCCGCTCCACGACCTCCAGCCCGGCCCGGACCTCGGCGTCCAGGGCAGCCGCAGCCAAGGGTAGGTCGAGGGCTGCGGTGACCGGCGTCGGGAGATCGGGGGTCATGGTGCCTTCAGGTCGAGGACGTGGGACCACTCGGCCTCAGGGCAGGAACAGCGAGGCTGCCTCGGCCGGGCCGAACAGAACCGTCGGGGCGATACCCAGCACGATCGTGACCACCACCGACAACAGGATCGCGAACAGGGTACCCACGCCCGGCGTGGCCACCACAGAGGCCGACCCACTCGGCTCGCTGAAGTACATCAGCACGATCACCCGGACGTAGAAGAACGCCGCCACCGCGCTCGCCAGCACGCCGATCAACGCCAGAACCCAGGCGCCGTTGCTGACCGCCGCGGAGAAGACCGCGTACTTGCCCATGAAGCCGCTGGTCAGCGGGATCCCCGCCATCGCCAGCAGGAACAGCGTAAAGGCACCGGCCGCCATCGGGTGACGCTTGCCCAGTCCGGCCCACTGCGACAGGTGCGTCGCCTCGCCACCCACGCCGTCCTCCCCGGCGTCGCGCACCAGTGAGACCAGGGCGAACGCACCGATCGTGGTGAAGCCGTAGACGAACAGGTAGAACAGCACGCCCGAGATGCCGATCTTGTCGATCGCGAGCACACCGGTCATCAGGAAGCCGGCGTGGGCGATCGAGGAGTAGGCGAGCATCCGCTTGACGTCGGTCTGCACGATGGCGATCACCGACCCGACCACCATGGTCAGGATGGCCACGCCCCACAACGCGGGCATGAAGTCCCAGCGAGCCCCGGGCAGGGCCACATACACCACCCGGAGCATGGCGCCGAACGCTGCCACCTTGGTGCACGCCGCCATGAAGCCGGTGACCGGCGTCGGTGCGCCCTGGTAGACGTCGGGGGTCCAGATGTGGAAGGGAGCCGCACCGACCTTGAACAGCAGACCCACGGCCAGCAGGGCGATCCCGAGCAGCAGCAGCCCGTCCTGACCGACCACGGCCGGCCGGCCGGTGCCGGTGATCGCCGCGGCGATGTCGGCCAGGCGCACCGACTCGGCGAAGCCGTACAGCAGCGCGGCGCCGTACAGGAAGAACGCCGAGGAGAAGGCGCCCAGCAGGAAGTACTTCAGGCTCGCCTCCTGCGACAACAGCCGGCGGCGACGGGCCAACCCGCAGAGCAGGTACAGCGGCAGGGAGAAGACCTCGAGCGCGACGAACATGGTCAGCAGGTCGTTCGAGGCCGGGAACATCAGCATCCCGCCGACCGAGAACAGCATCAGCGGGAACACCTCGGACTGCACCAGCCCGACCCGGCGCGCGGCTCCCTCGCCCGGCGATCCCGGCACGGCCGAGGCCTGCGGGGTGAAGGCCCCGCCGTCCGTGCTGCGCTCGGTCATGGTCAGCACGGCGAGGATCGACAGGGCGAGGATCGTGCCCTGGAGGAAGATCGCCGGTCCGTCGATCACGATCGATGCCGCCAGGGTCCCGTCGGCCGCGGGGATCCCGGCGGTCTCGACCCGGGTGCCGTCCACGATCAGCTTGCCGACGGCTCCCAGGGCGGCGATCAGACCGACCAGCGCGACCCCGACCTGGATCGAGAACCGGCTGGCGCGCGGCGCGAACGCCTCGACCAGCACCGCCACGATGGCCGCTCCGAAGACGATCAACATCGGCAGGACGGCAACGTAGTCCACCGTCGGGGCCACGAAGTCGGCCGCGACGGGGACGGACAGCAGGGGGGTCACGGGGTGGCTCCTTCGGCGATCTGCACTGCCGGATCGGGATCAACCTGCTGCACCTGCTGCATCGTCCGGTCGACCGCGGGGGTCAGGACGTCCAGCACCGGCTTGGGGTAGAAGCCCAGCGCGATGATGACCGCCACCAGCGGCGCGACGACCCACATCTCCCGCGAGTCGAGGTCGCGCCAGGCCGAGGCGAACTCCTGCTTGGGACCGGTGAACATCCGCTGATAGGTGATCAGGATGTACAGGGCGGCCAGGATGATCCCCAGGGTGGACACGATCGCCACCACCGGGTAGCGCTGATAGGTGCCCACCAGCACCAGGAACTCGCTGATGAAGCTGGACAGCCCGGGCAGGGCCAGCGAGGACAGACCTGCGAGCAGGAAGGCTCCCGCCAGCACCGGCGTGGACCGCTGGAGGCCGCCGAAATCGCCGATGGTGGACGAACCCCGCCGGGAGATCAGCATGCCGGCGACCAGGAACAGGGCGGCGGTCGAGAACCCGTGGTTGACCATGTACAGCGCCGACCCCGACTGCCCGGTGGTGGTCATCGCGAACACCCCGAGCACGATGAAGCCGAAGTGCGAGATCGAGGTGTAGGCGATCAGTCGCATCAGGTTGCTCTGGCCGATGGCCAGCAGCGCGCCGTAGAGGACCGAGATCACCGCGAACACCATGATCACCGGGGCGGCCCAGCGGCTGGCGTTCGGGAACAGCGGCAGGCACAGCGTGATCATGCCGAAGGTGCCGACCTTGTCCAGGACGCCGACCAGCAGCACCGAGACCGCCGGCGGGGCCTCGCTCGCGGCGTCCGGCAGCCAGGTGTGCACCGGCCACATCGGGGCCTTGATCGCGAAGGCGAGGAAGAAGCCCAGGAACATCAACCGCTCGGCCATCACCGGGACGGCGCCCGCGGCGTCCGCGGCGAAGACGCCGGTCAGGCTGCCGGTCAGGAAGCCCTGCTCACCGCCGGGTCCCTGGTGATAGAGGGCGATGACGGCGACCAGCATCACCAGGCCACCCAGCAGGCTGTACAGCAGGAACTTCACCGCCGCGTAGCGACGCTGGGCCCCACCGAACTGCCCGATCAGGAAGTAGACCGGGATCAGCATGGCCTCGAAGAAGACGTAGAACAGGAACACGTCCCGGGCGGCGAACACGCCGATCATGAACGTCTCGAGCACCAGGATCAGGGCGAAGAAGTTGCGGGCCGCGTTGCCCCGGTACTCGTTCCACGCGGCGAGCACGCAGACCGGCACCAGGATCGCCGACAGCAGAACCATGACCAGCGCGATGCCGTCCACGCCCACTGCGTAACTGGCCCCGATCTGCGGGATCCAGCGGTAGTTCTCGGCGTACTGGTACAGCCCGGCGCTGCTCACGTCGAAGCCGATCGCCAGGCCGAGCCCCAGGCCGAGCACGGCCAGCGAGGTGATCAGCGCGATCGCCCGGGCGAGCTGGTCGCGCCCGTTCGGCAGCGCCCAGACGATCACCGCCCCGAGCAGCGGGAGCAGACCCATGATGGTCAGCCAGGGCATGTCAGACCTTCCCTCTCTCCACCAGCGCCATCCTCGAACCCACGGTCGACCCCGCCATCACCCGCGCACCGCCAGCACCCCGAGCAGCAGGACCACGACCCCGGCCAGCATGGACGCCGCGTAGGTGCGCACCAGGCCCGACTGCCAGCGCCGCAACCGGCCACCCAGCCCGCCGACCGCCGCCGCCAGCCCCCCAACGGCACCGTCGACGCCCTTGGTGTCGGTGAACACCAGCGAACGGGTCAGGTACTGACCCGGGCGCATGAACACTGCCTCGTTGACGTCGTCCTGGTAGAGATCCTTGCGGGCGGCCCGGGTGATCCACGACCCGCGCGGGGCGGTCTGCGGCACCTCGGCCTGCCAGTACTGCCGCCAGGCGAGCGCCACCCCCACGGCCACCAGCACCAGGGTCAGCCCCATCAGCGGGTACTTGGCGATCACCGGGTGGTGCTCCTCGACGGCACCGGTCACCGGCTCGAGCCAGTCGTGGAAGCGGCCCCCGACGAACAGGAACCCGCCCAGGGCGACCGACCCGACGGCCAGGATGATCATCGGGACGGTCATCAGCGACGGTGATTCGTGCGGGTGGGCCTCGGCCGGCCAGCGCTTGCGACCCTGGAAGGTCATGAAGAACAGCCGCGACATGTAGAAGGCGGTGATCCCGGCGCCGATCAGGGTGGCCATGCCGAACACCCACGGACGCCAGCCCTCACCAGTGGCGAAGGCGGTCTCGATGATGCCGTCCTTGCTGAAGAACCCGGAGAACGGGGGTACTCCCAGGATCGCCAACCAGCCCAACCCGAAGGTCGCCCACGTGGTCTTCATCGCCCCGGACAGCGCGCCGTAGCGGCGCATCTCGACCGAGTCGTTCATGCCGTGCATCACCGAGCCGGCGCCGAGGAACATGCCGGCCTTGAAGAAGCCGTGGGTGAGCAGGTGCATGATCGCGAACACGTAGCCGATGCCGCCCAGCCCGGCGGCCAGCATCATGTAGCCGATCTGGCTCATCGTGGACGCCGCGAGCGCCTTCTTGATGTCGTCCTTGGCGCAGCCGACGATCGCCCCGAACAGCAGCGTCACCGCACCCACGATCACCACGGCCAGTTGGGCGGTGGGGGCCGCCTCGTAGATCGGGCCGCTGCGCACCACCAGGTAGACCCCGGCGGTGACCATGGTCGCCGCGTGGATCAGGGCCGAGACCGGCGTCGGGCCCGCCATCGCGTCCCCCAGCCAGGCCTGCAGCGGGAACTGCGCCGACTTGCCGCAGGCGCCGAGCAACAGGGCCAGCCCGATCCAGGTCATGGCATTCGTCGAGCCCTCGCCGGCGTTCGGCAGCACCCCGGCGTAGGTGACCGTGCCGAAGGTGGCGAACATGATCATGATTGCCACCGAGAGCCCGAAGTCACCCACCCGGTTCATCACGAAGGCCTTCTTGGCCGCGGTCGCGTAGACCGGGTTGTGGTTCCAGAAGCCGATCAGCAGGTAGGAGGCCAGGCCGACGCCCTCCCAGCCCACGTAGAGCAGGGCGTAGGAGTTGGCCAGCACCAGCAGCAGCATGGAGGCCACGAACAGGTTCAGGTAGGCGAAGAACCGGCGGCGATCGTCGTCGTGCTCCATGTAGGCCACGGAGTACACGTGGATCAGCGACCCGACGAACGTGATCAGCAGCACGAAGGCCAGCGAGAGCGGGTCGAGCAGCAACCCGGCGTCCAGCTGGAACCCACCGGCCGGCATCCAGCTGAACAGGGTCAGGTCACGGACCCGCTCCTCGGGGGCCAGCGAGCGCAGGTCGAGGAACAGCAGGGCGCCGTAGACGAACGCACCCCACGAGGCCGCAACCGCGAGCCAGTGCCCCCAGGCGTCCGTCCGGCGACCGCCCAGCAGCAGCAGGGCCGCGCCCGCCAGCGGCAGGGCAACGAGCAACCACGCTCCCTGCTGGAGTGCACCCTCGGCCGCCCCGATCGCCGCGCGGGTCGTGCCTTCCGCGAGTAGCGGTGTCATTGCTCGCACTCCTCAACGCTCGTTCCTCGCGTGATCGTCGCGCTCGCCTGGTTCACGATCCGCCTCTCAGTACTTCAGCAGGTTGGCGTCGTCGACCGAGGCCGAGCGGCGGGTCCGGAAGATCGCCATGATGATCGCCAGCCCGACCACCACCTCGGCCGCCGCGACCAGCATCACGAACAGGGCGACCACCTGACCGCTGATGTCCCCGTGCATGCGGGCGAAGGTGACGAAGGCCAGATTGGTGGCGTTGAGCATCAGCTCGACACCCATGAAGACGATGATCGCGTTGCGCCGCACCAGCACCGTGGTCGCCCCGATCGAGAACAGGACCGCGGACAGGTACAACCACCAGGAGAGGGTCATCGGTCCTCAGCCTTTCCGGCCGACTCGTCGGGAGTGAGGTCGAACGGGTCCTGCATCTCGGCGAGCACGGTGGAGACCTCACCGGCCCGCTCGGACGTCGGGCGCATCTGCCCGCGGGCGGTGAGCACCCGCGAGACCGACAGCTCGCTGGGCGTGCCGTCGGGCAGCAGCGCCGGGGTGTCGACCGCGTTGTGCCGGGCGAACACGCCGGGGGCCGGCAGCGGGGCCTTGACCGCGCCCTCGCGGATCCGGCGCTCGGCGAGCTCGCGCTGGGTGGGCTTGGGCACCAGCCGCTCGCGGTGGGCCAGGATCATCGCGCCCAGGGCAGCGGTGATCAGCAGGGCGCCGGTGACCTCGAACGCGAAGACGTAGGTGCCGAAGATGCCGCCCGCCAGGGCACCGATGTTGCCCTCGGCGTTGACCGTGTCGAGCCCGGCCGGCTGACCGAAGCGCACGCCGGCGAGGGCCGCAGCCAGGACGATCACCAGCCCGAGGCCGAGCAGGGCGGCCGCCACCCGCTGGCCCTTGATGGTCTCGATCAGGGAGTCCGAGGAGTCGACACCGACCAGCATCAGCACGAACAGGAACAGCATCATGACCGCGCCGGTGTAGACGAAGATCTGCACCCCGCCCAGGAAGGGGGCCTGCTGGGCGAAGTAGGTGATCCCGAGGCACACCATGATCAAGGCCATGCACAGGGCTGCGTGCACTGCCTTCTTGGCGAACAGCAGCCCGATGCCACCGAGCACCATCAAGGGGGCCACCACCCAGAAGAGGGCTGCCTCACCGCCGCTCACGGGGTCACCTCGGCATTCTCGCTCGATGCGGACGCCGGGTCGTCCTCGCCCCGGCGCGCGGCAACCCAGTCCCGCTGCTCGGCCACGGCACCGGTCACCGACCCCTGGTAGTAGTCGCGTTCCTCGGTGCCGGGCACCATCGGGTGCGGGGCCTCGAGCATCCCGTCGAGCATCGGACCCAGGAGGTCTGTCTTCTCGTAGATCATCTCGGCGCGGCTGCGTCCGGCGAGCTCGTACTCGTTGGTCATGGTCAGCGCACGGGTCGGGCACGCCTCGATGCACAACCCGCAGAAGATGCAGCGCAGGTAGTTGATCTGGTAGACGCGCCCGTAGCGCTCACCCGGGGAGTAGCGCTCCTCCTCGGTGTTGTCCGCGCCCTCGACGTAGATCGCGTCCGCCGGGCAGGCCCAGGCACACAGTTCGCACCCGATGCACTTCTCCAGCCCGTCGGGGTGCCGGTTGAGCTGGTGCCGCCCGTGAAAGCGCGGCTGGGTGGGGACCTTCTCCTCCGGGTAGTACTCCGTGACCGGCTTGCGGAACATCTCCTTGAAGGTCACGCCGAACCCGGCGACCGCGTCGCGCAGGCCACCCCGGCGACGCGGGTCGGCCACCCCCTCGTCGGTGCTGCGATCAGCCACCGTGAACCTCCTCGTCAGCCTCACCTGCAGCGGCCAGGGCGGGCCGGCGGGCGTCGTCGTCGCGACCGTTGCCGATTCCGTTGCTGCGGATCAGGCGCTGCCCGGGCAGCGGTGGCACCGGGAAGCCCCCGGCGAACGGGTCCACCTCGTCAGGCGGGGTCTCGTGGCGGGCGGCATCTCGCCGGTCGGCCCGATCGATCCCGGTGATCAGTGCACCGAAGATCGCGAACAGCAGGGCGATCCCGACGGCGATCAGCACGATCCGGGTGGTGCCGTCGGCCGCGATGGTGGCCGAGTTGGCGGCCCGCCAGCACGCCACCGCGACGATCCAGACCAGCGCGACCGGGATCAGCACCTTCCAGCCGAAGCGCATGAACTGGTCGTAGCGCAGCCGGGGCAGGGTGCCGCGCAGCCAGATGAAGAAGAAGATGAAGCCGAGCAGCTTGCCGATGAACCAGAGCATCGGCCACCAGCCCTCGTTCAACATCCCGCCGCCGATCGCCGACAGCGGCCACGGCGCGCGCCAGCCACCCAGGAACAGCGTGGTCGCGATCGCGGAGACCGTGATCATGTTGATGTACTCGGCCAGGAAGAACAGGGCGAACTTCAGCGAGGAGTACTCGGTGTGGAACCCACCGACCAGCTCCCCCTCGGCCTCGGGCAGGTCGAACGGCGCCCGGTTGGTCTCGCCCACCATGGCGATCACGTAGATCACGAACGCGACCGGCAGTTGGACGGCGAACCAGGCCGGCATGGTGAGGTCCAGCCCGAAGATCTCCCGGACGACGCCGTGCTCCTGCGCGGCGACGATCGAGGAGGTGGACATCGACCCGGCATAGAGGAAGACGCTGATCAGGGCCAGCCCCATCGCGATCTCGTAGGAGATCACCTGGGCCGAGGACCGCAGTCCGCCGAGCAGCGGATAGGTCGAGCCGGAGGACCATCCGGCCAGCACGATGCCGTACACCCCGACGGCCGCGACCGCCAGCACGAACAGCACGGCCACCGGCAGGTCGGTGAGCTGGAGCGGGGTCACGATGTCGGTGAAGGGGATGCGTGCCGCCGGACCGAACGGGATCACCGAGAAGGCCACGAAGCAGGTGATCGCCGAGATGATCGGCGCCAGGACGAAGACGAGCTTGTCGACCGCCTTCGGGATGACGTCCTCCTTGAGGGCCAGCTTGACCCCGTCGGCCAGACCCTGGATCAGCCCGAACGGGCCGACCCGGTTCGGCCCCGGCCGGGACTGCATGCGGGCCACGACCCGCCGCTCACCCCAGATCGTCAACAGCGTGAGCAGCACCAGGAAGACGAAGATGAACAACGCCTTCCCGAAGACCACCCACCCGTTGTCGTTGCCGAAGTCGGCGACCGGGTTCTCGGCCGCCAGGACGCCCTGTGCCAGGAGGCTCACGCGTGCTCACCCGTCCCTGCGTTCGATCCGGTCGCCCGGATGGACACCACCGCACCGGCATCGACGCCCAGATCGGCGCGCACCGTGCAGCCCGGCGAGTTGGTCGGCAACCAGACCACCCGGTCGGGCATCTCGGTGACCACCACCGGCACCGTGACCCACCCGGCGTCGGTCGAGACGGTCACGTCGTCGCCGTCGCCGAGGCCGTTCTCGGCCGCGGTGGCCGCCGACATCCGGGCCACCGCGCGATGAGCGGTGCCCGCCAGGTGTGCCTCGCCGTCCTGCAACCGCCCGGCGTCCAACAGCATCGGCCAGGTGGCCAGCGCCGCCGTCCCGGCCGCCGGGGCCGGAGGGGCGGCGGGGTGGACCACCGGGGACGGCGCGTGCAGCCCGTCCCAGGCCTCGATCGCGCCGAACTCCCCGCGAACCTGCTCGACGCTGCGCAGCCCCAGCGGGGTGTCCATGGCGTCGGCCAGCATGTCGAGCACCCGGAAGTCCGACAACGCAGCGCCGGGCAGGGCCCGCTCGAACGGGCGCCAGCGGCCCTCCCAGTTCACGAAGGTGCCGGCCTTCTGGGTGATCGGGGCCACCGGCAGGACGACGTCCGCCCGCTGGGTGACCTCGCTGCTGCGGACCTCCAGGCTGACCAGGAAGCCCACCGTGTCCAGCGCCTTGCGGGCCAGGTCGGGCCGGGGCAGGTCACGAGGGTCGACGCCGCCGACCAGCAGTCCGGCCAACTCGCCTCTGGCGGCGGCGGCCACGATGCCGGAGGCGTCCCGGCCCACCGCACTCGGCAACCCGGGCACGTCCCAGGCGGCCGCCAGGTCGACGCGGGCGGTCGGGTCGTTCACCGGACGCCCGCCGGGCAGCAGGTTCGGCATCGCACCGGCCTCGATCGCCCCGCGCTCGCCGGCGCGCCGCGGCACCCAGGCCAGCCGGGCACCGGTCGCCTTGGCCAGGTCGAGGGCTGCGGTCAGGGCCCCGGGGACGGCGGCCAGGCGCTCCCCGACCAGGATCACCGCCCCCATGCTGCGCAGGGCCTGCGAGGCCTCGCTCACCACGTCCGGCGCCCCCGGGCCGGGGGTGGCGATCGCAGAGATCACCTCGGTCTCGGTGCCCGGGGCCGACATCAGCAGGCGGCCACCGAGCTTGGTCAGTCCCCGGCTCTCCCACGGGGCCACCGAGTACACGGCCAGCTTGGCGCCGGGCCGGGTGGTGGCCGCCTTGCGCAACCGCAGGAAGACGATCGGCGACTCCTCCTCGGGTTCCAGGGCGAGCAGCAGGACGGCCGGCGCGGCCTCCAGCTCCCGGTAGGTGGGTCCCATCGCCCGGCCGGCGACCGCGTGGGCCAGGAAGTGCGCCTCCTCGGCGGAGTGCGGGCGGGCGCGCATGTCGATGTCGTTGGTGTGCACGGCGACCCGGGCGAACTTGGCGTAGGCGTAGGCGTCCTCGACGCTCACCCGCCCACCGGGCAGAACCCCGACCCCGCCGTTGGCCGCCGCGGCGGCCAGGCCCCGGGCGGCGACGTCCAGCGCCTCCGGCCAGGAGGCGACCCGTAGCTCACCGGTCTGGGCGTCGCGCACCATCGGGTACTCGATCCGGTCCGGGGCAGTGGTCCAGGTGAACGCCCAGCGGCCCTTGTCGCAGTTCCAGTCCTCGTTGACCGCCGGGTCCTCGAGCGCCAACCGCCGGGTCACCGCGTTGCGACGGTGATCCACCCGCAGCGCGCACCCGCTGGCGCAGTGCTCACACACCCCAGGGGTCGAGACCAGGTCGAACGGGCGCGCCCGGAACCGGTAGGCGGCGCCGGTCAGCGCGCCCACCGGGCAGATCTGCACGGTGTTGCCGGAGAAGTAGCTGGCGAAGGGCTGACCGCTCTCGGTGGTCGCCGCCGCCCCCACGGTGCCGGCACCGGCGCGGAAGCCCAGGACATCCGGCGAGAAGGTGCCAATCTGCTGGTTCGCACCCCGCATCTGCAGGTCGATGAACGGGTCCCCGGCGATCTCCTTGGAGAAGCGGGTGCACCGCTGGCACAGGATGCAGCGCTCGCGGTCGAGCAGCACCTGGGTGGAGATCCGGATCGGCTTGGGGAAGGTCCGCTTGACGTCGACGAACCGGCTCTCGCTGCGCCCGTTGGCCAGCGCCTGGTTCTGCAGCGGGCACTCACCGCCCTTGTCGCAGACCGGGCAGTCCAGCGGGTGGTTGACCAGCAGGAACTCCATGATCCCGCGCTGCGCCTTCTCGGCGACCGGCGAGGTCTTCTGGGTGCGCACCACCATGCCGTTGGTGCACTCCATGGCGCAGGAGGCCTGCGGCTTGGGCATCGGGCGCGGCGTGCCGTCCGGACCCGGCATGGCCACCTCGACCAGGCACTGCCGGCAGGCACCGGCCGGCGCCAGCAGCGGGTGATCGCAGAACCGCGGGATGGCGATCCCGAGCTGCTCGGCGGCCCGGATGATCAGGGTGCCCTTGGCGACGCTGATCTCGGTGTCGTCGATGGTGAGCGTGACGAGATCCGCCGGCGGCTGCCCGGACGAGCCGGCGCCGGCGGGGGGGTTCGCGGTCACGGTCATCGGGCGTGCGCTCCCTGGAAGAGGGCGGACTGGGCGGGATCGAACGGGCAACCGCCTTCGGTGACGTGGCGGAGGTACTCGTCCTTGAAGTACTTGATGGACGACGTCACCGGGCTGGCCGCGCCGTCGCCGAGCGCGCAGAACGAGCGGCCGAGCAGGTTGTCGCAGATGTCCAGCAGGGTGTCGAGGTCCTCCTGGGTGCCCTGGCCTCGCTCGAGCCGGTGCAGCACCTGGACCATCCAGTAGTTGCCCTCGCGGCACGGGGTGCACTTGCCGCACGACTCGTGCTTGTAGAACTCGATCCAGCGCTCGACCGCGCGCACCACGCAGGTGGTCTCGTCGAAGATCTGCAGTGCCCGGGTGCCCAGCATCGACCCGGCAGCGCCCACGGACTCGAAGTCCAGCGGGATGTCGAGGTGCTCCTCGGTGAACAGTGGGGTCGAGGATCCGCCCGGCGTCCAGAACTTCAACTGGTGCCCGCCCCGGATACCGCCGGCCATGGCCAGCAACTCACGCAGCGTGATCCCCAGGGGGGCCTCGTACTGGCCCGGCCGGGTCACGTGACCCGACAGGGAGAAGAAGCCGAAGCCGGTGGACCGCTCGGTACCCATGGACTTGAACCACTCGGCGCCGCCGGTGACGATCGCGGGCACGCTGGCGATCGACTCCACGTTGTTGATCACGGTCGGGCGGGCGTACAGGCCGGCCACCGCGGGGAACGGCGGCTTGAGCCGCGGTTGGCCGCGCCGTCCCTCGAGCGAGTCGAGCAGCGCCGTCTCCTCGCCGCAGATGTAGGCCCCGGCCCCGGCGTGCACGACCACGTCGAGGTCGAAGCCCGAGCCGAGGATGTCGTCCCCGAGGTAGCCCTTGGCCTTCGCCTCGGCGACCGCGTTCAGCAGCCGGCGGTAGACGTGCACGACCTCGCCGCGCAGGTAGATGAACGCCTTGTGGCACCCGATGGCGTAGCTGGTGATGATCACACCCTCGATCAGCGCCTGCGGGTTGGCCAGCATCAGCGGGATGTCCTTGCAGGTGCCCGGCTCGGACTCGTCGGCGTTGACCACGAGGTACCGCGGGCCGCCGTCCGGCTTGGGCAGGAAGGACCACTTCATGCCGGTCGGGAAGCCGGCGCCGCCCCGGCCGCGCAACCCGGAGTCCTTGACCTCGGTGATCACCGCGGAGGGGTCCATGGCGAGCGCGGCCCTGAGCCCGCGGTAGCCCCCGTGGCGCTCGTAGGCGGCCAGGGTCCAGGAGTCCTTCTCGTCCCAGTGCGCACTCAGCACCGGGGTCAGCGTGGTGGCCACGATCAGCCCTCCTTCGGTGGCGGGGTGGTCGCCGAGCCGTTGTCCTGCGATCCGTGGGTGGCCTCGCCGGCGGGCTTGCCGGCCACCGTGCCGGCGCGCTCCCGGGTGCCGGCCGGCACGGACGGCGCGTCGCTGCCGCTGGCCCCGGCCGAGGCGGCGGTGGTCTCGGCGGCCACCTGCTCGGCCGGGACGGCGGGCACGGGCGCCGCCATCGCGGGCGCCGTCCAGTTGTTGCGCCGGGCGAGCAGGGTGCCCTCCAGCGTCGGGCCGCCCGCCTGCACACCCTCGTTCGCCCGGCCGTCCGGGAAGCCGGCCAGCACGCGCGAGACCTCCTTGAAGGAGCAGACCTTGGCCGCGCCGCGCGACGGCGCGACGTCCCGGCCCGCGCGCAGCTCGTCGACCAGGTCCTTGGCGGTGGTGGGGGTCTGGTTGTCGAAGAACTCCCAGTTCACCATCACCACGGGGGCATAGTCGCAACCCGCGTTGCACTCGACCCGCTCGAGCGTGATCGCGCCGTCCTCGGTGGTCTGGTCGTGACCCACGCCCAGGTGCTCGGACAGCTCCTCGAAGATGGCGTCGCCGCCCATGACCGCGCACAGCGTGTTGGTGCACACGCCCACGGTGTAGGTGCCGTTGGGGTGCCGCTTGTACTGACTGTAGAACGTGGCGACGGCGGCCACCTCGGCCGCGGTCAGGTCGAGTTGCTCGGCGCAGAACTCGACGCCGTCCGCGCTGACGAAGCCCTCCTCGCTCTGCACCAGGTGCAGCATCGGCAGCAGGGCCGAGCGGGGCACCGGGTAGCGAGCGATGATCTGCTGGGCATCGGCGGCGAGCCGCTGCCCGGCCTCGGCTGAGAATGACATCAGCGGTCCACGCCTCCCATGACGGGGTCCAGTGAGGCCACGGCAGCGATCACGTCGGCGATCTGAGATCCCTCGCACATGGCCGCCACGGCCTGCAGGTTGACGAACGACGGGTCACGGAAGTGCGCACGGTAGGGGCGGGTTCCGCCGTCGGAGACCAGGTGGCAGGCCAGCTCACCGCGGGCGGACTCGACGGCCTGGTACACCTGGCCGGCCGGCACCCGGAAGCCCTCGGTGACCAGCTTGAAGTGGTGGATCAGGGCCTCCATCGAGCTGCCCATGATCTCGCGGATGTGGTTGAGGCTGTTGCCCATGCCGTCGCCGCCGACCGCCAGCTGGGCCGGCCAGGCGATCTTGGCATCGCCCACCATGACCGGCTGGCCGTCCATCCCCTGCAGTCGCTCGATGCACTGCTCGACGATCCGCACCGACTGCTTCATCTCCTCGATGCGGATCCGCAGTCGGCCGTAGGCGTCACAGGTGTCCCAGGTGGCGATCTCGAAGTCGTAGGTCTCGTACCCGCAGTACGGCTGCGACCTGCGCAGGTCGTGGGGCAGGCCGGTCGACCGCAGCACCGGGCCGGTGATGCCGAGCGCGATGCACCCGGTCAGGTCGAGGTAGCCGGTGTCGACCAGCCGCCCGCGCACGATCGGGTTCTCGTTGTTCAGCTTCTCCAGATCGTCGATCCCGCGGCGCAGGTCGGGCAGGGTCACCCGGACCCGGTCGAGCGCGCCCGGCGGGATGTCCTGCGCCAGGCCGCCGGGGCGGATGTAGGCGTGGTTCATCCGCAGCCCGGTGATCAGTTCGAACAGCTGCAGCACCCGCTCGCGCTCGCGGAAGCCGACGGTCATGACCGTCAGCGCGCCGATCTCCATCCCGCCCGTGGCCAGGGCCACCAGGTGCGAGCTGATGCGGTTGAGCTCCATCATCATCACCCGGATGACGCTGGCCCGTTCCGGCACGTCGTCGGTGATGCCGAGCAGCTTCTCGATCCCCAGGCAGTAGGCGGTCTCCTGGAACAGCGGGGTCAGGTAGTCCATCCGGGTGCAGAAGGTCACGCCCTGGGTCCAGCTGCGGAACTCCATGTTCTTCTCGATCCCGGTGTGCAGGTAGCCGATGCCGCACCGGGCCTCGGTGACCGTCTCACCGTCGATCTCGAGGATCAGCCGGAGCACGCCATGGGTCGAGGGGTGCTGCGGACCCATGTTGACGACGATGCGCTCCTCGCCGAGGCTCGCGGCCTCCTCGGCGATGTCACTCCAGTCGCCGCCGGAGGCGGTGAACACCCGGGCGTCGCCGTCCTGCGCCCCGCCACCGCCGGTGGCGTGCACGGACGGGTCGTGCTGAGCGGTCTCGCTCATCAGCTGTACGACCTCCTCGTGTCTGGCGGCGGGATGCTCGCGCCCTTGTACTCCACCGGGATGCCGCCCAGCGGGTAGTCCTTGCGCTGCGGATGGCCGGGCCAGTCGTCCGGCATCTCGATCCGGGTGAGCGCCGGGTGACCGTCGTAGATGATCCCGAAGAAGTCCCAGGTCTCGCGCTCGTGCCAGTCGGCGGTCGGGTAGAGCTCGACCAGCGAGGGGATGTGCGGGTCGGCGTCCGGGCAGGTCACCTCGAGCCGCACCCGCCGGTTGTGGGTGATCGAGAGCAGGTGGACGACGGAGTGCAGTTCGCGCCCGGCGTCGTGCAGGTAGTGCACGCCGCTCACGCTCACGCACATCTCAAACCGCAGGTCGGGCTCGTCCCGCAGGGCCCGCGCGACGTCCAGCAGGTGTTCGCGGCGCACGTACAGGGTGAGTTCGTCGCGGTCGACGACCACCTTCTCCACGCCGTGCGCCGCGGCGTCCCCGCCCGGGGCGTCCCCGAGAGCGGCCGTCAGCGTGTCGACCACCTCGTCGAAGTAGCCGCCGTACGGGCGCGGCGTCGGGGCCGGCATGGTGACCGTGCGCACCAGGCCGCCATAGCCCGAGGTGTCACCCGAACCGTGGACGCCGAACATGCCGGTCCGACTGCCGATCACCTCGGCCGTGGCCTCCGTGGTGGCGGGGGTCGCGGCCGGGGTGGTGCTCTCGTCGCTCACCGCAGCAGGCCCTTCATCTGGGAGGTGGGCAGGGCCGCCAGTGCGGCCTCCTCGGCGGCCCGCGCGGCCTCGACCCGGTTCACGCCCAGCGGCATGGACTGGATCTTGTCGTGCAGGGTGAGGATGGCGTTCATCAGCATCTCCGGCCGCGGCGGGCAGCCGGGGAGGTAGATGTCGACCGGCACGATGTGATCGCAGCCCTGCACGATCGCGTAGTTGTTGAACATGCCGCCGGACGACGCGCACGCTCCCATGGACAGCACCCACTTGGGCTCGACCATCTGGTCGTAGATCTGGCGCATCACCGGGGCCATCTTCTGGCTCACCCGGCCTGCGACGATCATCATGTCGGCCTGCCGGGGGGAGGCCCGGAAGACCTCCATGCCGAACCGGGCCAGGTCGTACTTGGGCCCGCCGGTCGCCATCATCTCGATCGCGCAACAGGCGAGGCCGAACGTCGCCGGCCACAGCGAGCTCTTGCGCATGTAGCCGGCCAGCACCTCGACCGTGGTCAGCAGGAAGCCGCTCGGCAGCTTCTCCTCGATACCCATTCGACCTCTCCGTCCGAGCCCTACGCCTGGTGCGGTGGTGGTGCCGTGCCGTCAGTGCCGTCGCCGGTGCAGCCGCCGCTGCTGCCTGGATGGATCAGTCCCATTCCAGGCCACCCCGGCGCCACACGTAGGCGTAGGCGACGAACACGGTGGCGATGAACAGCACCATCTCGATCAGTGCGAACAGTCCCAGCCGGTCGAAGGCGACCGCGAACGGGATCAGGAACACGCTCTCGATGTCGAAGACGATGAACAGCATCGCGACCAGGTAGTACTTGATCGGGAAGCGCCCGCCCCCGGCGGCCTGCGGGGTGGGCTCGATGCCGCACTCGTAGGCGTCGAGCTTGGCGCGGTTGTACCGCTTGGGCCCGGCCAGGGCGCCTGCCCCGATCGAGAAGACCGCGAAGGCGGCGGCGATGGCCGCCAGGACCAGGATCGGCACGTAGGGACTCACGCGCGTTCCCTTCTCTCTCGTTCGGCCGGACAGGGCTCCGGCGGTCGTCCTCGCGAGCACTTCACCTGCATCGACCCGTGTCCACCGAACGGGTGACCCCGGGGCGGGACACCGCGCGATGGCGTGGTCGCGCACCATCCTAGGGGGCTGGGCTCCAGCCCTTCGGACGCGGCATGCCACCGCGCGGCGACGACGGTCATGTGCGCTTGTGAACGGTTTCACGAAGTGGTGCCCGCCGAGCATACGGGGCCGGTGACACCGCTTCGAGGAGAGCCCACGCGAGGGTCGGCGAACGGTCGCACAGGCCCGATTGCAGGCTCACGACCGGCCCGAACTCACAGCCGGGTGGCACGGTGGAGCGCCACGATCCCGCCGCTGAGATTGCGGTAGGCCACCTCGTCCCACCCCGCCCCGCGGATGATCTCGGCCAGCCCGAGCTGGGCGGGCCAGGCGCGGATCGACTCGGCCAGGTAGGCGTAGGAGTCCGGGCTGGAGGAGACCTTGCGGGCCACGGCCGGCAACAGCCTCATCAGGTAGCCGCCGTAGAGCGAGCGGAACGGAGCCCAGGTCGGGTGGGAGAACTCACAGATCACCAGCCGCCCGCCGTGCCGGGTCACCCGACGCATCTCGCTCAACCCGGCCGAGGTGTCGACCACGTTGCGCAGGCCGAACGAGATCGTCACGGCGTCGAAGGCGCCGTCCGCGAACGGCAGGTGCAGCGCGTCCCCGGCCACGAAGGACAGGTCGGGGTTGCGCTCGGCCCCGGTCCGCACCATGCCCAGCGAGAAGTCACAGGCCACGACGTGGGCACCGTCGGCGACCAGGGGGTCGCTCGAGGTCCCGGTGCCGGCAGCCAGGTCGAGCACCCGCTCACCCGGGCGGACGTCGAGCGCGCGCCGCACCTGCTCCCGCCAGGTGCGATCGCGGCGCAGGGACAGCACGCTGTTGGTGTGGTCGTAGCGAGGGGCGACCTCGTCGAACATGGCCGCCACGTCGCGTGGCTGCTTGTCCAGGCTGGCACGGGGCATGGCCCGATGCTGCCATCCCGCCGAACCGCGTCACCACCAGGTCCGGGCTCGGCTTACGCTGGTCACGCCATGACCACCGCCCCCGTCGGTGTGCCCCTGGTGGTGCGCACCCTGCCGCTGAGCGACCCCGGCCCCCTGCTGAGCCTGTTACCCCATGCCGCTCCCCTGGCCTGGGTGCGGCGGGGCGAGGGGATCGTGGGGTGGGGCACCGTGGCGCGGATCGACCTGCCCCCGGGGCGGGGCGAGAGCTCGCCCCTGCGGCTGGCGGATCGCGTCTGGTCGGATCTGGTGGCGCATGCCCTCGTCCGCGATGTGGTGGGGCTGCCCGGGTCCGGGCTGGTCGCCTTCGGCTCGTTCGGCTTCTCCCCCTCCTCGCCGGCCGGCGCCGTCCTGGTGATCCCCGAGGTGGTGGTCGGGCACCGTGCCGGGCAGTGGTGGCTGACCACGATCAGTGCCGGCGGCCTGCCGCCGCCACCGGAACTGCCGGACGTCGAGCCGGTCTCCTCCCCCGGGGAGGTGTCCTTCGCCGACGGGGCGCTCGGCGCGGCCCAGTGGGCGGGGGCGGTGGCCGAGGCGATCGACGCCATCGCCGCCGGGCGGGTCGACAAGGTCGTGCTGGCCCGGGACATGGAGGCCCGCACCGAGCAGGAGCTCGATCCCCGGTGGCCGCTGCGCCGGCTGGCGGAGCGGTATCCGGGCTGCTTCACCTTCAGCGTCGACGGGCTGATCGGGGCCACCCCGGAGCTGCTGGTCCGGCGCGAGAAGGGACTGGTCACCTCGCGGGTCCTGGCGGGCACCATCCGGCGCACCGGGGACGACGCCCGCGACCTGTCCCTGGCGGCGTCCCTGGCCCGGTCGAGCAAGGACCTCGAGGAGCACGAGTACGCCGTTCGCTCGGTGGCCGAGGCGTTGTTGCCGCACTGCACCTCGACGAACGTGCCGGAGTCGCCGTTCGTGCTGCACCTGGCCAACGTGATGCACCTGGCGACGGACGTGACCGGGGTGCTGGCGGACGCCTCCTCCGCACTGGCACTCGCCGACGCGCTCCACCCCTCGGCCGCGGTCTGCGGCACCCCGACCACCCAGGCCGCCGAGCTGATCGAGGAACTCGAGGCGATGGACCGGGGCCGGTACGCCGGGCCTGTGGGGTGGATCGACGCCGAGGGGGACGGCGAGTGGGGCCTGGCCCTGCGCTGTGGCCGGCTCGACCCGGACGATCCGCACAGCGTCCGGCTGTTCGCCGGGTGCGGGATCGTCGCCGGGTCGGACCCCGAGGCGGAACTGGCCGAGTCGGTGGCCAAGCTGGTACCGATGCGCGACGCCCTCGCCACCTGAGTTCAGTCGCGTCCCGGCGCCCGCCACGTGCGCGCGTCCGGTTGCCTCGACGTCCGGCGAGCCGCGACGTCCGGCGAAGTGGCCCCATGATCACGTTGAAGATCACGGTGAAGGATTCCGGTCCGCGCGAAGATCACGTTGAGGGTTTCGTCTGCACGAACGTGGCGGATTCCCTCACCGTGATCTTCAACGTGATCATGGGTTGGGCGGGGCGGCGGGCGCGGGCGGGGCGGACACACCAGCCGCCTCGACAGCGGCCCGCACGGCAGCGCCGACGGCGGCGCGGATCGCCTCGTGGCGAGCGCGCAGGGTGTCGCGGTTGGCAGGGACCTCGACCACGCTGATGCCGGAGTGGGGCCGGGCCAGCGCCGCGTCGAGCTCGGCGAGGGTGTCGATGCGGCGATGCGGGACGCCGTAGCCGCGGCACAACGCAGCCAGGTCGGCCGCGTGCGGAGTGCCGAAGAGCAGGTCGAAGCGCTCGCGCTCGGTGGGGTCGCGTTCGGCGAGCTCGCCGTACTCGAGCAGCGAGAAGATGCCGCCGCCGGCGTCGTTGAGGACCACCACCTGCAACTGCGGACGGCGCTCGCCGAGCGGGGCGAGCAGCGCCCCAGCATCGTGCAGGAAGGCCAGGTCGCCGACCAGGGCCCGGGTCGGCCGGCCCGAGGCCAGGACATGGCCGATGGCGGTGGACACGGTGCCGTCGATGCCGGCCAGACCGCGGTTGGCCAGAACCCTGACGCCCTCGGGGAGTGCGCCACCGGCCAGGTCCAGGTCGCGGATGGGGTTGCTGGACGCTGCGATCAGGCTCTCCCCCGGCTGCAGGGCGCGGGCCAGCGCCCGGGCGAGCGTGAGACCTGTCGGCCGGGTCTCGGCGTCCAGCAGGCCGTCCAGCGCGGCGCGTGCGGCGACATCGGCCGTCGTCCAGCGATCCGACCAGTCCCGGTCGCGGTCGCCCGGCCCACCGGGGGCCGGCTCCACGAGATCCACCCGGTGGACCGCGCGCGGGGGAACCGGCCAGTGCGGGTGGGGTGAGGCGAGCACCACCTCGACGTCGGGGCGCGCCAGCACGCGGGTCACCGGGCGGGACAGGGTGGGGCGGCCGAGGACCACCACCCGCTCGATCGCCTCGCCCAACTCGGGCAGCTCCAACAGCAGCCGGTAGGGACCGATCACCCGCGGCCCCCCTCGCGCGCCGGAGGACGGCTCGGCCAGCAACGGCCAGCCGGCGGCCTCGGCGAGATCACGAGCCTGGCGGCCGGCGCCGTCCCCCGCGACGACGACGGTGCGCGGCCCGGCCGGCAGGGTGGTCACCGACCGGGCAGGCGCGCTGCTCCACGGTGTGATCGCCGGCGGCTCCGGTGGCCGCGGCGCACCGGGGTCCGCAGCGGCGGGCACCAAGGGCTCCTCCAGGCACAGGTTCAGGTGCACCGGCCCGGGACGCCGGCCCGCGGTTCCGCGCGCGGCAGCCAGGGCGTCGCTCATGGGGCCGGCATCCGGGTGGACGGTGTCCAGCCGGGCACGCAGGGCGGCCCCGAACAGGTCGGACTGGAGCTCGGTGGTCTGGTTGGCCCAGGTCCCCCGCAGGGCCGGCGGCCGGTCGGCCGAGATCACGATCAGGGGGACGCCGCCGTGGTGGGCCTCGAGCACGGCCGGGTGAAGGTTCGCGACCGCGGTGCCGGACGTCGTCACCACCGCCGCGGGGGCACCGGCACGGGCCATGCCGAGGGCGGTGAAGGCGGCCACCCGCTCGTCGTGGCGTACCCACACCGTCAGCAGGCCGGCCTGGTGGGCGTCCGCGAGCCGGTAGGCCAGCGGAGCGCTGCGCGAGCCCGGGCAGAGCACCACGTGCCTGACCCCGGCGCCCACCAGCGCCGAGACGGCCGCATCGGCCACGGCCTGCGAGGACGTCATGCCGCCATCCTCGCCCATGGGCTGGACCGCTTCAGTGGCCGGCTCTCAGTGGCCGGACCTCAGTGGCCGGCAGCGGCCATCGCGGCGAGCTGCACCATGTTCTCGGCGGTCACCGTGATGCCGTTCGGTCCGGAGGCAGGACCCTGCTGCCGGTGCCGCCCCCCGGCGCAGTCGGTCTGCGAGACCGGGGCCGCATGGCCACGAGCCTGGGATGGCTCGGTCACCGAGATCACGACCTGTGCCACCGACTGGACGGACAGCTCGACGACCACGTCCACCGCAGGGTCCACCGCGGGGTCCGGCAGAGGGTCCGACTGAGGGTCCGGGACGGGCGCCGGCGGTTCTGGCACCACCGGAGGCACCGGATCGGTCGGCACCGGAATGGGCACCGGAACCGGCGCGGGGTCCGTGGGCACCGGGATGGGCACCGGAACGGGCTCGGGCGCCGGCGGCTCGGGCACCACCGGAGGCACCGGATCGGTCGGCACCGGGATCGGCACCGGAACGGGCGCGGGGTCCGTGGGCACCGGGATGGGCACCGGAACGGGCTCGGGCGCCGGCCGCTCCGGCACCACCGGAGGCACCGGATCGGTCGGCACCGGAGTGGGGGTCGGTTCCGGGCTCGGGGTCGGCTCCGGGGTCGGGGTCGGCTCCAGGGTCGGGATCGGCTCCGGGGCCGGCGGCTCGGGGGTCACGGGGGGCGTCGGCCTGGGTGCCGGGTCCGGTGCCGGGTCCGGTGTCGGGTCCGGCGCCGGTGGCGCGGGGTCGGGGCTGACCGGCGGCGCGGGTTCGGGGAGCGGTTCCTCGCCCGGCTCCTCCACCGGCCGATCGACGGGATCCTGCGGATCGACGGCCGGCCAGGTGGGTCCGGGCTCCTCGGGCGCGGGCGGCTGATCGAGAGCCTGATCCGGGGCGTCGCCCCCCACCGGCTCGGGCAGCAGCGGGATGAGCCCGTCGAGTGCGTCCTCGGTCGGCTCACCGGACGGGCTGGGGGCACCCGGCTGCCCGGTGGGCACCAGCCCCCCGCGACTGACGCCGCTGCCCGGGGGCAGCGACCCGCCCTCGGTGGTCGTGGAGCGACCGCTGATCCGGCCGTCGGCGCCGACGCCGTCCTGCGAGGATTCCGAGTTCCCCGCCAGGGCGACGGGATCGGCCTCGTTCTGCACCGCACCGAAGGCGATCAGGGACGTCGCAGCGACGGCGAGCGCACCGAGGGTCACCCGGCGCACCACCACGTCACTGCGCATGTTCTCGCCCACGATGTGGCAAGCCCTTTCACCCCGAGCCGGCGTGCTGGGCCGCCGACGACCTCAGATGTCCCTGCGCAGCGTAGTCGTCCCGAGGGTTGGGTCAGCCTCTTTCACCGTGCCGACACCCAGAGTGACCATTCGGATCAGGCATTCCCGGGCAAGCCGCCACGGGCGGCGTCACCGAGGGCACCGAGGAGACGACCGGGGCTGCGGGCCGGGGCTGCCGGCGGGACCGCGACCGGCGAGCAGGTCCAGGCAGCGCGCAGTCCGGTCGAGCCACCAGCGGCGGCGCTGAGGTGAGGCCTGCCAGCGGGCCAGCAGCTCGGCGTCCGGCCGGACGGCACGCACCGGCACCACCCCGCCCCCGGCGCGCAACGGGTCGGTGGTGACGTCGCCCGCGAGCAGGGCGACGGTCCCGAGCCCGCAGGCGTGGGGCAGCTCAGGCAGCGCCGCCGCCAGGGCGACCCCCCGGGACAGGCCGACAGAGGTGTCCAGCGCGGAGGAGATGACCACCGGCAGCCCGTGGTCTCCGGCCAACCTCTGCGCGAGCTCCAGGCCGGCGCGGACGCCGCCCAGGGGCGCCACCTTGATCACCACGAGGTCCGCCGCGCCGGCGCGAGCCACGCGCAGCGGGTCGGTCGCCCGGCGCACGCTCTCGTCGGCGGCGACCGGCACCTCGATACCCGAGCGGGCGAGCGCCACCCGCAGGTCGACCAGCTCATCGACCGTCGCGCAGGGCTGTTCGGCGTACTCCAGGTCGAACGGTGCGAGGGCGCCCAGTGCGCGGTGCGCCTGGTCGACATCCCAGGCGCCGTTCGCGTCCACCCGGATCAGTCCCCGCGGGCCGAGCACCGAGCGCACCTCGGCCACCCTGGCCACGTCGTCCGCCAGGTGCTGGCCCGCGTGGGCCACCTTGACCTTGGCCGTCGTGCAGCCGTCGAAGCGGGCCAGCACGCCGGCGACCTCGGCCGGCGGCACGGCGGGGACGGTGGCGTTCACCGGCACCACCTCCCGCACGGCCGGGACGGCGGGCCGCCAGGCGGCCTCGATCGCCGAGGCCAACCACCGGCTCGCCTCGACGTCGTCGTACTCGGCGAAAGGCGCGAACTCACCCCAGCCGTGGGGACCCTCGAACAGCAGGGCCTCGCGGGCGCTGACCCCTCGGAACGGGGTGACCAGGGGCAGGCAGACCACCCGGGCCCCGGTGAGCAGTTCGGACGGGTCCGGCAGATCGGGAAGGTGGAGCGGCGCGGGCCCCTCGGTCGAGGGTGGGTGAGCCGGCAGGGAGGGCACCGGCCTATTCTCGGCCCCTGTGAGCAGCGATCAGGTCTCGGAGATCTTCGACCCGACCATGTGGGCGCCGGTGCCCGGATTCGAACTGACCGACATCACCTATCACCGGTGCACCACGCAGGGCCCGGCCCGCGGGACGGTTCGGGTGGCGTTCGACCGGCCCGAGGTGCGCAACGCCTTTCGTCCCCACACGGTCGACGAGCTCTACCGGGTGCTGGACCACGCCCGGATGACCCCCGATGTCGGCTGCGTGCTGCTCACCGGCAACGGGCCCAGCCCCCGCGACGGTGGCTGGGCGTTCTGCTCCGGCGGTGATCAGCGGATCCGGGGACGCTCGGGGTACCAGTACGCCAGCGGCGAGACCGCTGACACCGTGGACGACGCCCGGGTGCGGGCCCACGGCGGTCGGCTGCACATCCTGGAGGTGCAGCGGCTGATCCGCATCATGCCGAAGGTCGTGGTGGCGGTGGTGCCGGGCTGGGCAGCCGGCGGCGGGCACAGCCTGCACGTGGTCAGCGACCTGACGATCGCCAGCCGCGAACACGCGCGGTTCAAGCAGACCGATGCGGACGTCGGCTCCTTCGATGCCGGGTTCGGCTCGGCCTACCTGGCCCGCATGGTGGGTCAGAAGTTCGCCCGCGAGATCTTCTTCCTCGGGCGCACCTACGACGCGCAGGACATGCACCGGATGGGCGCGGTCAACCTGGTGGCCGACCACGCGGACCTGGAGCGGGTCGCCCTCGAGGTGGCCGGCGAGATCCTCGGCAAGTCCCCGACGGCGCAACGCATGCTGAAGTTCGCCTTCAACCTGGTGGACGACGGCCTGGTCGGCCAGCAGGTCTTCGCCGGCGAGGCGACCCGCCTGGCCTACATGACCGACGAGGCGGTCGAGGGCCGGGACTCCTTCCTCCAGAAGCGATCTGCCGACTGGTCGGAGTTCCCCTGGTACTACTGAGGGCACCCGGACGGCGTCCCGGACAGCCGGTTCAGCTGGTGGCGGTGGCCTCCCCCAGCACCCGTGCCACGTAGTCACTGATCACCGCGCGCATCGAGGAGTCGAGCGTGGTGAACTCGACCCCGACATCCCAGCCGAGATCGCTCTGGCCGGCCCGCACGATGATCGCCTGGAGCTGCATCAACCGGCCGCCGAGACTCAGCTTCAGGCTCACGCCGTCCCCGACCGCCATCGGCAGCGAGGACCCCTCGACCAGGCACTTCAGCCCGGTCTCGCTGACGTCGAACAGCGTTCCCACGATGGAGCGGCCGAGTGCCTCCAGCTCGACCGTGCCCTCGGTCTCGGCCCGCGGTGAGCTGCGGCGTTCGGACTGGCTGGAGTCAGCCATCTCCTCCACCCTGCGCAGGGCCTCGTCCAGAGCGGCGACCAAGGACGAGATCCCGGCGCGCTGACGGTCGGCTGCCGCGGTCAGCTCGCCGGTCTCGTGCCGGATCCCCTCCGCGCCCTCGGTCATGCCGTTGATCACCAGGGACATGGCCTCGACGTCCTGGTGCAACTGGCCCAGCGTGCTGGCGATCTCGGCAGTGGACTGGGACGTGGTCGCCGCCAGGTGCTTGACCTCCCCGGCGACCACGGCGAACCCCTGCCCGGCCTCCCCGGCGCGGGCCGCCTCGATGGTCGCGTTCAGGGCCAGCATGTTGGTCTGCTCGGCCACCCCGGAGATCATCCGGGCGATGCCGCTGATCCGTTGCAGGCTCGAGTCCACGGCGGCGGCCGACCGCCGGCCCTCCTCGGCCCGGTCGGCCGCGGCCTCGGTCACGGTCGCGGTGGCCGCGATCCGGTGGTCGATGTCGCTGACCGCATCGCGCGCGGACTGCGCCTCGGTCTTGACCTCGTGCAGCTCCTCGACGATCGTCAGCGCGGTCTCGTGCACCGCCTTCTGCGCCCGTTCGCGCAGGTGCCCGAGAGCCAGCCGCTGCTGGAGGAAGTTGTGCCGGAGCTGTTCCTCGCGGGCACCCTGCAGCTCGGCCACCTCGGCGTCCCGGGCAGCCATGGCGTCCAGCATGTCGTCGATCGAGCGGGCCAGTGCCCCCAGGTCGCCGCCGTGGGTCGAGCCGATGCGCAGGGTCCGGTCGCCGGAGGCGATGACCTGTTCCGCCGTGCGGCGCAGCGGGGCGATGCGCGTCCTGAGCTCCCGGCGCGTCAGCAGGACCACCCCGCCGAACAGCGCGATCCCGACCCCCGCCACCGCGACGATCATGCCGGTCAGCAGGCTCTGCGCCTGCTGGTGGATCGGCCGGGGCTGCACCGCCTCCAGCGTGATCGCGGCATCGTTCACGGCCGGCACCCGGACCCTCAGCGCCATCGCCTCCCCGCTCAGCACCATGGTCCGGACGCCGAGCTTGCCGATACTGCTGTCGATCGTCGAGGTATCGGCCGACCCGCCGGACCCGGCCGGCTGGCTCGGGCCCTCCTCCCCCGCTGCACCGGTGGCCACCAGGGTCAGCGGCATGCTCAGCTCGGTGCCGAGCCGCTTCAGCCCCTGCTCACCGAGCGAGCGCAGGTAGATCAGGCCGCCGGAGATGTCCTCGCCGCCGTCCCCGCGGTGCGCCGCGAAACCACAGAACAGATAGGGAGCGTCCGCGGCCAGGGTGATGCCGCAGCGGGAATCGCCCGCCGCGGCGGTCGGGTCGAACAGCGCGCGCAGTTCCTCGGGGCTGGACAACCCCTTCGGCGGGGCGACGTACTTCTCCCCCGTGCTCAGCCCCCCGACGCGCAACGTGCCGTCCGGCGCGACGCCCAGCACGCCGTCCAGGCCGTACAGGTCACGCACGTCGGCGGGCGGGAAGTCGGAGGCGAAGGTCTCGTGGTCACCGCGGGCGACGTCCTCGAACGAGCTGTCCCAGATCGAGTTCGTCGACCCGTAGTTGCGAACCAGCACCACCCAGGAGTCCAGACCGGTGCGCACGCGTTGGGCGTCCGCTGCCACCTGGTCGGCCTCGAGGCGATCGAAGGCCGAGGTGGTGAAGGCCTGGAGCACCCCGAATCCGGCCACCATCACCGCGGTGACCAGGAGCCCGGCCAGGACGGTTCCGCTCATCCCCGAGAGACGTCGCACCATCTGGCAGTCGACGGCCGAGCTGGTGGGCTTGAGACACCGGGCGAGATCCGAGGGTGGCCGAGCGATCGGACCAACCGATCAGGCGACACCGTTGCGCAGCACGGTACGCACCGCGGACTCGACATCGGCGACGGTCAACGGCGTGCCGGTGCCCTTGGGCAGAGCCGCCACCACCGCCGCCGCGATCGCCTCGGGGGTGGGCGAGGTGTTCACCGCGGCCCGCTGCAGCATGGTGCCGGTGGTCGGGCTGGTGCCGAACTTCGACCCCCACACCGTGGCTGCGATCTTGTTCAGGTCGTCCTGGGTCAGCGCCATGTCGTCTCCGATCGGGGGTGGGGGTGGTGGTGGGGTCTGCTCGAGTGCTGCCGCGATCCGCGGGATGACCACGTCGATGAGCTGGGCGATCCGGGTCCTGCCGGGGCAGCTGCGACCGTCGGGCGCCCAGGCCGAGAACTGGGCGTGGTAGCCGATGCCCGACTGGCTGGTCGAGGTCACCAACCGCGCGGGAGCACCGGTCTGGGTGCACCACCACGCGCCGAGGGCCACCAGGGCGTTCAGCTGCTTGCTCGACCAGGCGCGCAGGGGCTCTCCGCCGTCCGCGGTCTCGATCGAGGTCGCGTAGGCGTTCCCGGCGTTCTGGGCATCGGCCTGGTAGTCCAGCGACTGCCACTGCCACACCGCGCCGTCCAGCGCCGCGCCGTCCCACGGGCCGCCCACGCCGAAGTGCGACTCGGTGCCGGTGTAGCCCTGGCCGCGGAACATCGTGTCCGTGCTCGCCAGGTAGCCGACCATGGTGTGGAAGACCAGCACCCGGGGCGTGATCCGGGGCTCGACCTGGGTGCCGAGCGGTCGCCAGCTCGCCCCGGGGTAACGCACCTGCATCTGAGCCCTCCGTCCCCCTCGTGACGTCGACCTGCGATCGTGCTGCCGACGTGACCGAGTGACCCGAGTGCGCCGAATCGATCATGTCGACGGGGCGAAGCCTAACCCGAACGGGTGACCTCTCACTCCAGGACGACGTCGCGGTGCAGCACTCGGTGGCGCAGCGCCGCCCGGAACAGCAGCGGTGCCCCCGGTCTGGCCTGCAACCGCCGGCCGGTGAGCGCCCCGGACTCCTCCACCAGTTCGAGCCAGCGCAGTTCCCGCAGGACGGCGAAGAACAGCGGGGAGGTGTCCGCCTCGGCCGGCTGGCGGCGTCCGGCCACGCGCCAGCCCGACTCGGTGACCACGGCCTGCACCAGGCCGCGCACGTCCTCCTCCACGACGGTGTCGCCGGCCTCGAGCACGGCGAGCACCACTTCCCAGGTCACGGCGAGCGCCGAGTGCTCCGGCCCGATCAGCCGGCCGGCCACCACACTCCACAGCACGCTGCCCTCGACCAGCGCGGAGCGCCCGGTGGGCGTGGGCTGCAGCCGTGCCCCCCGCCGGCGCACCAGGCCGAGCCGGGTGGCCGCCTCGCGCAGGACCAGCACCGGGTAGGCGTCCACCTCGCGGTGCGAGGCCCCGATCAGCTCCTCCCGCCAGCCCAGCTCGTCCAGCGCCCGGGCCACCGTGCGCGGCGGCAGGTACCCGGCCGCGGTCAACGTGATCCCCTCGCCCACCTCGGTGAGCAACCAGTCGAGCGGGTGCAGGACGGCGCGCGCCGCCGCCCCGGTCAGGGGCTCCACGGGGTCGACCAGGCGAGGCGCGAGCGGGGCCAGCATGGCGTTGCGCGTGGTCGACCGGGCCCCTCGAACCCACCGGCCCAGCCGCTCGGTCAGGACCCGGTCGAAGGGGCTGTCCCCGCCGAGATCCGTTCTCGCCGAGGTGAGCACGGCCAGGGTGAGCTCGCTCTGCCGGTCGCGCCACCCGCGGGCGCCGGGCACGAGTTCGCCCACCGCCACCGCCAGTTCGAGGGTGTCGGCGACGGACTCCAGGGCGTAGGCCTCGGCCGGGCCCATGCTGGCCCCCCACGAGAACAGCTCGGTGTTGGGCGGCTCGATGCCGGAGCGCTCGGCCGCTCGCCGAGCGAGCCCTCGCGCCCGCTCCGGGGTGTGCTCGCTGATGGTGAGGATCTCCCGCGTGATCTCGCTGCGGGCGATCCGTGCGTACCGGCCCATGCCCAGTTCGTCCAGCAGGGCGGCGAGCGCCTGCGCGACCGGCCACCGCGCACCCACTCCCCGGCCGAGGTCGTTCTGGTCGGGAAACCAGGTCTGGGGCAGCTCGTCCCAGCAGTACTGCTGCAATCGCCACTGGGTCAGCGACTCCGGGCTCGCGCCGGCCAGCAGGGACTCCCAGGCGGTGCGGGCCGCCACCTCGACCCGGGGCTCGGCACGGCGCAACGCCGCGAGTGCCTGCTCCACCGACTGCACGAGCCCCAGCGTGCCACCGCGGCGCGCGGCGACCGGGGCGACGCGCGCGGGAGAGCGCTTACGCTCGCCGGGTGCGAGAACTGCGGCTCGTCGAGGTGACCACCGGTCCGGCGGTCCCCGGACTGCTGGCCGAACTCGGAGCGGCGCTCAACGGATCCGGGCCTGCGCTGCTGCCCACGCTGCCGGGAACCCGGCCCCTGGCCGCACCGGCGATCCTGACCCCGCCCCTGGACGAACCCACCGATCCGACGGTGGCCGTGCTCGCGACGTCCGGATCGCAGGGTCGCCGCCGTGGCGTGCTGCTGCAGGCCTCGGCGTTGCTCGCCTCGGCCTCGGCCACCCATGACCGCCTCGGCGGTCCGGGACAGTGGCTGCTCGCCCTCCCGGTGCACCACGTGGCCGGGTTGCAGGTACTCGTGCGTTCCCTGGTCAGCCGCACCCGACCGGCCGTGGTCGACCTCACGGACTCCTTCACCGCCGGCGGGTTCGCCGCTGCCGCGGCGGCGATGAGCGGCGCCCGGCGGTACACCGCCCTGGTGCCGACGCAGCTGGCCCGGTTGCTGGACGCCGGGCCCGCCGTGCGCCGCGAGCTGGCCACCTTCGATGCCGTCCTGGTCGGGGGCGCCGCCCTGCCCGAGGCGCTGCGCACCCGGGCCCGGGACGAGGGCGTGCGCCTGGTGGCGAGCTACGGCATGACCGAGACCTGCGGCGGGTGCGTGTACGACGGGCGCCCCCTGGACGGCGTCCGGGTGTGGCTGGACCCCGACGGACGGATCCACCTGTCGGGTCCGGTGCTGGCGCGGGGTTACCTGCCCGCCGGGTCGGGGTCCGGTAGGCCGGGCGAACCACCCACATCACCCCAGGCGCCCGGCGGGTTCGTCGCGCTCGACGGGTTCGGCGTGGGGCCGGACGGCGAGCGCCGGTTGCGCACGGACGACGCCGGCAGCTGGCAGGTGCCCCCGAGCAGCACCGAAGGGCCGGTCGCGAGGGGGGACCTGGGGCGGGTCGCGACCGCCGACGCGGACGGTCCGAGGCTGCGGGTGCACGGTCGGCTGGACGACGCGGTGATCACCGGAGGGGTGACCGTCTCGCCCGCCGCCGTCGAGGAGGTGCTGCTCAGCCTGGACTCGGTCGGCCAGGCGGTGGTGGTCGCCGTCCCGGACGCCGACTGGGGACGCCGCCTGGTGGCCGCGGTGGTGACCCGACCGGGGATCGCGGCCCCGTCGCTGGAGGAGGTGCGCCGGGTGGTGTCGGAGCGGATCGAGCCGGCGGCCGCCCCCCGCCGGCTGATGGTGATGGCCGAACTGCCGTTGCGCGGGCCGGGTAAACCCGATCGGGCCGCCCTCACCCGGCTGGCGGCAGACGGGTAGCCTTCCACCCCGTGGCGACCCGGGCTCAGTGGATCTCCGCGGCGCGGCCGCGCACGCTGCCGGCCGCCCTCGCCCCGGTGATCGTGGGAACCGGTGCCGCGGCCGCCGAGGACGGCGCTGACGCCGTCCGGGCGGTGCTGGCCCTGATCGTGGCGCTGGCCCTGCAGGTCGGGGTCAACTACGCCAACGACTACTCCGACGGCATCCGAGGGACCGACGACGAGCGGGTGGGCCCGTTCCGGCTCACCGGATCGGGTGCCGCAGAACCGGTTTCGGTACGCCGCGCGGCGTTCGCCGGCTTCGCCGTGGCCGCCCTGGCCGGGTTCGCCCTGGTCGCCCTCAGCGGCACCTGGTGGCTGCTGGCGGTGGGAGCGGCCTGCGTGACCGCGGCCTGGTACTACACCGGCGGCTCGCGCCCCTACGGCTACGCCGGGCTGGGCGAGGTGTTCGTCTTCGTGTTCTTCGGGCTGGTGGCGGTGCTCGGCACCACCTACACCCAGGCCGGGCGGATCGGGCCGGAGGCGCTGTCCGGTGCGGTGGCGATCGGCCTGCTGGCCTGCGCCATCCTGGTGGCGAACAACCTGCGCGACGTCCCCACCGACGCCGCGGCCGGCAAGCTCACCCTGGCGGTCCGGATCGGGACGCCGGCCACCCGGCGGCTCTACCTGGTCCTGGTCGTGGTGGCTTTCGTGCTGGTGGCACCGATGGCGCTGAGCCGTCCCCCCGCCTTGATCGCGCTCCTGGCCGTACCCCTGGCGATCTCACCGGCACGCGCGGTACTGCGCGGGGACGACGGGCTGGCGTTGCTGCCCGTCCTGCGGGACACCGGGCGGCTCGAACTCGGTTACGCCGTCCTGCTCGGCCTCGGCCTGGCGCTGGGCTGAGAGGCTCGGTTCAGGCGCCCGGCTCGTCCAGGGACGGCCGGCGGTCGGTGCGGGCGTCGACCGCGTCGTCCTCGACCTGCTCGTCCGATCCGCTGCCGCGGCCGGCGGTGCGCCTGCTCACCCGCTCGGCGACCTGCACGGCCACCTGGTCCCGCAGACCACGCAACAGCACGTAGGACAGCAACATCGAGATCACGGCGGCCAGGATGATCGCCCACACCTGACCGGCGCCGGCCCAGATGAGAACACCCAAGGTGCCCACGAAGATGACGAGCCGAGCCAGGGAATAGGTCACCAGCGGATTCACACGCTCAGCCTAACTTCAGCGGGCGCCTGGCGTTGCGTGCTCAAGCAGGCGCTGGACGGGGTCGACCCACAGCGAACAGGCGCCGGGGACGCACCGTCCACGCTGGGAGCGATCATGAGTCAGGACCTCACCGCGCACGGTCTGGACGACGTCGAGGACGCGGCGACAGGGGCCGACCTGCCGGCGGATGCCTTCCAGACCCTGCTCGGGCCGCGGGCCGACACCGCCCCGCACGCTGCCCGGGTCTCCGGCTCCCCCTCGCCGCAGCTCCCGCTCTCGTCGCCGTTCTCGTCACCGTTCTCGTCACAGTCAGATGCCTCTGCCCTCTCGCCCGCCGCTGCTCGACGACGGCTGACGCTGATCGCCCTGGGAGCGGCGGCGTTCGCCGTCCCGGCGACCATCGCGGCCCTGGTGCTGCTGGCACCCGGCCTGTCCCCGGCGCTGCTGGTCACGCTCGCCC
>JAEUJN010000112.1 GCA_016794595.1 Kineosporiaceae bacterium
AGGTCCTCCACCGACACCAGCACCGCGGACGGGCGGCCGTGCACCGTGACGGTCACACGCTCATGCTGACCGTTCACCCGGGCGACCAGCTCCGACAGGTGCGCCTTGACCTCGGCCAACGACAGTGGCGTACTCATAGTCATAAGTATGACCAGAACCTCGCGCATCTGTCCAGGCGACCTGGGAACCACCACGCCCGCAGGGACGTCTCAGATCCCTGCGTACCGTCAACCGAAGCCCAGGAGTCGCAGCGGATCCTGGTCGAGTGTGGGCGGACCGGGGTGGTAGGGACCTGGTCGGCCTGGTGTGCCGGGCAGGTCGATCAGCCGTTGCCGCTCGTCGTCGGCGCCGGTGAGCCACACCGGCCCCGCCAGGCCGGCCTCGGTTCCGCCGACGGTGGCGGGTGTGGTCGTGGCGACAGTGGTCAGGAGCCGATCTTCACACTCGGCGAGCTGGCGATGCAGATTGGCCTCGCGGGTCTGGTTGGGCAGATGGAACAGCACGGGGTAGTCGGGTCCACCGATTCGCCGTAGTCGGGCGTAGGGATCGATCTTGGCCACAAGGCGGTGCAGGGGCTCGGTGCCGGTGTCGTACTCCAGCCAGAATCCGATCTGGCATCCGCCTTGTGCCCAGACACCGTGGCCGTCGGGATGGACTCGCTGCCCTGTCGCGGCGGCCGTCCGGACCGGTCCCCACCAGCGGGCGAGTCGTGCGCCCGGACGGGTCCGCGCGTGGGCGAGCAGGTCGACGAACACCTGATTGGCGCCCACAGTGTGCGTCAGGTGCGCGCTGGCGGCGATGGCCTCGGCCCGGTCCCGCCACGCCCTCGGCGTGGGTGGCGGAATGCCGTCCTGCGCCGCGACGTAGCGAGCAGCCACCGGGCCGGCAACCCAGAGGGTCTCCACCCGACCACCGGGTCGGACCGGGGTGAACGAGACCACCCAGTGCCGAGCGCGAAGCCGGTAGAGCCGGGTGCGAGCGGCCGACAGCGAGCCGAACAGGACGGCGGCGAGTTGGCTGGTGGTCAGCACACGGTGTTCCACGAGGAGGGCAGCGATGACCTGATCGCGAGGCTGCAGCTGGTGAGCCAGCCGGAGCAGGTCCTGACCCGTGGGCACCCGCCGGCGCCCTCCACGCTTGTCCTCCCCCGGCCGAGAGGAGGCCCCCTCAGGGGCTTGTCGGGGGCGGGCGGGATCGGTCGGTTGGATCACGGCAAGCCTCCGACCAGGGCGAGCGCCTCAGTTGGGTTCGCCGAGCACCACCTACACGTGCCTGGGAGCAGCAGCAAGTCCGTCGCGGTCAGGTCGCGACCCAGTTGCGGGGCCCTTCGCGCATTCCAGCGAGCTCGGCGATCGGCGGACCCGTCGTCCGCCCCGACCACGGCTGAGGCCCTCATCGGTCGACCTCCCCCGGATCGACGCCCAGGAAGGCGAGCAGATCGGGCATCGGGACGAGGACCCGTCGACCGAGACGGAGCAGCCGGACGGGGAAGGCGCCCTGCTTGGCAAGGTCGTAGGCGAGGGTCCGACCGATGCCGATGACCTCGGCAGCGGTCTCCAGGTCGGTCGTCAGGCCCAGGCGGCGGACCTCGTCGAGGGTCCATGGTCGGCGGCCCGGCTGCTGGCCAGGCGTGGCGCGTCGATGTGTCATGGCGGTCCGGGGTTCTGCGCTCGGGTCCGTGTTCACACCCACCCACGGCCAGCCGGTTGGCCCGACGGCGGCCAGCCGCGGCCCGGCTCGACCAAACCGAACCCAACCAGTTGGCCAACTAGCACGGTCGATCGCCCGAAGCGATCGATATGACGAGGGCGTGGTTGGACCCGCGGGTCTGCTCCGCGGGGCGCCGCCCGTGTTCGGTCCGGCCCGTCGTCGTGCGTCGGATGACGGCGAGCTCTGCTGACAATCTGCTGACAAACGATCAAGAAGCCACTTCCCGATCTTCGGGAGTGCCCTCCGACCTGGGCTTTGCGAGCCGCCTGTGGGAATCGAACCCACGACCTACGCATTACGAGTGCGTTGCTCTGGCCGACTGAGCTAAGGCGGCGCGTGCCGTCCCCGAACGGGTGGCACGGGCATCGAGTATAGGGGCCTCCGCGAGGCGCGCCGTGCGGCCGCCGTCCCCGTCGTCG
>JAEUJN010000009.1 GCA_016794595.1 Kineosporiaceae bacterium
GCACCGGGAGCACCGTGCATCCGCAGGATGTCGAGCGCGGTCAGCGTTGCGAGCACGCTCGCCTCCGGTGCACGGCAATCCGACTCCAGGGCCCGGCCGAACCCGCCACCGTCGACCTGGAAAGCGCCCAGCTCACCGGCCAGGACCTCGAGCGGCGCGCCGTCGAGCAGGCACGCGAGACGTGCACGTTCCAGCGGCCGGGCGTGGGCCTCGACGAAATCACGGGCACGCTGGATGGACTCGGGCGTCATGGTCGGCCTCATGCCGCCACAGTGCCCCACCCCACCGACAAACGTCAGCAGAGGACACCGGATCGCCAGGCCTGCCATGGCCACGGTGGTCACAACGGCGGCATCCCCGGGGAGGTGGCGGTCCGATGGGAGACTGGGCCGGTGACAGGGACTGCTTCACGCCTGACGGGTCTGCAGGCACTGGCCGTGGCCCGACTGGTCCAGGCCGTTGTGGCGATCCTCGTCCTGGTGCAGATGATCTGGACCGGGTTGGAGCCGTCAGCTGAGCTGGAGGGAGTCCTGGTGCTGATCGGTGCGGTGCTCCTGGTGCCCGTCCTGCCCTACGCGGTGACCGCGGTGATCTCCGCTCTGGCCCTCGACACCTCTCGCCCCTGGGCCTCACGTCTGCTCTGTGCCCTGGGGGTCGTCGATCTGGCGGTCGGTGCCCTGATGCTGATCGCCGTGACGCGCTCGGGCACCCCGCTGCGCAGCCCACTGCTGGTCGGCCTGGTGCCCTTGATGCTGGGTGTGGCCACCCTCGTGGCCTGGCATCGGGCCTACCGGACGGCGGGCTGAGGCGTGCAGTTCAGCCGCGAACTGCGCGCCGGGGTGCTCGCGGGCGACATCACCGTCTCGTTCCGGCGGTGGCGCATTCCTCAGGTCAGCCCGGCGGGAGGTACCGGGTCGGGCCCGGATGGATCGAGGTGGACCCGGTGGAGACCGGGGACTGATCTGAGACCATCGGGGGGATGAGCCGGACGCCGCTGACCCTCACGCGGGAGCAGGTCCTCGCCTTCCGGCGCCACACGCAGGGGTTGGATTCGCGGCTGCCCTGGACGACGGACTCCCTGCGCCGAGCGGCCTGGGCCGGGCTGCAGGACAGCATGCCGCGCGCCGCACTGCTCTCCCTGCACGCCCGGGTGGCGGACACGCCGTCCACGGCCCTGGCCGATCCCTGCCTCGTGCAGGTCTGGGGGCCGCGGTTCAACGTGTTCGTCGTGGCGGCCCGCGACGCCGCGCTGTTCACCCTGGGCCGGCACCCGGAATCCGCCCGCGGACGCCGCCGTGCCGAGGACCTTGCCGCCGCGATGGCCGAGGTGATCGGCAAGGGCGAGCTGCCCGACCGGGAGGTGGGCAGGGCCCTGGGGGTCGGCAACGCCATCCGGTATGCGACCACCACCGGCACCCTGCTGATCCGCTGGGAGGGTGCGCGCGCGCCGACCGTCCGGGTGGTACCCCGCCCGGCCGTCGAACCCTCGGCGGCCCGGATCGAGCTGGCGCGCCGTTACCTGCATGTCCACGGACCAACGGACCCAAGGGCTTTCGCGCGCTGGGCGGGGGTGGGGGCAGGGGAGGCGCGGTCGGCGTTCGCCGCGCTCGAACCGGAACTGCTCCCAGTGCGAACCCCGATCGGTGACCGGTTGCTGCTGGCCTGCGACGAGGCTGCGCTGCGCTCGCACCGGGACCGCCCGGACGGCGTCCGGTTGCTGCCGAGTGGTGATGCCTTCTTCTTGATGCACGGTGTCGACCGGGAGCTGCTGGTGCCCGATCCCGGCCGGCGCGCGTCGCTGTGGACCTCGCGGGTCTGGCCCGGGGCGCTGCTGATCGGCGGCCAGATCGCCGGCACCTGGCGGCGCGCCGAGACGGTCGTGGACATCGAACCGTGGCGCAGGCTGACGGCCGCCGAGAAGGCATCGGTGGCTGCCGAGGCAGCCGCACTGCCGCTGCCGGCGCTCACCCGCCCGATCACCGTTCGCTGGGCCCGGTGAGGCGGGCGATCACGCGCCCCCCTGCGACCTGGTGCCCACCTGGGTAGCGTGCTGCGATGCAGACGCTCGACCGGCGCACTCTGACCCTGGCAACCATGGAGCGCCAGCTGCGTGGCTGGGGGTACGGCCGAGCGCGTCACCGGACGCCGTCGAGCGCCTGGTCCTGGGCTACCTGGCCGCGTACGGACCGGCGTCCAGTTCCGACCTCCGGGCCTGGTCGGGCCTGACCGGCCTGCCGGCCGTGATCGACCGGCTGCGCCCGCGGCTGACGACCTACCGGGACGACGCCGGGCGCCGGCTGATCGACCTGGCCGACGCGAGACTGCCCCAGCACGAACGGTTCCTGCCGCCACGCTTCCTGCCCGCCTTCGACAACGCCGTCCTCGGCTATCACGACCGCCGGCGGGTGATCGACGACGAGCACCGAGGGCTGAGCGTGGCCGGCGCCAGAGTGCTCCTGGTCGGTGGCCGGGTCGCCGGCACCTGGGCAGCCTCGCCCGGCGCGGACGGCGTGCAGGTCTCGATCGACCTCCTGAGCCCGGTGCCGGCCGACGATCAGGACGCCGTGCGCGAGGAGGGGCACCGGCTCGCCGCCTTCCTCGGCGACGGTGTTCCCGGCGCCGTGGCGCTCACCGGCCCGTGACCCCCACCGTGCGACCGTCGTCGTGCTCGGGACGCCGCCGATGGCCGCCGGTCAGCCGGGGAAGATCGCCACGCCCTGGGTGTTCACTCCGGAGACCTTGGTGAACTCGCCCCCGGCGACCAGTGCCCGGTCGGTGGCGTCGAGCGCCCACACCCCGTAGAACGAGTTCACCGTGGGCCGGAACGCCTCCAGCGTGCCGGTGCCGGCATCGGCGGCCAGCAGCCGGACGGTCGTGTTGCCGCCGAAGCCCTCGTGGAAGCCGAAGTACACGTTCCCGCCGTGGTACTTCACCGCCTGCACGTCACCGTTGGCCGTCTGGTACCAGCGCCGGCTCCCGGACGAGGTGCTCCACGCGGTGACCCGGTTCGCGGTGTCCCCCAGCGCACCGAAGAGCAGTGCCCCGTCGGCGGAGATGTCCAGCGCCATGCCGCGCCCACTGGCCGAGGCCATGGTCGGGCCCGACGCGACCCCGGTCGACGGGTTCACCGCACTGACATTCGAGCGCGTCACCCCTCCGATCGAGGTGAAAGTGCCTCCGGCATACAGCCGATCGGCCTTCGGTGAGATCACCAACGCGTGCACGGTGTTGTTCGGCGCCGGGCGAAAGCCGGTGCGGACGCCACCGCTGGCCGGGTCCACCGAGGCCAGGCGCGGGTTCGCCACCCCCTTGATGCTGCCGAACGAGCCGCCGACGTAGAGGTTGGACCCTCCGCGCTCGAGGGCGTACACCGTGCTGGTCGCGTTGGCGGAGAACGCCGTCCGCACCGACCCCGACGAGGCCGAGACGGCGGCCAGCCGGCTGCGTGACGTCCCGCCGATCGTGGTGAAGGCCCCGCCGACCCAGACCGTCGAGGCGTCCCCCTCGAGGGCCCGCACCACGCCGTTGGTGTCGGCACGGAAGGAGAGCACGTCGCCGGTGGTGAGGTTCAGCGCGGCGAGGTTCGATCGGGTCGACGTCGCCCCACTCGGCGAGCGCACCTGGCTGAAGCTGCCACCGATGTACACCGTCGTGCCGACGATCTTGGTCGCGTACACCTTGCCGTTGGTGTCCCAGCGGTCCAGCGGCACGCTGGAGAACCGGACCGGGTCGGCCTGCGCCGGGGATGCCAGCCCGATCAGGGAGGCAACCACCCCGACGACCACCCCGGTGCTCACCACACCGCCTCGAAAGCCCCTCACCCGCATGCTCGCTCCTCGGCCGACGGTCATGACCCTCGGCAGCCAAGCACCCCGGTTCACCCGCGGCGGCACCGCGCTGGGGCATTCACCCGTCCGCCGGGTCGAGGACGCCGGCTCCTGCCCCGAGAGCAGGTATCCGGTGACCCAGAGCGACGCTCAGCCCACCGTCGCGGGGGCCCGCAGGGACCGCGCCCGGCAGCGGCCGTGCAGTCGCGGCGGCCCGATCGGCGCGGGCACCTCGGGCACGACGGACGACCCCGCCAGACCCCGGGCCCAGCACCCGCCAGGCCAGTCGGGGCGACAGCAGGCTCGGTGGGGCGGCGAGCAGGTTGAGCACCCGGCTGAAGGCCACGGTCACGACGTGGTCCTCCGTGGCCACCTCGAGCAGCCGATCCAGGTAGTGGTCGACGAGCCGCTCGGGCAGGGGCTTGGCCGGCTGCCCGGGGAAGCGACGGTCCGATCCCGTTGCCAGGGCCCAGGGGGTCGCGACCACCCGGGCGAAGGCCGCCGCCGACCGGGTCGCCAGAGCATGGGTGCCGTGTGATCGCAGCAGCTGGCGCAACACCAGGGCCTGGTGGGCAGCAGAGCTCATGCCCTGCCCGTAGATGGGGTTGAAGGAGCACACCGCGTCCCCGATCATCACCAGGCCCTCGAGCCTGCGGTCCAGACGCTCCCAGTGCCGCCACCGGCTGGCCGGGTAGGCGAACCGGACGGCCGGCCCGAGCGGCTCGCACCGTTCGGCGATGGTGACGATCCCGGCGGTGGGCAAGGTGGCGGCGAAGGCACGGAACCCGGCCAGATCGCACGGCGGCTCCCCACCGAACTGCTCGGCCAGGGTGACCGTCCAGCGCCGATCCTCCTGCCGCAGGGCCACTCCGGCCCGGCCGGAGCCGGGTCGGGTGCCGACGATGTCGGCGTCGAGATCGTCCAGGACGCCGTCCCTGGCGGCGAACTGCCTTGTCACGTAACGGATCTGCGCGTCGACAGTGGTCTCCTCCGGGGCGGGGAAGCCGAGGTCTGCCAACCAGCGCGGCGCCCGTGAGCCCCGCCCGGTGGCATCGATCACCAGGGTGGCCGGAAGGTCACGGACCACGTCGCCGGCGTGCGGCCCGACCGCGCCGGAGGCCACCCGAGGCGACACGAGCACCCCGGCGACCCGCGTGCCGCTCGCATCCGGGCGCAGCCCGACGATGTCGTGCCCCCCCAGCAGGCTGACGTTGCCCGACGACCGGACGAGGCGCCGCACCTCGGCCTCGACCAGCGTGCGGGAGGCGAGCAGCCCGACCAGGCCGGACGGCCCGCGGGACAGCAGGTTGTCCGACATCAGCCACCGGCTGCGCGCCACCACGTCGGCCTGGAGTCCACCGCGGGCCAGCACGGCGGCGGTGAAGCCGGGCACGATGGCCTCGATCGCCTGCGACCCGCGGACGAGCAGGCCGTGGCTGTGCGGGGACTGCGGGACGCCTCGACGTGGGGCCGTCAGGTCGCCGTCCAGGTCGTCGCGGTCGACCACGATCACCTCGGCCAGGTGGTCGGCGAGCACGCGCGCGGCGAGCAGCCCGGCCAGGCTGCCGCCGAGGACGACGCCGCGGCGGGTGGCCGGTTCGCCCGCCGGAGTGCTGGTGGACTGGGACAGCAGGTGTGAACGCATGGTGGTCTCCCTTGAGGCCGAGGGGGTTTGGAACCCAGGAGCATCCTGGGGAGGGTCTGCTCCGGTACGGCGCCATGGGACGTTCCGGATGATGCCGGGGCACTGGGGTTCGACGCCACCACAGGAAGCCGGCCGCCCGTCATCCGCCGGGCACAGCAGCGGCGTACCTGACGCGAACCCACCCGAATCCCGGCCCGAGGCCGGGAGGCGACCGAGGAGCGGACCCATGGATGCCCAGACGATGCGGCAGACCGGCCTGGCGGCGATCGAGTGCTTCAACGACCCGCAGCGGCGGGCGCAGTATTTCGACATCCTGTACGCCGATGACGTCGTGCTGCACGGCTACACACCCGAACCGATCGTGGGCAAGGCCGCGGTCCGGGAGTTCTACGCCCAGATCACCGAGGCCTTCCCCGACGCCCGGGTGAGCATCGAGGCGGTGTACGTCGACGGTGACCACCTGACCATGCGATTCCGCTTCTCCGGCACGCACGTCGGGACCTTCCTGGGGGTTCCGGGCACCGGAAGGCCGTTCGACATCCCCGGGATCACGGTGCTGCGCTTCGGCGAGACCCGGTGCGTGGAGCGCTGGTCGGTGGCGGACTTCCTCGGCCTGCTGATGCAGGTCGGTGCAGCGGGGGCTCTGACGGGGTGATCGCCTCGACCCTTCCCCCGCGGACCCGGACGCCGATCGGTCCGCGGGGGACCGGTCCACACGGCCGACCATTGCCGTCCCGGCCGCCGCGGCCTACCGTCGGGTCGATGGAGGCCAGCGACGCCCTGCTCGTCGCCCGGCTCGCCGCGGGGGACGACCACGCGCTGGCCGAGGTCTATGACGCCTGCGCGGCGTCCGTGTACGCGGTGGCCTTGCGCGTGGTGCGGGAGGTGAGCGCCGCCCAGGACGTGGTGCAGGAGGTCTTCGTCCAGTTGTGGACCGGCCCGGAGCGCTACGACGCCGCCGCCGCCCCGCTGCGGACCTACCTGATGGTGCTGGCGCGCAGCCGCGCCCTGGACGCCGTGCGCGCCGACGCCCGGCGCGCGGCCCGGCAGGAACGCCATCACCGGCTCTCCGCCGATGCCCCGCCGCCTCCCCCGGACGACGAGGTGGCCGCCCGCGAGGCGGCCCGCCTCGTGCGCGAAGCGGTCCGGGCGCTGCCCGACGATCAACGACGCCTGGTGGAACTGGCCTACTTCCAGGGCAATTCCTACCGCGAGGCCGCCGCCGCCCTCGGTGTCCCCGAGGGCACGGCGAAGTCCCGCCTGAGAGCTGCCCTGGCCAGTTTGGAACGCCTTCTCGACCACACCCTGCTGGAGTCCTCATGAGCGCCCCCACCGGACCGACGGCTCTGCCGGAGGGCCTGCGCGCGCGCGTGCTCGAGCGCTCGCTGGGCCGACGGCCCGCGGGTCGGGCGACGCCCGAGCCCCCCGAGATCACCCCGGTGGAGGCCCTCGGGCGGGCCGCCCGGTCGATGACCACCCTGCTGGGGGAGCTGACCGAGGACCAGTGGCGCCGGACGGCGCTGCGCGGGCTCGACGTCCAGGGCCTGGTGGGCCACCTGATCGGCGTCGAGAGTGACCTCCAGCGCGTGCTGGCCGGTGACGCCCACCCGTCGATCCTCGATCACATCGGCTCGACCCAGCCTGCGGCCGAGGGCCAGGCCGGCCGGCCCGGTCGGGCCACCCAGGACGCCTGGACCGAGGCGGTCACCGAGAGCATCCGGGCCCTGGCCGCGGCTGACCCCCAGGCTCGGATCACCCTGCACGGAGCGCGCCTGTCCGTCTCGGAGTTGTGCATCGCCCGCACCTTCGAGCTGTGGACTCACGAGAACGACATCCGCGGGGCGCTGGGCCTGGCCGCCACCCAGCCCGACGCCTCCACGCTGACGCTCATGACCCGGCTGGCCACCGACCTGCTGGTCCGGGTGGTGAGCCGGTCGGGAATCGCCGGCCAGGATCGGCCCCTGACCCTGCGTCTGGTCCTCACCGGGCCCGGCGGCGGAACCTGGCAACTCACTTCGGGTGAGCCGGCCGCCGCGCCGGCGTCCGCCTTCACGACCACCGCCGTGGGCATCGTGGCCGATGCGGTGCAGTTCTGCCGCCTGGTCGCCAATCGGACGACGCCCGCCGCGTTGGAGGCCCACGTCACCGGCGATCCCGGTGCGGCGGAGGCGGTCCTGAGGATGGCGACCACCCTCGCCCTCGACTGATCCCCTGGGTCAGCCGGGCGGCTGCCGCGCACGATCAGAGGCCGCGGCCGCGTAGCCCCGCACCAGCGCGGTCACCGCCGAACGCCACACAGCGCGCGCCGCCCGATCGGCCCCGAGCCCCCCACGCAGGTCGACCGTGGCGAGACCCTCGGTCAGCGAGTGCACCGCGAGGGCGGCCTGGCGCACCGTCGCCGACGGGATCGCCCGACGGGTGCCCCCCTCGCCGCCTCGGGCGTCGGCCAGGGCGCGGTGGAGCAGGGTCTCCAGCCGACCGAAGGCCTCGGCGCCGCTCTCCCGCCGCAGAGCGCCTGCATCCGGCCCCTGGTCGAGGAAGACCAGGCGGTAGAGCGCCGGGTGAGCCAGCGCCACCCGGCGGAAGCCGTCCACCGCTGCGGTGGCCACATCCGCTTGCGCATCGGCGGACGCGGGCAGCG
>JAEUJN010000013.1 GCA_016794595.1 Kineosporiaceae bacterium
GGGTGGGGGGCGTGGGAGGATGAGGGGGTCCCCGATGCTCCCGGAGAGGTCCTGCGTGTCCCCGATGGCCCGAACGGCCCTGACGCCGTCCGCGACCCCGCCGGAGATGATCCGGAACTTCTGCATCATCGCCCACATCGACCACGGCAAGTCGACGCTGGCCGACCGCATGCTGCAGATCACCGGTGTCGTCGACCCGCGGCTGATGCGCGACCAGTACCTGGACCGGATGGACATCGAGCGCGAGCGGGGCATCACGATCAAGTCCCAGGCGGTGCGCATGCCGTGGGAGTCGGACGGTGCCACGTACGCGCTCAACATGATCGACACGCCGGGGCACGTCGACTTCACCTACGAGGTCTCGCGCTCGCTGGCCGCCTGCGAGGGCGCCGTCCTGCTGGTCGACGCCGCTCAGGGGATCGAGGCGCAGACCCTGGCCAACCTCTACCTGGCCCTGGAGAACGACCTGGCGGTCATCCCGGTGCTGAACAAGATCGACCTGCCGGCGGCCAACCCCGAACAGTGCGCCGAGGAGTTGGCGGGGCTGATCGGCTGTCAGCCGGAGGACTGCCTGCGGGTCTCGGGCAAGACCGGTGACGGCGTCGAGGCCCTGCTCGACCAGATCGTCCGCCAGGTGACACCGCCCGTGGGGGACCCGACCGCACCCGCCCGGGCCATGATCTTCGACTCCGTCTACGACACCTACCGGGGCGTGGTCACCTACGTCCGGGTGATCGACGGCAAGCTCACCCCGCGCGAGCGCATCCTGATGATGTCGACCCGGGCCACCCACGAGCTGCTCGAGATCGGCGTGATCTCACCCGAACCCGCCCCCGCCCCCGGGCTGGGCGTCGGCGAGGTCGGGTACCTGATCACCGGGGTCAAGGACGTCCGCCAGAGCAAGGTCGGCGACACCGTCACCGACGCCCAGAAGCCGGCCACCGACGCGCTGGGCGGCTACCGCGACCCCAAGCCCATGGTGTTCTCCGGGCTGTACCCGATCGACGGGTCGCAGTACCCGGACCTGCGCGAGGCGCTGGACAAGCTCAAGCTCAACGACGCCGCGCTGGTCTACGAGCCGGAGACCAGCGCGGCCCTCGGCTTCGGGTTCCGCTGCGGCTTCCTCGGGCTGTTGCACCTCGAGATCGTGCGCGAACGACTGGAGCGCGAGTTCAACCTCGACCTGATCTCCACGGCGCCGAACGTGGTCTACGAGGTGAGCCTGGACGACGGCCGCGAGGTGACCGTCACCAACCCCTCGGAGTACCCGGGAGGCAAGGTCGCCGAGGTCCGCGAGCCCGTCGTCCGGGCGACCATCCTGAGCCCGAGTGAGTACATCGGCGCGATCATGGAGCTGTGCCAGCAGCGCCGTGGCGTCCTGCTCGGGATGGACTACCTGTCCACCGAGCGGGTCGAGATGCGCTACACCCTGCCCCTGGCCGAGATCGTGTTCGACTTCTTCGACCAGCTGAAGTCGCGCACCCGCGGCTATGCCAGCCTGGACTACGAGATGAGCGGCGATCAGGTGGCCGACCTGGTCAAGGTGGACATCCTGCTCCAGGGGGAGACGGTCGACGCGTTCAGCGCCATCGTGCACAAGGACAAGGCCTACACCTACGGCGTGGCGATGGCGGGCAAGCTGAAGACGCTGATCCCGCGCCAGCAGTTCGAGGTGCCGATCCAGGCCGCGATCGGGGCGAGAGTCATTGCCCGCGAGAACGTCCGGGCGATCCGCAAGGACGTGCTCGCGAAATGCTATGGCGGTGACATCACCCGCAAGCGCAAACTCCTCGAGAAGCAGAAGGAGGGCAAGAAGCGGATGAAGATGGTCGGCCGGGTCGAGGTTCCCCAGGACGCCTTCATCGCTGCGCTCTCCTCCGACACCCCCGAGGTGGACAAGAAGAAGTAGGGGGCACCGTGAGCAACTCACCGCGCATCACCGCCGTGTGCCTGGTGCACACCCTCGAGCCGGAGAAGACCAACCCCGACCGGCTGACCGCCATCGACAAGCGACCGGTACGCCACGCCGTCCCGGTGGGTGCTCATGGGCTGGCCGGGGACCTGGTCAAGGACCACCGCCACCACGGGGGGATCGAGCAGGCGGTCTATCTCTACGCCGACGAGGACGCCGCCTGGTGGGCCACGGAGCTCGGGATCGACCTGCCCGCAGGCAGTTTCGGGGAGAACCTGCGCAGCTGCGGGATCGACATCACCGGGGCGGAGATCGGCGAGCGGTGGCGGATCGGCACCTCGGGCCTCGAGCTCGAGCTGACCTGCCCGCGGATCCCGTGCGCCACGTTCGCCCGCCGGATGGGCCGCCTCGGCGCCCCGGAACGTGGCTGGGTCAAGCGGTTCACCCGGCACGGGGCGCCCGGTGCCTACTTCGCGGTGACCGCACCGGGCGACGTCCACGCCGGGGACGCGATCGAGGTGGTGCACCGCCCCGGACACGGGATCACCCTCGGACGGACGTTCACCCACGACGAGCCGGCCACCTGGCAGCCGTTGCTCGACGCGGAGGCGGCCGGTTCCGTCCGGCTCTACGACGACACCCGGGCCCACGCGCGCACGGTGGTTGCCCGGGGTGAGTGATCCGGCCGGCGTCCACCGCCCGTTGGGCCTCTACGTGCACGTGCCGTTCTGCGCTCGACGGTGCGGGTACTGCGACTTCAACACCTACACCGCCACCGAGCTCGGCGGACGATCCGGGCTGGGCAACCAGGACACCTACGTCGACACCGCGATCGGTGAGATCCGGCTCGCCGCAACGGTTCTCGCGCGTGAGGGGCAGCTGCGCCCGGCGTCCACCGTGTTCTTCGGTGGCGGCACCCCCACCCTGCTCCCGGTCGCGGACCTGGCCCGGATGCTGTACGCCGTCCGCGACCTGGTCGGGCTCGGGTCGCACGCCGAGGTGACCACCGAGGCCAACCCCGACTCGGTGGACGACCGCTCCCTGGCCGAGCTGGCCGCCGCGGGCTTCACCCGGATCTCGTTCGGCATGCAGTCGGCCCGTCCGCACGTGCTCGCCGCGCTCGATCGCACCCACGACCCGGCGCGCGTGGCCGCAGTCGTCCGCGGGGCGCGGCGGGCCGGGCTGGCGGTGAGCCTCGACCTGATCTACGGCGCCGACGGGGAATCCGTCGACGACTGGCGGGCCAGCCTGGACGCCGCGACAGCCCTGGCCCCCGAGCACCTCTCGGCCTACGCCCTGGTGGTCGAGGACGGCACCCCGCTGGCCCGGCGGGTGGCCCGCGGGGACCTGTCGGCACCCGACGAGGACGATCTGGCGGTCAAGTACGAACTGGCGGACGACGTGCTCTCCCGGGCGGGGTACGGCTGGTACGAGGTCAGCAACTGGGCCCGGGGGGAGGCCGGTGACCTCACCCATGCCTGCCGGCACAACCTCGGCTACTGGCGCGGTGACGACTGGTGGGGGATCGGCCCGGGGGCGCACTCGCACCTGGCCGGGCGGCGCTGGTGGAACGTGCGGCACCCGCGCACCTACGCCGCCCGGCTGGCCGCCGGTGAGCAGCCGGTCGACGGCCAGGAACAGCTGACCGCCGGGCAACGGCACACCGAACGGGTCCTGCTCGGCGTCCGGGTGGCAGCGGGACTGCCGCTGGCCGCGCTCGGCGAGGTCCGGCCGGAGGTGGTTGCGGCCCTGGTGAGCGATGGCCTGATCGAGGGCGCGGCCGCGGTGCGCGATCGCCGGGTCGTGCTCACCCGGCGGGGGCGCCTGCTGGCCGATGCCGTGGTGCGCACCCTGCTCGCCTGAGCCGGCGGGCGTCGTCCGGTACTGCTCAATCCCGCGCTGCCCAGCGGTACTGGTCCACCGGCCTGCCGGCCGATCCGTACCTGGGCCGGACCACGGCGAGGCCCAGCGCCTCCAGGTGGGCCAGGTAGCGACGGGCGCTGACCCGGGACATGCCGCACTGCTGCGCGACCTCGGACGAGGACAGCTCGCCCGGCGCGATCCGCAGGGCCTCGGCCACCACGTCGAGCGAGCGATCCGACAGGCCCTTGGGCAGCGGCGTCGTGCCGCGCGCCCGGTGCCGTGCCTGCAGGATGCGGTCGACCTCGCTCTGGTCCAGGCTGCTGCCCGTGCCACTGCGCCGGGTCACCTCGGCCCGGTGGGCCTGGAAGGCGACCAGTCGCTCGCGCAGCACGGGCAGGCTGAACGGCTTGAGCAGGTAGTGGACGACGCCGCCGGACATGGCCGCCCGCACGGCCTCCAGCTCACGTGCCGCGCTGATCACGATGACGTCGGGTTGTGGCCCGTCCGCCGATCGCAACCGGCGCAGCACCTCGAGCCCCGAGAAGTCGGGCAGGTAGATGTCCAGCAGCATCAGGTCGGGCTCGAGTTCCTCGACCGCGCGCAGGGCATCGGTGCCGCAGTGCGCCTGCCCGGCGACGGAGAACCCGGGCACGGCGGCCACATAACCGCTGTGCACCGCGGCGACCGCGAAGTCGTCGTCCACGACCAGCACGCTGATCGTCATGCCGGCTCCCGGAAGCTCACTTCGACCCGGGCCCCACCGAGTGGCGACCCGGCCACCGAGGCGCTTCCGCCCCGGCGCTGGGCGATCCGCGCCACCTGCGCCAGGCCGATGCCGTGCCCGTGCTGGGAGAGCACCGCGCCCTCCTTGGTGGTCATGCCCGGCTCGAACACCCGCTCGCGGTGCTCGGGTGCGATGCCCGGCCCGTCGTCGTCCACCCGCACCCCGGTCACCTGGCCGTCGTGCACGGCCAGCCGGACGACGACCCGGCCGTCCGGGCCCACCGCGTCCAGGGCGTTGTCCACCAGGTTGCCCAACACCGTGATCAGGTCGTCGCCGACGCCGTCCGCCACCTCGCCCTCGCTCTCCAACGTGAGCCGGGCACCGCGCTCGCGCGCCACCGACGCCTTGGCCAGGATCAGGGCACCCAGGGCCGCGTCGTGCACGGCGTCCAGCGACCCGGTCAACACCCGGCCGCCCGCGCCGATCCGGTCGATGTAGGCCACGGCGTCCTGGTGCCGGCCGAGTTCGATCAGCCCCTGGACGACGTGCAGCCGGTTGCTGAACTCGTGGGCCTGGGCCCGCAGCGTCTCGGCGAGGTTGCGCTGGCCGTGCAGCGCTCGCATGGCCTCGACCAGCTCGGTGCGATCGCGCAGGGTCAGCACCTGGGCCACCTGGCGCCCACCCACCTGGGCCGGCGTCCGGTTGACCATCAGCAGGCGCTCGCCGGCCAGCACGGCCTCGTCGGCGACCGGACGGTCCCGAGCGAGCAGGGGGATCAGCGCGGGGTCGAGGATCTGCTCGGCCCGCCGTCCGGTCGGGTCGGCGTCCAGCTCGAGCAGGCGCACGGCCTCGTCGTTGGCCAGGGCGATCCGACCATGCTCGTCGACGGCGACCACCCCCTCACGGATGCCGTGCAGCATCGCCTCGCGGGCCTCGAGCAGGTGCGCGATCTCCTCCGGCTCCAGGCCGAAGATCCGCCGGCGCACCAAGCGGGTCACCAGGGCCGCGGCGATGGCGCCGAGCAGGGCGGCCGCGGCGAGCCAGGCGGCGACCACCGGGACGTCCTCGCGCAGGTCGGCGGCCAGTTGGCTCTCCAGGATCCCCACGGACGCCGCGCCGAGCACCCGGCCGTCATCGGAGCGCACCGGCACCTTGGCCCGCAACGACTCCCCGAGGGTGCCGGTCTCGGTCCCGACGAACACCTCGCCGCGCAGGGTGGTGGACGGGTCGGTCGAGACGCGTTCGCCGATCCGCCCCGGGTCGGGGTGGGAGTAGCGGATTCCCTCGGCATCGGTGATCACCACGAAGGTCATGCCGGAGGACTCCCGGATCAGCTCCGCCAGCGGCTGCAGGGTGGTGCTGGGGTCCGCCTCCTCGTAGGCGGCGATCACGCTGGGCAGCCGGGCGACGCTGGTCGCGACGCTGAGCACCTGCTGACGGTAGGTGTCCCGGATCTGCTCCTGCTGCAGGCGCACCACCAGGACGCCGGTCAGGCCGACGGTGAGCAGCACGATGCCCACCTGCAACAGCAGGAGTTGGAAGCCCAGCGTCCTGGTGCGGAGCACGTGGCCAGTGTGCCTGCGTTGTGCCGTGGCTCACAGCGCTCCGGCCCTGACCGAAATGACCAATACGACCTCTACCGCCACAACATCGTCAGGCGCCCGGTGCCCTGCCTACGGTCAGCCCACCTGGCCACGTGGCCCAGGTCACAGCATCACGACCGGAGGGTCCGACATGTCACTGCTCACCCGGCGCCACGCCCTCGCCGTCATCGCCGCGGCTGCCGCGCTCGGCCTCGCGGCCTGCTCCTCCTCGAGCTCCACCTCGTCCACCTCGCCCGCCGCCGGGGGTGCCGCGGGATCGGCCGATCGCGACCCGATCGCGCGGTTGCAGGTGATGGCCCCGGCCGACCCCGGCGGTGGATGGGACCAGACCGCCCGCGCGATGGCGGCCGCCTTCGAGCAGGAGGGCCTGGCGCGCACCGTCCAGGTGAGCAATGTCGGAGGCGCCGGGGGCACGGTCGGCCTGGCCAGCCTGGCCAACGAGCGCAGCGAGGAGTTCCTGATGGTGATGGGACTGGTCATGGTCGGGGCGATCGAGACCAACGCCTCGCAGGCCACGCTGGCCGACACCACGCCCATCGCACGCCTGACCGCCGAGGACGAGATCATCGTCGTGCCGGCGAACTCGCCCTTCCGGTCGATGAGTGACCTGGTCGCGGCGATGAGATCGACCGGCAAGGCGGTCTCGATCGCGGGCGGCTCGGCGGGCGGTACCGATCACATCCTCGCCGGGCTGATCGCCAAGGCGGGAGGCGTGCCGGCCACGGAGCTGAACTACGTTCCCTTCTCCGGTGGCGGGGAGTCCCTGGCCGCCCTGCTCGGGGGCAAGGTCTCCGCGGGCATCTCGGGGGTCGGGGAGTACGCCGAGCAGGTCAAGGCCGGCAAGTTGCGGGCCCTGGCCGTCTCCGGCAGTGCCCGGGTGCCGGGCCTGGAGGCCCCAACCCTGACCGAGGCCGGGGTCGACGTCACCCTGAGCAACTGGCGAGGCGTGGTCGCCCCGCCGAAGGTGTCGGCCGAGGCCAAGCAGCGCCTCACCGCCCTGGTCGAGGACCTGCACGCCTCGGCCGCCTGGAAGGACACGCTGACCAAGAACGGGTGGAGCGACTCCTACCTGTCCGGCGAGGAGTTCGGCACGTTCCTCCAGCAGGAGCAGACGCGGATCCGTGGCGTGCTCCAGGACATCGGGCTCGTCAAGTGAGCGAGCACCCGCCGGGGGCCGGCGAGACGGTCCCCGGGCGCAGGGCGGGTCCGGCCGAGTTCGCCGTCCCTGCAGGCCTTCTCGTCCTCGGCGTGGTCACGGTGTGGCAGGCCCGGGGGATCGCGTCGGGGGCGTCGGGAGCGGCCATCGGCCCCCGGGTCTTCCCCTACGCGGTGGGCGTGTTGCTGCTGTTCTGCGCCGTGGTCGCGGCGATCGCCCTGGTCCGCCAGGGCGGCGCCGTGGCCGAGGCAGGCGAGGACGTCGACAGCCAGGCGGGCACGGACTGGCCGACGGTGGGGCGACTGGCGGCAGCCTTCCTGGCCCTGGTGGTTCTCGTCGAGCCGTTGGGTTGGCCGATCGGGGCGATGCTGCTGTTCGGTGGCACGGCCTGGGCCCTGGGTGCCCGGCCGATCACCCGCCCGCTGGTGATCGGCGCCGTCCTGGGGCTGGCGACGCACCTGCTCTTCACCCGCTTCCTCGGGTTGTACCTGCCCGCGGGCCCACTCGAGGTGGTGCTCGGTGGGTGACCTCGGCGCGCTGATGGACGGGTTCGCCACGGCGCTCCAGCCGATCTATCTGCTGTATGCCCTGGTGGGAGTGACCCTGGGCACCGCCGTCGGCGTGCTGCCCGGGATCGGCCCGGCGATGACCGTCGCGCTCCTGCTGCCGCTGACCTACACCCTCGAGCCCACCGCGGCGTTCATCATGTTCGCCGGGATCTACTACGGCGCCATGTACGGCGGGTCGACCACCTCGATCCTGCTGAACACCCCGGGCGAGTCGGCGTCCATGATCAGTGCGCTGGAGGGCAACGCGATGGCCAAGGCCGGCCGCGGAGCCGCGGCGCTGGCCACGGCGGCCCTGGGCTCCTTCGTCGCCGGCACCCTGGCGACGGCCGCGCTGTCCCTGCTCGCCCCGACCATCGCCGAGCTGGCCGTCCAGCTCGGCCCGCAGGACTACGTCGCGTTGATGGTGCTCGCCTTCCTGACCGTCTCGGCGATGCTCGGCAGCTCTCCGGTGCGCGGGGTCGCGGCCCTGGCGCTGGGGCTGTTCATCGGGCTGATCGGTACCGACACCCTCACCGCCCAGCAGCGCTACACCTTCGGCATCTCGGCGCTGGCCGACGGGATCGACGTGGTGGTGGTCGCGGTCGGGATCTTCGCAGTCGGCGAGACGCTGTACGTGGCCAGCCGGATGCGCCGCGGCCCCATCCCGCTGGTGCCGATCGGCGGCAGCTGGATGACCCGCCAGGACTGGCGCCGGTCCTGGCCCGCCTGGTTGCGCGGGACCGCCATCGGCTTCCCCATCGGCACCATCCCGGCCGGTGGAGCGGATGTCTCGACCTTCCTGTCCTATTCGGCGGAACGGCGATTGTCCAAGCACAAGAAGGACTTCGGGCACGGCGCGATCGAGGGCGTGGCCGGGCCCGAGGCGGCCAACAACGCGGCCGCGGCCGGCGTCCTGGTGCCGCTGCTGACCCTCGGGCTGCCCACCTCGGCGACGGCAGCGATCATCATCGCCGCGTTCCAGTCCTACGGGATCCGCCCCGGGCCGCTGCTGTTCGAGAGCGAGGCGGCGCTGGTCTGGGCACTCATCGCGAGCCTGTACATCGGCAACGTGCTGCTGCTGGTGCTGAACCTGCCCCTGGTCGGGATCTGGGTGCGGTTGCTGCAGATCCCGCGTCCGTACCTGTACGCGGGGATCCTCACCTTCGCCGCACTCGGGTCGTACTCGATCGGCGCCTCCCGCATCGACCTGATCCTGCTGTTCCTGCTCGGCCTGATGGGCTGGCTGATGCGCCGGTTCGGGTACCCGGTGGCCCCGGCGGTGGTCGGGCTGATCCTGGGGCCGATCGCGGAGGAACAACTGCGCCGGACGCTCCAGATCAGTCAGGGGGACCTGACGGCGCTGGTCTCGACGCCCTTCTCGGTCACCGTCTATGTCGCGATCGTCGGGCTGCTCGCCCTGGGGCTGTGGCTCCAGCGGCGCGAGGCGGCGAGTGAGGCCGAGCTCGCGCGTCAGCTCGGCACACCAGGAGGCCCGGCATGACCGTGGTGATCGCCTTCGTGCCCAAGCCGGCAGGGTGGGCCGCCCTGTCCGCGGGAATCGAGGAGGCCCAGCGGCGGGGCGAGCCCGTGCACGTGGTGAACGTCTCGCGGGGCGATCAGCTGGTCGATCCCGGCTATGCCTCGCCGGAGGAGTTGCAGGAGCTGAGGTCCCGGCTCGAACTCAGCGGACTGGGGTTCACCCTCGATCACCATGTCGGGGAGGACACCGCCGCCGAGGCGGTGGTCGAGGCAGCGCACACGGTGGACGCCAGCGTGATCGTGATCGGCATCCGGCATCGATCGGCCACCGGCAAGTTCCTCTTCGGCAGTGACGCTCAGCGGATCCTGCTCGCCGCCCCGTGCCCCGTGCTGGCGGTCAAGGCAGCCGGGGACGACTGAGCTCAGGATCCCGCGGGGGTTCCCGAACCAGGCTCGCGGGTCCGTCATCGGCGGCGTCCACAGGTTCGCCCTCGGGATCGGGCTCGCCCTCGGGATCGGGCTCGCCCTCGGGGTCCGCGCCGCTCTCCGCCGGCCAGGGGCGGCCCCGCGGCACGGTGAGGGTGCCGGGCTCGGCCGGACGGAAGGCCCGCACCATCACCCGGAGCAGGAAGCTGCCGATGCCGAGGAAGGTCGAGCCGACAGCGGTCAGGATCAGCGTCAGCAGGCCGAACCGGGGTTGGCGGGCGAGCAACAGTTCGGACGACGCCCCGCGCAGGACCAGCCGGTGCTCACCGCTCACGCCGGTCTCGAAGCGCGCCACCGCGACATAGACCCGCGCCCCCTCGCTCAGGGTGGAGGAGACGACCCCCCGATCGCTCACCGGGACGTCGGCCCCGCTCGGGGAGGTCACGAGGATGTCCCGGGCGGTCAGCTGACCAGGCTGGTGCAGCGGTCCGACGACGGCGCCATCCTGGTCGCGGCGCACGTCCCCGGTGAAGCGCTGGTAGATCACGTACCGGCCGGCCGCCAGGGGGGCGGCCGCGGCGCCCGGCCCCTCGATCACGGGCCCGTTCAACTGCCGGGCGATCCCGACGAACAACGAGCTGAACGAGGTGACCGCGAGCACGATCCCGGCACAGGCCAGCACGGTGAGTCCGGCTCGTCCGGCGCGCGACCCCAGGGCTCGCCAGAGGCCACGGAGCGCTCCGCCGCGCACTGCCCCTCACCTCCCGACCGGGAAGACCGCGGTCCCGGGGGCACGTGGTACCCGGAGCGCACCCTACGCCGACGGGCAGTGTAAGGACGGCGTAATGATCCCGGGCCCGGCAGTAGGGGTTCTGTGAGGAGCCTTGCCGCCGGTGGTGTCGGCGCGCGGCACTGGAGGCATGTCGATCCTGGGTGATGTCGTCGCCGTCCTGGCGACACTGGTCCTGTTCGGGCTGCTGGCCCTCGCGCTGAGGGGGGTCGAGCGACTGTGAGTTGGGAGAACGCCCTCGGGCTGGGGATGGCCGTCGTCCTGGTGGTGTACCTGGTGGTGGCCCTGATTCGCCCGGAGCGGTTCTGATGAACGAGGTCACTGCGGGACTGCTCGTCGTCGCCTCCCTCGCCGTCGCCCTCGCCGTGCTCCACCGGCCGATGGGTGCCTGGATGGCACGGGTCTACACCGACCCTGGACACTGGCGCCTCGAGCGCCTGGTCTACCGGCTCGGCGGGATCGACCCGCAGGCCGACCAGCGGTGGCCGGTGTACGCGCGCAGCCTGCTCGCCTTCTCCGCCGTCTCGGTGCTCGCGCTCTATGGGCTGATCAGGGTGCAGGCCCGGCTACCGCTCGCGCTGAGGCTGACCGGCCCCGACCCCGCCCTGGCCTGGAACACGGCGGTCAGCTTCGTGACGAACACGAACTGGCAGAACTACAGCGGTGAGTCGACGCTGGGTCACCTCGCCCAGATGGCCGGGCTGGCCGTGCAGAACTTCGTGTCCGCGGCCGTGGGGATCGCCGTGGCCGTCGCTCTGGTACGAGGTTTCGCCCGGGCCGGCACCGACCGGATCGGCAACTTCTGGGTGGATCTCGTGCGCTCGTGCGTGCGGATCCTGCTCCCGATCGCCGCGGTGGGAGCGGTGATCCTGATCGCGGGCGGCGTCGTGCAGAACCTGCACGGCCTCACCGAGGTCTCGACGCTGGCCGGCGGGCAGCAGGTCGTCCCCGGTGGGCCCGTGGCCAGTCAGGAGGTCATCAAGGAGCTGGGCACCAACGGGGGCGGCTTCTTCAACGCCAACTCCTCTCATCCCTTCGAGAACCCCACCGCCCTGACGAACTGGTTCGAGATCCTGCTCCTCCTGCTGATCCCGTTCAGCCTCCCGCGGGCCTTCGGGCTGATGGTCGATGACGTCCGCCAGGGCTACGCGATCGTCGCCGTGATGGCGCTCTTCTGGGTGGTCTCGGTCGCGGCGCTCTGGACGGCCGAGGCCTCGACCCGGTCCGATGCCGCCCTCGCCGCCGGCGCGGCGCTCGAGGGCAAGGAGGTCAGGTTCGGGATCTCGAACAGCGCCGTCTTCGCGGCGTCCACCACGCTCACCTCGACGGGGGCAGTGAACTCCTTCCACGACAGCTACACCCCGCTGGGCGGAGGGATGGCGCTCGGCAACATCCTCACCGGGGAGGTCGCGCCCGGTGGGGTCGGGTCCGGCCTCTACGGCATGCTCGTACTCGCCGTGATCAGTGTCTTCGTCGCCGGTCTCATGGTCGGGCGCACGCCGGAGTACCTGCGCCACAAGATCGGTCCGCCGCAGATGGTCCTGGCCAGCCTGTACATCCTGCTGACCCCGTCGCTGGTGCTCATCGGCGCAGCCGCCTCGTCGGTGCTCCCCGGCCCGCTGGCCGCGCGCACCAACGAGGGTCCGCACGGCCTGACCGAGATCCTCTACGCCTACGCCTCCATGGCGAACAACAACGGCAGTGCCTTCGCCGGGTTGGGCACGAACACCCTCTGGTACAACGCGACCGGAGGCACGGTGATGCTGCTCGGCCGGTTCCTGCCGATGGTCCTCGTCCTGGCCCTGGCCGGCGGCCTCGCCCGCCAGCCTCGGATCCCGGTCACCGAGGGAACCCTGCCCACCCACGGCCCGCTGTTCGTCGGGCTGCTCACCGCCGTGATCGTCCTGCTGGTGGCGCTCACCTACGTGCCGGCGCTCGCGCTCGGCCCCCTGGCGGAGGGATTGCGATGACTGCCCAGACCAGCCGAGAAGTCAGGCGGGGCTCGGGCGCCTTCTCCCCGGCCCTGCTCGTCCGGAGCCTGCCGGGCGCGCTGCGCAAGCTCAACCCGATCACCTTGGCCAGGAACCCGGTCATGCTCGTGGTCGAGATCGGCTCGGTGCTGACCACGCTGTTCGCGATCGTCTAGCCGTCCGTGTTCGGCTGGACGGTGACCGTCTGGCTCTGGGCCACGGTCGTGTTCGCCAACCTGGCCGAGGCGGTGGCCGAAGGGCGCGGCAAGGCCCAGGCAGCGACCTTGCGGTCCACCCGGACCCACACCCAGGCTCGCCGGCTCGTGGGATGGTCCTCGGGTTCTCTGCCCGGGACCCTGCCCAGGGTGCTGCCCGAGGAGCCGGTCAGCGCCTCCGAGCTGATGCCGGGCGACCTGGTGGTGGTCGAGGCCGGCCAGATCATCCCCGGTGACGGGGACGTCGTCACCGGCGTGGCCAGCGTGGACGAGTCGGCGATCACGGGGGAGTCCGCCCCGGTGATCCGCGAATCCGGGGGCGACCGTTCAGCGGTCACCGGTGGCACCCGGGTGCTGTCGGACCGGATCGTCGTCCGGATCACCTCGCGACCGGGGGAGACCTTCATCGACCGGATGATCGCGCTGGTGGAGGGGGCGGCGCGGCAGAAGACGCCCAACGAGATCGCGCTGAACATCCTGCTCGCCGGGCTGACCATCGTGTTCCTGCTCGCGGTGGTGACCTTGCAGCCGTTCGCGATCTACTCCGGCGCCGAGCAGAGCATGATCACGTTGGTTGCGCTGCTGGTCTGCCTGATCCCGACCACGATCGGCGCGCTGCTCTCGGCGATCGGGATCGCGGGCATGGACCGCCTGGTCCAGCGCAACGTGCTCGCCATGTCGGGGCGTGCGGTCGAGGCGGCTGGCGATGTCGACACCTTGCTGCTGGACAAGACCGGGACGATCACGCTGGGCAACCGGCAGGCGACCGAACTGTTGCCCGTCCCGGGGGTCGACGAACCCGAACTCGCGGACGCCGCGCAGCTGGCCAGCCTTGCCGACGAGACCCCGGAGGGTCGCTCCGTGGTGGTGTTGGCCAAGGAGCGGTACGGGCTGCGCGAGCGCGCGGCCGGCGAGCTCGCCCACGCCACGTTCGTGCCGTTCACCGCCCAGACTCGGATGAGCGGGGTCGATCTGGTGATGGACGGCCCGCTGAACCAGCCCGGGGATCGTGCCCGCCGGGTGCGCAAGGGCGCGGCGTCCGCACTGACCGCGTGGGTGCGCGAGCAGGGGGGAGTCGTGCCACCCGATGTCGGGCGGATCGTGGACGGCATCTCCGCGTCGGGCGGGACACCTCTCGTCGTGGCCGAGAGCGTGGCCGACGGATCTGGCGACCGCGCCCGGGTGCTCGGGGTGATCCACCTGAAGGACGTCGTCAAGGCCGGCATGCGGGAGCGGTTCGACGAGATGCGGGCCATGGGCATTCGCACGGTGATGATCACGGGGGACAACCCGCTGACCGCCCGGGCCATCGCCCAGGAAGCCGGGGTCGACGACTTCCTCGCCGAGGCCACGCCCGAGGACAAGATGGCCCTGATCAAGAAGGAGCAGAGCGGCGGGAAGCTGGTCGCCATGACCGGTGACGGCACGAATGACGCTCCCGCCCTGGCCCAGGCGGACGTGGGGGTCGCCATGAACACCGGGACCTCGGCCGCCAAGGAGGCCGGGAACATGGTCGACCTCGACTCCAACCCCACGAAGCTGATCGAGATCGTCGAGATCGGCAAGCAGTTGCTGATCACCAGGGGGGCGCTGACCACGTTCTCGATCGCCAACGACGTGGCGAAGTACTTCGCCATCCTGCCCGCGATGTTCGTCGTCACCTTCCCGGGGCTGGATCGGGTGAACGTCATGCGCCTGGCGTCCCCGAACTCGGCGATCCTGTCGGCGGTGATCTTCAATGCCCTGATCATCGTGGCCCTGATCCCGCTCGCCCTGCGGGGCGTGCGGTATCGACCGTCGTCCGCGTCCTCGCTCCTGCGACGCAATCTCGCGGTGTACGGCGTGGGTGGGCTGGTGCTCCCGTTCGTCGGCATCAAGGCCATCGACCTGCTGGTCCAGTTCATCCCCGGGATCGGGTGAGGAGCCCTCATGACCACCGAGACAGCCCGCTCCTCCGGTTCGCCCAGCGGCGGCGAGCCCCGGCCTTCCCGAGTTCCCCCGGTCCGCGGCACCTGGCGCCAGTACCTCGCCGCGGTCCGGGTGCTCGCCGTGCTGACCGTCGCCGTGGGGGTGGTCTATCCGCTCGCGATCACGGCGGTGGCACACCTGCCGGGCCTGCGGGGGCGCGCCGAGGGCAGCCTGGTCCATACCGCCTCGGGCGCGCCGGTCGGCAGCAGCCTGCTCGGTCAGGGGTTCGTCGACCGCGATGGCGCTCCGCTCCCGCAGTGGTTCCAGTCACGCCCCTCGGCAGCCGGTGACGGCTGGGACGGCGCGTCGTCGGGCGCCTCGAACCTCGGTCCGACCAACCCTGACCTGGTCTCCGCCATCGCCCAGCGCCGCGCGGCGGTCGCGGAGTTCGACTCGGTGCCCGCTCGCCAGGTCGAGCCGGCGCAGGTACCGCCGGACGCGCTGACGGCCTCCGGCTCGGGACTCGACCCGCACATCAGCCCGGCGTACGCCCGGCAGCAGGTGAACCGGGTGGCGCTGGCGCGCGGGCTCGACCCGGCGCGCGTCGGTGCCCTGGTCGAGGATCATGTCGAGGGTCGCATCCTCGGATTCCTGGGGGAGGAACGGGTGAACGTGCTCGAGCTGAACCTGGCACTGCTCCGACTGGCGCCGTGACCGAGGGCCGGCAGCACGGGCCCCAGGGCCAGATCCGCGGCCACCTGCGGGTCTACCTGGGGGCTGCCCCCGGCGTCGGGAAGACCTTCGCGATGCTCGACGAGGGTCGCCGCCGCCGCGAGCGGGGCACCGACGTCGTGATCGGGCTGGTCGAGACCCACGGCCGCCCCAAGACGGCCGCCCAGGTCGGCGACCTGGACCTGGTGCCGCGCCGCACGCTCGAGTACCGGGGGGCACGGTTCACCGAGATGGATGTCGATGCGGTGCTGGCCAGGGCGCCACGGGTCGCCCTGGTCGACGAACTGGCCCACACGAACGTGCCGGGCAGCCGCAACGCCAAGCGTTGTCAGGACGTCGCCGAACTCCTCGACGCCGGCATCGACGTGATCACCACGGTGAACATCCAGCACCTCGAGTCGCTGAACGACGTCGTGGAGCGGATCACCGGGATCCGCCAGCAAGAGACGATCCCGGACGCCGTGGTCCGGGCGGCGGACCAGATCGAACTGGTCGACATGAGTCCGCAGGCGCTGCGTCGGCGGATGGCGCACGGCAACGTCTACGCGGCAGAGAAGGTCGACGCCGCCCTCGCCAACTACTTCCGGGTCGGCAACCTGACCGCTCTGCGCGAGCTGGCCCTGCTCTGGCTCGCCGACCGGGTCGACGAGGGACTGCAGGCCTATCGCGCAGAGCACGGGATCCGGGACACGTGGGAGGCCCGCGAGCGGGTGGTGGTGGCCCTGCCGGGTGGACCTCAGGGCGAGGCCCTCATCCGTCGCGCCGCCCGGATCGCCGCACGTACGGGCAGCCGGCTGCTGGCCGTCCACGTGGTGCCCTCTGACGGCATTGCCCGAGGGGACCCTGCCGCGCTGACCGTGCAACGTCGTCTCGTCGAGTCCCTGGGGGGGACCTTTCACCAGGTGCACGGGGACGATGTCGCAACCGCGGTGCTGGACGTCGCCCGAGCGGAGAACGCCACCCAGATCGTGCTCGGCGCGACCTCCCACTCGCGGCTCTACGCCCTGCTGCACGGCAGCACCAATCACGACGTGGTCAGGATGTCCGGATCCATCGACGTCCACATCGTCACCCACCCCGGGGCCTCGACCCGCAGCCGGCGGCTGCCGCGGCTGCAATCCGGTCTGAGCGGTGAACGTCAGCGCCTGGGTCTCGCGGTGGCTGCCGTGGGGCTGCCGCTGCTCACGGTTGTGCTGTACCAGGCGAGAGGAGTCCTGAATCTCGCCAGCGACCTGGTGGCCTATCTCGTGCTCACCCTCGTCGTCTCCTTGATCGGCGGGCTGAGGCCGGCCCTGGGAACGGCCCTGATCAGCTCGCTGTTGCTGAACTGGTTCTTCACCCCACCGCTGCACACCTTCACCATCGGCGAGCCGAACAACCTGATTGCGCTCCTGGCCTTCCTGGGCGCCGCAGCGGGGGTCAGCACTGTCGTCGACCTGTCGGCGCGACGGGCAACGCAGGCGGCGCGGGCCTCTGGTGAGGCACAGCTCCTCGCCACCCTCGCCGAGACCGCGCTGCGGGTGGACGATGTCCTGCCGGCTCTGCTGTCGCAGGTGCGGGAGAGCTTCGGGTTCCAGATCGTGAGGCTGCAGCACGGTGAGCACGTGATCGTCGAGGAGACGGCAAGCCCCGAGGACGCCGCCCCGGCCCCCCGCCGTCCTGCCGGGGGTCCCCCGGCGGTGGAGACCTTTCCGCTCGGCGAGGGGGTGACGCTGGCTGTCCAGGGCCGCGAGCTCACCGCTCGCGACCGACGGGTGTTGGTCGCCGTGGCAGCGCAGTTCGAGGTGGTGCTGGAGCACCAGCGTCTGGCCCGGCGCGCGGCCGCAGCCATCCCGGCGATCGAGGCGGATCGCATGCGCTCGGCCCTGCTCGCCGCGGTGAGCCACGATCTGCGGACGCCGTTGGCCGCCGCCCTGGCAGCGGTGAGTTCGCTGCGCCAGCTCGACCTGACCCTGACCGAGCAGGATCGGGCCGAGTTGCTGGCCACCGCCAAGGTGTCCCTGGACCGGTTGACCGCCCTGGTGGTGGATCTGCTGGACATGAGTCGACTCCAGGCGGGAGCGGTGGCAGTCCTGCGTCGCCGGGTCGCCCTGGACGAGGTCGTGCCGCTGGTGCTGGATCGTCTCGGTGTACCGGCCGGTGCCGTGCGGATCGACGTCCCGGACACCCTGCCGGAGGTCTCCACCGACCCCGCCCTGCTGGAGCGGGTGCTCGCCAACCTGGTCTCGAACGCCCTGCGCTTCTCGCCGCCGCAGAGCCCGCCCTCGATCACCGCGAGCCTGCTCGACGCGGCGGGGACGGAACGGCGGATCGAGCTTCGGGTGATCGATCACGGACCGGGCATTCCCGAGGTCGATCACGAGCGGGCGTTCGTGCCCTTCCAACGACTCGGCGATCGGGACACCACGGTCGGTGTCGGGCTGGGTCTGGCCGTGGCCCGTGGTCTGGCCGAGGCACTCGGGGGCGGGCTCGAGCCGGAGGAGACCCCGGGTGGTGGCCTGACCATGGTGGTGGTGCTGCCGCTGGACGCCTGAGCCTCAGGCGTCCGGGTGGAAGCGGAACCCCATGCCCGGCTCGGTCAGCAGGTACCGCGGGCGGCTGGGATCCGGCTCCAGCTTGCGACGGAGCTGCGCCATGTAGACGCGCAGGTTGGTGGGCTGATCGACGTAGGCCGCTCCCCACACCTGCGCCAGCAGGAACCGTTGGGAGAGAAGCTTTCCCGGCTGTCGGACCAGCACCTCCAGCAAGCGCCACTCGGTCGGGGTGAGCCGGATCGGCGTCCGGGTCCCGGCCTCGTCCGGGCGGGTCACCAGGTGGGAGGCCAGATCCACGGTGACCTCGCCGAGTCGCACCGTCGGGGCGTCCCCGGTGCCGCCGGCCGTCCCGAGCCGCCGGGTGACCGCGCGCATCCTGGCGAGCAGCTCGTCCATCCCGAACGGTTTGGTGACGTAGTCGTCGGCGCCGGCGTCCAGCGCCTCGACCTTGTCCCTGCTCCCGGTGCGACCGGACAGCACGATGATCGGGACGTCGGTCCAGCCACGCAGGCCGTGGATCACCTCGACGCCGTCCAGATCCGGCAGGCCGAGATCGAGGACGACGAGCTCCGGCTGATGGCGACCCGCGAGCGCCAGGGCGTCCGCGCCGGTGGCTGCCACGTGCACCTCATGGCCCCGCGCTCTCAGGTTGATCCGCAGCGCCCGCACCAGTTGGGGCTCGTCGTCGACGACCAGGACCCGGGTCACGCTGGATCGCCACCGGTCTCAGGCCGGGCGGCGGGAACGGGCCGCACCCGGATCGTCCGGGTCCTGGACCTTCCTCGCCGTCCCACCTCGCCCAGCCTGCCATCTGCTCGACGCCCAGGCGAGGAGCCTCACGGAGTCCTCACCCGGCGACCAGGGCAGACGTCACGTCTGCCTCAGCGCACGAACCTGATCGACAGCGGGTAGCGGTACTCCTCACCGCGGGAGGCCGCCATCGCCCCGAGAACCGAGGTGATCGCGTAGACGACCCCGACGATCGGCATCAGCACGAAGCCGACCACGACCAGCATGAGCAGCGCCGAGATGCCGAGGTAGAGCAGGACGGACAGGTTGAAGTTCAGCGCCTCGACGGCGTGCCGGCGAACGTAGGCCGACGTCGTCCCGCCGGTGAGCATGACCACCAGCGGGCCGAGGAAGCCCAGGGCCACCCAGGCGGCCACGAAGCCGGAGAGGTGAGCGCCGATGGCCCAGCTGCGTTCGGTCTGGGTCGGGGCGCCGGGGGTGGGGTTCCACGGAACCGACGGCCGCGGGGCGGGGGCCGACGCAGGGGAGCCGACGGGCGGGGTGCCGAAGGCCGGCAGGGCAGAGGATGCCGTGGCCGGCTCGGACAGGGACAGCGGGTTGACGGGGGTGGTGGAGGTCTCGTTCATGCCTCCATCAGGCCATGCGGCGACCCGGGCCCGCCTCAGTGGCCAACCCTGACGAAGCCCTGAGCGGCCCCTGACCACTGCCCCGGGTGGTGGCCTCCGATCACTCGTGGTGATCGGCGGGCGGCGTGCCGTGACCCGTGGGGCCTCAGCCTTGTGGAAGCCTCGGTTCGGTGACCGCTCGGACCTCGCCGTGCTCTGCGTCCCGCCTGGAGATCACTCGTGTCCTGCTCGTGATCCTGGCACTGACCGGGTGCGCGGCCGAGGCCACCCCGGACGCCGTACCCCGGCTCGGCGACGTCACGGGGACGACCTGGGAGAGCGCCGGGTCCACCATCGACAACTCCAGTTCCGCTGATCCCTCGTGCCCGAACATGCAGCAGACGGTGACCTTCGGCGCCGACGGCTTCTTCGACTACTCGAGTCGCTGCCCGTCCGAGAGCACTGCCCGCAGCTACCGGGGCTCCGAGGACTCCAGCACCTGGAGGGTCGACGGCGACGCCCTGACCGTGTCCTTCAAGGACGGCTTCAACACCTGCCGGTGGACGCCGGTCTCCGCCGGGCAGATGAAGGCCGTGTGCGACAACCGCAAAGGTGAGCACATCACGTACACCTACACCCTCACCGGGTAGCGCGGCGCAGATGGCGAGGAGCCGCCACCCGGCTGGGTAGCCTTCGGTGGTCGGTGATGTCGCCCGGTCGGTGATCCGGAGGTGGTCCATGCGCTGCGCCGTGCTGGGAGCGGGGTCCTGGGGGACGGCCCTGGGTGGGATCCTGGCAGCCAAGGGCTGGCCGGTGACGGTGTGGGACATCGACCTCGAGGTCCTCGAGGACATTCGGATCTCGGGACGGAACAGTCGGTACCTGCCGGGTATCGACCTGCCGGGGACTCTCACCGCGGAGGCCGCGCTGTCGGTGGCCGTCGCCGACGCGCAGCTCGTCGTCCTCGTGGTTCCCTCTCATGTGACCCGGCGGGTGGCCGAGCAACTCGGCCCGCACCTGCACCCGGACGCCCTGGTGTGTTGCGCCGCCAAGGGGATCGAGATCGACACCCTGCAGACCATGAGCGGGGTGCTGCACGAGGTCCTGCCCACACGCACCCATCCGCAGCTGACCTTCCTGTCCGGACCGTCCTTCGCCGTGGAGGTCGCTCGCCACCTGCCGACCGCGGTCACCGTCGCGGGAACCCGGGAGGCCGCCCGGCGCGCCGTCCAGGAGGCCTTCTCAGGCCCCAGTTTCCGCGTCTACACCAGCGAGGATGTGATGGGGGTCGAGGTCGCCGGCTGCGTGAAGAACGTGGTGGCGATCGCCTCGGGCATGTGCGACGGGCTGGGGTTCGGGGCCAACGCCCGGGCGGCGCTGATCACGCGTGGTCTGGTCGAGATCACCCGGCTGGCGGTGGCCATGGGGGCCCAGCCGGTGACGCTGGCCGGGCTGTCCGGCATGGGCGACCTGATCCTGACGTGTTCGAGTGAGCTGTCGCGCAACTACCGGGTGGGCCGGGGCCTGGGACGGGGCCGTCCCCTCGGGGACGTGGTCGCCGAACTCGGTCAGGTCGCCGAGGGGGTCGTCAACGCCCGCAGCACGCTGGCACTGGCCCGCCGCCACCAGGTCGACATGCCGATCAGCGCCGCGGTACACGCCGTGCTCTACGAGGGCCTGTCGGCTCGCGAGGCTGCCACCGCCCTGATGACCCGCGCCCTCAAGCCCGAGACCGACGGCTGAAGCCGGATCGGTGCCAGCGGCCGTCAGCTGTCCTGCGCGTCCGCGGTGACGAAGTCGATCAACTGCTCCACCCGTGCCAGGAGTTCGGGCTCGAGGTCGGTGTACGTCGTCACCGCGGCCAGGATCCGCTTCCAGCCCAACGCCACGTCCCGCTGGTCGGCGTGGGGCCAGCCGAGCGCCTCCAGCACACCGTGCTTCCACGACACCCCGCGCGGGATCACCGGCCAGGCGGACAGCCCGACCCGGGCGGGCCGCACGGCCTGCCAGATGTCGATGTAGGGATGCCCGACCACCAGGACGTGCTCGCGCAGCGGGCCCAGCCGGGCGACCGCACCGGCCTCGTGCCACTCCTTGGAGCCGGCGACCAGGTGGTCGACGAGGATGCCCAGCCGCCGCCCGGGGCCGGGGGCAAGGTCGCGGACGGCGTCCGCGAGGTCCTCCACGCCGTCCAGCATCTCGACCACGACGCCCTCGATGCGCAGGTCGTCGCCCCAGACCTGCTCGACCAGTTCGGCGTCGTGGCGGCCCTCGACCAGGATCCGGCTGGCCCGCGCCGTCCGTGCTCGCAGCCCGTGCACGGCCCGCGAGCCACTGGCCGTCCGGGACTGTTGCGCACGCATCGCCCCGACACCGGCGGCGACCGGCGCCACCAGCTCGACCGGCTCACCGTCGATCCAGAACCCGGCGCCCAGCGGGAACGACCGCGTCCGGCCGTGCCGGTCCTCGAGCACGACCAGGTGGATGCCGCCGCTCTTCTCGGTGCGCACCACCGCTCCGCACCACCCGGTCTCGACGTCCTCGACGACCAGGCCGGCGGTCGCGTCGACCGCGGGCACGCCCCGACCACCCATGACCTCAGGGTCGCAGCCGCCGCGGTCACCGGCGGGCAGCGACACCCGGGACGGGCGGCCCTGGACCCCCTGACGAGCCGACCTAGACTCACCGCGTGGCAGCCACGGATCGCCGCGCCCTGGAGCGGTACCACAGCCGGGTGCGAGGGTGTCTGCTCGGCGGGGCGATCGGCGACGCCCTGGGCGGGGCGATCGAGTTCCGGTCGCTGGCCCAGATCCGCTCTGCCCACCCGGACGGCGTGCGTGACTTCGTGGCCGGTGGCGAGGGGTGGCCGGCGGGGACGATCACCGACGACACGCAGTTGACCCTGTTCACGGTCGAGGGGATCATCCGCGCCTGCGTCCGGGAGGACCGGGGCATCGGCTTCACCGTGGGAGTGATCCATCACGCCTACGAACGGTGGCTCCAGACGCAGACCCGGCGGGCGCCGTCCGGTACGCACGACGGGTGGCTGGTGGGCGAGCAGTGGCTCTACGCCCGTCGGGCACCGGGGCAGACCTGTCTGTCCGCCCTCACCGAGATGACCCGCTCCTACCGGCCCGTCGCCGACAACACCTCGAAGGGGTGTGGGGCTGTGATGCGGTCCGCACCGTTCGGCCTGTTGCGGGACTGGCCGGCGCAGCACATCCTGGACGTCGCCGCCGAGGCGGCCGCCGTGACGCACGGTCACCCGACCGGGCAGCTGGCCGCCGGGGCGCTGGCGCTGATGATCCGGCACCTCGTCGATGACGCCGACCTCGAGGGGGCGCTGGAGGAGACCCTGGCCGAGCTGTCCCGGCGGGAGGGTCATCAGGAGTGCACGAGCGCACTGCGCCGGGCCCGCGAACTGGCCGCCTGCGGACCGGGCACGGCCGAGCACCTCGAGAGCCTGGGCGGGGGATGGGTGGCCGAGGAGGCCCTGGCCATCGCGGTCTACGCGGCCCTGGCATTCCCCGGACCGGACGACCTGCTGGACGCGCTCTCGCTCGCGGTCACCCATTCCGGGGACAGCGACTCCACCGGGTCGATCTGCGGGAACCTGCTCGGTGCCCTGCACGGGGAGACGGCGTTGCCGGCCGAACTGCTGTTCCGGGTCGAGGGCCGCACGGTGATCACCCGGCTGGCCGACGACCTGGCGCTGGAGCTGACCCGCGGGTACCGCCTGCACGGCGACTACGGGCCGGTCACCGCCTGGACCGAGCACTACCCCGGGTGGTGACCGTAGACTGGCACTCATCTGTCGCGAGTGCCAGCGTGAGTGCCTGCGCGAGTGCCAGTGAGCCGGATCCGATCAGCGGGAGGTGCGCGTGAGCGAGGACCGTCGGATCGCGGTGTTGCGCGCCATCGTCGAGGACTACGTGCACACCCGCGAGCCGGTGGGTTCCAAGGCCCTGGTGGAGCGGCACAACCTCGGGGTCTCCCCGGCCACGATCCGCAACGACATGGCGGCGCTGGAGGAGGACGGGTACATCGCCCAGCCGCACACCAGCGCGGGCCGGGTGCCGACCGACAAGGGGTACCGGCTGTTCGTCGACCGGCTGCACGGCATCAAGCCGCTCTCGCCCGCCGAGAAGCGGGCCATCCAGACCCTGCTGGACGGCGCGATCGACCTGGACGACGTGGTCGACCGGACCGTCCGGCTGCTGGCCCAGCTCACCCGGCAGGTGGCCGTCGTCCAGTACCCCTCGCTCAGCCGCTCGACCGTGCGGCACATCGAATTGGTCCCGCTCGGTGCCCACCGGCTGTTGCTGGTGCTGATCACCGACACCGGCAGGGTCGAGCAACGCGTGGTCGAGGTGGCCGTGGACCCCTCCGAACTGCTGCTCGGCGAGCTGCGGGCCAAGCTCAACGCGGCCGCGGTCGGGCAACGCCTGACTGCGGTGGCGAGCACCGTGGCCGGGCTTCCGGAGTCCTTCCCGCCGGGGGATGCCCCGCTGGTGCGCAGCGTCCTGGAGGCGCTCGAGGATTCCCTGGCCATCGAGCGCGAGGAGCGGATCGTGCTGGCCGGCACCGCGAACCTGGCCCGCTCGGGGCCGGACTTCGGTCGCACCATCTCGCCGGTGCTGGAGGCGCTCGAGGAGCAGGTGGTGCTGCTGCGCCTGTTCACCGAGATGGCCGACGACACCGGCGACGTCGGGGTGCGGATCGGGCGGGAGACCGCCTACGAAGGGCTGGCCGAGACCGCCGTCGTGGCCAGCGGCTACGGTTCACGCGGTGAGGTGGTGGCCCGCCTCGGGGTGCTGGGCCCGACCCGGATGGACTACCCGACGACCATCGCGGCCGTGCGCGCTGTGGCGCGTTACGTGTCGCGGATCCTGGCCCAGTGACCAGGTGAGCAGTGCAGTGACCCACTCATGACGCATCGGAGTCCGGTGAGCGACTACTACGAGGTTCTCGGCGTCTCGCGCGAGGCGACCGCCGAGGAGATCAAGAGGGCCTACCGCAAGTTGGCCCGCCAACTGCACCCCGACGTCAACCCCGGTGCCGAGGCCGAGGAGCGGTTCAAGGAGGTCGGCCGGGCCTACGACGTCCTGTCCAACCCCGAGAAGCGACAGATGTACGACCTCGGGGGCCACCCGGACGGCAGCGGAGGCGGGTACGGTCCGGGATTCGGCTTCAGCGACATCTTCGAGACCTTCTTCGGGGCGGCCGGGGGTGGGGCCCGGGGGCCGGTGCCCCGCCAGCGTCGAGGGCAGGACGCCCTGGTGCGGGTCGAGATCGACCTGGCGGACGCCGTGTTCGGCGGTGAGCGCGAGTTGCAGGTCGAGACCGCCGTCATCTGTCCCTCCTGCGAGGGGTCGTGCTGCCAGCCGGGAACCCAGCCGACCACCTGCACGGTCTGCAAGGGCCGGGGGCAGATCCAGCGGGTGGCTCGCTCGTTCCTCGGCCAGGTGATGACCCAGCAGGCGTGCGTCGCCTGCCACGGGTACGGCACCGTGATCGCCTCGCCGTGCCTCGAGTGCTCCGGCGAGGGGCGCGTGCGCAGCCGACGCACGCTCAAGATCAAGATCCCGGCCGGGGTCGACACCGGGACCCGCATCCAGCACACCGGCCAGGGCGAGGTGGGGCCGGGCGGTGGGCCGCAGGGTGACCTGTACGTCGAGGTGTTCGAGCGACCGCACCCCACGTTCACCCGTCGCGGGGACGACATCCACTGCACGGTCGAGCTACCGATGACGGCTGCGGCGCTGGGCACCACGGTGGAGATCGACAGCTTCGACGGCCCCCAGGTGATCGACGTCCGAGCCGGAACCCAGTCCGGGGAGATCACCACTCTGCGCGGGTTGGGGGTCACCCACCTGCGCGGCGCCGGTCGCGGTGACCTGATCGTGCACCTGACCGTGCTCACCCCGACCCGTCTGGACGAGGAGCAGGAACGCCTGATCCGTGAACTGGCCGCTCGCCGGGGCGAGGAACGGCCCAGTGCCCGGATGGCGGCCGCTCAGCAAGGGGTCTTCTCCAAGCTGCGCGACCGATTCGCCGGGCGGTGACCGCCCCGCTCTACCTGCTGGACACTGCGGCGGCGGAAGGGCTCGGCCTCTCCGCCGTGACGCGGGGATCCCTGCTCGTGCTGGACGGGGACGAGGGGCGTCACGCGGCAACCGTGCGGCGCACCCGGCCGGGCGAGCGGGTCGATGTCACGGACGGAGCCGGCGCGCTGGCCCGCTGCGTGGCGACCGAGGTGGCACCGGCCCGGGTCGTGCTCGAGGTGATCTCGGCCGAGTGGCACCCGCCCTCGAGGCCCGAGCTGATCCTGGTGCAGGCCCTGGCCAAGGGCGGCCGGGACGAGTTGGCGATCGAGACCGCCACCGAGCTGGGTGTCGATCGGGTGGTGCCCTGGCAGGCGGCCCGCAGCGTGGTGGTCTGGTCGGGTGAGCGGGGGCGTCGCGCTCACGGCAAGTGGGGCACCACCGTCAGGACGGCGGTCAAACAGTCCCGCCGGGCACGCGTGCCCGAGGTGGGTGCAGCGATCACCTCGGCGGGCCTGGTCGGCTGGGTCGGCGCCCGGGTCAGCGGCGGGGGCCTGGTGCTGGTGCTGCACGAGGAGGCCGCGGAAGCCCTGACCGGCCTGCTCCCCGGCCTGTTCCCCGGCCCCAGAGGGGATCCGGAGGAGCCCGAGCCTGCCCGTCCGGCATCGCTTCCGTCGGTGACGGTGATCGTCGGCCCCGAGGGTGGGATCACCTCCGAGGAGGTCGCCGCCCTGGAGGCCGCGGGAGCGCACTCCGTGCGACTGGGTCCGCACGTCCTGCGTTCCTCGACGGCCGGTCCGGCTGCGCTCGCCGCGCTCTCGGTCATGCTCGGACGCTGGTAGGCGGTCAGCGGGCGACGATCAGTTTGGTCTCGGTCCAGCCGGCGTGGGTCACCGACACCACGTACCGGCCGCGCTCGGGCACCGTCACTCTCGCCAGCCAGGTCGAGCGCTCCGGCGGGGCGAGGTTCTCGCTCACGAGTACGTCGCCGTTGCCGCGTACCTCGCCCTCGGCCGTGCTCAGGGTCCAGGTCAACGGGGCATCCAGGTAGGCGGGCAGGGGCAGGTCGAGGTCGCCGGTGACGGTGATCGCCGAGCCGGCGCTCACCTGCTGACCCTCGGTCAGGGAGTTCACCCAGATCGGTGCCCTGGGGTCGCGCGGAGCCGTCGTGCGCACCGCTGGTGTGCCCAGTGCCTCCAGGCCGAACAAGCGCTGCCCCGACGAGACCGTGGCCGTGATCGAAGGAGGCGCCGAGGTGGTGATCGTGACCGGGAGTGTCCTTCCAGCCGCTGCGGTCGCCGTCCAGATGAGCTGGTCGACGGTGAGCCGGGCCAGCTCGGCGGTCACCGCCCCGGGGCGGGCCCGGTGCGCCGACACCAGCGAGGGGTCGAGCCGGATCGTGATCACGTCCTGTGCCAGGTCGGTGGTGACCAGGGGGTCGATCGCCCCGGGCGGTCCGGTGACGTCGAGCCGACGCCAGAGGCTGGTGTAGTCGGGATCGGTCGCCCTGCCGGCGACGGCCAGTCGTACCGCTGCCTGGACCCGAGCGGCCGGCTCGGCCACGGTCGTGGGCGTGAACTCCCGGACGATCCGCCAGTTCTCCCGCTGGCCCTGCAGGTAGTAGACCGGTAGTGGTTCGACCAGCGGGGCAGGCGAGGCCGCCCCGGTCGCCGGGGCGGGACGGTGGCGGACCCAGCTGGTCAGCGACGGCGTCAGGATCGCCAGGGCCAGCACCGAGGCGGCGGCGATCAGCGGGAGCCAGACCCGCCGTCCACGCCTGGTGCTCAGGTCGGGCACCGTGGTGATCCGGGCACGGATCGCCTCCAGCCGCTCCGGGGGGTGGACGGTCGCGGCCTCATGGGCGAGTGCTCGGCGCAGCATCGCCTCGACGTCCTCGGGTGGACGCCGCTGGGGGTTGCGTTCAGTCATGGTCGGGCTCCAGTGCCGCACGCAGCGCGGCCAGCCCCCGGTGGGCGTGGCTCTTGACCGAACCCCTGGTCATGCCCAGGGTCTCGGCGATGTCCGCCTCGGACATGTCCGAGTAGTACCTGAGGACCAGCACCTCCTGCTGGCGTGGGGACAGGGTGCGCAGGGCGGCCATCACCCGGGCGTCCTCGGTCGAGCGGACCGCCAGCTCCTCGGGCCCTGCCGGCTCGGGGGCACCGGCCGGGCGATACCGCTCGGTCACCACTCGGTGGCGCAGGGCGGAGCGGCAGCCGTTGACCACGCTGGTGCGCAGGTAGGCGTGGGCCGCCCGCGGGTCGGCGAGCCGGCCCCAGCGGGCGTGCAGGGCGACGAAGGCGTCCTGCACGATCTCCTCCGCGATCGAGGCGTCCCGGGTGAGCAGGGTGGCCAGGCGCACCAGGCCGTTCCAGTGCGCGCGGTACAGGACGCCGATGGCCTGGTCGGCGTCCGGCCGCGCGGTGTCCTGGTCGGCACCGGGACGGCCGGACATCCAGGCCTCCCGGATGGTCAGCGTCGTCACCCTCCGACGACGCGCGATCAGCAGACGAGGTTGACATTAGGCTGCCCCGCATGGCCGAACGCACCGAGTGTCTCTTCTGCCGCATCGTGGACGGCGACCTGCCCGCCACGCTGGTCCACGAGGGTGAGCGTGTGGTGGCGTTCCGCGACGTCACACCGGTGGCACCCACCCACGTCCTGGTGATCCCTCGCGAACACCACGTGACCGTCACCGACCTGGGCCGGGACGAGCCCGCCGCACTGGTCGAGCTGGTGGCGGTGGCGGACCGGATCTCGCACGCAGAGGGGCACGCCGGGGACTACCGGCTGGTCTTCAACAGCGGCGCCGCGGTGGGCCAGAGCGTGTTCCACGTGCACGGCCACGTCCTGGCCGGGCGCGGCTTCACCTGGCCCCCGGGCTGAGGTCACGGGCAAGGCCGAGGGTCACGGGGACACCAGGTCCCGCGCGGCTACCATGGACCCCACTCATGACCGCCCACACCGAAGACCGCCCATGACCGAGTCCGCCGACCCGTCCGGTTCGAGCGCCGTGCATCGCATCGTGGTGCCCCCGCAGGTACCGATGGTGGCGCTGCTCGGAGCGCGCGACGAGATCCTCTCCAGTGTCGAACGGGCCTTCCCCCGCGCCGACATCCACGCCCGCGGCAACGAGATCACGGTGACCGGCCGTCCGGCCGATGTGGCGCTGGTCGAGCGGCTGCTCGACGAGCTGATCGAGGTGGTCTCGGCCGGGCAGAGTCTGACGACGGACGCCGTGGAGCGCTCGCTGTCGATGCTGCGCCAGCAGACGGTCGAACGCCCGGTCGAGGTGCTGACCGCCAACGTGCTGTCCACCCGCGGGCGCACGATCCGGCCGAAGACGCTGAACCAGAAGCGCTACGTCGACGCCATCGACGAGCACACCGTCGTCTTCGGGATCGGGCCGGCCGGGACCGGCAAGACCTACCTGGCGATGGCCAAGGCCGTTCAGGCGTTGCAGTCCAAGCAGGTCAACCGGATCATCCTGACCCGTCCCGCGGTCGAGGCCGGCGAACGGCTCGGCTTCCTGCCCGGCACCCTGACCGAGAAGATCGACCCCTATCTGCGCCCGCTGTACGACGCGCTGCACGACATGGTCGACCCGGAGTCGATCCCACGGCTGATGGCCGCCGGCACCATCGAGGTGGCCCCCCTCGCCTACATGCGTGGCAGGACTCTGAACGACGCCTTCATCATCCTGGACGAGGCCCAGAACACCTCCCCGGAACAGATGAAGATGTTCCTCACCCGGCTCGGGTTCGGCTCGAAGATGGTGGTCACCGGGGACGTCACCCAGGTCGACCTGCCCAGCGGCACGCTGTCCGGCCTGCGGATCGTGCGCGAGATCCTCGACGGGATCGAGGACGTCCGCTTCCACCTGCTGACCAGCGCGGACGTGGTCAGGCACCGGCTGGTCAGCGAGATCGTGGACGCCTATGGCCGTTGGGACGAGGCCAGGGCTGCCGCGGTCCCGGTGCGCCGCGAGGCGTCCTCCCGGCGAAACCGGCGGTGAGCGGCACCACGTGAGCATCGAGGTCAACAACGAGAGTGGCCAGGCGGCGGACGAGGGCGGGATCGTCGCGCTCGCGCGGTTCGTGCTGGGGGAGTTGCGGATCCACCCCCAGGCGGAACTGTCGGTGATCCTGGTCGACGAGGACGCGATGAGCGTCCTGCACCAGCAGTGGATGGACGAGTCCGGACCGACGGACGTGCTGTCCTTCCCGATGGACGAGTTGCGTCCGGGGCGGGACGGCGAGGACCCGGTGCCCGGACTGCTCGGCGACGTCGTGCTGTGCCCCCAGGTCGCCGCGCGTCAGGCGGCCACCGCGGGGCACTCGACGTCCGAGGAGCTCTTGCTGCTCACCACGCACGGCATCCTGCACCTGCTCGGCTACGACCACGCCGAGCCCGAGGAGGAGGCCGAGATGTTCGCCCTGCAGCGCAGGTTGCTGCTCACCTACCTGTCCACCCGGGGCCGGCGGTGAGCCTTCCCATCGGCCGCTTGGTCGTCCTGGCGATGATCCTCATCTCGCTGGCCGGACTGCTGGCCGCGGCGGAGGCGGCGTGTACCCGGGTCTCGCGGGGCCGGGTCGCCGAACTGGCCGAGGAGGGACGCCGGGGTGCGGCGGCGCTGCGCAGGGTGGTCGCCGACCCCGCACCGACCCTGCTGGTGGCCACCTTCCTGCGGGTGCTCTTCGACATCGGGTTCACGGTCATCGTCACGGTGCTCTATCTGGATGCCCTTCCGGTCTGGTGGCATGCGGCCCTGGCCTCGGCAGCCCTCGCCTCCGCCGGGGTCTTCGTCGTGGTCGGGGTCGGGCCCCGCACCTACGGGCGCCAGCACGCCGATGCCGTCGGGCTGATCGCCGCGCCGGTGATGCTCGCCCTGGCCCGGGTGCTCGGCCCGTTCGCGCGGCTGCTCGTCCTGGTGGGCAACGCCATCACCCCGGGCAAGGGGTATCGGGACGGCCCGTTCGCCTCCGAGGCGGAGTTGCGTGAACTGGTCGACATGGCCTCGGAGCGCCAGCTGATCGAGGCCGACGAGCGCGAGATGATCCAGTCGGTGTTCGACCTGGGCGACACCCTCACCCGGGAGGTGATGGTGCCCCGGACGGATCTGGTCACGGTGTCCACGGTCACCTCCCTGCACCATGCCCTGGCGGCGTTCCTGCGGTCCGGCTTCTCCCGGGTGCCCGTGATCGGCGAGGACCCGGACGACGTCCGCGGGGTGCTCTACCTCAAGGACGTCGTGCGCTGCCTGCACGAGGATCCCTCGACCGGGGACCGGATGCCGGCGGCCGAGGTCATGCGCGAGGCGTTCTTCGTGCCCGAGAGCAAGCCGGCCGACGATCTGCTGCGCGAGATGCAGGTCAAGGACGTGCCCCACGTGGCGATCGTGGTGGACGAGTACGGCGGTACTGCGGGGATGGTCACCCTCGAGGACCTGGTGGAGGAGATCGTCGGCGACATCTCCGACGAGTACGACGTGGAGGAGGCCGAGGTCGAGGACCTGGGCCAGGGGCGGTTCCGGGTCACGGCGCGGATGAACATCGAGGACATGGGCGAGCTGTTCGACCTCGAGCTCGAGGACGACGACGTGGACACCGTCGGTGGCCTGCTCGCGAAGGGCCTGGGCCGGCTGCCGATCGCGGACGCCACCACCGTGGTGGGGGCGTTGCGGCTGACCGCCGATCGATTCGAGGGACGGCGCCGGCGCCTGGCCACGGTGATCGTCGAGAAGGCCGTCCCGCCGGCTGAGGAGGCCGGGTGAACGACCTCGGTGCGCGAGAGTCAGATCCGCGGGGAACCCCCTCTCACCGAAGCGGTTTCGCCTGCCTGGTGGGTCGCCCCAATGCCGGGAAGTCGACCCTGACCAATGCGCTGGTGGGTGAGAAGGTGGCCATCACCTCCAGTCGCCCGCAGACCACACGGCACGCCATCCGAGGGATCGTTCATCGCGCCGACGGGCAACTCGTGCTGATCGACACCCCGGGCGTGCACAAGCCGCGCACGGTGCTGGGCGAGCGGCTCAACGACCTGGTCCGGGCCACCCTGCTCGAGGTCGACGTGATCGGGCTGTGCATCCCGGCTGATGAACCGGTCGGTCCGGGGGACCGGTTCATCGCTGCCGAGCTGGCAGAGCTGCACCGGGCAGGCGGAGCCCGGCGGCGTCCACCGGTGGTGGTGATCGTGACCAAGACGGACAAGGTCACCAAGGCCGCGCTGCCCCCGCAGCTGCTGGCGGCGGCGGGGTTGCTCGAGGCGGACGACGTGGTGCCGGTCTCGGCCGTCCGCGGTTCGCAGGTCGAGGTGCTCACCGACGTGTTGTTCGCGCACCTGCCGCCGGGCCCGCCGCTCTACCCGGACGGGGAACTCACCGACCAACCGGAGCGGGTGATGATCGCCGAGCTGGTGCGCGAGGCCGCACTGGAGGGGGTGCGGGACGAGCTCCCGCACAGCCTGGCGGTGGTGGTCGAGGACCTCGAGCCGCGGACTGGCCGTCCCGACGACGACCCCTTGCTCGACGTCAGGGCCTTCGTCTACGTCGAGCGGGACAGCCAGAAGGGGATCGTCATCGGGCGGGGCGGCTCGCGACTGCGCGAGATCGGTTCCCGGGCCCGGTCCGGGATCGAGGCCCTGCTGGGCCAGCGGGTCCACCTGGACCTGCGGGTCAAGGTGGCCAAGGACTGGCAACGCGACCCGAAACAGTTGCACCGCCTGGGGTTCTGACCCTCGTGATCATGCACTTTCGAATAGTCGAAAGTGCATGATCACGGGGTCAGACGCTCCCGCAGGCGCCGCAGTGGGGTGTGCCGACGCGGCGCGGTCGGTGGCAGGAGGTGCACTCACCGATCACGTCCCGGCCGCAGCCCTCGCAGTAGCCGGCGGGTGCGGTATCGGGTCCTGAGCGGAGGGGGTACCCGCAGAACGGGCACTCCCCCCGGCGCACCCGTCGGGGCGGGACGCGGCGGACCAGGGCTCGCTGGAGCGCGACGAAGGCGATCAGTGACAGCGCCACCCCGGTGAGCGAGATCAGCAACGGGCCGAGGTCGGGCAGGCTGATGTAGTCGGTGATGTAGTCCCCGGCCATCACCAGGGCGAGCAGGGTGGTCGCCGCGACCCCGGCGTAGAGCAACGGGAGCCGCCGCCGGGCGCGATGGCGGTAGCGGGCCAGGAGCCAGAAGGAGATCCCGAGCAGGCCCAGCACGTACGGCACCCGGACCAGGAACGTCAGCAGCCGGGCCCGGGAGTCCTCATCGGCGCGTTCGTCCTCCAGACGCTTGCTCGCGGCCTCGGCCGGCCCTCGGGCTCGGGCGAGCCGCTGATCGGCCTCACTGGCGGTGGTGGCCGCCGTCCGCTGCGCGATCTGTGCCTGCTGGTAGGCGCGTTCGAGCTCGGCCGCCGGCTGCCCGGCGTCCAGTGCCGTGCGGTAGGCCTCCCGGCTCTGTTCCAGTTGCAGGTTGGCCAGATCGAGCGCCCCCTGGGCCTTCTCGGAGGCGCTCTGGGCGGCATCCCGGGCCAGGATGGCCGGGTCGGTCACCACGCTCTGGGGTGGACGGAACGGCTCGTCCAGCTTGGCGTACCCCCAGATCAGCCCGATCACGAGGAACAGGGCGAAGACGATGGCGAGGAACCGCTCTCCGCGGGTCGACTCCAGTTCGTCCTCGGCGACCAGGGTGCTCATGACGATCCCTTCCGTCGGGTGCGGGGCCGCAGCTGGACGACGAGTTCGCAGTCCAGAGCGGCGGCGATGCGTTGCAGGGTGTCGATGCGAGGCGGTCGGCCGCCGGATTCCACTCGGGCGATGGCCGACTGTGTGGTGTCGCAGAGCCTGGCGAGCTCGGCTTGTGACAGCCGCAGTTCCGTTCTGCGCGAGGCGATCTGTTCGGCGATGTCGGCGAACAGCGGGCTCGGTTCGTCGGCCGGGCCGTCCGCCAGCCGCTCTCTCAGCCGGTCGAACGGACGCCGCCGCTCGCGCCCGCCGTCGTCGTTGGACATCGCAAACATGAGATATGTCTATCGCAGATTTGCGATGGCGTCAACGGCCGCCCGGGGTGAGGTCAGCCGTTCACCGGCGTGCCGTGGCGATGGTGGACGGCGCGTCCGTCGGGCCAGCGGACCGAGGGCCCGTCGTCCCGGTGCAGGTGGAGGCGGTCCGTCCCGGCGGACCGATGGACCTCGGCCGGACGGTCACAGATCACCAGGTGTTCCCGCAGTGGCCACCACGGGACTCCGCGGGTGCGGCGCACGGCCCGGGAGAGGCCCCACAGATCCTCGTTGTCCGGCTCGAGGCCGCAGACGCCGTTGAGGAAGGCGTCCCAGATCACCAGCTCCGCGGCCCGGTAGATGCCGCCCTGGCTCTTGAGGTAGACCTGCCGCAGGGCCCGGTCCGTCGGATCGAACCCGTCACCGAATCGCGTCTGCTCGCGGCCGGGGAGGGCCCCCGACGACTCGACGTGGTCCAGTTCGAGCACCGCCTGTCGGGTCAGCAGCGCACCGATGGCCGCTGACAGGGCGTCGTGCACCAGGACGCTCACCAGGCCGGCGCGATCGGCTGCCCCGCGCAGCACGATCATCCGGCGCATGTCCTCGTTGAGCAGCCACCCGGTGTTCAGCTCCAGTGGGCGAGTGATCACCCGTTCGCCGGTGGTGCGGGCCTGGGTCAGTGCCAGTTCCGCGAGCACCTGCTGGGCGTGCCAGGGGGAATCCGCCTACAGCACGGTCCTCGGCCAGGTGAGCCCGGCGATGGCGTAGACCTCGCCCAGGGCTGCCTGCGCCTCGGGCCGGTGGACCGGTCCGGGGGCAAGTAGCTCGGCCAGGACGCCGAGGGCACAGGGCTCGAACGCCTCACGATGCTGCCCGGTCAGGGTCGACAGCCGCACCGCCCGCGGGGGAGGGGGAAGGGGCCGAGGGCCTGCGCTCACAGTCGCTCCACGACGGCCACGAGCAGGGCCTCCCGCAGGGGTACCGGGCAGGCGGCCAGCAGGGCGTTGACCTGGGCCATCCGCGAGGGCAGCCGGATGCCGTCCTCGCCCCCGGACAGGCCTGCGGCCGCGAGCAGCCCGGTCACCGCCTGCTCGTCCAGTGAGGCCGGATCGAGCGAGCCGAGCAGCTGCACCAGGGCGGGGTCGAGCCGCACGGGGCCCGCGGCGATCCCCGCCCTGACCGCGTCGCGCAGCGCCTCCAGGAACTCGGGCAGCACCGAGGCCGTGGCAGCGCTCAGGCTCAGGTGCAGCGATGCCTCGCCCCCGTCGAAGGGCAGCTGTGGCTGGGCGAACCAGCCCCGGGCGAGCAACTCGTCGCAGACGGTGTAGACGTCGCACGAGCCGTCTGCGGCCAGGGCCACCAGGGTCGAGTCCGGTGGGGCGAGCAGGCGCACCCCGGGGATGTGCGCCGCCTCCCGGGCCACGGTCAACGCCGCCTGCCGCGCCGCGGTGGCGAGCGCGGCGTAGCCATCGCGGCCGAGCAGCTGCACCGTCGACCATGCGGCCGCCAGGGGGCCACCTGATTTGGTCGACTGCAACGTCGAGTTCACCACGCCGTACCCTGGCCAGTCGGCCGTGGCCCAGAACTGGCTGTGCCGCAGGGCATTCGAGCGGTGCACCAGCACCGAGGCACCCTTCGGGGCATAGCCGTACTTGTGCAGGTCGGCCGAGATCGAGGTGACCCCCGGGACGGCGAAGCTCCACTCCGGCGCGCTCGCCGCCGGCCCGTCCAGGAACGGAAGGACGAAGCCGCCGATGCAGGCGTCCACGTGGCAACGGATCCCGCGGGCGGCCGCCTCCCCGGCGATCGGGGCCACCGGATCGACCACGCCGTGGGCGTAGGAGGGGGCGCTGACCACGACGAGCACCGTGCGCTCGGTCAGGGCGGCCACCATCGCCGGCGGGTCGGCGCGGAAGGTCACCGGATCGACGTCGACCAGGTGCAGGTCGAGCCCGAACAGGTGGGCCGCCTTGTGAAAGGCGGCGTGCACGGTGGTCGGCGCGATGATCTGCGGGCGGATGAGGTCAGGCCGGGCGTCGCGGGCGGCCAGGACGGCGAGCAGGCACGACTCGGTGCCGCCCGAGGTCACCGATCCGGCGAAACCCGCTGGGGCATCGAGCAGGTCGGCGACGAAGGAGACGACCTCGTGCTCCATCACCGCCAGGGAGCCGAAGGCGGTCGGGTCGAGCCCGTTCGTGGCGGCGAACTCCGCCATCGCCTCCCGGGCGACGGCGTCCACCTCCGGCCGGCCGCTGTCGTAGACGTAGGCGAGCGTCCGCCCGCCGTGCGTGGGCAGGTCGTGCGCGCGCAGGCCCGCCCAGCGGGCCCGGACCTGGTCGGGCGTCAGGGTCATGACCGATGACGGTATCCGCGCAGGACCACCAGAGATCCCAGCACCAGGACGGCCGGCAGCACCGAGAAGCCGAGAACGATCGCGGCCACCGCCGAGGCCGGCTGGGAGGCCGCCGAGTCGTTGGAGGAGACGTACCCGCCCAGGCTGAGCAGCAACCCGAAGATCCCGGGGCCCAGCGCCATCCCCAGGGTTTCCCCGGCCGTCCAGATGCCGGTGAAGACCCCGATCCGGTTCTGGCCCGTGCGGGTGGCGTCGGCGGCCGCGACGTCCGGCAGCATCGCCAGCGGGAACAGTTGCGCGCCGGCATACCCGACTCCCACGACGGCTGCGGCCCCGTACACCGCGACCAGGGGGAGCGTGCCCGCGGCGGCCAGGGCGAGTGCGCCGGTCGCCAGTACCAGGCTCGAGACCACGTACCCCGAGCGCTTGCCGATCCGGGCGCCGAGCCACTGCCAGGCCGGGGTGCACACGATCGCCGGGGCGACGAAGCAGACGAACAGCAGCGAGGCGGCACCCGGGCGGTGGAGCACCTGCCGGGCCACGTAGTCCACGCCGGCGAGCATCGCGCCGATGCCCAGTGCCTGGACGACGAAGGTGACCAGGACAGCGCGGAAGTCGCGGTCGGCCGTGACCACGGCCAGTTGGTCGCGCAGGCCTCCAGCGGCCACGGCGACCTGCCCGACGGGTGCTCCGCGGGTTCCCCGCCAGGCACCGAGGGCACCGGCCGCGATCAGCAGGGCGACGGCCAGGCCCATCACGGTGTACCCGCGTTCGGGTCCCAGTCCGTTGCGGATCACCGGTGCGAGGCCGCCGCTGACCAGGATGGCCAGGGCCAGGACGGCCACTCGCCAGGTCATCAGGGCGGTCCGCTCGTCCGGGTCCTGGGTGAGCTCGGCCGGCATGGCCACGTACGGCACCTGGAAGAACGCGTACGCGGTGGCGCAGGCCAGGAACAGCGCCCCGACCCAGGCGGCGGCCAGGGCACTGGGTGAGGTGGGTCCGGCGAACAGCAGGGCGAAGGCCAGCGCCAGGGTGAGTCCGGCGCGGATCAGGAACGGGCGGCGCGGTCCGTCGGGCGCTGTGCTGCGATCGCTGATCCTGCCGGCGATCGGGTTGAGCACGACATCCCAGGCCTTCGGTGCGAACACGATGATCCCGGCCAAGGCGGCCGGAACCGCGAGCCGCTCGGTGAGGTAGGGCAGCAACATCAGTCCCGGGACAGTGCCGAACGAGCCGGTGGCCACCCCGCCCAGGGCGTAGCCGGCCCGAGTTCGGGTGGGGAGGGGCCCGGCCATGGGCCGAACCCAATCACAGGTTCCGGGGTACCCGGGGATGCCGGGGCCGTCGGCCTGCGGTGTGGCATGAGGTACGGTGACCCCGTGCGCGTGACGCAGCTCCTTCTTCGTCGCCGCGGCGGGGCCCACTAGGCCGGTCCTCTCGCCGCGGGAGATTCGCGCGTGCCGGCCGCCGTCCGATCGACGACCAGTGGCCCTGCCCCGAGACCTCCGTGAGGCGAACGTGAACAACACTCAGCAACCGTCCGGCATGCCCTTCCATCGCTACCGGCCCTTCCACGAGCAGATCACCGTCGACCTGCCCGACCGCACCTGGCCGACGAAGCGGATCACCAAGGCCCCGCAGTGGGCAGCGGTGGACCTGCGCGACGGCAATCAGGCGTTGATCGACCCGATGAGCCCCGAGCGCAAGCGACGGATGTTCGAGCTGCTGGTCCGCATGGGCTACAAGGAGATCGAGGTCGGGTTCCCATCGGCCAGCCAGACCGACTTCGAGTTCGTCCGGCAGCTGATCGAGAGCGACCTGATCCCGGACGACGTGGTGATCCAGGTCCTGACCCAGGCCCGGGACCACCTGATCGAGCGCACCTACGAATCCATCAAGGGTGCCAAGCAGGCGGTCGTCCACCTGTACAACTCCACCTCGGTGCTGCAGCGGCGCGTGGTCTTCGGTATGGACATGGACGGCATCGTCGACATCGCGACCGAGGGCGCGCGCCTGTGCATGAAACTGGGCGACCAGGCCGCGGCCGAGGGCACCCAGGTCTACTTCGAGTACTCCCCGGAGTCCTACACCGGCACCGAACTGGAGTTCGCGGCCCGCGTGAGCAACGCCGTCCTGGACGTCTTCGAACCCGCACCCGACCGCAAGGTGATCATCAACCTGCCGGCGACGGTCGAGATGGCCACCCCGAACGTCTACGCGGACTCGATCGAATGGATGCACCGTCACCTGGCCCACCGCGAGAGCGTCACCCTGTCGCTGCACCCGCACAACGACCGCGGGACGGCGGTGGCCGCCGCCGAGCTGGGGTTCCTGGCCGGTGCCGACCGGATCGAGGGCTGCCTGTTCGGCAACGGTGAACGCACCGGCAATGTCTGCCTGGTGACCTTGGGGCTGAATCTGTTCAGCCAGGGGATCGACCCGATGATCGACTTCAGCGACATCGACGACATCCGGCGGACGGTCGAGTACTGCAACCAGCTGCCGGTGAACGAGCGTCACCCCTATGGCGGCGACCTGGTCTACACGGCCTTCTCCGGGTCCCACCAGGACGCGATCAAGAAGGGCTTCGACACGTTGGAGCGGGACGCCGCGGCGGCCGGGGTTCCGGTCGACCAGCAGGCCTGGGCGGTGCCCTACCTGCCGATCGACCCCAAGGACGTCGGGCGCAGTTACGAGGCCGTGATCCGGGTCAACAGCCAGTCCGGCAAGGGCGGCGTGGCCTACCTGATGAAGAGCGAGTACAACCTCGACCTGCCGCGTCGGCTGCAGATCGAGTTCAGCGGCGTGATCCAGAAGCACACGGACGATGCCGGCGGGGAGGTCTCACCACAGCAGATGTGGGAGATCTTCGCCGACGAGTACCTGCCCTCTGACACCGATCCATGGGGCCGGTTCCGGGTCCGCGGGATGCGGGTCACCAGTGCGGACGACGGCCGCGACCACCTGCTGGTGGACGTCGAGGACCGCAGCCGAGGCGAGGGCGACCAGCTGGTGCACCTGGAGGCGGACGGTAACGGCCCGATCAACGCGTTCGTGAGGGCGTTCACCACCTTGGGCGTCGATGTCCGGGTGCTCGACTACACCGAGCACGCGATGAGCTCCGGAGGAGATGCGACCGCGGCGGCCTTCGTGGAGTGCGCGGTCGGCGAGCGGGTGCTGTGGGGCGTCGGCATCGACCCCAACATCGTGCGCGCCTCACTCAAGGCGATCGTCTCGGCGGTGAACCGCTCGATCGGCCGGTCGGTCGGCTGACGTCGCGCCGGGTGCACGGTCTCCACGGTGCGAGGTCGTGCATCCGGGGCGTCGCCGTCGACGCGCTGGCTCTGGGCGTGCTCGGCGTTGCGACTCCCGCGCGCGATGGACGGAGTCCCGGCATCTGCCCTGGCCCTGGCGTTGTCGCAGGTGGCTCCTGTGGGCGGCCCGAGTCTGCCGGCCGGTTCGGGCCCGATCTGGTCCGTCCCCCAGACCGCTGACCCCACGCTGACACCGGTCACCGGAACATTGACCTCCGATGGTCAGACTTCGGCACGATGACGCTCTACCAGGAGGGTTCGGGTCACTCCAGCGTGGCCGCCGTCATCGGTGATGACGGGACGTCGTTCATCGTGCAGATCGTCGACACCTCGCGTGAGGACCGGGCAGAGGAGTGTTCTCCGCCGCGGCCGCCAGACCCGGGAGACGCTCTACGTCCCGAATACCGACCCGCCGGCGGACCGGTCGGGCAGGCTCCTCGATGACACCGCGGATGACGAGGCGAAATCCAGCGGTGGCGACGGTGTCCACCCGGACTCCAACGTCCGCGTGCTCGATCCGAACGACCCGGCCTCGTGGTGGTCCGCGACCCGCTCCGCAGGCGTCCGTGCACCTGCGCCAGGACGTTGTCCACAGGTCCGGAGCTGGGCCTGTCGCGGCGTGGTCCGATGTGCCAGGCTGACCGGCATGAGCGAGCTGGAGGAGATCCGCGGAGAGGTCCGGCAGTTGCGTTCTGACGTGGACGACCTGCGTGAGCAGGTGGCAGACACGCGAGTTCTCGCGGCCCTCGCCGACCGTGAGGTGGCCGGTGTCAGGGGTGCTCTGCGCGGGATCGTCCAGACGCAGAACGCGCTCCGTGACACCCAGCTCGAGCAGGGAAGAACCCTGGCGCTCCATGGTCGGATGCTCGTGCAGCATGGGGAGACGCTGGACCGGCACACCGAGACGCTGGACCGGCACACCGAGACTCTCGACCGGCACACCGAGATGCTGCAGGAGATCCTGCACCGGCTTCCCCCGACCGGGACCTGACGAGGACTGGGTGTCGCAGGTCTCGCTGGAACTCGCGATCGACTGGTTCCGCCGACGGGCATGTGGGCGGCTCACCTCGCCTGGGTGAGGATGGCCGCTGCCGCTTGATCACTGCGTTGGGGGCGAGGCGGACCCTGGTTCGGCGCGAGCATGGACCAGAATGGGGCGATGCCGCTCTACCGTGACGAGGCGGTCGTCCTGCGGACCCAGAAACTGGGCGAGGCCGACCGCATCGTCACGTTCCTGACCCGGGAGCGGGGACGGGTGCGCGCCGTGGCCAAGGGCGTGCGCAAGACCAGTTCGCGCCTCGGGGGACGGGTCGAGCCGTTCATGCAGGTCGACGTCCAGTTCTACGAGGGTCGTTCGCTCGATGTGGTCAATCAGGTCGAGACCATCGGTGCCTACGGCCTGGGGATCGCCTCCGACTACGGCAGGTACACGGCTGGGACGGCGATGCTCGAGACCACCGAGCGTCTCACCGAGACCGAGGGCGAGCCGTCACTGCAGCTGTACCTGCTGCTGGTGGGTGCGCTGCGGGCCCTGTCCGCGGGCGAGCATGCGCCTGCGCTGATCCTGGACGCCTTCCTGTTGCGCTCCCTGGCCGTGGCGGGCTGGGCGCCGTCCTTCACCGACTGTGCTCGGTGCGGTGAACCCGGCCCGCACCGATCGTTCACGATCGCCTCGGGTGGGTCGGTGTGCCCGCCCTGCCGCCCGGCGGTGGCGACGGCCCCCCACCCCGCGACCCTGGCGCTGCTGGCCGCGCTGCTCAGCGGCGACTGGGACGTCGCGGATTCCAGTGAGGAACGGCACCGTCGCGAGGCGAGTGGGATCACGGCCGCCTACCTGCAGTGGCACCTGGAGCGTCAGGTGCGCTCGCTGCGCCTCGTCGAGCGCTGAACGCCCGGCGCGGACCAACCCGTGAGGGAAGGTTCGTCCTCTCGTCCCGTGCGACGGACCGCTGATCGCCGGTTGGTCGCCTGCATTGGCCGATCACTGCGAACCTGGCGCCGCTCGCCGTGGTCGGGGCGCAATTGCTCATGTGGTCCCGCCGCGTTGGGTAAACCCTGGTGGGGAAAGGACAAAGTCGATGAAAGGCCGTTGAAATGGCAACTCTCACAGTCGCTTCCGTGGATTCCCCCTCCCGTGACCTCCCGCTGGACGTCCGTATTTCCGCTGTGCCGGAACGGGTTCCGTTCACCGCGCGAGTGGCCGACCCGGGCCCACTCGGTCTGGCCTGCTTCGCCCTGACCACCTTCGTGCTGTCCTGCTTCAACGCCGGCCTGTTGCCGTCCACGGTGAAAGCGGTCGTTCTGGGGCTGGCCCTGTTCTACGGCGGTGTGGTGCAGGTCATTGCCGGCATCGTCGAGTACGCCAAGGGAAATGCCTTCGGCGGCACGGCTTTCTGCTCCTACGGCGCCTTCTGGATGGCTTACTGGTACCTGAGCACGCACCTGTCCCTGATGGCCAAGGCATCGCCGGGCGACGTGTCCCGGGCGATCGGTGTGTTCCTGCTGGCGTGGACCATCTTCACGATCTACATGTTCGTCGTCTCCTTCCGCACCAACGCAGCCCTGGTGATCACGTTCGGTATGCTCACCGCTGCCCTGATCGCCCTGACCATCGGTGACCTGGCTGCCTCGCCCGACGCCACGCTGATCGGCGGGTGGCTCGGCCTGGTGACCGCGGCCCTGGCCTGGTACGCCTCCTTCGCCGGCGTGATGAACGCCACCGCCGGCCGAGTCGTGCTCCCCGTGGTTCCGCTGAAGAAGTAGCCCTTCGTGCAAGGCTGGGCGCGTGAGACGACGCGCCCAGCCCTCGCATCCCGGCCGACCGGTCCGGCCCGACCCGGTCGCCCCGCCCGCGCACCCCTCCGGTGCGCGGGCGCCCGCCGTCCCGGCCGATCTCGTGCCACGTCACGTGGCGATCGTGATGGACGGCAACGGCCGCTGGGCCAACGCCCGTGGTTTGCCCCGCACCAAGGGTCACGAGATGGGCGAGGCCGCCCTGCTCGACGTGGTCGCCGGTGCCATCGAGATCGGTGTGAGGCACGTCTCGGCGTATGCGTTCTCCACCGAGAACTGGCGCCGCTCACCCGAGGAGGTCCGCTTCCTGATGGGCTTCAACCGGGACGTGATCCGTCGCCGACGTGACCAGATGCACTCGTGGGGGGTCCGGGTGCGCTGGGCGGGCCGTCGTCCTCGGCTGTGGCGCAGTGTGATCAGCGAGCTGGAGACTGCCGAGCAGCTGACCCGCCACAACGAGGTGGCCACGCTCACGATGTGCGTCAACTACGGGGGCCGGGCCGAGATCGCCGACGCCGTGAGGTCGATCGCGACCGAGGCGGCAGCCGGGCGGCTCGACCCCACCCGGATCGACGAGCGGACCATCGCGCGCTTCCTGGACGAGCCGGAGCTGCCCGAGGTGGACATGTTCTGGCGCCCCGGTGGTGAACACCGGACGTCGAACTTCATGCTCTGGCAGTCGGCCTATGCCGAGCTGGTGTTCACCGACGAGCTCTGGCCGGACGTCGACCGGCGGGCGTTCTGGCGAGCGATCGAGATCTACGCCGCGCGGGACCGCCGGTACGGCGGCGCGCTGGATGCCCCCGGGCGCCTCGAACGTCCCGATCCCGCCGAGTCCTCGGCGGCCGGCTGAGATGGGCCGGCACGGTCCTCCCGGGCCCGACCCAGACCCCTGGGACATCGACCCCCACGCGCACGCAGAACCGCACGGGCGTCACCACGGGCACGCACACGGACACTCGCACGGGGAGGGCCGATCCGAGGTACTCCTGACCGGGCGGATCCGTGCGGTCCTGGCCGTCCTGGTCGGCCTGGTGATCGTGGTGACCGGCCTCGGCGTGGTCGTGTTGTGGCCGCCCGCCGTCCAGCCGGTGGCCGGGGTGGGAAACCCCTACGACTCGGTCGAGTTCCTGACCGGCGAGATCGAGTCCCTGAGCAGGTCCACCTGCGAGGGCACCTCCTCTGATCGGCTGCCCGACGGCTCGATCCCGGCGACGGTCGTGTGCGTCACCGCACGGGTGAGCACCTCACCCGGCGACCTCACTGGCGTCCCTGCCGAGCTGGAGGTCGCCGTGCCCGCGAGCGTGGAGCGGGCCGGGGTCGGGGTGGGGGACAGGATCCGGCTGGCCCGCTATCCCGGCATCGACGGCGAGCCACCGGTCTACGCCTGGTCGGACGTCGCGCGTGAGCGACCGCTCGGCCTGCTGGTCATCGGCTTCGCGGTGCTGGTGATCCTGGTGGCCCGGCTGAGAGGGGTCGCGGCGCTGGTGGGTCTGGGAGTGGCCCTGGTGGCCATCGACCGCTTCGTGGTCCCTGCCCTGCTCGCAGGCCGCGATCCCGTGCCGGTCGCGCTGGTGGCCTCCACCGCGATCATGATCGTGCTGCTCTACACCGCCCACGGGGTCACCGTGAAGACCACGACCGCCCTGCTGGGCACGCTGGTGGGCCTGCTGGCCACAGCGGGCCTGGCGCGCTGGGCGACCGCGGCCACCCAGCTGACCGGGCTCCAGGACGAGCAGAGCGGGCGGCTCAGCCAGCTCACCACCAACTCCGGGGTCGCGGACGTGATCCTGTGCGGGGTGATCATCGCCGGGTTGGGAGTGCTGAACGACGTGACCATCAGCCAGGCCTCCGCGGTGTGGGAGCTGCACGCGGCCGCCCCGGAGATGTCCGCTCGCAGGCTCTTCACCGGCGCGATGCGGATCGGTCGTGACCACCTGGCGTCGGTGGTCTACACCATCGCCTTCGTCTATGCCGGGGCCTCGCTGCCGATGCTGATGCTGGAACGGATCTACGGCCGGCCGATCACCGACATGCTGCTCAGCGGCGGTGTGGCCGAGGAACTCGTCCGCACTCTGGTCACCTCGACCGGGCTGGTCCTGACCGTCCCGCTCACCACGGCTGTGGCAGCCCTGTTGGCGGCCAACAACCTCGACCGCGCGCGTCAGTGACGCTCGACCCGGGTGCCGGCGATCAGATCGTGCAGGGCGCGGTGATCAGTCCCTCACGCCGGCCAGCACCTCAGCGCCCCGGAGGCTGCGTCGGCTCGGGTACCGGCCGATCCGCGCACTCCCGGCAGGTACCGAACACCTCGACCACGTGATCGACGTCGGTGAAGCCGTGGTCGGCGGCGACCTCCTCGGCCCAGCGCTCGACGGCTGCGGAGTCGACCTCCACTGTGCGCCGGCAGTGCCGGCAGGTGAGGTGGTGGTGGTGACCTGTGCTGCACCGCCGGTAGAGCACCTCGCCGTCGATGCCGCGGACGACGTCCAGCACCCCGTCGTCGGCCAGCGCCTGCAGGGTGCGGTACACGGTCGCCAGCCCCACGCCGTCCCCGCTGTCGCGCAACCGCGCGTGCAGCTGCTGAGCGCTGATGAAGCCGGCGCTGGCCTGCAGCGCAGTCCAGACCGCCGAGCGCTGCCGGGTCTGGGGACGTCTAGTGGTCGTCATAGTGCGCCCCGTGGATCGCGTGGCGGTGGCCGTCGTGTTCGTAGTCCACGTGATCGCCGTGCTCGATCGCCGGATGCCCGCACCCGGGCCCGTGCTCGTGAGTGTGCTCGGCGAGATCGTGCGCTCGCCGGGAGTGCACCGCCCGGCGCGCGGCCGTCGTCAGGGTGGCCACCAGGAACACGGCGATCGCCAGCAGCACGATGGTCCCCCCGGAGGGGGTGTTGAGGTAGTAGGAGGCGGTGGTGCCCCCGAGCCCGACGCCCACGCCCACCGCGACCGCGATCAGCAGGCTGCTGCGGAAGCTGGTGGCGACCACCTGCGCCACGGCATTGGGCAGGATCATCAGGGCGCTGATCAGCAGCAGGCCGACGACCCGCATCGAGATCACGACAGTGGCCGCGGTCAGGGCGGCCAACAACAGGTTCAGGCCCATGACGTTCATGCCGCTGGCCCGCGCGAACTCCTCGTCGTTGCTCACCGCGAACAGCCGCGGGGCCAGGCCGACGGCCACCGCCAGGACCGCGACCGAGAGTGCGGCGAACACGGCCAGATCCTCACCAGAGGTGGTGGTGATCGCGCCGAAGAGGTACGCGGTCAGGTTGGCCGGTCGGTCGGCGGACAGCCCGATCAGCACCACCCCGCCGGCGATCCCCCCGTAGAACATCACGGCCAGGGCGACATCGGCGCTGGCCCGGCCCCGGGCCCGGATCAGCTCGATCGCCCCGGCGCCGAGCACGGCACACACCAGGGCGGCACCCACCGGCGCCGTGCCGGTCAGGAAGCCCAGGGCCACCCCGGTGAGTGCCACGTGACCGATGCCGTCCCCGATCAGCGCCAGCCGGCGCTGCACCAGGTAGATGCCCACCATCGGGGCGGTCAGCCCGACCATCAGTGAGGCCACCAACGCCCTGATCATGAAGTCATACTGCAGCAGCTCCACGTCCTCGTGCCCCTCAGCCCGTCGATCCGAGGCCGCCGAGCCAGCCCGGCACGCTGTGGGCGTGGTGAGCGTCGCTGCCGCCGGTGAGTGCGGCCCCGAAGGCCGCCGCGGCGGGCAGATCGGCCTCGACCCGGCCGTCCCGCATCATCACCGCCCGGGTCAGCACGCTGCGCATCGGGGCGATCTCATGGGTCACCACGACCAGGGTGAGCCCTTGCGCGACAAGGTTCTCCAGGGTGTTCACCAGCCGGGCCTGGTTCTCGGCGTCGACCCCGGCGGTCGGCTCGTCCATGATCAGCATCTCCGGGCCGCAGGCGAGGGCCCGGGCGATCAGCACCCGGCGTTGCTGGCCCCCGGACAGGTTGGCCACCGGAACCCGCTGCCGCGCAGTGAGTCCCACGAGTTCGATCGCCTCGCCGACAGCTGCCCGGTCGGCGGCCGTCATCCGGCTGAACCACCGCTTGCGCGGCAATCGGCCGGAGGCGACCACCTCGGCCACGGTGGAGGGGATGGCGCCGACCACGGTGTGCCGCTGGGGCACGTAACCGATACGCCAGCGCTCGCGCAGGTGGTCGAGCGGGGTGCCGAACACGCGGACCTGACCGCTCATCACCGTGGCCAGCCCGAGGATCCCGCGGACCACCGTGGTCTTGCCCGACCCGTTGGGTCCGACCAGGGCGACCACCTCGCCGCGGTCGACCCTCAGGTCGACATCGTGGACGACGGGCCGCTCGGCGTAGCCGATCGAGGCGTGAACCAGCTCCACCACGGCGGCCCGGTCGTCGGGCGGCCGTGGTGGCCTGCTGGTCGAGTCGGTCCCGGTCACCGTGGGTCAGCTGCACCCTTGGCCGGTACGCAGGGTCCCGAGGTTGGATCGCATGACCCCAAAGTAGTCCGAGGAGGCATCGGCCAGGCCCTCCAGCGGGTCGAGCAGGGCTGAGGCAGCGCCCGTGCCGCGGGCCACCGTCTCGGCCACCGCCGGGCTCACCAGCGGTTCGTGATAGATGGTCGTGACCTTGTTGGCCTTCACGAAGTCGGTGATCCGGGCGAGGGTGCCGGCGTCGGGCTCGGCGTCCGGGGACAGGCCGGCGATGCCGAGCTGCCTCAGGTCGTACCGCTGGGCCAGGTACCCGAAGGCCTCGTGGCTGGTGACCAGCGTCCGGCTGGTGCACGTGCCCAGGCCGGCCCGCAGCTCGGCGTCCAGCGCGGTCAGGTCCGCGCGCAGCGCGGTCGCGTTCGCGGTGAAGGTCGCTGCCCCCTGGGGGTCCACCGAGGCCAGCCGGGCCGCGACGGCGTCGGCGACGTCGGCCAGCCGCGTGGGATCCAGCCAGAAGTGCGGGTCGATCCCGGTGTGCCCGTCCTCGTCCTCTGCCTTCAGGTCCAGCCGCGCGGACGGGGCGACGTCGAGGACGGCGTCGGCCGGCAGGCCGTCGGCGGCATCGTCGACGGCCGGCTGGAACCCGGACAACTGGATGACCAGGGAGGAGTCGGTGATCTGGGCAACGTCCTTGGGCGTCAGCTCGAGGTCGTGCGGCTCGGCGCCGGGTGGGGTCAGGTTGACCACGGTTCCGCGCGGCCCGAGCAGCCGCTGGGTGACGTACTGCAGGGGATAGAAGCCGGTGACCACGGTGAGCCCGGGCTGATCCCCGCTGCTGCGGCTCTCGCCGCCGGGAGCCGTGCCGGTCGTGCCGGACGGGGGTGGGGAGGATGAACCGCAGGCTGACAGCGGCAGGGCTGCGGCGATGACCAGGGCGACGGCCGCCGTCCACTTTCCAAGCATGAGAATCATTCTCAGTTGTATGAGGGCTGCTGTCAAACGGCGCTGTCGACCGCCGGGCACGGCCACGCAGCCTCCCCGCCAGGCCGGTCCGGGACCAGTACGGGACCGGTACGGGACCGATACGGGATCGGTGCGGGGCCGGTACGGGGTACGCCGACAGGTAGCGTGGCCGGCGTGCTGGTGCTGACCCGCTACCTGGTGCCTCCGCAGGAGAGCGCCGAGTTCCACGCCCTCGCCGTCCGGGCGCTCGAGGTTCTGACCGAACGCCTCGGATGCACAGGTGGCCGTCTGGGACGTACCGTCGACGACCCGAGCCTGTGGACCATCACCACGTCCTGGCGCTCGGTGGGGGACTACCGGCGGGCCCTCTCGCACGTCGAGGTCAAGTTGCACGCCGTCCCCGTGATGTACCGGGCCATCGACGAGCCGACCGCGTACGAGGACCTGCTGACCTGGGATCCGGCAACCGGGTTCACCGGGGCGGCCAGTGACCGGGCGCCGGATGCCGACACCACCGGCCCCGGCCACGAGCGGTAGCCTGGCCGCCTGTCGCGCCGCGACGTCCGATCATCGATCCCGCCGACACCCAGCCGGATGGAGCCTGTCCCCGTGTCTGCCAAGCAGTCGTCCGAAGCCCGTCTCGACGCCGTCGTGAACCTCGCCAAGCGCCGGGGGTTCGTCTACCCCTGCGGGGAGATCTACGGTGGCACCCGGTCGGCCTGGGACTACGGACCACTCGGGGTCGAGCTCAAGGACAACGTGAAGCGCCAGTGGTGGCGCACCATGGTCACCGGCCGGGACGACGTCGTCGGCCTGGATTCCTCGGTGATCCTGCCGCGCCAGGTGTGGGTGGCCTCCGGGCACGTGGCCACCTTCAGTGACCCGCTGGTCGAGTGCCAGTCCTGTCACAAGCGGGCGCGGGCCGACCAGCTCGAGGAGGAGTACGCCGAGCGCAAGGGTCGTCCCGCCACCGGGTTGGCCGAGGTGCCCTGCCCGCACTGCGGCACCCGCGGCGCCTGGACCGAGCCCAAGCAGTTCAGCGGTCTGCTGAAGACGTACCTGGGGCCGGTCGAGGACGAGTCCGGCCTGCACTACCTCCGCCCCGAGACCGCCCAGGGCATCTTCGTCAACTACAAGAACGTCGAGTCCAGCGCGCGCAAGAAGCCGCCGTTCGGGATCGGCCAGATCGGCAAGAGCTTCCGCAACGAGATCACCCCGGGCAACTTCATCTTCCGCACCCGTGAGTTCGAGCAGATGGAGATGGAGTTCTTCGTTCCCCCGGGCACGGACGAGACCTGGCACCAGTACTGGATCGACCAGCGCACCGACTGGTACACGGGGTTGGGGATCTCGCGGGACAACCTGCGCCACTATGAGCACCCCAAGGAGAAGCTGTCCCACTACTCCAAGCGGACGGTCGACATCGAGTACCGGTTCGGCTTCGGCGGCAGTGAGTGGGGCGAGCTGGAGGGCATCGCCAACCGCACCGACTTCGACCTCAAGGCGCACTCGGAAGCCTCCGGGGTCGACCTGTCCTTCTTCGACCAGGGCACCGGTGAGCGCTGGACGCCGTACGTGATCGAGCCTGCGGCCGGCCTGACCCGTTCGATGATGGCGTTCCTGATCGAGGCCTACGACGAGGACGAGGCGCCCAACACCAAAGGTGGAGTGGACAAGCGGGTGGTGCTCCGCCTGGATCACCGGCTCTCACCGGTCAAGGCGGCCGTGCTGCCGTTGTCGCGCAACGAGGAGCTCTCGCCGAAGGCACGCGACCTGGCCGTCGAGCTGCGCCAGTTCTGGAACGTCGACTTCGACGACGCGCAGGCGATCGGACGGCGCTACCGGCGCCAGGACGAGATCGGCACGCCGTACTGCATCACCGTCGACTTCGACACCCTGACCGACCAGGCGGTGACCATTCGCGAACGGGACACCATGAAGCAGGAACGGGTGGCCCTGGACCAGGTCGCCGGCTGGCTCGCCGGCCGGTTGCTCGGCTGCTGACCGCCGCTGGGGTGCGGGTGCGCGCCGTCGGCGTCGACGGCGGGGCACCGCGCGAGTTCGCCCACCGCCTTCTGGTCGAGTTCGCCGTAGACGCAAGGGGCCGGGACAGCAGCGGGGAGCCGAGACTCGACCACGACTGCGCCCGGTGCGGGTCCACTGACCACGGGCGCCCTCGGCTGGTCGGCACGGCCGGCGACCGGTGGCCGCCGGTGAGCCTGAGCCGCGCGCCGGGGCTGATCGTGCTCGCCCTCGGCGCCCCGGATCGACCCGGCGGTCGGGTCGGGGTCGACGTCGAGCCGGACGGCGCGGCGCGCTTCGCCTCGTTCGCGGCCTTCGCGGACGTCGTGTTGCACCCCGGGGAGTGGCCACCGGCTGGATCCTGGAACGCGCAGGAGTGCACCCGCACCTGGGTGCGCAAGGAGGCGGTGCTCAAGGCACTGGGCACGGGGTTGCACCTCGATCCGCGCCACCTGCGGCTCAGCGGGCCGGGTGAGGCGCCCGCCGTCCTCGAGCTCGATGACCCGACGGGTGCGCCCGAATCACCTGTCGCACAAGGGGTCCGGGTGATCGATCTCGACGTGGCACCGGGATTCACCGCAGCCCTGGCCGTGGTCGAGGCGAGCGCGGACGGCAGCCTCCGAGCGTTCTCAGCTCGGTAGCTCGGGCAGCTTGCGCTGGTTCAGCCAGCGGTCGGCCACCTCGCTCGGGGTGCTGCCCTTGGCGGCCCGGTCCAGGTGCTTCAGGAACCCGGCAGTGTCGACCAGTCCGTACCGCTTGGCCGCAGTCCAGGAGCGCAGGGCGTCGAAGAAGTCCCGCTCGCCCATCGCCAGGCGCAGTGCGTGCAGGGTGAGCGCGCCGCGCTTGTAGACCCGATCGTCGAACATCAACTTGGGGCCGGGGTCGGCCAGCAGCAGGTCCTGCGGCAGCTTTGCCAACCGCGCGTGGTGGTTTCGCGCGTGTTTGTCGGTGCTGGGCCCGCCGCTGGCCTGCGACCACAGCCACTCGCTGTAGCAGGCGAAACCCTCGTGCAGCCAGATGTCGCGCCAGTGCGCGGCGGTCAGGGAATTGCCGAACCACTGGTGGGCCAGCTCGTGCGCGACCAACCGCTCGTTCTCCCACCCGGCGACGGCGTGGTTGGCACCGAAGCTCGACATCCCCTGCGCCTCCAGCGGGATCTCCAGCTCGTCCTCGGTGATCACCGCCCGGTAGCGGCCGAAGGGGTAGGGGCCGAACAGGTCGGCGAACGTGGTGAGCATCTGGGCCTGGCGCGCGAACGCCGTCCCGGAGCCGACCTTCACCCGGCGCGGGTGCACGATCTCGACCGGGATCTTGGCCCCGGCCGCCTTGACCGGGCCGAGTTCGGTCACCGTGGAGCGCCCGATCTGGACGCACACCAGGTAGGTCGAGGTCGGCTCGGCCTGCTCGTAGACCCAGGTGACGGATCCCGCGCGCTTGCGCCGGGCCACCAGGTCGCCGTTGCCGACCACGTGATACGCCTCGGCCGTGGTCAGCGACACCCGGTAGCTCGCCTTGTCGTCCGCCCGGTCGTTGCACGGGAACCAGGACGGCGCGCCGTAGGGCTGGGAGCCGACCAGGACTCCATCGGTCAGCTCCTCCCACCCGGCGGCGCCGTGCAGCCCGGGAGAGGGCTTGGGCTTGCCGGAGTAGTCGATCCGAACCTCGAACTCCGAACCCGCCGGTCGCTGCTCGCGCAGCCGGATCACCAGGTGTCCGCCGCGATGAGTGTGGCGCGCAGCGGGTTTGCCGTTGACCAACACCTTGCCGGCGTGCAGGCCGATCAGGTCGACGGCCAGTTCGCGTAGCGGTTCGAGCGCGCGCACGCTCAGGGTCGCGGTGCCGGAGAGGTGATTGGTGCCGACCTTGTAGACCAGTTCCAGGTCGTACCGGCGGACGGCGTAGCGCGTGTCCCCGTGCCCGGGGACGTACTCCCGCGACCGGTTCACAGCCGCGCCAGCGCTCGGCGCAACTCACTCAGCTCGCCCAGTTCGCTGGTGACGGTCAGCACGACGTCCTCGTCGATCACCCCGGCCACGTGCTCGGACAGGGATGCTCTCGCCTGGCGCCCCCGCCGGGCGCCGCCCACGGCGGTCAGGCGCCGCCCGATCGTGGCCAGCAGCGGGCCCAGGATCAGCCCGCCCAGGGCCAGCAGGCTCTGCACCGGGAAGCCGCGCCACTGCACGCGTGGCGGCGGGGGGAACTGGAACCAGGCCAGTCCCCACAGTGCCAGCACCCAGATCAGCCCGACGATCAGCCCCGCGGCGACGACCCACTGCACGGTTCCCAGCACGGCCCACCAGCGTGGAGGCTCGAGGTGCAGGTCGGTGCGGCCGGCAGCCTCGTCCAGGGACTCGGGCAGCTCGTCCCGGGTGCTCTCGATCACCGACTCCAGGCGCCGCCGGGCGGTCTCGGGCAGCCCTCGGGTGACGTCCTGGCTCAAGTGGCGCATCGCCTCGTCGAGCCGGGCCACGGCCAGCGGGTCGGCCGAGATCGCCGTCCGGCGCACGGCCACCCCGTCCTTGATCCCCCCGGTCTCGATCGGGCGACGGGTTCCCAACCCGAGGCGCGCCAACGGATCCGGCCTGGTCTTGCGGATCCAGCGCAGCAACGGCCAGCCGACGGCGAGCGACCCGCGGTGCCGGTAGGACCCGGCCACGGCTGCCTCCAGCTGGCTGCCGCCGGCGGCCTCGGTGGCAGCGATCACCACCTGTTCGCGGGCCGAGGCGCTGACCGTGCGGTCGGCGAGCCCGGACAGCGAGGCAGTCAGATCCGTTGCCAGCCAGTCGAGATCGGCATCGATGCGGGTGACGATGGCCCGCCGTTCGGCCACCCGGGCGGCCAGCTCGCGGCGCAGCGCGTCGACCCCCTCGCCGGTGACCGCCGAGGTGGGAAGCACCCGGACCTCGCCCAGGCCGTCCTCGGCGAGCAGGGCACCGAGGTGGGCGATGGTGCCGGCCCGCGCCTCGGCGTCCAGCCGATCGATCTGGTTGAGCAGCACCATGGTGACGGCGCCGTGACGGCCGAACTGGCGCAGGTAGCCCTCGTGCAGCGCGGCGTCGGCGTACTTCTGTGGGTCGACCACCCAGCCGAACACGTCGACCACCGCGACCAGCCGGTCGACCTCGGCTCGGTGCGCGGTCACCTTCGAGTCGTGGTCGGGCAGGTCCAGCAGCACCAGGCCCTCGAGCGAGCCACCCTCGTGACGTTGCCGGTTGGGGATCTCGAGCCAGTCCAGCAGGGGGCCCGCGCCGTCCCCGTACACCGCGGCCAGCGGCGAGGACGTCGTGGGGCGGCGGATGCCGGTGGTCGCCCACTCGGTGCCGGTGATCGCGTTGAACAGGGAGGACTTGCCGCTGCCGGTGGCGCCGGCCAGGGCGACCACGGTGTGGCTGGTGCCGTGCCCGAGCCGGGCGGTGGCGGTCGCCAGGGTGCTCTGGATCCGGGCGAGCACCGGCTCGTCCAGCCGGCCCTGGCCGAGGTCGGCGATCCGCGAGAGCGCCCTCAACCGCGCCCGCAGGCCATCGACCTCGGCCGTGGGTGAGGTGGTCGGATCCGGGCTCACAGTGCACCTCCGCGGGACAGGTTCTCGGCCAGCGCCCGCAGGCGCTCCGGCGCCCGGGCGTCGATCCCGAGCCGGGCGACGGCCGCCCGATACCGCTCGGCCTCCTCGTCATACACCGCGGCCACGCGTGAGCCGAGGGCGTCCCGTGCCCTGGACGCCAGCGTGCGGATCGCCTGGTCGCCGAGCAACGCCTCGAGCAGGGTGTGCCCGACCGCGCTGGCCCCGCCGGCGACAGCGGCCTCGGCGCCGGTCAGCCCCCCGGTGTGGGCGAAGACCACCATCATCACCACGGCAGCCACGCCGTTGACCCCGAGCGAGACCACGCGCGCGGTCGACTTGCGGTCACCGCCAACACTGCGCACCAGCTCGAGCAGCTCGCCCTGCCAGGCGCGCACCGCGGCGGCCGCCCGGACGTCGAGCTCGACCGACGAGCGGGCCAGCGCCCCCGAGGTGTCGGCGGCGATCAGGCGTTCCCCGCCCGGGCGCGAGCGCCAGCGGGAGGCGACATCGGCCGCGGCGGCGTCCCCCTGGGTGCGGATCAGGGTCTGGACGACGTTCTCGACCGCCTCGGTGAACTGGGCGTGGGTACGACGGCGTCCGGTGAGCACCCCGGCGACCTGGTCGCGAAGCCTGCTCAGCCCCGTGCGCAGCTGCCGGAACAGCTCGCCGGTGCCCAGCAGTTCCTCCCAGCGCGCCAGCACCTCACCCCGCAGCAGCGTCCCGCTCTCCACCGCGGTGCGCACCGCGGTCTGGGCCTCGCCGTAGGCGGCCTCGACGTCCGAGAGCAGCCGGTCGCCGACCTCCACCTGGGTGGCCACCGCCTCTGCCACGGCGTGGGTGCGCGCGGCCAGATCGCCCAGCGAGCCCTGCAACGAGCGGCGGACGGCCGCGGCCCTGGCCTCGGTGTCGGCGCCGAGACGGTCCAGCCAGCCGCGCAGGTCGGCCACCGCCCCGGCCGGCAGCCGGCCCTCGACCAACTCCTGCTCGATCACGGTCACCACGGGAGTGTCGTGCAGCCCCTCCTCGGTGAGCATCTGGGCCAGGTGGGCCGACAGCGCCTCGGCGCCCTCGGGTGGGGTCCGGTTCAGCACGACCACCAGGGGAGTGCCGCGGCGCTGGGCCGAGCGCAAGAAGTCCCACGGGACGGCGTCGGCGTAGCGGGCAGCAGTGGTCACGAAGATCCACAGGTCGGCTGCCGCGAGCAGGTCGGCCGCCAGTTCACGGTTGGCCACCGACACCGAGTCGATGTCGGGGCTGTCCAGCAGCGCGATGCCGTCCGGCAGGGCCGTGCTGGCCACCAGGCGTACCTCGCGCTGGCTCCTGGCCTCTCCCTCGAACACCCGGGCCAGGTTGGGCAGCACGTGGCCGCCCTGGAACCAGGCGGCGTCGTCCGGGTCGTGCACCAGCACCGGCGCCATGGTGGTCGGTCTCAGGTACCCGGGCCGGGTCACGTCGGTGCCCAGCACGCTGTTGGTGAGAAGCGACTTGCCCGATCCGGTGGACCCGCCGATCACCACCAGGGCGGGTGCCTCGAGGTTGCCCAGCCGTGGCAGAACGTGGTCGTCGAGCTCACGAACCATGGCCGCGGCGTCCCGGGCGGCCTCGGCGGCGCCGGGCATGCCCGGTTCGAGGCGCAGGGCGCTCAACTCGGCGCGCAGGTCGGTGGCGGTCCGGTGCAGGCCGGCGATGTCGGTGCTCATGGCAGCCTCGACGCTATCCGAACCCCCCGCGACACGGCGGGAGATCCCTCATCGACCGGCGTCGCGGACGAAGTTCCACCCCGTGGCCGGCAGCCGGTCCGCGGTGAGGAAGGTGAGCTGGTCGTTCCCGGCCCGGCTGAGCAGCATGCGGGCGAACGGATCGCGATGGGGCAGAGCGATCTCGGCGAGAGCCTGACCAAGCCCAGTCCGCTCAGCTCACCCACGGGCCGATCGGGTTGCCGATCCAGCGGGTCTTGTCGGGCACGGACTCCCCACGCATCACCAGTGACACCGGCCCCACCGTCGCGTGCCGGCCGATCACCGCCGCCGGGAGCACCACCCCGTTCGGGCCGAGCGTCGACCCCGCGCGCAGGGTCACCGTGTCCAGGCTGAGCACCCGGTCGTGGAACAGGTGGGTCTGCACGACGCAGCCCCGGTTGACCGTGGCGCCGTCCCGAAGGTCGATCAGGTCGGGCTCGGGCAGCCAGTAGCTCTCACACCACACTCCCCGCCCGATCCGCGCGCCCATCGTGCGCAACCACAGGTTCAGGACGGCGGTGCCGCCGGCCGCGCGCGCGAACCACGGGGCCGCGATCACCTCGACGAAGGTGTCGGCCAGCTCGTTGCGCCACACGAAGCTGCTCCACAGCGGATGGTCGCGACGCGAGACCCGGCCCACGAGAGCCCATTTGGCGATCGTGGCGACGGTGGCCGCGATTGCTCCGGCGGCCATCAGCACCAGCCCACCGGCGGCTGCCGCGAGCCACCACCCGAACCTGTCGGCCACGGCCACCAGGACGGCGACCACGGCGACCACCAGCGTGGCGTGCAGCCACAGCGGCACCACCCGGCCGGCCTCGACCAGAGCCCGGGCCACCCGGAGCCGGGCGGGCGGATGGAAGGTGCGCGCGCCGTCCGTGCGGGCGGTGCTGCGTCGCAGCAGGGCGGGCGGGCTGCCGATCCACGAGGTGCCGGCCTTGGCCGCGGTGCGCTGTGGTGCGGCCGAGAGCACTGCCACCAGGCCGTGTTTGGGTACCTTGCGCCCGGGGGCGGCCATGCCGGAGTTGCCGACGAAGGCGTGCTTGCCGACCTTGACCGGCTCGATGCGCAACCAGCCGCCGCCGAGTTCGTAGCCCCCGATCAGGGTGTCGTCGGCCAGGAACGCGCCCTCGGCCACGCTGGTCAGCCGGGGGATCATCAGCACGGTGGAGGCCTCGACGTCCGGGCCGATGCGGGCGCCGAGCGCGCGCAGCCAGGCCGGGGTCAGCGTGCTGGAGTAGAGCGGGAACAGCCAGGTCCTGGCCTCATCGAGTACCCGCATCGTCGACCACGCCTGCCAGGCCGCGCGGCCCTGGACCGGGTAGGCGCCGGGACGGAGCCCCAGGCCGAGCAGCCGGGTCAGCAGCCAGACCGCCACAGCCAGGACCAGGACGGCCACCACGGAGGCCACCGGCAGGCGCAGCAGGGCGATCCGCGCGGCCTCACCCACGGACTGCCCGGCGCTCAGGGCGGGCCACGCGGTGGCCGCACCGGCCAGCACGGCGAGCACCGGCAAGGCCGAGATCAGGACCGACATCGCCGCATAGGCCACCAGCCAGACGGGCCGGTTGGGGGGCCGGGTGTCGTGGTAGGGCCCGCGAGCGGGCCCGATCGGCTGCGCCGGGGCCCCCGACCAGAACTCACCGGCCGGCACCGCCCCGAAGACGGCCGAGCCGGCGGCGATCTCGGCCCCTGCGCCGATGTGCGCGCCGGGCGCCAGGGTGCTGCGCGCCCCGACCCGGGCACGCTTGCCCACGTGCACCCTCCCCAGGTGCAGCCGCGCGCCGTCCAGCCAGTAGCCCGCCAGGTCGACCTCGGGTTCGATCGCGCAGCCCGCCCCCAAGGTCATCAGCCCGGTCACCGGGGGGATCGAGTGCAGGTCGACGTCCCGGCCGACCCGGGCACCGAGCAGCCGCGCATACCAGCGCATGAGCAGGGCGCCCGACAGGTTGCCCGCGCCCAGCTCGTCCACCAGCCGCTCGGCGAGCCAGACCCGCAGGTGCACCCGGCCGCCGCGCGGGTAACTGCCCGGACCGATGCCGGCCAGCACCACCCGGGCCCCGAGCGCGGCGAGCAGCACCCGCCCCGGCGGGAACAGCAGCAGCGCCCAGCCCAGGCCGATCGGCCACCAGGGCGCGGTGGGCAGCCAGGCCAGTGACGCCGGGCCGAGCTGCGCGGCCAACGTCGTCCCGGAGGCGATCCAGACCAGCCAGCGCAGCCCGGCCAGGGTGCGCAGCGGCCAGGTCCCCAGCACCTGGCCGACCTGGGTCTTCAGCGGGACGGGTGGGACGTCGGCGTTGAGCCGCGACGTCGGGGCGGTCATGGCGTCCAGGTGACGCGCCAGGGCGGCCAGGGTCGGGTGGTCGTAGATGTCCGCGACCGTGATCTCGGGATGGGTGGTGCGCAGCAGCGAGACCATCTGGGCCGCGGTCAGGCTGCCCCCGCCGAGATCGAAGAAGTCGACGTCCACGTCGGTGATCCGGGCGCCGAGCACCTCGCGCCACAGCTCGGCGACGCGGGCCTGGGTGCCGCGCAGGCCGAGAGCGGGGCCCTCGTCGGCGCCGGCCAGAGGCCAGGGCAGGGCGTCCCGGTCGATCTTGCCGCTGGTGCGGGTCGGCAGGTCGTCGACCACTGCCAGCCGTGGCACGAGGGCGGCGGGCATCGCGGCGCGCAGGGTGGCCGTGGCCGCAGCCAGGTCGAAGGCCGTCCCGTCCTCGGCCGTCGAGGCGTCCAGCGTCAGGTACCCGACCAGGATCGCGTTGCCGGACGCCGTCCGGCGCACCGCCGCAGCAGCCGCGCTCACCCCCGGCAGCGCCAGCAGTGCGCTGTCGATCTCGCCCAGCTCGATCCGGCGGCCGCCGACCTTGACCTGCTCGTCGGCCCGGCCGCCGAACAGCAGCCCGGTGCCGTCGAAGCGCACGATGTCGCCGCTGCGGTAGGCGCGCTGCCAGCCCAGGCTGGGCATCGGCGCGTACTTCTCGGCATCCTTGACCGGATCGAGGTAACGGGCCAGACCCACCCCGCCGATGATCAGCTCACCGCTCTCGCCCTCGGGCACCGGGGTGCCGTCGGGGCCGACCACGGCCAGGTCCCACCCGTCCAGCGGCAGTCCGATCCTGACCGGGGGCTCGCCGGTCAGTCGCGCGGCGCAGGCGACCACCGTGGCCTCGGTGGGGCCGTAGGTGTTCCACACCTCCCGCCGCGGCGTGGCCAGGCGGGCGGCCAGTTCGGGTGGGCAGGCCTCACCGCCCAGGATCAGCAGCCGTACCCGGTCCAGGGCGTCCGCCGGCCACAGGGCGACCAGGGTCGGCACGGTGGAGACCACCGTGACGGAGTTGGCGGTCAGCCACGGCCCGAGGTCCATGCCGCTGCGCACCAGGGATCGGGGCGCCGGTACCAGGGCGGCGCCGTGGCGCCAGGCCAGCCACATCTCCTCGCAGGAGGCGTCGAACGCCACCGACAGGCCGGCCATCACCCGGTCGTCCGGGCCGATGGGCGCATCGGTCAGGAACAGCCGCGACTCGGCGTCCACGAAGGCGGCCGCGCTGCGATGGCTGACCGCGACCCCCTTGGGGGTTCCGGTCGACCCCGAGGTGAAGATCACCCAGGCGTCGTCGTCCGGGGTCGGCCCGGCGTCGATCGGGGCGGCGTCCAGGCGCCGAGGGGTGATCACCAGGTCGTTACCGATCACCGCGGCCACGTCCGCCTCGCCGAACACGGTCCGCGCGCGCTCGTCCGGATCGTCGGCGTCCACCGGCACGTACGCCGCGCCGGCCAGCAGCACACCCATGATCGCCACGTACAGGTCGATCGTGCCCGAGGCGATCCGGACGCCGACCCGGTCGCCCCGCCCGACGCCGAACTCGGCCAGCTCGGTGGCCACCTGCTCGGCCTGCTCGGCGAACTCGGCGTAGGTGAGCACCAGGGCACCGTTGTCCAGCGCGGGTTCGTCGGGCACCTCGGCCACCGTGCGCCGGGAGATGTCCACCAGGGTGCGCGGCGCGGGGGCATGGTCGGCACGGCGCAGGGACATGGCGGTCAGTATGGCGGGCGGTACGGCCACCGGGCTGGTGGCCGAGGTGACGGCCGCGCGGCCTGCGAGAATGACGCCCGTGACCTCGTCCGGCCTGGTGATCGGCCGCCACCGGCTCCGCACCCCGGTGGTGCTGGCGCCCATGGCCGGGATCACCAACCAGGCCTACCGCCGGCTCTGCCGGGAACAGGCGGCCGCGGCCGGCGGCGACGGGGTCTTCGTCAGCGAGATGGTGACCTCGCGGGCGTTGCTGGAGCGCACCGAGGAGTCCATGCGCCTGATCGCCCACGACGCCGACGAGTCTCCCCGTTCGGTGCAGCTCTACGGAGTCGACCCGGGCACCGTGGCCGCCGCGGTACGGATGCTGGTCAGCGAGGAGCGCGCTGACCACATCGACCTGAACTTCGGCTGTCCGGTGCCCAAGGTGACCCGCAAGGGGGGCGGCTCGGCCCTGCCGTGGAAGCTGGGACTGTTCCGCGAGATCGTCGGCCGGGCGGTGGCGACGGCGGCCCCTGCCGGGGTTCCGGTCACGGTCAAGATGCGGATGGGGATCGACGAGGATCACCTGACCTACCTCGAGGCCGGCCGGATCGCCGAGGGGGAGGGCGTGGCCGCGGTGGCGTTGCACGCCCGCACCGCCGCCCAGTACTACGCACCGAGCGCCGACTGGACGGCGATCGCCCGGCTCAAGCAGGCGGTCACGACGATCCCGGTGCTGGGCAACGGGGACATCTGGTCGGCCGCCGACGCGGTGGACATGGTGCGCCGCACCGGATGTGACGGGGTGGTGGTGGGCCGGGGGTGCCTCGGCCGTCCGTGGCTGTTCGCCGACCTGGCCCGGGCCTTCGCCGGCCACCGGCGGGCGTCCACGGATGACCAGGCGGTTGGCCGGGGGGACACCCGGCCGTCGCTGGGGGTGGTGCTGGCCACCATGCGCCGGCACGTCGAGGTGCTGATCGAGCACTACGCCGAGGTGTACCCCGGTGACGCCGAACGGCGGGCCTGCCGGGACATCCGCAAGCACATCGCCTGGTACCTCAAGGGTTACGTCGTGGGCCACGACGTCCGGGCCCGGCTCGCGATGGTCGGCTCGCTGACCGAGTTCGACGCGATCACGGCATCCCTGGACGGCGAGCAGCCTCACCCGGGGGAGCCGGCGGAGGGTCCGCGCGGGCGGACCGGTGCTGCCCGCCGGGTGAGCCTGCCCGACGGCTGGTTGACCAGCCGGGAGCTGGACGACGACGCGGCCGCCGAGGTGCGTCAGGCGGAACTGGCGGTCTCCGGTGGCTGAGCGGCCGGTCGCTGCGCCGGACCGCGGTTACGGGGCGAACGACGTCGCGCGGTGGGTCGCCGAGCGTCCGAAACACCCTGGGCGCGGCGCCTTCGCCCGTGACCGGGCCCGCGTCGTCCACTCATCTGCCCTGCGCCGGCTGGCGGCCAAGACCCAGGTGGTCGAGCCGGACACCGATGACTTCGTGCGCAACCGGCTCACCCACAGCCTGGAGGTCGCCCAGGTCGGTCGCGAACTCGGCCAGGCGCTGGGGTGCGACGGTGACGTGGTCGACACCGCCTGCCTGGCCCACGACCTCGGGCACCCGCCGTTCGGCCACAACGGCGAGGAGGCCCTGAACGAACTCGCCGTCGGATTCGGGGGTTTCGAGGGCAACGCCCAGACCCTGCGGGTGCTCACCCGGCTCGAGCCGAAGGTGTTCGACCCGGTCACCGGCACCGGAGCCGGACTCAACCTCACCCGGGCGAGTCTGGACGCCTGCACGAAGTACCCCTGGGCGCGCGGCGGGGGGCCCCCGACCGTGAGCTCGGGCAAGTTCGGGGTCTACGCCGACGACCTCGAGGTGTTCACGTGGCTGCGTGCCGCGGCCCCGCTGCCGGGCCGACGGTGTATCGAGGCGCAGGTGATGGACCTGGCCGACGACATCGCCTACAGCGTGCACGACGTCGAGGACGCCGTGGTCGGTGGCCGCCTCGACCCGGCCCGGCTGGCCGACCCCGACGAGGTACACCGGGTGGCCGACCAGGTGCGCGCCTGGTACCTGCCCGACGCGGCCTCAGGGGAGGTGGCCGAGGCGCTGGCCCGGCTGGCAGCCATGCCCACCTGGGTGGGATCCCACGACGGCAGCCGCCGGGCGCTGGCGTCCCTGAAGGACCTGACCAGCCAGTTGATCGGCCGGTTCGCCCGCGATGTCGAGCGGGCCACCCGGGCCGCCACCGCTCCGGGTGGGGGGCGCCTGACCCGCTACGCCGCCGACGTGGTGGTGCCCCGCGCCACGCTGGCAGAGATCGCCACCCTCAAGGGGATCGCCGCGGTGTACGTGATGACCACGGCCGAGCGGCAACCGCTCTACGCCCGCCAGCGGGAGTTGCTGGCGGAGTTGTACGAGCTGCTGCTCGACCAGGCACCGGACCGGTTGGAGCCGGCGTTCGCGGCGGATTGGGTCGCGGCCGGCTCACTCCCCGGGGCGGACGACGTCCGCCGCCGGGTGGTGCTGGACCAGATCGCCTCGCTGACCGACGCCCGCGCCGTCCGGTGGCACGCGGCCCTGCGGCGAGAGGTCAGCTCGCCAGCTCGGTGAGCTCGGCCAGGAAGTCGTCGATCTCGTCCAGGTCCTCCGGCTGCAGGCCGTACCGGGAGCTGGGACGGACCAGGAGCGTGGGCTGGCCGGTGGCCTCGATCCGCTCCAGCACCGGTCCGGAGTGCGGGATGGCCTCGTCGTCGGTCCAGATCAGCGGACGCCGCTCGATCTCGACCACGTGCAGGGCGGCGGCCTCCTTGCGGGCCACCGACGCCTCGGCGTCCACCACGTCCACGCCGTCGAAGGCAGTACCCAACGGGGGCAGGTGCAGCAACCGTTCGACCTGGATGATGTGGTCGACCCAGGTGGTGGCCCAGCGCACCTCCACCCCGCCGCTGTGGTGCAGGGCGGCGATCCGGTGGGCCAGGGCCGGGGCCCAGCGCAACACGTAGCCGTTGCCGTGGACGAAGGCCTTGCCCTGGCCCGGGGTCTCGCCCCAGCCGGGCATCGCGGCATTCAGCACCCCGTCGACGTCCAGCAGCCACACAGGGCGCGGATCCGCGGCGAAAGGCACGTACAGGAGTGTGACCTACTCCGCGCGGCTGTGCAGCCAACTGGGCATTTCGGTTGCCGTGTCGGCGCGGCGTCGGGCCGGCGACCTAGACTCACTGGCCGTGGGTGTGGCGTCGGCGTGGACCGGCCGGTGAGGATCCGGCGGGAGGACGTCGAGCACGTCCGGGAGCGGTCGCGCATCGAGGAGGTCGTCGGCGAGCACGTCGCGCTGCGCTCGGCCGGCGTCGGTTCGATGAAGGGCCTGTGTCCCTTCCACGACGAGAAGACCCCCTCGTTCCACGTTCGCCCCCAGGTCGGGATGTGGCACTGCTTCGGGTGTGGCGAGGGCGGGGACGTCATCGACTTCGTCCAGAAGATGGACCATCTCGGCTTCACCGAGGCGGTCGAGAGGCTGGCCGCCCGGGTCGGCGTCGAGCTGCGCTACGAGGACGACGAGGGTCGGGCGACCAGCGCCCGCCGGGAGGGAATCGGTGCCCGGCAACGCCTGATCGAGGCCCACCGGGTGGCGACCGAGTTCTACACCGACCAGCTGGCGACCTCGCCGGATGCGCTCGCCGGGCGCAGCTTCCTGATCGAGCGGGGCTTCGACCGGACGGCGGCCGAGCAGTTCGGCGTCGGGTTCGCACCGCGGTCGGGGGAGTCGCTGCTGCGTCACCTGCGCGGGCGGGGGTTCACCGAGGAGGAACTGGTGGCCTCGGGGTTGGCCGGGCGCGGCCAGCGGGGGTTGTACGACCGGTTCCGGGGGCGGCTGACGTGGCCGATCCGCGACGTCGCGGGGGATGTGGTGGGCTTCGGGGCGCGGCGGTTGTTCGACGACGACCGGATCGAGGCCAAGTACCTCAACACCCCCGAGACCGCGATCTACAAGAAGTCCCAGGTGCTCTACGGGGTTGACCTGGCCAAGAAGGCGATCTCCCGTGACCGTCAGGTCGTGGTGGTCGAGGGCTACACCGATGTGATGGCCTGTCACCTGGCGGGAGTGGGCGGCGCGGTGGCGACCTGCGGGACGGCGTTCGGCGAGGACCACCTGCGGATCATCCGGCGGCTGCTCGGTGACGAGGCGGGTGCCGGCAGTCTGGACCTGGTCACCAAGACCTTCGCCCGCTCGGTGGTGTTCGTCTTCGACGGTGACGAGGCAGGGCTCAAGGCTGCCCAGCGGGCCTTCGGGGGCGACCAGCACTTCGCCGCACTGACCTACATCGCCGTGGCCCCGGACGGGATGGACCCGTGCGAGTTGCGCCAGGCCCGTGGGGACGAGGCGGTGGCAGCCCTGGTGGCCGCGCGCCGTCCGCTGTTCGAGTTCGCGATCCGCGCCACGCTGGATCACCTGGATCTGTCGACCGCCGAGGGGCGAATCCAGGGGTTGCGTGCCGCGGTACCCGTCGTGGCCCGGATCCGGGACGCCTCGCTGCGCCCGGAGTACGCCCGCCAGCTGGCGGGGTGGCTGGGCATGGACGTCGACCAGGTGACCGGCGCCGTCCGGCGAGCGGGGCGTGCCGGAGCGGCAGAACCTCGCCCGCACCGCAGCCCGGCCGAGGCGGTCGGCGATCCGCGGGATCCGGTGGCCAGGGCGGAGCGGGGGGCGCTGGAGTGTCTGCTCCAGGTGCCGCAGCTGGTACCTCAGGACATTGCGGACTCGTTGGGTGAGAACGCCTTCGAGGTTCCCGCCTATCGCGCGGTGCACCATGCGGTGCGCTCCGCCGGGGGGATGTCGGCCGCCCGGACGATGTCGGTGCACGCCTGGCTCGACCGGGTGCGCGAGGAGGCCCCGTCGGTGATCCACAGCCTGATCACGGAGATGGCGGTGGCCCCGGTGCCCTCGGACGGGGAGGAACGGCTGGCCCGGTACGCCGCGGACCTGGTGATCCGGGTGGCCGAGGTGGACATCAGCCGGGTGATCAGCAACCTGCGCAGCCAGGTGCAACGGATGTCGCAGGACGATCCGGCGCATGCCGAGGCCTACCTGGAGCTGCTGGCGGCCGAGACCCGTCGCCGTGCCCTGAGGGATCTGCGCGCGGGCTCGTAGGTGATCGGGTGGGAGTGCGTGGAGTTGTTCGGGGCGGTGTTCGGGGGGGTGTTCGGGGGGTTGTTCGTAAGGTGGAGGTCATGCGCCTGGTTCCCCGCCGCCGTCCACAGCTGCCCGACGACGCGCGTTCGGTGCTCGGAATCGATGCGGGAGAACGGGTTCTGGCCTGGTCGGAACTGGTCGGTGGGGGTTACGCCGCGGCCACGCCCGCGCGGCTGCACGTGCTCACCCCGTTCGGGCGGCGGGTCGTGCGGCCGTGGGTGGACGTGGACCACGTGGCCTGGGCGGACGAGTCCGGCACCCTGGCCGTGTGGTGGGTCGGCGAGCGTCAGGCGCTCGGGCTCGAGCCGGTGCAGGCATCGTTCCTGCCGGAGGCGGTGCACGAACGGGTGAGGTCCTCCGTTCTGCTCACCCGTGAGGTGAACCTGCCCGGACGGCGTCCGGCGAGGCTGACCCTGCGCCGCGACGCCGAGGGCGCCATCACCTGCCAGCTCGCCCTGCCGGCCGGGGTGCGCGCGGACGACCCGGAGGTGGCGGGCATCCTGCGGGCCGCCGAGGCGGCGCTGTGGGACGAGGTCCAGTGAGCATCACGGGGTGAGCCCGGCGATCTCGGCGGCGACGGCGACCGGGTCCACGAGCAGGTGCAGGTGCAGCCCCGGCACCCGCCGCACGGGCCAGCCCCGGCGGGCGGCCTCGGCGGCCTCGACGTCGTAGGGCGGGCCGAACCAGAGATAGGCACCCGGGACGTCGACCCACTCCGATGGCACCGGTACCCGCTCGGTGTAGTAGTCCAGTGGCAGCCGGGGCTGCTCGGCCTCCACCTCGGCACGGTTGCCCACGCCCGCGAACAGTGGTGCCACATCGTGCTCGTGCCACCACTGGGTCCACGGCGGCAGGATGCCTCCGCGGGCACGCTGTTCCAGGAAGGGCAGGAAGTCCTCCTCGGCGAGTGCCGTCTCGCCGTCCGGGGGTGGCAGGGCGGCATCGACGAACACCTGGCCGCGCACCCTGCCCGGAAGGGACGAGGCGATCAGCGGCACGAAGTGGCCGGCGTTGCTGTGCGGCACCATCACCAGCTCCGGCGCGTCGCCCTCGACCACCCCGGCAGCCGCGAGCGCCCCCAGGACGGCGTCCAGCACCCGGGCGCGGTAGGGCGCCGGGCCGGCCGCCACCGGCCGCAGATCGGGGAGGAGGACCTGGTGTCCGCCGCGGCGGAGCTCGGCGGCCACCGGTCGCCAGGTGGCCGGCCCGACCGAGGGGCTGTGGATCAGAACGAAGATCATGTCGGGTGCTGCCTCCGGATCGCTCAGAGGGGTCAGGGGTACTGGTCCGGGGTTCGGGTGCGAGGAGCACTGCCGAGGCTTGGTAGAGTGCTCCCCGCCGATCCCGCATAGCTCAATCGGCAGAGCGTCCGGCTGTTAACCGGCAGGTTGAAGGTTCGAGTCCTTCTGCGGGAGCCCTTGCCGACCGCGACCGGTGTCCACCCCCACGGAGCTGACGATGGCGTCCCCGAGTCCCGGCTACACGATCACCCTGCGAGTCCAGGCTCCCATCCATCCGCACGCGACGGGAGATCTGACCACCGCATTGGGCAAGGCGGGGGGAATCGTGACCGCCCTGGACGTCGTCGAGTCGCACTACGACTGGATCGTGCTCGACGTCTCGGTGAACACCTCCGACGCCGAGCATGCCGACGCGATCACCGAGGCCGTGCGCGGGTTGGACGGCTTCGAGGTCCACAAGGTCTCCGACCGCACCTTCCTGATGCACCTGGGCGGCAAGCTCGAGGTGGTGCCCAAGATCGAGCTGCGGCATCGGGACGACCTCTCGCGCGCCTACACCCCGGGCGTGGCGCGGATCTGCCAGGCCATCGCCGCCAACCCGGACGACGCGCGGCGACTGACGATCAAGCGCAACACGGTCGCGGTGGTCAGCGACGGCTCGGCCGTTCTCGGCCTGGGCAATCTCGGCCCGGCGGCGGCCTTGCCGGTCATGGAGGGAAAGGCCGCGCTGTTCAAGCGGTTTGCCGGGGTGGACGCCTGGCCGGTCTGCCTGGACACCCAGGACACCGAGGAGATCATCTCCATCGTCCGGGCGATTGCCCCCGTCTACGGGGGGATCAACCTCGAGGACATCGCCGCGCCGCGCTGCTTCGAGATCGAGGCCCGGCTGCGCCAACTGCTCGACATCCCGGTGTTCCACGACGACCAGCACGGCACGGCCATCGTCGTCCTGGGGGCGCTGATCAACGGGCTTCGCGTGGTGGGCAAGCAGCTCACCGAGGTCCGGATCGTGGTGTCCGGGGCGGGAGCGGCCGGGCAGGCGATCATCCGGCTGCTGCTCTCGCAGGGCGCCCGGGACATCGTCGCCTTCGACTCCACCGGCGCCGTCCACGACACCCGAGACGGCCTCGACCCGTTCAAGGCGTGGATCGCGCAGAACACCAACGCCGACGCCTTCCGCGGGTCGCTGCCGCAGGCCCTCGGGGGAGCCGACGTGTTCATCGGGGTCTCGGCACCGAACCTGCTCAGCGGCGCTGACATCGCCGGCATGGCCGAGGGCGCGATCGTGCTGGCGCTGGCCAACCCCGATCCCGAGATCGACCCGATGGTGGCGATCGAGCACGCCGCCGTCGTGGGGACCGGACGCAGTGACTTCCCGAACCAGATCAACAACGTGCTGGCCTTCCCGGGGTTCTTCCGCGGGTTGCTCGACGCCGGGGCCCACACGATCACCGACGAGATGATGGTGGCCGCTGCGCGCGCCATCGCCGACTGCGTGCACCCCGACCAGCTCAACCCCAGCTTCATCGTGCCCAGCGTGTTCGATGCCGGTGTGGCGCCCGCGGTGGCGGCCGCGGTGCGGGGTGCGGTGCGCCAGGGGTGAGTGCCCGGCACCTGCCCTGGGCCGGCGTGGCGCGCCGCTTCGGCCTCGCGGGCGAGGTGCGCCCGCTGGTGGGGGAGCGGACGGCGAACGCCGTGCTGGTCGGTGCCGGCGACCGGCCGGTGGCCGTGCTCAAGTTGCACCCGGCCGGCGACGGGCCCCAGATCGACCTGGAGACGGCAGCCCTGGCCCACCTCGCACAGCAGCCGGACCTGAACCGTCACGTTCCGCAGGTGCTCAGGACCGCGGACGGCGCGTCGGTGATCGAGGTGTCCACCGGGGACGGCGTCCGGTTGGCCCGCGCGTTGAGCTGGGTGCCGGGTCGCACCTGGCGTTCAGCCGACGCCACGCCGGACCAGCTGGCCGGCCTGGGGCGGGTGGTGGCCCGGGTGGACCTCGCACTGGCCGGGTTCGACCACCCGCACGCCGGCCGGTCGCTGCCGTGGAACCTGGTCGAGGCGGGAACGGCGCTGACCCTGGTGGACAACGTGCCGGACCCTGATCGGCGACAGGCGGCTCGCGTCGTCCTCCAGCACTTCGTCGATCAAGTGGCGCCGAGGCTGGCTGACCTGGACCGGCAGGTGATCCACAACGACGCCAACCCGGCGAACATCGTCCTCGACGAGGACGGCGACCCGCCAGGCCCGGGGCTGATCGACTTCGGCGACCTGTGCCGCGCGCCGCGGATCTGCGGGCTGGCGGTGGCCTGCGCCTACGTGATCGCCGGGGACCCGGGAGCACCGAGTGGGCTCGCCGCGTCCGGGAGCTCGACGCCCGACACCTCTGTACCCGAGTTCTCGGCCCCCGAGGACCCGTGGCGGGTGGTGGGGCCGCTGGTCGCCGGTTATCACGAGCTCGCCCCGCTGACCGGGGTCGAGCTCGAGCTGCTGCCCGACCTGGTACGCACCCGGCTCGCCCTGAGCGTGGTCATGGCGGGCTGGCAGCACGCCAGGGATCCGGCCAACGCCTACCTGCTCTCCAGCCAGGACGCCGTGGCTCCGGCGGTGGACCGGCTCGCCGCGCGCGCCCGGCTGCCGCACTCCCGGCTGGAGCCTGCCCGGCTGCGCCGGGAGCTCGGCCTCGAGGCCTGGCCGGGGGCGGCCGCCGTCCGGGATCACCTGGGCGAGGTGACGCCGCGCCCGGTGCTGGGCCGCCCGCTGGCCGAGATCGGCCGGGAGGTGATGGACTGGTCGATGCCCGACCCGCCGGCGGTGACCGTGCGCGAGCGGCACGTGCTCATCGGCCGCTACCTCGAGGACCGCACCGTCTACCGGACCGAGGCCTACCGGACCCCCACCGGCGAGCGGCGCACGATCCACCTGGGGGTCGACCTGTTCGTCCCGGCCGGGCACCCGCTGCACGCCCCGCTGGACGGCGTGGTGGAGGCCCTCGGGGACAACACCGCGCCGCTGGACTACGGCCCGGTGATCATCCTGCGGCACCGGACCGGGGACGGCACGGAGTTCTTCACCCTGTACGGGCACCTGGCCCGGACCAGCCTGGCGGGCCTGGCGGTGGGGGATCGGGTGGCCGCCGGGCAGGTGTTCGCGACCGTGGGCACACCACAGGAGAACGGTGGCTGGGAGCCGCACCTGCACCTGCAGGTGCTGACCGACCTGCTCGGCATGGGCCTGGACGTGCCCGGCGTCGGCACCCGAGGTGACCTGGACCTGTGGGCCGAGTTGTGCCCCGACCCCAACCTGATCCTGCGGGTGCCCGAGAGTCTCGACGCCCGGTCCTGACTGGATCCTGCCCCAATCCCCCCCCGGGGGGCAGCGTGCCGTCACCTGCGCTGGTGCGAGGATGCACCGGTGAGTCGCGCCGTCTTCGACCTGCCCGCCCCGCAGGTCGGCACCGCTGAGATCATCGAGTTGTTGCGCACCAGCTACGCCCTGGATGCCCTGCGAGCGAGCCCTCTGCCCAGTGAGCGCGACCAGAACCTGCTGGTCGAGGTACGCCTGACACAGCCCCATCGGGTGGTGCGCCGGTTCGTGGTCAAGGTGGCCCATGCGGCCGAGGACCCCGCGGTGATCGACCTGGAGAACGCTGCCCTGGCCCACCTGGCCGCCGTGGCGCCCGACCTGCCGCTGCCGCGGCTGGTTCGCACGGTCGATGGGGAGGCGGCCTGCAGACTCGACTCAGCGCAGGGCACGCACCTGGTGCGGGTGATCACGGGGCTTCCCGGCCAAGCCCTGCAGAGCAGGGTTCACGACGGCGCCGCGCTCACCCTGACCACCGCCGAGGCGGTGGGTGCCAGCTGCGCCCGGCTGTCGGTGGCCCTGCAGGGGTTCTTCCACCCCGCCGCCGGGCGGGAGCTCGACTGGGACGTGCGCCGACTGGCCGAGCTGAGCTCTCGCCTCGGGGCCGCGGCCATCCCGCGCCGCACGGCGAGGGCGCTGGCCCGACTGGCGACCTTGCCCGCCGGCATCCAGCACGGCGACGTCACCCTGACCAATGTGCTCGCCGACGACGCCGGAGCGGTGACGGGCATCGTCGACCTGGGCGACATGCACCACACCGCGGCGGTCTGTGACCTGGCGGCCACCCTGACCTCGGTGCTGCGGGGAGCCTCGGCCGGGCAACTGTGGCCGCTGACCGCGGCGGTGCTGCGGGGCTACCAGCGTCACCGCCCTCTGCATCCGGCCGAGGTCGACGTGCTCGGGGAGCTGGTGATCGCCCGGCTGCTGGTCACCCTGGCCATCTCGGCGCACCGCGCCCCGTCCCACCCGGACAACACCGGCTACATCACCCAGTACGACGTGGCCTCGCGCACGCTGGTCGACGCCCTGTACTCGGTCCCTCCCCAGGTACTGCAGACCCGGATGCGGCGGGTCGCCGGGCTGGGGGCCCCCGGACTTCCCGGCGCCCCCGCTCACGCCGACGCCGACCTGCTGGCCCGGCGGCGCGCCGTCCAGGGGGGTGGACTCTCGCCGCTGTTCTACAGCGACCCGCTGGAAATCGTTGCCGGAGAAGGCGTCTGGCTGATCGACCGCAACGGTCAGCGCTACCTCGACGGCTACAACAACGTCGCGGTGGTGGGTCACAGCCACCCCAGTGTGGTCGCCGCGATCACCCGGCAGGCGGCGGTGCTGCACACCCACAGCCGGTACCTGCACCCCAACGTGATCGAGCTGGCCGAGCGGCTGGTGGCCTCGATGCCGCCGGGGTCGGGCCTGGACACCTGTCTGTTCACGGTCTCCGGCACCGAGGCCAACGAGCTGGCCTGGCGCCTGGCGGTGGAGTACACCAGCGCGGTCTCCGGGCGCCCGCCCGGGGACCCGGCCGGGGACGCCGGTGCCATCGTCGGTTCGAACGCCTACCACGGCTCCTCCCGCTGGCTGGCCGACCTGTCCTCCAACGAGTGGCCACCGGGGTACCGGCCCGCGGGGGTCGCCACCTTCGACGGCCCGGTCCAGGACGATGCCGTGCTCACCCGGGTCGAGGCCCTGGCGCGGGTGGGAGCCGCCGCGGAGCAATTGCGCTCCGGCGGGCGCAGTCCGGCGATGGTGATGGTCGACTCGATGTTCACCAGCGAGGGGGTACGGACGGTGCCGGCCGAGTTCCTGGCCGGCCTGGTGGACGGCGCGCACGCGGCCGGCGCGCTGTACGTCGCCGACGAGGTACAGATCGGTTGGGGCAGAACGGGTCCCAAGCTGTGGTGGTTCGCCGAGCTCGGCGTGGTGCCGGATGTGGTGACCATGGGAAAGCCGATGGGCGCGGGCTACCCGATCGCGGCCACCATCACCCGGCGGGAGATCGCCGACGCGCTGGCCTCGCGGTACGAGTTCTTCTCCACCTTCGCCGGCAACCCGGTCGGGACCGCCGCGTCACTGGCGGTGCTGGACCTGCTCGAGGAACCGTGGATCGACGGGCTGACCATCCCGGCGCATGCCGTCCGGCTCGGGGAGCGCTTGCGTGCCGGGGCAGAGGCATTGCGGCAGAAGCACTCCGAGGGCGAGATGGCGATCGGGCAGGTCCGTGGGCACGGGCTGATCGCCGGCATCGACCTGCCGTCCCGCGCGGTGGCCTCGGTGGTCAAGGAGGGGCTGAAGGCACGCGGGGTGCTGGTGGGGACCACCGGCCGCGCCGGGTGCACGCTCAAGGTGCGGCCCCCGCTGATCTGGCAGCAGGAGCACGTCGAGCTGTTCCTGCACGCCCTGGACCGGACCCTGGAGGAGCCGGCGGGCAGACCGGCCGGTCACTCGGTGGGCGGATCCTCCATCGCGAACGAGGGTGGCGCCTGAAGGTCGATCGCCCGCAGCAGAACGGCGTTGGACACTCCCAGCGCGGGACCCTGGGCGGCGGTGACAGCGGTCAGCATGGCTCTGACCGGTGGGTGCCAGTCCAGGGCGGCCAGGTAGTCCGCGTGGGCCTCCAGCGAGGCGATGCCCCGGTCGAGCGGTTCGCCGGTGACGTCGATCCCGTGGGTGGGGTGGGGGTCGCCGCTGACCGGGATCCAGCGCACGCTGTGGGGCTCGAGGCCCTCGGCGTCCAGCAGGTCACGGAACACCCAGCGGTTGGCGGCATCCCGGACGGCGTCCAGCCCGGCCAGGCCCGCGACCCGGTGGTCGGCCTGGTTCAGCCCGGCGACGAACTCGATCTCCCAGGATCCGAGCAGGACGGCGTCCGGCCGGTAGCGGCGGATCGCCCGGGCGATGTCCCGGCGCAGGGCGAGGGAGTACTCGAGCATGCCGTCGGGGTGGTCCAGGAAGTCGACCTGGTCCACCCCGACCAGTCGGGCGGCCGAGACCTGTTCGGCGGTGCGCAGTTCGGCGGTCTGCTCCGGGTCGATCCGGTCGATGCCGGCCTCGCCGCGGGTCAGCAGGAGGTAGGCGACCTCGATCCCGGACGAGGTCCACACCGCCACCGCGGCCGAGGTCCCGTACTCGATGTCGTCAGGGTGGGCGACCACGCACAGCACGCGGCGGAACGCCTCGTCCGGCAGCGGGGGAAGGGTGGGTGCCGACGGTGAGGTGGTCACCGGCGCAGTCTAGGAGCGCCCACCGCCCTGCGCCCGGTCAGAGGACGTCGTGCCCCGGGTGCGGTTCGGCCGGGATGGTCCCCATGCGTCCGGCCTGGAAGTCCTCGAAGGCCTGGACCAGCTCTGCCCGGGTGTTCATCACGAACGGGCCGTAGGCGGCGACCGGCTCGCGGATCGGCGCACCACCCAGGATCAGGACGTCGAGGTTCGGGCTGCGGCTCTCCTGCCGGGCATCGGCACCGATGGTGAGCGGGCCGCCGTCCCCGAAGACCGCCAGTTGCCCGGTGCGCAGCGGACGCCGGTCGGTGCCCACCGAGCCGTGCCCGGCCAGGGTGTAGACCAGGGCGTTGAAGTCCGGGCGCCAGGGCAGGTGCAGGGTGGCCCCGGGGGACAGGGTCGCGTGCACCAGCGAGATCGGGGTGTGCGTGATGCCCGGGCCGGCGTGGCCGTCGAGCTCGCCGGCGATCACCCGCAGCAACGTCCCGCCGTCCGGGGAGGACAGCAGCGCGACCTGGTTGCCGCGGATGTCCTGGTAGCGCGGCGGGGCGAACTTCAGCGTGCGGGGCAGGTTCACCCACAGCTGGATGCCGTGGAACAGCCCTCCGGAGACGACCAGCTCCTCCGGCGGGGCCTCGATGTGCAGCAGGCCGGATCCGGCGGTCATCCACTGGGTGTCACCGTTGGTGATCACCCCGCCGCCGCCCTGGGAGTCCTGGTGCACGAAGGTGCCGTCGATGATGTAGGTGACGGTCTCGAAGCCGCGGTGCGGGTGCCACGGGGTGCCCTTGGGCTCGCCCGGCGCATACTCGACCTCGCCCATCTGGTCCATGTGGATGAACGGGTCGAGCTGGGCCAGGTCCACCCCGGCGAAGGCCCGCCGGACGGGGAAGCCCTCGCCCTCGAACCCGCTCGGAGCGGTCGTCACCGACCTCACCGGCCGCTCGCCGAACACCGTGGTGTTCGGGGAGCCGACCCGCGGCGGGGTGAGAATGTCGGGCGCGGTCACGGCGGGCATGTTCGGCTCCTCGGACGACGTGGCTGACGACGTGGCTACTCGGATATGGCAACGAAGTTGACGATTGAACTATTTCACGGGCCGGGCATTCCCGGGATCCCGCCACGGTCCCACGCAGATCGCCGCACGGCCCCCCCGGGGACCCCTCGTCGTCACCGACCCCGACCCCGAGATCGCCACAGTGGTGATCAAGAGGCGCTGATGATCACCACGGCGGCGATCTCGAGGTCTGCCCGGTGCAGGGTGGCCGGGCGTCGGGTCACGGGTCAGGAGTGTCGGCGCGCGAGTCAGGGGTGCCAGCTGGTGG
>JAEUJN010000070.1 GCA_016794595.1 Kineosporiaceae bacterium
GGCTGTTTGCGGACGAAGCGGACCCACAGGGCAATCAACATCGGTGCGGTGAACTCGATCAACAGGGTGATGCTCACCGGCATCCGGGCGATCGCGACGTAGTACAGCCACTGCACCAGGGCGAGTCCGATGATCCCGTAGGCCAGGACGAAGCCAAACTCGCGCCGTCCGATGCGCATCGATCCGCGCGCACGGGCCGTGGCCGCTGCGGCGAGGATCACCGAGGCCAGCAGGCAGCGCACCTCGACCAGGTGCAGGGCCGACATCGAGTGGGTGAGCACCAGCTTGCTGACGCTGCCGTTGACCGAGAACAGGATCGCCGCCGTCAGCACGTAGCCCACCCCGATCAGCGGGTGTCGCCGGATCCGGCGGGCGGATGCCGACCCGAGGGGTGTCCTCACGGGACGACCGAATCCCGGTATTCATCGGATGAATTCACGTCGGTCAGGGTAACCGCCTCGTTCTCATCCACAGCGCACTCCCAGGATCAGTGGTTACCGTGCTGCGATGGACGAGGATCGCGCCCACCGGGTCGTCGCTGCCCTGCGCAGCCGCGGCGTCCTGGCTCAGGTCGAACGCGCCGGGGTCTACCAGTTCGGGGTGCGGGTCCGGCTGGACGGCGACCGGGTGGCCATCTGGGACACCGACGGCACCGCCTCCCTGGAGGCGCAGGTCATGCGCAACGGGGTGCTGGTCAACTTCGTGCCCTCGATCCCCGGCTCCGAGCACTTCACCGAGGAGCAGGTGGTGAGTGCCATCGCCGCCGCCGACTACGACACCCCGGTGGTCACCCGGCCGGCCACCCCGAGACCACCCGGGGGCCCGCCTCCACCGGCCGGGCAGGCCCGACCGGCCGGTCAGGGTGTCTCGGGCGCGTCCACCTCACAGAAGGGCCTCTTGCGACGGCTGCTCGGCATGTGAGTACGGTCGGGGAATGCGCCTGACCCACTTCGGCCACTCCTGCCTGCTGGTCGAGATCGCCGACCGTCGCCTGCTGATCGACCCGGGCGCGTTCTCGGCCGGGTTCGAGGACCTCACCGGGCTGGACGCCGTCCTGGTCACCCACCAGCACGCCGACCACCTCGACCTCGACCGGCTGCCCGGACTGCTCTCGGCCAACCCTGGCGCCCTGGTGGCGGCCGATCCGCAGACCGCGCAGCTCCTGCGCGAACGCGGCCTGGACGCCGTGGCGCTGGTCCAGGGGACCGACCTCACCGTGGGCGAGGTGACCGTCAGCCCTCGCGGTGACCAGCACGCGTTCAACCACTCCTGGATGCCCACGGTCGCCAACGTGGGCGTGCGGCTGGCTGCGGACGGCGAACCCGTGCTGTTCCACCCCGGTGACGCCTATGACGCCGACCCCGGCGAGGTGGACGTCCTCGCCGTCCCGGTGAACGCCCCCTGGACGGCGGTGCGCGACACCCTCGACTTCGTCCGCCGGGTCGCGCCGTCCTCGTTCGTGCCGATCCATGACGGGTTGCTCTCACCGACGGGCCGGGGTCTCTACCTCATGCACGTCGGCCAGTTCGGCGGCGATGCCCTGACCCTGCACGACCTGGCCGGTCAGGGGGCCGTCGCGCTGTCGTGACCTGGGTCGTGACCGATCGGACGACGCCGGGCTCGCGATCCCGGTGAGCGCGCAGCGATTGCACCGGGACGCCGTCACCCTCACCGTTTACCTGGCGTTGGGGGGGTGGGCGTGGTTCCTGTACGGCTTCGGGGCGATGGTGCCGCTGCTGGTCGACGAGCAGGGCATCAGCCGCAGCGTGGGCGGGCTGCACCTGACCGCGCAGGCGGCCGGCGCCCTGATCGCCGGGCTGGTGGTGACCGGCATCGTGCGCCGGTGGAACCGTCGCGGCACCGTCCAGCTCGCCGGTGGGCTGATCCTGCTCGGGGCGGGCCTGTTGCTGGCCGGCCGACCGACCGTGCTCACCCTGACCGCCCTGCTGGTGCTGGGCACAGGTGGCTCCCTGGCGATCATCTGCATCAACCCGATGGTGATGGAGCACCACGGCCGGCACGGCCCGGCGGTGCTGACCGAGGCCAACGCGGTCGCCGCCGGGGTGGGTCTGATCGCGCCCCTGGCGGTCGGGGCGGGCGTGCGAGCCGGGTGGGGATGGCGTCCGGCCCTGGCCGTGACCGCGGTGCTGATCGGCTGGGTGGTGCTGCGCCTGGCGGGTCGCTGGGGAGGGGTGCCGCGCCCGGTCCCGGCGGTGGACTCGGGGTTGCCGCCCCGGGGCAGTGCCAGCCGCCCGTTGCCCGCGGCCATCTGGCCGCTGATGGTCCTGGTGGTGGTGTGCATCGGCGTGGAGTTCTGCCTGACCACCTGGACCACGGAACTGCTGCGCGGCCAGGTCGGGATGAGCGACTCGGCGGCCGCTACCGGGGTGTCGGCGCTGGTGGGGGGGATGGCGGCCGGACGGGTGGTGATCTCGCGACTGGCGCGGCGGTGGACGCCACGGGTCCTGCTGGCGGCCTCGATCGCCGTGGCCGCGGTGGGGTGGCTCGGCCTGTGGACCGCGCAGGACCCGGCCATCGCGTTGGGGTGGCTCGTGGTCACCGGGGTCGGGGTCGGCGGGCACTTCCCGCTCGGCCTGGCGCTGGTGATGAGCGCGGCCCGCGGCCAGCAGGACAGGGCCTCCGGGCGGATGTCGATCGGGGTCGCACTCGGTGTCGGCCTGGCACCGTTCGCGCTCGGGGCCCTGTCGGACGCCACGAGCGTGCACACGGCCTTCCTGATCGTCCCGGCCCTGCTCGCGATCGCCGCCGCGATCCTCGTCGCGAGCTCCCCCGTGAGTGCGGTCACTTCCGACCCCTGACAACGCTGTCATGTGGGCGGAACTGACCGCACTCGGGACGTCATTTCTCCCGCGACGCGCCCGGGCCTCCTGACCGATCTGTCCGACGTGCCGGGTTACGGTCGAATGATGAAGGTGGCCGTCCCTGCCGAGAGCATGCCGGGGGAGCGCCGGGTGGCCGTGATGCCCGAGCTCGTCCCCTCCCTGACCCGCGCGGGGCTCGAGGTCGTCGTCCAGTCGGGCGCCGGCCGGCGATGCCTCGTCCCCGACGCGGCCTATCGCGACGCCGGCGCCGAGGTGGTGCCCGGGATCGCGGCGTCCGAGGTCGACGTCCTGCTGCACGTGCGCCCGCTGCACCCGCGGGTGATCACCCGCCTCGGGCCCGGGGCGATCACCATCGGGTGCTGCGCGCCGGCGTCGGAGACCGCCTCGATCGAGGCCCTGGCCCAGGCCAGGATCACCTCCTTCGCCGTGGAGCTGGTGCCGACCCCTGTCGCCGATCGAGGCGATCGCACCGATCGGGAGGTCGCGGACGCCCTGGACGCCCAGGGCACCGTGACCGGGTATCGGGCGGTGCTCGAGGGCGCGCTGCGGCTACCGCGGGCGTTGTCGCTGTCGATGACCCGCTCGGGCGGGACGCCATCCGCCTCGGTGCTGGTGCTGGGTGCCGGTACCGCGGGTCTGACCGCGATCGCGACCGCGCACCGGCTGGGCGCTGCCGTGCACGCCTACGACGTGCGGCCCGGGTGGGCCGAGGCCGTGACGTCGGTGGGCGGGATGCCGGTTGACCTGGGCGAGGGGTTCGAGGCCGCCGGCTGGCAGCTGGAGGACCCGCGTCGTCCGGGCCTGGTCCGCCGCCGGCTGGAGGCGCTGGCCGCGCATGTCACCAGTGCGGACCTGGTGATCACGGCGGTCGCCGGTGGCGGCGGGAAGCCGCCGCCGCGGCTGGTCACCCAGGCCACGCTGGCCGCGATGCGGCCCGGATCGGTGGTGGTCGACCTGGTGGCCGAGGCCGGCGGCAACGTCGCAGGCTCGGTGCCCGGTGAGGACGTCGTGGTGCCGATCCGCGAGGCAGCGGCCGGCGTGGTGGTGACCGGCCTGCGGGACGCCGCCTCCGCGCTCCCCGCGGAGGCCTCCCGCGCCTACTCCGAGGGTGTGGTCGACCTGCTGCTGTCGATGACCCACGCCGGGGTGGTGTCGCCGGACTTCTCCCGGGACATGGTGCGCGCGGCCTGCCTGACGCATGCCGGGGGGATCGCCCATCGCCCGACGGCCGATCGTCTGGGCGCGCCGGCCTCAGCGCTGCCTCGTGAACCGATGGCCCACCGCTGGCCGGCGGGTTCGGGTCGACCCCGGCGGACGACCGCGCCGGCGACCGCGACCGCCGGGGGAGGTGGCGCATGACCGCCATCGTCGCCGTGGCCCTGGGACTGCTGGCCGTCGCCGTGGTCCTGGCGCCGGACCGGATCTGGGCCCGACTCGTGCGCCTGCCGGCCGGGGCCGGGCCGGCGATCGCCGTGGCCGGGTGGGCGCTGGCCCTGGCCGGAGCGCTGCGCGAGGCCCCCCTCCTGGTCGCGGCCGGAGCCGCGGCCTGCATGGCGGGGGCGATCGCGACCCGAGCCGCCGGCGACCTGGCGCTCCGGCTGGTGGCGGGAGCGTGGTCGCGGCGGCGGGCGGGCACCCAGCCCACTGCCGGCCATCCACCGGACGCCGCAGCTCCGGTCGCGGCACCGGAGGGCGCTCGACCGGACGGCGTTCGACCGGACGGCGTTCGACCGGACGGCGTTCGGCCGGGCGCCGTTCGACCCCTCCGGGCCGCCCGGGACGAATCCGCCGACCGATCGGCTCCGCCCGCCCACGCCACGCATCCGATCGAGCCTGCGGCGGTCGCGCACCTGCTTGCCGAGGCCCGGCGGGTGGTCGTCATCCCCGGGCACGGGCTGGCCGTCGCGCAGGCGCAGCACACCCTGGCCCGGATCTCACACCTGGTGCAGCAGCGGGGGATCGAGGTGCTGTTCGCCGTCCACCCCGACGCCGGGCGGGTGCCGGGTCACCTGGCCCGCCTGCTGGCCGAGGCCGGTGTGCCGGACTCGCTGGTGCGACGTCCCGAGATGGTCGGGGACGACCTCGCCCGGGCCGATCTGGCCCTGGTGGTCGGTGCCCGGGCGATTGTGGCTCCCACCGAGCCCCGTGGCGCGTCCGACCGTGCGCCGGGGGTGGAGGCCGGCCGGGCGCGGCGGGTGGTCGTCGTGGACCGAGACCCGGGGCGGGACTGGTCCTTCGTCGCGGCTGCGGGCAGAGCGGCTGAACCGCCCCCCGAGGTCGCGGTGCTGGTCGGTGATGCCCAGGAGGAGCTCACCCGCGTGCTCGCGCATCTGGTGGCCTCCGAATCGCTCAGCGTGCGGAGCTGACCGTCACCACGTTCGCGGTCACGATGACGGCCATGCCGACCCACTCGTGCCAGGTGAGCAGCTCGCCCAGGATCACCATTCCGGCCACGGCGGCCAGCACCGGGTGGGCACTCATGGCGATCCCGAACACGCGCGGGGGAATGGTGCGCAGCACGATCAGGTCCAGGGCGTAGGGCACGGCCGAGGCCAGGGTGCCCGCCGCCACCGCGAAGCCCAGGGCCGCCGGGGTCAGGCGGCCCGAGACCGCCAGCACGACGAGCACCGGCAGGTAGCCGAGGGCCGAGATCGAGGTGGCGATCGCGGTCCCCTGCACGCCCGGGAGCCGGGCACCCACCAGCCGGTTCAGCAGGATGTAGGCGGCCCAGCACCCGGCGGCCAGCAGCCCGAGTCCCACCCCGAGGTAGTCGCTGGTCGGTCCGGGCAGGACCAGCACGTACACCCCGGCGCCGGCCGCCAGCGCGGTCAGCAGGTGGTGCGGCGTCCGCGACCCGGCGAGGGCGACGCCGAGGGGGCCGAGGAACTCCAGGGTGACGGCCAGGGCCAGGCCGATCCGGTCCACCGCCGCGTACAGGGACAGGTTCATCACCGCGAACACCGCGGTCAGCAGCAGCGTCGGCCACCACTGGCCGAGGCGCAGCCGGCGGACGTCGGGCCGGGCGACGGCCAGCAGCACAGTCGCCGCGACCAGCTGCCGGACGGCGACCACGCCGGCCGGCCCGATCACCGGGAAGGCGTGGGCGCCCAGGGCGGCCCCGGTCTGGGTGCTGCTCGCCGCGGTCAGCATGAGCGCCAGGTCGCGGGGGCGGGTGGGCCGGGAGGATGCCGCGCTCGCGCCGAGGTCGAGGGGCTGCTCGGCGGTCACCACGGCCCCAGTGTGCGGATCGCGCGGTCATGCGGGAAATGCATGGTGTGCCAGCCCCATACGCTCTCCGTATGGACATCCGGCTGCGCCAGCTCCAGTCCCTGGTCGCGGTGGTCGACCAGGGCACGTTCACCGACGCGGCGATCGCCCTGGGCACCTCGCAGGCCTCGGTCTCGCGCAACGTCGCGGCGCTCGAGGGCGTGCTCGGCGTCCGGGTGCTGGTGCGCAGCCCGCGGCAGGTGACCCCGACCGTGGCCGGGGCGCGGGTGGTGAGGCACGCCCGCCGCGTGCTGGAGGAGGTCGAGGCGCTGGGCCGCTCCGCGCTGGCGGACGAGCGGCAGCTCCGCATCGGCTACTCCTGGGCCGCCCTCGGCCGGCACACCACTGCGGTGCAGAACCAGTGGGCGGCAACGTATCCCGGGGCCGAGCTGGTCTTCGTCCAGTCCCGTACCCGGACGGCGGGCCTGTCCGAGGGGCTGGCCGAGGTTGCCGTGCTGCGTCGGGAGGTGGCCGACGTCCGGATCGAGGAGGTACTGGTCGGGCACGAACGCCGGGTCGCCGCGCTGGCGGCCACCGACCCCCTGGCGCGCCGCCGCCGGTTGCACCTGGCCGATTTCGCGGGCCGCATCGTCGCGGTCGACACCCTGATCGGCACCACCCGCGAGGAACTCTGGGCCCCCGAGGCAGCCCCGGCCGGGATGCGGGCGGTGCAGGGGATCGACGAGTGGCTCACCCTGATCGCCTCCGGCCGGGCGATCGGGCTGACCGCGCAGGCCAGCGCCGTGCAGTACCCGCGCCTGGGGGTGGTCTACCGGCCCGTGGTCGACGCCGCGCCCGTGCCGGTCCGACTCGCCTGGCGGCGAGACGATCCCCCCGCCCGGCTGGCCGAACTGCAGCACGTCGTCCGCCGGGCCTACGCCGCTGTCGCCGGCTGAGTGCGGCCCGGTGGGGGTTGGGGCGGGCTGCGGGAGTGGGCCGGCGAGCGGTGAGGCAGGATGGTCGCCCGTGCGTCGCTACGCCTCGATCCTGCGCCGGCGAGGGGCCCTGGCCCCCTTCCTGGCCGCCTTCGCCGCGCGGCTGCCGGTCTCGATGGTCCCCCTCGGCATGGTGCTGCTGATCCAGTCGGTCCGCGGCTCCTACTCGGTGGCCGGCGTGATCACGGCGATGTACACCATCGGGGTCGCGCTGGCCTCCCCCGGGTGGGGGGCGCTGATCGACCGGATCGGCCAGCCGTGGGTGATCGGGCCGTTGTCGCTGACCAGTGCGCTGCTCCTGGCCGGCCTGGCCCAGGGGGTGGTGGCCGGGCTGCCCGATTCCGCCCTGATCGTGCTCGCGGTGGGTGTCGGCCTGACCTTCCCGCCGATCTCGCCGGCGATGCGGGCCGCCTGGCGGGTGATCCTGGACGACGAGGCCGATCGCCGGGCGGCGTATGCGCTGGAAGCGGTCGTGATCGAGGTGATGTTCGTCGGGGGGCCGCTGCTGCTGTCCGCCCTGCTGGTCGTGGACAGTGCCCAGGCGCCCCTGCTCCTGGTGGCGGGGCTGCTCGGGGTGGCGGGGCTGGGGTACGCGCTCACCGGGGCGGCCCGCGCCTGGCGTCCGGAGCCGCATGCCTCGGGGGCGCACGTGCGGGGGCGCTCCCCGCTCCGCTCGCTCGGGGTGGTGGCGAGCCTGGCGGTCGGCCTGCTGGTGGCCGTCGGTTTCGGCCAACTGGACGTCGCGCTGGCCGCCACTGCGGGGTCGATCCTGGGGGATCAGGCGCGGGTGGGGTTGCTGTTCACCGCGATCGCCGGTGGCAGCGCGATCGGGGGCACGGTGTACGGGGCGCTCGTCCCGCACCGGCCGGGGGCCGACCACGGCCGGCTGCCGTTCGTGCTGGCCGGGTTCGCCGCGGGACTGGCCCTGGTGACCCTGGCGATCACCCGCCAGGTCAGCTCGCTGGCGGTGCTGATGCCATTGCTGTTCCTGACCGGTCTGGCCATCGCCCCCGGGCTGATCATGCTGGCCAACCTGGTGGACGAGAGCGCACCCCGCGACCGGCTCACCCAGGCCCAGGCCTGGCTGACGACGGCGTTCACGGCGGGTGCCGCAGCCGGGACGGCGCTCGCCGGGCTGCTGATCGACCGGGGTGGCCCGCGACTCGGGTTCGGCGGGGCGAGCCTGGCGCTGGTGATCGCGGTCGTGATTGCCATACTCGCTCAACGCGTGTGGCGACGCCTCGGCGTCCCCCGCGGGCACGGCGAGCAGTCCGAGCAGCACGAGCAGCACGATGAGCAGCGCCACCGACCGAGAGCGCAGGAGAGCAGTGCACAGCTTCGCCAGTGACAACTACTCCGCCGTCCACCCCGAGGTGATGGCCGCTGTCGTGGCCGCCAATCAGGGCCATGCCCGGGCCTACGGCGCGGACGAGGTGACCGAGCGCGCGGTGACAGCGATCCGGGCCGAGCTCGACTCGGACGCCGAGATCGCCTTCGTGTTCAACGGTACGGGCGCCAATGTGGTCGGCCTGCAGGTCATGCTGCGACCGTGGGATCACGTGGTGTGCGCCGCCACCGCGCACATCGCGGTGGACGAGTGCGGTGCCCCGGAACGGATCACCGGCGCGAAGCTCGTCTCGGTGCCGACCCCGGACGGCAAGCTGACCGCCGAGCTCGTGCGCTCGGTGCGCACCCGCATCGGTGACGAACACCAGACCCAGCCCCGGGTGGTCTCGATCAGCCAGTCGACCGAGTACGGCACGCTCTACACCCCTCAGGAGCTACGGGTGCTGGCGGAGGCCGCCCACGCCGAGGGGATGTACCTTCACGTGGACGGCGCGCGGATCGCCAATGCAGCTGCCGCCCTGGGGGTTTCGCTGGCCGAGCTGATCACCCGCACCGGGGTGGACGTGGTGTCCCTGGGTGCCACCAAGAACGGGGCGATGGGGGCCGAGGCGGTCGTCGTCCTGAACCAGGAGTTGCGGCCGGCGCTGCGGTTCGTGCGCAAGCAGTTCATGCAGCTCGGATCCAAGGGCCGCTTCCTGTCGGCGCAGTTACTGGCCCTGTTCACCGACGGGCTCTGGCGGCGGAATGCGCTGCACGCCAACGCCATGGCCTCCCGGCTGAGTTCGGGGGTGGCCGCCCTGCCCGGGGTGTCGATCACCCGTCCCACCCAGGCCAACCACGTGTTCGCCACCCTGCCCGCGGCGGCGATCGAGCCGCTGCAGCAGGTGGCGCCGTTCTACCTCTGGGACGAGTCCTGCCATGAGGTCCGTCTGATGTGCTCGTGGGACACCACGGCCGAGCAGGTGGACGAGTTCGTCAACGCGGCCGGTAAACTGTTGTCCCTCTGAGGGTTTCGCTGTCCCACCTGTCCCGGGCCGGGTCTGGGGGAGGGGTCACACGTAGTGAGCGGCCGCGGCGGCGGCCTGGGCGCCGTACGAGCTGCCGAACAACACCGTGTGGACCAGCAGCGGGAACAGCTGGTGCAGGCCGACCCGCTCGCGCCAGCCCTCGGCCAGCGGCCACGCCTCGTGGTAGGCGGCCAGCACGCGATCCAGGTGAGGCAGGCCGAACAGCGCCAGCATGGCCAGGTCGCTCTCCCGGTGCCCACCGTGGGCGGAGGGATCGATCAGGACGGCGCTGGCGCCGTCCCACAGGACGTTGCCCGACCACAGATCACCGTGCAGCCGGGCCACCGGCTCGGCGGGCCCGCACAGGTCGGGATCCTCATCGGCCAGCCGCTCGCAGAGCACGCTCACCGCGCGCCGGCCCTGCTCGGGCAGGGTCCGGTGATCGACGGCCTGGCGCAGGAACGGTTCCAGCCGGTACCGGGCGAAGAAGCGGCCCCAGCCGATGTTCCGGTCGACCGTGTTGTGCGGCAACGGGATCGGGCCGATGAACCCGTCACCGTCCCATCCCTGCGGGGGACAGCCGAACCACGGTGCGCCGGCGCGATGGGTGGCGGCCAGCTCGCGGCCGAAGCGCTCGGCCGCAGCAGGCGTGGCCGGGTGGGTGGTCACCCGCGCGATCGCGATCCGGGTGTCTCCCGGTGAGACCGGCTGCACCGGGAGGGCGACCGAGGCCCCGCCCCGGGAGCGGGCCTGGGCCAGCCAGTGCAAGCCCGCGGACTCGACGGCGAAGAACCCGTGTGGGGCGTCAGCCCGGTGCTTGACCACGGGGTCCGGCAGGCCGCTCATGGCCGAGCAGTCAACCAGCGGCAGAGTCGCTGTGCAGGGTGGCGGGCCGGGACGCAGCGCTGCTGGCACCCTGGCGGAGCTCCTCCTGCACCCAGTCGAGCAGGCCCGCGCAGGCCGCCTCGATCTGGGTCAGCACCTCGGTGAAGGCGGGGGTGCCGTCGTAGTACGGGTCGGCCACGTCCAGGTCGGAGCCGAGGGCATCCGGCTCGGTGACCGGGTCGAAGCTGCGCAGCAGCTGCACGCGGTCCCGGGCGGTGTCGGTGGGCGCCCAGGACCGCAGGCTGCGCAGGTGGCCCCGATCGAGCGCGATCACCAGATCCCGCTCGGCGAACCAGGACGGCTCGAACTGCCGGGCTCGGTGGGTGGTGGCGTCGTATCCCCGCCGGTTCAGGGCGGCCACGGCACGCCGGTCCGCCCGCTCACCGATGTGCCACTCGCCGGTGCCGGCCGAGTCGACCTCGACCAGGTGGTCCAGCCCCCGGGCGCTCACCAGCGCGCGCAGCACGTACTCGGCCATGGGGGAGCGGCAGATGTTCCCCGTGCACACGAAGCAGATCCGGTAGGGGCGCTCGGCTGCCCTCGGGGAGGAGAGGTGCGGCGGGGGCTGGTGATCAGGCATCACGGTCGCAGGCTCGCAATCCGCTCGTCGTTCCGTCCACTGCGGCCCCTGACGGTACCGCTGTCCACAGGGCGTGGTCACCTCGCGGCCGGGGCGGTGACCCGCCACCTAGCCTGCCGGTCGATCAGGAAGGTGACGATCCGGGAGGTGTGAACGTGCTGAACTCGGCCGAGAGGGCGGCTGCCCTGACCACGGCGCTGGCTCATCAGGTCGGCGAGCTCGCAACCGCCCTGGCCCGGGCGGACGGCGTGCTGTGGGTGAGCCTGGCCGCCGACCGGTTCCGTGACCAGCTGTCCGAGGAGGCCCGCGGGGTGGAACGCGCCGCCGGGCAGCTGTCGCAGGCGGCCGCGCTGTTGCAGCGGCATGCACGAACGCTGGAGTGCCTGCCCCCGGTGGTGCCCCCGTTCCTGCCGGTCGGGTGAGCAGATGCGCGATGCGAGCGAGAAGCGCCAGGCGAGGACCGGTCGGGAGGCGCTCGATCCGGCCCTGCGGATCACGGTCGACCGGGCGACCTTCGAGCGGTGGCGGACGGCGCCCGCCTGGTCGGGTCCCGTTCCCGGGTGCGCCGCCGACCGGCACCCGGTGCCGGCGGAGCGGACAGTACCGCCGTTCGTCGCCGTGGCGGCCGCGGTGCTGTCCCGGGCGCGGTCGGGGGTCGAGCTGACCCTGCGTGGTCCGTTGGTGCACCTGCGCGCGCAGCTCGCGGTCACCGATGACCTGGCGGCGGTGATCGTGTGGATCGAGCTGGGCTCCCAGGGCGGGAGTCCCGGCGATCTGGGCTGGGTACAGGTGGCCCTGCTGCCGGCCGAGGCCGCGGCGGGCGAGCTCGTGCGATGGCTGCCGGTTCCCCGACCGGGGGAGGCGATCGCCGAGGGGACCGAGTTGACGGTCACGGCCACCGCCGGTCCCGCCGGGCCGGCACGGTCCGAGACCCTGCCCGAGCGGGGCGCTCTGGCGCACTGGACGGCGGCCCCCGGCGGCTGGCGCAGCGAGCTGGCCGGTTGCGCGGCAACGCCCGATCGCGTGCAGCAGGACCTGTCGGCCCTGCTGATCCAGTCCCGGGCCGGATCGTGAGCGGGGCTGTGGAGGAGGCCGAGCTGGTCGTGCGGGGTGGTGCCGGCGGGACCACGGCGCGCCTGGAGGATCTCGAGTCGGCGGCCGAGGTGTTGATCGAGGCCGGGCAGGCGCTGACCGGTGCCGCCGTCCGGCTGGGCGACCTTGCCCTCGACCCCGTGCTGCTCGCCGGCTATCTGCGATCCCCCCTCACCGGGCTGGCGGCCGAGGCGGCGCTCGCCGGGTGCCTGGCCGGACCTCACGGCCTGGCCGCCGGCGCGTTGCGGCTCGGCGGGCTGGGCACTGCGCTGCGGGCGGCGGTGGGCATCTACCGCGCAGCGGACGCCGCGGCCCAGCACGCCCTGAACGTGCTGTCGGCGGGCGCTGGGACGGGAGCGGTTCTCGGGGCTGCCGCGCTGCCCGGGCTGGCCACACTCGGCGCGGGCCTGGTCGCGTTCGGCTCGGACGATTCCGCCCGGTGGATGCCGCGTCCGATGGCCCGGCGGGTGCTCGCGTACCTCGCGGCCCACCCGGGTGCCGGGGACCGGGTGGGCGCCGCGCTGCCAGGTGCTGCCCGCGGGCTGGCCCATCTGGTGGGCGCGCTGAGCGCTCCCCTCGGGCTGATCCTGGTCGCGGCCTCGCCCCCGGATCAGCGCCGCCTGACCCGGGTGCTGTCCGTGGTCGGGGAGGCGCTGCCCTGGCTGAACGAGAGTCGGGTGGTCAGAGTGGGGCCGATCACCCGCAGTTCCGCGGCGCCGCCGTCCGGGGTCGAGGACCTGATCGCGCGCACGGCAGCGCTCTACGAGGTCCCTGCGGGGTCGGCCGGTGTCGTCCGGGTGGAACGGGTCACGGCTGCCGATGGGTCACGATCGTGGATCGCGATGATCCCGGGCACCCAGGCCTGGCCCCCCCGGGCGGGCGTCCAGCCCTTCGACCTGACGGCCGACGTCAACGCGATCGCCGGCCGGACCACCGCAGCCTCGTCGCTGGTCACCATCGGGCTCCAGCAGGCCGGTGCCCGGCCGGGGGAGCCGGTGCTGCTGGTGGGTCACTCCCTGGGGGGCATCGTCGCCGCCCAGATGGCTGCCGACCCGGTCGTGCGGCAACGGCTCTCGATCACCCATGTGGTCACCGCTGGCTCCCCGATCGGATCGATGCCCGTGCCGCGCGAGGTGCAGGTCCTGGCGCTCGAGCACACCGCGGACGTCGTCCCGTGGACCGAGGGAAGGCGCAACCCCGACCGGCTGAACTGGGTGACGGTGCAGGGCCGTGCCGGTCCGGACCCGGTGGCGGCCCACGAGGCGGCGCGCTACGTGCGCACCGGAGCTGCCGTGGACACCACCCCCGAGCCGAGCGCCGTCCGGGCACGTGAGCAGCTGTCCGGGTTCCTGGCCCGGCCGGGATCGACCGCGACGGCCTGGGTGGTGCCCGGTGATCGTGTCCTGGACGCTGCGCACCCGCACCTGACACCCGTGCCTCCGGGCTGACCCAGCTGACTAGGCTGGCGTGGTGCGTCAGACGATCGAGGCGGGCAACGACCGGTTGCTGGTGGAGGACTCCGGCGGTGATGGCCCGCCGGTGGTGCTCCTGCACTCGGGGATCGCCGACATGCGGATGTGGGACCGGGTGGTCCCTGCGCTGAGCGTGACCCATCGCGTGATCCGGTACGACCTGCGGGGCTACGGAGGCTCGACGCCGCCGAGTGAGCCCTACGACTGGGTGAGCGACCTGGAGCAGGTTCTCGATCGGTGCGGGCTGGAGTCGGCCCACCTCGTGGGCAGCAGCGTGGGGGGAGCGACCGCGCTCGCGTTGGCGCTGGCCTCACCGGACCGGGTGCGCTCGCTGGTGTTGATGGCACCGGGGATCAGCGGGTACCCCTGGCCGGAGGAGCCGCAACTCGCCGAGCGATGGGCGGCCCTTGCCCAGGTGGGGGATCGCGAGGGCCTGATCGACCTCATGATCGAGGTGTGGTGCAGCGCCGGCGAGGACGCCACGGTGCGGGAGTTGGTGACGCAGGCCACGGGGGCCCAGGGCGGCGAGGGCACGTGGTGGCGCGAGCTCGATCCCACCTGGGATCGATTGGGCGAGTTGACGATCGGCACTTTGCTCATGGTCGGTGACCTGGAGCCACCGGCCATGGTCGAGGCGACCGTGGCCGCCGCATCCAGGATTCCCGCAGCCCGGCTGATCCGGGTGCCGGACGCCGATCACCTGCTCCAGGTGCGCGTCCCCGACCTGGTGGTCGCGGCCATCCAGGGGCACTGCCGGGACTGACAACCGGCCGGTGGACCGGTCGGGGGTCAGACTGGGGCATGGCGTACCCGCCCTCGGACCGAGACCGGGACCGGGTCGAGATCCTCGACCTCGGACCGGTGGGGGCACGTGCGCAGGGACCGGACGGGGATGGCCAGCGCCAGGGGATCCGCCGGCTGTGGCTGTTCGCGCTGTTGATCCTGAGCTTGCTCGGCGGTGCCCTGCTCTGGCCCCGGGAAGAGGTCGGCCAGCCCTCCGCGGCGCCGTCCGCCGGCAGGTCCGCGGCGCCCTCGCCGTCCACGACGGCGCCGGGGTCGGGGGCATCTCCGGGTGCCGGTGTCCAGGGATCGGCGGGCTCCTCGGTGGCCACCTCCCCGCCGGCGACCCAGATCTCGCTGGGGCGACCGTTGCTGCCCGGCTCCCCGCCCTGGGAACTGGTGGGGGTCGCCGCCGACAACGGTGATCTGATCAGGGTCGAGCCGGCCACCGGGCGGATGGTGCGGATTCGACTCGGCTGGACCGTGTTCACCGGCGAGGCGCGGGTGTTCGCCGGGTCCGACGAAGTCCTGGTGATCTCGCCTGCCGGGCAGGAGGCGGTGGTCGTCGAGGACGGTGCCCCAGTGCGCCGTGCCCCCGGCCTGGCCCAGGCCTCACCTCTGGAAGGGGTGGATCAGAACCACGTGTGGGTGCCGTACGCCAACCGGATCGTGCTGACCGCCCTGGACGGTGCCGCGACCCGGACCAGCGTCGCGCTGCCGGCAATGGGCCCGCTCCACGGCGGCGTCTCCGAGGACGGTGGGGGCGGGCTGTTGGTGTCCAGCCCGGCCGGCGGGGTCTACACGGCCGGCCCCGACGGGATCCGGCGGATCTCGGTGGGGACGGTTCTGGCGGTGGGCCCGGTGGGCTGGCTGGTGCTCGAGTGCGACGATCGGCTGCGCTGCGCCCGGGTGCTGATCGACCGGCGGGACGGCGCGCGGCGCGAGGTGCCGGGGCTGCCCGAGGGGCTGGCGGTGCCCGGCCGGATCTCGCCCGACGGCGCCCGCGCAGTGATCACCCGCTGGACCCAGGACGGTCAGGTGCAGGAGCTGACGGACCTGTCCACCGGCACCTCCCGCGGCCTCGGCGTCACCGCGGCGGAGAACCCGGAGGGCGCTGCGGCCTGGAGCCCGGACGGGCGATGGCTGGTTCTGCTGCGGGGTGAGTACGGCTCACCGGTCGTCGTCGATGCGTGCACCGGGACGCCGCGCGTGCTCGGGGTGGACCTTCCCCGGCTGGCGGCCATGGACGTCCGTGACCTGGTCCCGACCAGGCAGCGCCCCCGGCCAGCCTGCCCGTCCCGTTGACCGCTGGCGGTCGAGGGCCGCGGCGCGCGGGCCAGGGCACCCTCGTGGAGGGAGCTGTCGCCCCGGGGACCACGGCCTTCCCAGGTACTCTGACTTTGTCCTATCATTGCGAGTAAGTAGTTTCATGCTCGGAGAGGTGTGGGGCCGTCGGCCCTGCCGGATCAGGAGAGTCGATGACCCCGACCACGACCGCGACCGTGACACCTGACGCCGTGGCCACCGGCACCGGCCCGCTGCTGGAGATGACGCGTACGACGCCCACCTGCCTGTGGAACGACTCCGCCGACCCGCGCGAACTCGCCGAGTCGATGACCTTCGGGGCGGTGGGCGCCACCTGCAACCCGGTGATCGCCCTGGCCGTGATCAAGGCGGATCTGCCCACCTGGCAGCGGCGGATCGTCGAGCTCGCTGCCGCCCACCCCACGGCCACCGAGGACGCGATCGGCTGGATGGTGGTCGAGGAGTTGTCGGTCAACGCCGCCGCCCTGCTGCACCCGATCTTCGTCGAGCACCAGGGCCTCAACGGGCGCTTGTCGGTGCAGACCGATCCCCGACTGCACCGGGACGTCGCCGGGCTGGTCGAGCAGGCGGTGCACTTCAGCACGTTGGCCGAGAACATCATCGTCAAGATCCCGGCCACCGCGGCCGGAGTGGCGGCGATGGAGGAGGCCACCTACCGCGGCGTGAGCATCAACGCCACGGTGTCCTTCACGGTCTCGCAGGCGCTGGCCGTCGGCGAGGCCGTCGAGCGCGGGTTGCGCCGCCGCGAGGCCGAGGGGCTGGACACCTCGACCATGGGCCCGGTGTGCACGATCATGGTCGGCCGGCTGGACGACTGGATGAAGGTCTCCGCCGAGAAGGCCAAGGTCACCATCGACCCGGGCTACTTCGAGTGGGCCGGGGTGGCCGCGCTCAAGCGGGCCTATGCGATCTACCAGGAGCGGGGCTACCGGACCCGGCTGCTGTCCGCAGCCTTCCGCAATCACATGCACTGGAGCCAGTTCATCGGTGGCACCGTGGTCGTCTCACCCCCCTTCGGGTGGCAGAAACGGTTCAACACCAGTGGGATCGACGCCCGGCCGCGGATGGACGACCCGGTCGACCCGGTGGTGGTCGAGACCCTGTACACCCAGCTGGCCGAGTTCCGCCGGGGTTACGACCCCGACGGCCTGACGCCCGAGGAGTTCGACTCCTACGGGGCCACCCGGCGCACGTTGCGCCAGTTCCTGGCCGCCACCAACGAGCTCGAGTCCCTGGTCCGCGACGTGCTGGTGCCCAACCCCGACAAGTGACTCGTGATCCACGCACATCCCAACAGTCGAAAGTGCATGATCACGGGGGCAGGGGGAATGTGTGTCCTGGCTGCGCTCTCGTGGCGCTCGGCCGGGACGGCTTCACCGTGGCGTGGAGGCGAGTGGGTGATCCGCGGTGGTCCGAGGTGTCGACGCCGTGCGGGATCACCTCGTGTGGGTCGATGCTCGGCCTTCCCTGTGACGGTCGTCGATCTCACGGGCGCGCATCGGGTGGGGATTCCTCGGCAATCACCAAGGCGCGGTCGAGCAAGGCCGAGGCGCGATCCAACTCGATCCGGCCCAGCTGCGTTCCGACGCGGTTCGACCACTCGCGCTGAGCCACTTGGATCGTCCGCAAGGACGCCCGCCCAGCATCGGTGATGTCGAGCAACTGGGCCCGCTTGTGGCGTGCGTTGAGCTCATAGCGAGCAGCGCCACCCTCCACGAGCGCATCCGCCAACCGCTGCACACCCTGGCGCGCCAGGCCCATGGAGCGAGCGATGTCGGCGACGGTCGCCGGCTGGGTGTCTATGCGTTCGAGAACCAGCCACCTCGCCAGGGTCTGCCCGCCGTGCCGGGCGAGCATCTCGCCTGCGGCAGTCAACCGGTGGCTGAGCGGGAAGACCCTCATCAGGAAGTCGGTGAAGGCCCTTCCTTCAGGGGACCAGTCAGGGACATTGACAACATGTTGTCTATTTGACATCATGTTGTCAATCATACGCCGAGCCTCACTGGAGTAGCCATGACCATTCTCGTCACCGGTGCGACCGGACCGATCGGGCGAAGCCTCGTATCCCGCTTGGTAGCGGCAGGGGTGGAGGTCAGGGCTACCTCGCGGACCCCGGAGTCAGCCGGCATGCCTGCGGGTGTCCATGTCGTGGGAGGGGACTTCGCGACGGGCCAGCTCTCCGGAGAGGCTCTGGAAGGGGTGAGCAAGGCCTTCCTGTTCCCGGCACTGGGTGGCGTCGACGGGTTCCTGGCCAGGGCCAGCGCGGCCGAGATCGAGCACCTGGTGGTCCTGTCCTCCTTGTCTGCTGCGCGTGAACACGAGCGAGACCACGGGTCCTTCAGCAGTACCCACCACCTGGCCATCGAGTCGGCCGTACAGGCGTCGGGTATACCCCACACGATCCTTCGCCCCGGCAACCTGGCGAACAACCTGCTGTTCTGGGCGTGGCCGATCAAGACCGCCGGAACCGTCGAGGACCCTTATCCGACGTCCGCTCAGACCCTCCTTCACGAGGCCGATGTGGCTGCCGTCGCGGCCGAGACCCTGCTCGGCGACGGACACCTCGACAAGGTCTACCCCCTCACAGGCCCCGAGGTTGTCACGCGTCGCGAGCAGTTGGCGACGATCGGGCGGGCGATCGGTCGAGAGCTCACCATGGTCGAGATCAGCCCCCGGACATTCCGCGCTCAGATGTCACACTTCATGCCGCCTCCTGCGGTCGAGATGCTGCTCGACTGCTGGTCCGACACGGTGGACCAGCCGGACATCCCGCTGGAGACGGTCGCAGCGGTGACCGGGCGCCCCGCGAGAGGACTCGACGAGTGGGCCACCGACCACCGCGCGGACTTCGTCCAGGCCCGAGACTGAGGGCCTGACGAACGCCATGCGCCACCCGACCCGCGCCCCCAACCCGCTCATACTCCGCTGGTGACGCGCAGCGGTCGTCGTAGAGCCCCGAATCGCGTCACCCGCGGAGCATGAGCCGGCACCCGGGGAGCATGAGCGGGTTGTGGGAGGGGTCAGGCCAGCATGCTGAGGGCGAAGCTGTAGCGGGACGCCGCGTAGAGGTGGCTGCCGAACTCGACGATGCGCCCGTGGTCGTCGAAGGCCGTGCGCTGCATGGTGAGCAGGGCGGCACCGCGGCGTTCGCCCAGCAACTTGGCCTCCTCGGCGGTGGCGGTGCGGGCGCCGATCGTCTGGTCGGCGGCGTGCAGTTGCACGCCGACGCTGCGGATGACCTGGTAGAGCCCCTGCCGCTCGAGCGCCTCGGCGTCCAGGGCCTCGGCCAGGCCGGAGATGGTGTGCGGCAGGTAGTTGCACATCCGGGCGATCGGTCGTCCGGCGGCCGACCGCAGCCGAACCAGCACGCTGATCTCGCTGCCCGGCTCGACGCCCAGGGTGGCGGCCAGCTCGGCCGTGGCGGGCTCGACCTTCAGGGACAGCACCGTGGTGGTCGGCTTCTGGCCGCTGGCGGCCAGGTCCTCGTACAGGCTGCTCAGCCCGAGTGGACGGCGCACCTTCGGCTGGACGACGCGGGTCCCGATCCCGCGCCGGCGCACCAGGACGCCCTTGTCGACCAGGTACTGCATGGCCCGACGCATCGTCGGGCGGGACAGGCCGAGCTGCTCGGCCAGCAGGATCTCGTTGTCCAGGCGGGTCCCGGGGGGCAGGACTCCCTCGGTGATGGCCTTCTCCAGTGCCTCGGCGACCTGGAAGTAGAGCGGGACCGGGCTCGAACGGTCCAGTCGCAACGTGGCCAGCAGCTGCTGCGCGTCGCTCGGTGCCACCGGCGCGCTCTGCTCGCTCACGTCAGCAGTATGCGCAGGCCGGAGGGCAAAGTCATCTCCTCGGGATGACAGGACAATGTCAGGATGAGGACATCTTCTCTGGACTCTGTCCGATTGTTAGGACAAACTGTGAACGAGAGAATGCCCCGGTGACTGACCGGCCGAGCAGACGAGAGGCACCGGTGTGGACGAGCTGACCAGCGCGATCGAGGTGCTGACCGTCGGCCGGGTCGGCGTCGACCTCTACCCGCAGCAATCGGGCGTCCCGCTGGCCGACGTGACCACCTTCGCCAAGTTCCTCGGGGGGACGGCGACCAACGTGGCCGTCGGCGCCGCCCGGCTCGGGCACGCCAGCGCCGTCCTGACCAAGGTCGGGCCGGACGGCTTCGGTGACTTCGTCCGGCAGGCGATGCGCCGGTTCGGGGTCGATCCCCGCTACGTCGGCACCGCCCAGGGCCTGCAGACCCCGATCGCCTTCTGTGAGCTGAACCCGCCCGAGGACCCGCCCCTGCTGTTCTACCGGGCGCCGGTGGCACCCGACCTGACCCTGGTGGCCGACGACGTCCCGTGGCCGCAGGTCAGCGACGTCCGGCTGCTGTGGATCACCGCGGCCGGGGCCTCGCGCGAGCCTGCACGCTCGACCCAGCTGGAGATGCTCGCCCGCCGGGGGCGCCCCGAGGCGGCCAAGGGCCGGTTCACGGTGCTCGACCTCGACTGGCGGCCGATGTTCTGGAACTCGGTACAGCAGGCCCGCATCGAGTACGGCCGCATGCTGCGCCACGCCAACGTGGCGATCGGCAACCGCACCGAGGTCGAGGTTGCGGTCGGCACCGGCGACCCGGCCGAGGCCGCCGTCCGGCTGCTCGACCTCGGGGTCGAGGTCGCGGTGGTCAAGAAGGGGGCGGACGGCGTGCTGGTCGCCACCGCCGACGGCGCCACCACGGTCGCTCCCCAGCGGGTGGAGGTGGTCAACGGGCTCGGAGCGGGGGACGCCTTCGGAGCCGCGATGGTGCACGGCCTGCTGTCCGGCTGGGACCCGGCTCGGTGTGCCGCCTACGGCAACGCCGCCGGCGCCATCGTGGCCTCACACCTGGCCTGCGCCGACGCCATGCCCACCATCGAGGAGCTGGACGCCTTCCTCGCCGGGTCTCACCCCGACCGGGAGCCACAGTGATCGCCGAAGGGTTCGGCGACCAGGCGCCGGCCGCGTCACCGAGCCGGCTCGCCACGGCCCTGGCCAAGGTCGAGCCCCTTGCGTACACGCGCGACGCCACAGGGTCACCGGTGTTGCTCAGGGATGCCGGTGCGCTGGCCCGGGCTACTACGGTGGCTTCGGCGCTCGGCACCTCGAGTGCCGACACCAGGCTGAAGATGCCCATGTGTGAGGAGCCGGACGTGGTTCTCGGAGCGACGACGCTGCCCTGCGTCGTGCGCGGGCTCGTCGTCGGCCGGTCCCTGCTCCACCCGCCGGACGGCGACGTCGCCGGCGCAGTCGAGGCCGCCGCGAAGGTGCTCCGCGGGTCGGGCGAGGAGGAACCGTCGCCATGAGCGAGTCCGCGCTGCACCATTCGTGGCTGACCCTGGCCGGGCCGGGGGCCGGGGATCTACTGACCCTCACCCCCGAGAAGGCCGGCTGGACCTACTGCGGCCTGCGCGTGGTGCGGCTCGAACCGGGTGAGCTGCGCCGATTCCCGACCGGCGCGGAGGAGTTCTTCGTCCTGCCACTGGCCGGGGGGCTGACCCTCGAGGTCGGCCCGCAGAACTCCCCGGCGATCACCGAGGCCCGCTACGCGCTGACCGGGCGGGCCACCGCGTTCGACCGGGTGAGCGACTTCGCCTACGTCGGGCGGGACAGCCTGATCACCATGGTCAGCGCCAACGGGGCCGAGGTGGCCCTGCCCTCGGCCCGGTGTGAGAAACGCCTGCCGCCGAAGTACGGTGCGGCGGACGCGGTCGCGGTCGAGATCCGGGGAACCGGACCTTCCACCCGGCAGGTCAACGCCTTCGGGGTCCCCGGCCGGTGGGACCACGCGGAGAAGCTGATCGCGGTCGAACTGATCACCCCGCCGGGCAACTGGTCGAGCTACCCGCCACACAAGCACGACGTCACCGAGGGCTGCCCGGTGGTCAACGAGGAGATCTACTTCTACAAGATCGCCGGGCACGACCAGGTCAGCCACAGCCGCGAGGGGTTCGGCTATCACCGCACCTACACCGGCCCCGAGCACGAGGACGCCGGCCTGACCCCGCTCGACGAGTTCATCGAGGTCCGCGACGGTGACCTGGTGCGTGTGCCCCACGGCTATCACGGCCCGTGCGTGGCGGCGCCGGGCTACCCGATGTACTACCTCAACGTCATGGCAGGGCCGGCGCCCGACCGGTCGATGGCCTTCTGCGACGACCCCACCCACGGGTGGATCCGGGACACCTGGGACGGCGCTGCCGCCGACCCGCGCTGCCCGGTCACCACTCACGAGGGCCGCACCGACGGCCTGCGGGCCGATCTCGGGCGGATGTGACGACCGCGGCCGGAGGTGACGCCCGCCCCTCCACCCTCGACCCCCTCGAGTACCCAGCATCGTGAAACCCCTTGCACCACCGACATTCTCCGGGAGTAGCCGATGACCCGCCCCGACACCGTGCGCCTGACCACCGCCCAGGCCCTGGTGCGCTGGATGATCGCCCAGCGCACGGAGTTGCTCGACGGGACGCAGGCGCCACTGTTCGCCGGGGTGTTCGGCATCTTCGGGCACGGCAACGTGCTCGGGCTGGGGACGGCGCTGCACGAGGCCGGGGAGGCACTGCCCACCTGGCGCGGGCAGAACGAGCAGGGCATGGCGTTGGCCGCAGCGGCCTATGCCAAGGCCATGGACCGGCGGCAGGTGATGGTCGCGACGTCCTCGGTGGGTCCGGGCGCCTTGAACATGGTGACCGCAGCCGGCCTGGCGATGGCGAACCGATTGCCGCTGTTGCTGTTACCGGGGGACACCTTCACCGGCCGCGGCCCGGACCCCGTGCTGCAGCAGGTCGAGCACTACGGTGATCCGGCCACGACCGCCAACGACGCGTTCCGGGCGGTCTCGCGCTACCACGACCGGATCACCCGCCCTGAGCAACTGATGTCAACCCTGCCGCAGGTGGCGCGGGTGCTGACCGACCCGGCGGACTGCGGCCCCGTGGTGCTGGCTCTGCCGCAGGACGTCCAGGCAGAGGAGTACGACTTCCCGCAGTCGATGTTCGCGACCCGGGTGCACAAGGTGCCTCGCCCGCGGGCCGACACCTGGGCCCTGGGGGAGGCGGTCGAGGTGTTGCGGGGTGCCCAGCGCCCGCTGCTGGTCGCCGGCGGTGGGGTGCGCTACTCGGGTGCTGCCCAGCATCTGCTGGAACTGGCCACGGTGCACGGGGTTCCGGTGGTCGAGACCCCCGCGGGGCGCACCCTGGTGCCACACGATCACCCGATGTACGGCGGCGCGCTCGGCATCATCGGGTCGACCTCGGCCAACACGCTCGCCGGCGAGGCGGATGTCGTGCTGGCCATCGGGACCCGGCTGCAGGACTTCACCACGGCGTCCTGGACGGTCTTCGGCCGGGACACGAAACTGGTGCACATCAACGCCTCTCGTTTCGATGCGGTCAAGCACGGCGCGCACGCGGTGGTCGGGGACGCCCGGGAGACCCTGGTGGAACTGAAGGCGGCGCTGGCCGGGTGGACGGCCGACCCGGCATGGACGGCGCGGGCGGCGTCCGTCAAGGCCTCGTGGGACGCCCACATCGACACCCTGCGTGAGGGCGTCGCCCCGGATGGATCCCTCACGTACGCACAGGTTCTCGGCGTGGTGAACGACGCCAGCACGTACGACGACTACGTGGTGGTGTCCTCCGGCGGGTACCCGGGCGAGATCCACGGCGGCTGGCGCACGGTGAACGACGTGCCCGAGGACAAGACCCCGGCCCACCCCGGGTCGGGGGCCACCATGGACCTCGAATACGGCTTCTCGTGCATGGGGTATGAGGTCGCCGGGCCGTGGGGCGCGGCGATGGCACGCGAGCAGACCCACCCGGACGGCGTGGTGACCACGCTGCTGGGCGACGGGTCGTACCTGATGCTCAACTCCGAGCTGTACTCGGCGGCGTTCTCGGGCCACCCGTTCGTCATGGTGCTGTGCGACAACGGCGGGTACGCGGTCATCCACCGCCTGCAGACCAACCAGGGCGCAACGGGTTTCAACAACCTGCTGGACGACGCCCGCGGGCCGGGTGCCTCCGACAAGTTGCGGGTCGACTTCGCCGCCCACGCCCGGGCCCTGGGCGCCGCGGTCGAGGAGGTGCCCGAGGGCGGCACCGTCGAGGACCTGCGCACCGCCTACCTGTGGGCCAAGGAGACCGCCAGGGCCACCCGTCGCCCGGCCGTGGTGGTCTGCCGCACCCACCCGGCCAGCTGGACCGAGGCCGGTGCCTGGTGGGAGGTGGGGGTGCCGGCGTCCCTGTCCGGACGGGCGTCGTACGAGGAGCACAAGGACTCCCAGCTGCGCTGGCTGACCTGAGGGCCGCTCTCAGGGCGTGGGCGCCACCGAGCGATCGGCGCGTTCCCGGGTGACCCCTGCCCATGGGCTCCACCGGAACCACGTGGGCAGGCCGGACGCCAGGCGGGGCGCCCCGGCGACCTCGATCCGCCCCGCGTCGACCGCCTCGGCCCAGCGCTGATAGCCCTGGAAGACGTCCGCGAAGGCCGCGGTGGTGGCGGTGGCGACGACATCGGACTCGAACCCCGGGTGCTGCAGGCACACCGACGCCTCGCCATGGTCCAGGACGATCCAGATCGTCTGCGGATCGGGGGCCGTGTGCCGGAACTCGATCACGGTGCGTCGGGGCGGGAAGCGCGAGGGGTCGACCCGGCGGTGCATCCACCACATCAGCATCGTGGGCGGGACGTCGTGCGGACGCAGGTCGTCGAACAACCACTCGACCGCCCACCGGCCCAGACTGTCGACCACCCGTTCCAGATCGCGCCCGGCCGGCGTGAGGTGGTACTCGTTGCCCCGGCCCGTCGGCGACGGCCAGGTCTCCAGCACACCCGTTCGCTCGAGGTGGCGCAGCCGCTGCACCAGCAGCGACCGCGAGATCCCCGGCATCCCCCGGGCGATGTCGTTGAACCGGGTGTTCCCCAGGACCAGTTCGCGGATGATGAGCGGGTTCCATCGGTCGGCGATGACCTCGCTCGCCATCGCCACCGGGCAGTAACTGCCGTAATCGGGCATGGGCCATCGTCGCAGCGGCTCTCGGCACCCGACAGTCCAGAATCCGGACCGGGCGGGTCACGAATGTGGACTGGATTCGGGTGGGCGCCCGGCTGAGGCTCGAGGCATGACCACAACGACCCCGGTCCACCCCGGCACTCACACCCCTACCGATCCCCGAGCCGATACCCCGGTCGCCGATCACCCCACCGGCGGTTCGCTGGTCGAGCGTGCGGCTGCCATCGGCCCCCTGCTCGCCGAACACGCCGCCCGTCACGACCTCGAGGGCACGTTCGTCGCCGAGGCCGACCAGGCCCTGCGCGACGCCGGCCTGCTCCGGGCCGCCGTCCCGGTCGAGCTCGGCGGCGAGGGCGCCACGATCACCGAGCTGGCCGCCGTCCAGCGCGAGCTCGCCCACCACTGCGGGGCCACCGCGCTGGCCAGCTCGATGCACCAGCACGTGGTCGCGTTCACCGCCTGGCGCTACCGCCGGGGCCTGCCCGGCGCCGAGGCCACCCTGCGCAAGGTCGCCGAGGACGGCGTGCTGCTGGTCTCCACCGGCGGCGGAGACTTCACGCACCCGCGCGGTGAGGCCGTACCCGTCGAGGGCGGCTACCGCGTCTCCGGCCGCAAGCGGTTCGCCAGCCAGGCCCACCACGGGTCGGTGATGTCGACCATGTTCACCCTCGACGACCCCGAGCAGGGCAGGCGGGTGCTGAACATGGCGGTCCCCCTGTCGGCCGAGGGGGTGCGCGTCATCGACACCTGGGACACCCTGGGCATGCGCGGCACCGAGAGCCACGACATCGTGCTCGAGAACGTCTTCGTCCCCGACGAGAAGGTGCTGGCGAACCGGCCGTACGGGGTGGTCGACCCCCCGCTGCAGGTCATCGCCAGTGTCGCCTTCCCGATCATCTCCGGGGTCTACCTCGGGGTCGCCGAGGCCGCCTACGCCGAGGCGATCCGCGCTGCCGGTCCCCGGGCCGGCGACCCCCTGGTGCAGCGCACGATCGGCCTCATGCGGCACCGGTTGCAGGTGGCCGAGTGGGCGCTGGACGGCGCCCTGGCCCTGATCGGCGACGACCCGGCGCCGTCCCCCGAGCGGTTCCTGGCGGCCATGAGCGCCAAGGCCGAGGTGGCCCGGGCCGGCATCGAGGTCTGCGACCTGGCGATGGACGTCGCGGGCGGACCCGCCTTCTTCCGGGGGTCGGTGATCGAGCGCGCCTACCGGGACATCCGGGCCGCGAAGTTCCACCCCCTCACGCCCGAGGCCACCCTGGTCGAGACGGGACGGCGGGCGCTCGGGGTGCCCGGCCTCCTGCCGTAGGGCGGGGGAGGTCGTGGAGACCGCATCGCCGGTCGAACCGCTGCACCTGCGCGCCTGCCTGGCGCGCTTCGTCACCGGGGTCGCCGTGGTGAGCTACCTCGCCGACGGCAGGGTGCGTGGGCTGACCGTGAACTCGTTCACCTCCGTCTCCCTGGCCCCTCCGCTGGTCCTGGTGTCCGTGGCCCGCTCGGCGCGGGCCACGGGTCACCTCGGGCGCGTGCCGTTCAGTGTCAGCGTGTTGAGCGCCTCGCAGGGCGACCTGGCGCGCCACTTCGCCGGCACCGCCCGGGGGCCGGTGGAGGTCGGGTGGCAGTGGACCGACGATGACCTGGCACCCACCCTGTCAGGGGCGATCGCCACGGTGCGCTGCCGGCCGTGGCGGTCTCACGACGCCGGCGACCACCGCCTGCACCTCGGGCAGGTCGTCGCGGCTGACCTGCGGGCGGACGGTGAGCCATTGCTGTTCCACCGGGGCCGGTTCGGTGACCTCGGCTCCGGCCACGCGGCGGCTCAACTGGCGGGGTCGTGCTGAACGCGCGCAGCTCCTGGGCGCACGGGGCCGGGTCCGGCTCGGCTGTGGCCTGGCGGGTCAGGCCGCCGGGCCGAGCAGATCGGGCAGGTCCTGGCCCGCGATCTCGGCCAGCAGGCTCCGGACCCGGCCCATCACCAGGTCGGTCGCGGCCTGCAGATCCGTGCCGTCCGCCCCGGCGGCGGCGCGCAGCCGGGCAGCGGGGATCGGCTCGCCGATGATCACCGTGACCGTCGGGCGGCGGGGGATGCGTCCCGGACGCAGCCGCCCCAGGAAGCGCAACCGGCGGGTCAGGGACGACGTGCGCTCCCGGGTGACCAGGCGGTGGGCGCCCCACTGCGCCACCGGCACGATCGGGCAGTCGGCGGTCAGGGCCAGGCGGACGGCGCCGGTGCGCGCCGTGGCCATCGGGCGGTAGTCGGGCTCGCTGGTGATCCGGCCCTCGGGGTACAGGGCCACCACCCATCCGTTGGCCAGAGCCTCCAGGGCCGGCTGGATCGCCGCCCGCGGGTCGAGCCCGCGCCGAACCGGGATCTGCCCGGTGCGGCGCAGCAGGCCCCCGATCACCGGCCAGGAGAACGCCTCGGCCATCGCCAGGAACGTGCCCCGCCGTCCGGCGCGGCGCAGGGCGCACCCGAGCACCGGGGGGTCACTGAGCGACAGGTGGTTGCTGACCACCACCGCCGGGCCCTGGGCGGGGATGCGGTCGAGGTGCAGGTGGGTCCGCCGCGTGGCCAGGCCCAGCGCGGCGTCGATCAGCGTGACCGCCACGGCGTACAGGCTCATGAGAGGTCATCCTGGCCTGCCGAGGGAGTCCGGCGGCCCAGGGCGGCTTGCTTGGGCATCAGCGCGTCGGCCGCCACCGCGGCCACCCGGGTCAGGTCCGCGCCCGTGGCCGCCGTCACCGCGGCCATCACCAGTCCCTCGACCAGCGGCCCGGGGGAGAGCACCACGCGCTCGCGCAGCCCGTCGTCCAGCAGCTCCAACGCCAGGTCCGCCGACAGGACGGCGCTGCCCAGGTCGGTCAGCACGACCACGCCGTCGCCCTCGGAGGCCGCATCGGCGACGGTGATCGCCGCCGCGATCGCGGTGGCGTCGGTGCCGTAGGTCTGCTCGTCCAGCCCGGCCGCCAGTTCGATCGGTGGACGGCGAGTGGTGAGCATCTGCTCGGCCAAACCGAGGGCTGCCCGGGCCAGGGCGCGACTGTGCGAGACCACCACCAGGGCGACCACGGCTCAGTCGCTCCCAGGTGCGCCGGCTGTCGCCGAGTCGGCCGGTTCGCCCAACGAGGTGGCCGCCGCGGTGACCAGCAGCGCCATCGAGGTGGCACCCGGATCCTGATGTCCCACGCTGCGCTCGCCGAGGTAGCTGGCTCGGCCCTTGCGGGCGACCATCGCCGTGGTGGCATCGCGTCCGGCGTCGGCGGCGGCGCGGGCCGCGTGCAGGGCCACCCCCAGCGACGTGCCCTCGGCCAGTGCCGAATCCAGTGCGGCACAGGCAGGTTCGAGGGCATCCAGCAGGGTCTTCTCCCCGGGTCGGGCACGTCCGCGGGCGGTCACGCCGTCGAGGCCGGCGCGCAGCCCGATGGCGAGCTCCTCGGCGGACAGGGTCGGCGCCGAACAGGCGGCCGCCATCCGCATCAGCAGCGTGCCGTAGAGCGGGCCGCTGGCCCCACCGACCGTGCGCACCAGGGTCATCCCGGCGGTGCGCAAAAGGGTTGCGGGGGAAGAGATCCGGGGCGCTGCATCCAGCTCGATCACGACCGCGGTCATCCCGCGGTCGAGGTTGAGCCCGTGGTCGGCGTCCCCGATGGCCGAGTCCAGGGCCGTCAGCAGGTCACGGTTCGCGCGCACCAGCCGGGCGAACTCCCGCAGCCAGCGACCGAGATCGGCCGCCCTGATCTCGCCCGCCTCCTCATCGGTGGCCGGGTCGGGGGGAGCGGCGTGACCTTCCCCGGAGTCGGTCATGCTCACACCCCCCACCGCAACGCCGGGGTGTCCACCGGGGCGTCCCACAGCTGCACCAGCTCGTCGTCCGCCCGCAGCAGCGTGACCGAACAGCCCGCCATGTCGAGGCTGGTCACGTACGGCCCCACCAGGTTTCGCACCACCTGGACACCGGCCGCCGACAGCAGGGCGGCGACCTCGTGGTACATCACGTACAGCTCGATCAGCGGGGTGGCGCCCATGCCGTTCAGGAACAGGATCACCGGTGCGCCGGTGAGGTCCAGGTCGGCCAGGATCGGTTCGACCAGCATCGCCGCGACCTCTCGGCCGGGGGCCAGGGGCACCCGATGGCGTCCCGGTTCACCGTGGATCCCGATCCCGATCTCCATCTGATCCTCGGGCAGGTCGAAGGTGGGGTGACCGACCGCCGGCACGGTGCACGACGTGAGCGCCACCCCCATGCTGCGCACGGCGGCGTTCACCCGGCGGGCCAGGTCGGCCACTTCGGCCAGCGAGCGTCCTCGAGCCGCCGCCGCCCCGGCGAGCTTCTCCACCAGCAGGGTGCCGCCGACCCCGCGACGCCCCGCCGTCCAGGTGCTGTCCTGCACCGCGACGTCGTCGTCCACCAGCACCGAGGCCACCTCGATCCCGGCGTCAGCGGCGAACTCGGCCGCCATCTCGAAGTTCATCACGTCGCCGGTGTAGTTCTTCACGACGTACAGCACGCCGGCGCCGCCGTCCACCGCCGTGGTGGCGGCGAGGATCTGGTCGGGCACCGGCGAGGTGAACACCTCCCCGGCGCACGCGGCGTCCAGCATGCCCGGCCCGACGAAGCCCGCGTGCAGGGGCTCGTGACCCGACCCGCCGCCCGAGACCAGCGCCACCCGGCCGGGCGTGGGTGCGTCGGCGCGCACCACGACCTTGCTCGCGAGGTCGACGCGCAGCCGCGGATGAGCTGCTGCCATGCCCCGCAGGGCATCGGTCACCAGCTCGGCCGGGTCGTTGACGAGCTTCTTCACGGTCGCCTCCAGGGGTCGCCAGTGCACCACCGCGAGAGGATGCGCCCACCAGCATGCCCGTCGGGTGCCGGTGATCACAGGGCGGAACACTCAGGAGCAGGGATGGATCAACGGCTGAGCTTCGTGACGCTGGCGGTGCCCGATCTGGACGCCGCGCGGCGGTTCTCCATCGACGGCCTGGGCTGGCAGGCCGAACTCGACGAGCCCGGGGAGGTGCTGATGTTCCGGGTGGCCGATCGGGTGGTGCTGTCGCTGTGGTCGCAGGCCGGCTTTCGCCGGTAGGTCGACCACAACCCCGGGCCGATCGGTGCCTCGGTGCTGCCGTCGGTCGCGAGCGATCAGGCCTGAACCGAACGCTCCCGCGAGCGATCCGGCAGCACCAGGTTGAGCATCATGCTCACGATCGTGACCACGACGGCCGCGGCCAGGGTGGACCAGAGGAACGGGCCGGAGTCGAAGGAGATGCCCAGGGAGTCGGACAGCCAGTCGACCAACTCGAGCATCAGGGCGTTGACCACGAAGGCGAACAGGCCGAGACTGAGCACGTAGAACGGGAACGCCAGCACCTTGACGATCGGCTTCACCAGGGCGTTGACCACCCCGAACAGGGCTCCGAGCACGAGCAGGGTGATCACCCGGCCGCTGGTGTCGGACGCGGTGACGTCCACCTGGGGCACGACCAGGGTGGCCACCCAGATGGCCACCGCGTTGACCAGGACCTTGATCACGATGGATCTCACGCGGGCATTGTCGCAACGTCCGCGGCCGGCTGTCCTGTCGAGCCCTGGACGTCGCTCGGGGGAGCCTGCGGAGGAAGCCTGGGCAGGCGCCGGGCAGCCCGTCCGGTCACGGGTCGCCGGATCCACCCCCGAAGCGCAGCCGGATCGCCGTCCCGTGAGCGCCGGTGTCGAGGTCGACCTGCCCACCGTGAGCCAGGGCGACCGCGCGGACGACGGCCAGCCCGAGCCCGGTCGAGCCGCGCCCGCGGCGGGCGAACGGCTCGAAGACCCGCTCGCGCAGCTCGGGGGGGATGCCGGGTCCGTTGTCGGCAACGCTCACGTCCAGCACCCCGGCATCGACCCGAACGGTCACCGTGACGGCGGTCTGGGGCGGGGTGTGCCGGCGGGCGTTGACCACCAGATTCGTGACTGCCTGGAGCGCACGATCGAGGTCGACGAGCACCGGGGAGGCCTGGTCGGGGGCGCTCTCGACCGTGACCCCGGCGAGGTCCAACCCGACGATGCGCAGCCGGATCTCCTCCACGACCCGGCCGAGGGACACCTCGGAGGGCACCAGGAAGGCGTCCGAGTCGGCCGCGGCCAGCAGGAGCAGGTCGTCCAGCAAGCGGGAGAGCCGACCGAGCTCGGTCCCCACCAGGCGCAGCGAGGCCGACGGGTCTGCGGCGCTGCCGCTCTCGACCAGTTCGAGATGGCCGCGGGCGATCGCCACCGGGGTGCGCAACTCGTGCGAGACCGAGGCGAACAGCGCTGTCCGGCTGTCGATCTCGGTGCTCAGCCGATCGAGCATGGCGTTGAACGCCCGGGCGAGATCGGCGACCTCGTCGCCGCGGTCGCCCAGGTCGGGGACCCGGACGCCGAGGTCGCCGATCCGGCTGCGTTCGGCAGCCTCGTGCAGGGCGCGCAGGGGCTGGGTCGCGGTTCGCAGGGCCAGCGCCAGGATGGCCAGCCCCGCCAGCCCCGCCAGCAGCGCGGCCAGCGCCACTCCGCCGGTCAGCCGGGTGGCCTCACTGTCGGCGACGGCCAGCGAGCCGTAGACCACGACCACCGCCACCTGGCGCCCGTCGAGGTTCACTGGCGTGGCCAGCACCCGCAGGTCACCGGCCGTGGTGTCCCGGCTGACCAGCCGTCCGGGCTCGCCGTCCGGCAGCCGCCCCTCGGTGGCCAGCCGCACCACCGGCTCGGGACCGAGCCGGGTGACCAGCGGGGGGCGTCCCGGCAGCCGGATCGCCGTGAGGTGCTGCGCGCTGCCGGGCTGGGTCGCCAGGTAGGCGGTGAACCGGCGCTCGAGGTCGGCGATCCCCGCCGCGTCAGCGCCGCTGCCCGCCCCACGCAGCAGCCCGGGCGCCCGCGCCGCGAACACCTCGTGCTCGCGCAGCAGCCGGTCGTCGACGGCGGTCCTGCCCTGCACCCCGGCCAGCTGCCACGCCAGGGCAACCGTCGTGGCCAGGGCGAAGGCCAGCACCAGCGCGCTGATCACCGTCAATCGGACCCAGGTGCTGCGCGACCACTGCCTGCCGGCGGACACGCCGGCAGGGGGATCGGCCGAGGTCATGACGGCAGCCGATAGCCGGCACCACGGACGGTCTGCACGACGTCCGAACCGAGCTTGCGCCGCAGGTAGGCGACGTAGACCTCGACCACGTTCGAGCCCGGGTCGAAGTCGTAGCCCCAGACCAGGTCGAGCAGTTGCTGCTGGGAGAGCACCTGGCCCGGATGGCGAGCGAACACCTCCAGCAGGGTGAACTCCCGCGCTGACAGCTCGGCCGTGGCCCCGGCCCGGGTCGCGGTCCGGCGGGCCACGTCGACGGTGAGCTCCCCGATCGTGATCACGGTGGACGACGCCTGCTGGCCGGAGCGCAGCCGGGCCCGGACCCGGGCCAGCAACTCGGCGAAGGAGAACGGCTTGGTCACGTAGTCGTCCGCGCCGGCGTCGAGCAGCCGCACCCGGTCCGGGACGCCGGTGCTGGCGGTCAGCACGATCACCGGCAGGTCGGGCCGCTTGCGCCGCAGGGCGGCCAGCACCTGGTCACCGCCGATGTCCGGCAGCCCCAGGTCGAGCACCACCAGCGACGTGGACGGGTCGAGCCCCTCGGCCAGCCCCTCGGCCCCCGTGCTCGCGACCACCGCCTGGTAACCGGCCGCCGACAGACCCTGGGAGACGAACGAGGCGATGCCCGGCTCGTCCTCGATCACCACGACGCGCATGGGGACATGGTGGTGCACGGGCGAGACTCCACGGCCCTCACACCGCGAAGACCCGCAGGTCCAGGTCGCGGGTCACGATGGCGAAGTGGCCGCTGTCACGGGCCCACGCGACCTGGTCGAAGCGCTCGTTGAGGGTCAGGGTGCGGTCCAGGGCGGCGGTCCGGACGTCCCACACACCGATCACGCCGAGCGTTCGCAGCGGTGCCGGCGTGAACCGCCGCGTCCCCCGGTTCTCCGGGTAGGCCGCATGAGCGTCGAGCAGGCGGCGGCTGTCCGGCGAGAAGGCCCAGGCGCCGACACCCTCGTCGGTGATCGTCACCCGGGGCAGCAGCGCGGCGGGTTGCTCACCGGGCCTCACCAGCTGGCCGCCCTCGACGCGGGTGCCGTCGGCGGCGATCGCGAAGAACCCACCGGCGAACCCCGCATACCGGGGGGTCAGCGGGCGATCGCCGTCCCACAGGGAGCGGGTGGCCCCGGAGCCGAGTTCGGTCACGGTGCCGGCGCACTGCACCTCGGTGTTGTCCGGTGACAGTCCGACCGTGGCCGAGCAGGGTCGCTCACCGCGCGGGGTGCCCTGGCTGAGGACCTTGACCACCCGGGCGTCTGCGGTGTCCTGCACTCGCAGGTCGTTCTCGGCGACCCCGTTCGTGCCGGTTCCCCAGGCCCAGCTCACGGCTCGGGTGCCGTCGGGGGACAGGGCTGCACCGTCCACTGCCGACTGCGCGTCGGGGGTGTCGGTGAGCGAGCCGCCGGCCAGGTCGCGCAGGATGCGGATCGGGTCGCCGGTCCGGGTGTCGAACAGGGCCAACACCGTGCGGTGGCGTTCGCCCGACCGGCCGGTGAGCCCGACGAGTGCGGTGCGGGCTCCCGGGCCGAGGTCGAAGGACCGGAAGTCGGCGCGTGCCGTCCCGGGGTCCAGGCCGAGCGCCGCGACGTCCAGCCGGGTACTGCCGACGCAGGCGTCCCCGCGGTCGAGTCGCCCGCACGGCCAGGTCTCGGCGCGAGCGAACCAGGCGGTCGTGGCGAGCAGACCCACCGCCGCCGCGCCGGCCGCGACCCGCCGTCGCCGTGTCGTCCTGTGCTGCACGGTGCCCCCTCACTCCGCGGTGAGGTACCCCGCGTGGATGACCTGGTCGAGTTCGTTCGCCACGTAGAGCCGGTGCCGTCCGAGCCACGGGTCGGGGTCCCACGGGGTGTCGGGATGGTATTTCGTCCCCGGATCCCCGATCACCCCGGCGTCCAGCCAGACCTGGGGGAAGGCGTCCATGTCGCGAAGCCGCAGGTGGTCGAAGGCGATGGCGGCCATGCCGCCCGAGGCGCCGACTCCGCTGCTGACGGCCAGTTCGTTGCCGAGCGGGCCGATCACCACGATCTCGTCGGTGTAGGCGTCGACGAAGCAGAACCCGCCGAGGGCCGAGGTGGACAGGCCGGTGATCCCCCGGCCCGGGTAGTCCCGGGTACCGAGCAGCGTGCCGTTCATCGACCACGCCTCCAGCGTGGGGCCACCGCCGCGCACGATGTACAGGCCGTTGCAGGCGACCGCCGACGGCCCGGGCAAGGTCGCCGACACCGGCAGGGTGAGGGTTTGCTGCAGCGCGCCGGTGTTGGGGTCGAAGGCGATCACCAGGTCCTCGTTGACAGTCCCCTGGCAAGCCCAGATCCAGCGCCGGGCTCGGTCGTAGTCGAAGCCGGTCACCGTGTCCTGACCGAGCGGGGTGGCGTGCCGAGCGCCCTCGCCGCCGTCGACGTCGTGCACGTAGACCACGTCATCGGCGAAATCGGTCTGGGTCAGGAAGGCCAGCCCCGGGTCGTTGCCGAGCAGGCACATGGTCAGCGCCGTCCCGAGGCCCGTGGTGGGGTAGGGGTACGGAAAGCTCCAGCACGTCTCGAAGCGCAGCCCGGTGACCGTCATGCACCGGATTCTGGCGATGTGGTGGGCGCTCCGCCAGACCCAGCGCCACGCCGGGAGGCCGCAACCTTGGAGCCAGCTCAGCGGCGTCCAAGGCTGGCCTCAGCGCCGGCCGACACCCTGGTGGTGTGCCGGACAGGCCCGGCCGACGTCACCAGGAGGACGCCATGAACCGATCGACGATGACCCTCGCCGCGGGCGGGCTCGCCTTCGGGGTGCTCGGAGCGGGAGCCGTCTGGGCCCTGCTCGACGGTGGCGAGTCGCGGTCGGTGGCCCCGATCACGGTGACGTCGGTGGCGGACCGCACCCTCGACCCCACCCTCGACCCCAGCCTCGACCCGCTCGCCGTGCCGAGCCCGACCGACACCCCCTCGCCGAGTTCGACCGGCTCGGGCTCCACCACGGCACCGACCGGTCCGAGCACCGGGCCCTCGGCCGGTGCCGTCGCCGTTCCCGAGGGCATCACGCAGCTGGCGGCCCGGCAGATCGCCCTGGACGCCCGGCCCGGAACCGTCCGGGAGATCGAACTGGACGACGAGAACGACCGCACGGTGTGGAAGATCGACGTCAACGGCACGGACGGCGTGCGCTGGGAGGTCTCGGTGGACGCCCTGACCGGCACGGTGCTGCGCAACGAGCGCGACTGACCGAGTGCGACCAACGGCGACGCGGGAGCTTCCCGCCCAGCCTCGTGACCCGTGCCTCAGCGGCGTGATACGAACGCAGACATGAGCACGACGACCGCGGTGGGCGGATCCTCCGCATGGGGCCGGGCGCCCGACGTCGTGATCGTCGGGGCCGGGGTGGTGGGTGCCGCCTGCGCGCTGGCCGCGTCCCGCGCCGGCCTGGCCGTCACCGTGGTCGATCGCGGTCCCCTCGCGGGCGGCACCAGCAGCGGCGGCGAGGGCAACCTGCTCGTCTCGGACAAGCCCGCCGGACCCGAACTGCTGCTCGCCCTGCACTCGCTGGGCCACTGGCAGGACGTCGCCGCGCACCTGGAGGAGGTCACCGGGCACCCGCTCGGGGGGATCGAGCTCGAGCACAAGGGTGGGCTCATGGTGGCTTCCCGGCCGGAGACGGTCGCCGTCCTGGACCGGATCGCCGACGGCCAGCGAGCGCTCGGGGTGGAGGCGATCCAGGTCGGCCCCGAATCGTTGCCGGATCTCGAACCGCACCTGGCCCCGGGCCTGGCCGGCGGCGTGCTGTACCCGCAGGACGGCCAGCTGCAGCCGGTGCTCGCCACCGCGACCCTGCTCGCCGCCGCCCGCCGGCTCGGTGCCGTGGTCCGTACCGAGGTCGAGGTGACCGGACTGATGCGCACCGGGGACCGGGTGCGTGGGGTGATCCTGGCCGGTGGGGCCCGGATCGAGGCAAGCCGGGTGGTCAACGCCGCCGGTCCGTGGGCCGGTCAGCTGGCGGCACTGGCCGGGGTGCACCTGCCGATCCTGCCGCGCCGGGGCGTCGTCCTGGTCACCCAGCCGCTGCCACCCCTGGTGCGCCGCAAGGTCTACGCCGCCGAGTACGTCTCGAACGTCGCCAGCGACTCGGCCGGTCTGGAATCCAGTGCGGTGGTCGAGGGCACACCGTCGGGCACGATCCTGATCGGCGCCAGCCGGGAACGGGTCGGGTTCGACCCGGCGATCCCCACCGCGGTCGTCCGCCGCCTGGCCGCCCAGGCGGTCGAGCTGTTCCCGGTGCTGGCCGGCGCCCGGTTGCTGCGCACCTACCGCGGGTACCGGCCGTACACCCCCGACCACCTGCCGGTGATCGGCGAGGATCCCCGGGCACCGGGGCTGATCCACGCCTGCGGTCACGAGGGGGCGGGCATCGTGCTCGCCGCGGGAACCGGGCAACTGGTCGCCGAACTGCTGACCGGGGCACCCCCCAGCGCCGACCTGGGACCGCTGGGTCCCGCGCGTTTCGAGGGGGCGGCGTGAGCGGGCAGAGTTTCACCTTCGAGGGGCGCAGCGTCCCCTTCCGGCCCGGGCAGAGCGTCGGTGCCGCGGTGTGGGCGGCCGGTGACCGCACCCTGAGGACGACGCGCGGGGAGGCCGATCCGCGGGGACTGTTCTGCGGAATCGGGATCTGCCACGACTGCCTGGTGGTGATCGACGACGTCGGTGACCAGCGGGCCTGCATCACCCCGGCCGAGGAGGGGATGGTGGTGCGGGTCCAGCAGGGCGCGGTGCCCCCGCCGGCGGTCGCGGCCGCAGGGCACGTGGGCCCGGGTGAGCTGCTGACCACCGAGGTGGTGGTGATCGGCGGCGGGCCGGCGGGAATGGCGGCTGCGGCCGCGGCCACCGCCGGTGGTGCCAAGGTGGTGTTGCTGGACGCCGAGGCGCGAGTCGGTGGCCAGTACTGGCGGCACGGGCCGCATGGGCTCGGAGCCCAGCACCACGCGGTCGAGGCCTTCACCGCCCTGCGCACGGCGGTGGACGGCGCGGCCGCGATCGGGCTGCTCACCCACAGACCCCGTCACCGCGTCTGGCGGGTGGACCCCGAGGGTGGGCGGGTCGTCGTCCATGCCGTTCAGGCCTGCGGCGGGGCCGGAGGTGAGGCCGGCGGTGAGGCCGGCGGCGGCCGGCCCGACGGGGGCGGGGAGCGGCCGGTCACCGTGGCCGCGACCGCGGTGGTCATCGCCACCGGTGCCCATGACACCGTGCTGCCCTTCCCGGGCTGGGACCTGCCCGGGGTGCTCGCGGCCGGGGGAGCCCAGGCGTTGCTCAAGGAGCACCAGGTCCTGCCCGGTCGCCGGGTCGTGGTGGCCGGCACCGGCCCGTTCCTGCTCTCGCTCGCTGCCGGCCTGGCCCAGGCGGGGGCCGAGGTGGCAGCGGTGTTCGAGGCCGGGGATGGCCGGGGGTGGGCGCGCCGCTGGCGCAGCGCAACCGCCGTCCCCCGCGCCCTGATCGAGGGCGCCCAGTACGCGGCAACCCTTGCCCGGCAACGGATCCCGGTGAGGGCGCGGCACATCGTGGTGGCCGCCCGCGGCCGTGACCGGCTGGAGGCCGTCGAGGTGGCGCGGTTGACCGGCGAGGGCCGCCTGGTCCCCGGATCGGCGCGCTGGGTGCGTGCCGACGCCCTGGCCGTGGGGTGGGGGTTCACCCCCCGGCTCGAGCTGGCCCAACAGGCCGGGTGCACGCTCGGGGTCTCCCATGCGATCGGTCCGGCGGGCGCCGCGGCGGTGGTGGCCGACGCCGAGGGGCGCACCGGCGTCCCTGGGGTGTACGTCGCCGGTGAGGTCGGCGGGATCGGCGGGGCCCCGCTGGCCCAGGTGACCGGCCGGTTGGCCGGATCGGCGGCCGCCGCCTGGGTGCGCGGCGTCCCGAGTGCCCCGGACGGCGCCGAACTGGCCGAGCGCCGCCGGCTGTCGGCCTTCGCGGCCACCATGCACGCCGCCCACCCGGTTCCGCCCGGCTGGGTGGAGGCACTGACGCCGTCCACGATCGTGTGCCGGTGCGAGGAGGTGCCGGCCGATCGCCTGCGTCACGTGGTGCGCGAGCTGGGCGCCACCGACCCCCGGACCGCCAAGTTGCTCAGCCGGTGCGGCATGGGCTGGTGCCAGGGACGGGTCTGCGGGACGGCGGTGGACCGCCTGGTCGCGGACGTCACCGGACGGCGTCCCGGGGGGTTCGTCGACGCCCGGCCGGTCGCGGCACCGGTGCGCCTGGCCTCGTTGCTCGACCCCGCCGACACCCCCCGCCCCTCGTGATCATGCACGGCGGTCTCAAGTGGTGGTTGCAACGAGCAGCTTGTTGAGCTGCTGCTGGGGAGTTTGCCACTGAAGGGTCTGGCGGGGGCGGTTGTTGAGTTCGGCGGCGACGGCGTCGAGGTGGTCCTGGCTGTGG
>JAEUJN010000084.1 GCA_016794595.1 Kineosporiaceae bacterium
CTGATCGACCGCCCGGTGCAGCTCGGCGCCGTGCGCGCCGTCGACGCGGCGGGCGTAGTGGCCGGTGGCGACCGCGTCGAAGTCCAGGGCGAGGGCCTTGTCCAGCAGGGCCGAGAACTTGATCCGCTCGTTGCAGCGCAGGCAGGGGTTGGGCGTGTGCCCGGCCGCGTACTCGGCCACGAAGTCCTCGATCACCTCCTGGCTGAACCGCTCGGCCAGGTCCCAGACGTAGAACGGGATGTCGAGCCGGTCGGCCACCCGCCGGGCGTCCCCGGCGTCCTCGAGCGTGCAGCACCCCCGGGCGGAGGTGCGCTCGGTGGCCGGTTCCCGGGCCAGGGCCAGGTGCACCCCGACCACCTCGTGGCCGGCGTCGCGCACCCGGGCGGCGGCGACCGCGGAGTCCACCCCGCCGCTCAGGGCGGCCAACACGCGCACGGTCTCAGCCCCGGTCCAGGCCGCCGGCCGCCAGCCCCGCCCGGCGAGCGCGGGCGACCACCGGTCCGATGGCCGCGGCCAGTGCCGACACGTCGTCCGGGGTCGAGTTCCAGCCCAGGCTGAAGCGCAGCGCGCCCCGGCTGAGTGAGTCCGGCAGGCCCATCGCCCGCAGCACGTGACTCGGCTGCGGCACGCCCGCCTGGCACGCCGAACCGGTGGAGCACTCCACCCCGCGCGCGTCCAGCAGGTAGAGCAGGGAGTCGCCCTCGCAGCCGGGGAAGGTGAAGTGGGCGTTGCCCGGCAGCCTGGGCAGGATGCCGTCCGCGGCGGGCGCGATCGGCGCCCCGCGCAGGACGGCGTCCGGCACCTCGGCTTGCACCGCGGCCACCAGGGCGTCCCGCAACGCGCGCAGCCGGGGTCCGTCGGTGGCCATGCCCTCGACCGCGAGCGCGGCTGCGGTCGCCATCCCGCTGATCCCCGCGGCGTCCAGCGTGCCCGAGCGCAGCTGCCGTTCCTGCCCGCCACCGTGCAGCACCGGGGTGAGCTCCAGCCCCCGGCGGGCCAGCAGGGCACCGACGCCCACCGGGCCACCGAGCTTGTGCCCGCTCAGCGTCATGGCGTCGACCCCGCTGGCGGCGAAGTGCACCGGCAGGCTGCCCACGGCCTGCACCGCATCGGAGTGCACCGGGACCCCGTACTCGTGCGCGATTGCGGCGATCTCGGCCACCGGCTGCACGGTGCCCACCTCGTTGTTGGCCCACATCACGCTGACCAGTGCCACACCGTCCGGGCCGTGCTCGGCGCCCAGGATCGCCTCGCGCACCTGAGCCGGGTCGACCCGGCCGGTGGGGTCCACCCCGAGCCAGACCACGTCGGCGCCCTCGTGCTCGGCCAGCCAGTCCACCGGGTCCAGCACCGCGTGGTGTTCGACCGCCGAGGCGATCACCCGCCGGCGGCGGGGGTCGGCGGCCCGGCGGGCCCAGAACAGCCCCTTGACCGCGAGGTTGTCCGCCTCGGTGCCCCCCGCGGTGAAGACCACCTCACTCGGCCCGGCGCCCAGCAGGGCAGCCAGCTGTTCGCGACCCTCCTCGACCACCCGGCGGACCCGCCGTCCGGAGGTGTGCAGGGACGAGGCGTTGCCGACCTGCGCCATGACGGCACACACGGCGGCGATCGCCTGCGGCCGCATGGGTGTGGTCGCCGCGTGGTCGAGGTAGGCGCTCACTCGCCGGAGTCTAAGCGGCCCGGCCGTTTCGTCGCAGAGCGGGCCGGCAGCTCAGCCCTTGCGCTTGGTGACCTCCCCGGTCGCCTGCGGCAGGACGGCGAACAGGTCACCGACCACGCCGAAGTCGGCCAGCTCGAAGATCGGCGCCTCGGGGTCCTTGTTGATGGCCACGATCGTCTTGGAGGTCTGCATCCCCGCCCGGTGCTGGATCGCCCCGGAGATCCCGCAGGCCACGTACAGCTGCGGGCTGACCTGCTTGCCGGTCTGCCCGACCTGGTTGGAGTGCGGGTACCAACCGGCGTCCACGGCCGCCCGACTCGCGCCCACCGCCGCGCCGAGACTGTCGGCGAACGCCTCGACCGGGGCGAAGTCGCCGCCGGTGCCCCGCCCGCCGGAGACCACGATCGCGGCCTCGGTGAGGTCCGGGCGACCGGTCTTCGCCTTGGGCTTGCGCTCGATGATCGTGGCCGCGTGGGCCAGCTCGGAGACGGTGACGGCGACCGGCACGACGGACGGCGGCTCGGCACCGGGCGCGGGCACCGGTTCGGCACTGTTCGGCTTGACGGTGATGATCGGGACGCCGTGGGTGACCCGGGCGGTGACGGCGTACCCGGCGGCGAACACCGACTGGGTGGTCACCGGGCCGCCCTCACCGGCCTGCACGTCGACCGCGTCGGTGATCAACCCGGAGTCCAGGGTGACCGCGAGCCGGGCCGCGACCTCCTTGCCCTCGGGGGTCGAGGAGATCAGCACCCCACCCACCTCGCCCTGGGCACCGGCAGCGGTCACGGCGGCGGCCAGGGCCTCGGCCTTGGGCACCACCAGGTACTCCCCCAGCCCGGGCACGTCGACGGTGTAGACGGTGCTCGCGCCGAACTCGGTCAGCACCCCGAGGGCGGCGTCGGCGTGGGCGCCGATGAACACGGCCGCCGGGGTCCCCAGCCGGGCGGCCAGGGTCAGCAGCTCGGTGGTGGTCTTGCGCACGGTGCCGTCGACGTGGTCGACCAGCACGAGGATCTGTGCCATCGGGGTCTCTCCTCTGCGAGTACCGGTCGGGTGGGTCAGACGATCTTGGCGCCGGCGAGGAACTCCACCAGGCGGGTGCCACCGTCGCCCTCGTCGGTGATCCGCTGGCCGGCCTGGCGCGGCGGGCGGGCGGCCACGGCCTCGACCACCGACCAGGCGGCGCTCAGGCCGACGTCGTCCGGGGACAGCCCCAGGTCGGCCAGGGACAGCGTGTTCACCGGCTTCTTCTTGGCCGCCATGATCCCCTTGAAGGAGGGGTAGCGCGGGTCGTTGATCTGGTCGGTGACGCTCACCAGGGCCGGCAGCGGCGCCTCGATCACCTCGGTGGCGCTGTCGCCGTCCCGCTCGATGCGCACCGTCGTTCCGTCGAGCTCCACCTTGCCGGCCAGGGTGACCTGGGGCAGGCCCAGGCGCTGGGCCAGCATCGCCGGCACCACGCTCATCAGGCCGTCGGTGGAGGCCATCCCGGTGAGCACCAGGTCGAACTCCAGCGTCCTCAGCGCGGCGGCCAACACCTTGGAGGTGGCCAGCGCGTCCGAGCCGGCCAGGGCGTCGTCGCACACGTGAACGCCGGCGTCGGCGCCCATCTGCAGTGCCTTGCGCACGGCGTCCGTGGCGCCCTCCGGGCCCATGCACAGCACGGTCACCGTCGAGTCCTCCCCGCTCGCGGAGCGGGCCTCGGCAATGGTCAGCGCCTCTTCGACCGCGTACTCGTCGAGCTCGGAGAGCAGACCGTCGACGCCCTCACGATCAACCGTGTGGTCGTCGGTGAAACGGCGGTCGCCCTGCGCATCCGGGACGTGCTTCACGCACACGACGATCTTCATTCTCGAGGACCTCCTGGAGGACTGACGGACTTCTGGCGTCAGGGTGTCACACCCTGTGGGAGACCGCCCGGGTGCCGTAGCGGCCTTGCTCACATCGGCATCGGGTCGGCGAC
>JAEUJN010000110.1 GCA_016794595.1 Kineosporiaceae bacterium
TGGTGGTGCCGTTGGTGTTGGTGGCGGTGACCGTGACGGTGTAGGTGGTGCCGTTGGTCAGGGCGGTGAAGGTGCAGGTGAGGGGGTCGGTGGGGGTCAGGGTGCAGGTTTGGGTGGCGGGGGTGGTGGTGGCGGTGTAGCTGGTGATCGCCGATCCGTTGTCGGCGGGGGTGGTCCAGGTGGCGGTGATCTGGGTGTCGGTGGGGGTGGTGGTGATCTCGGGGGGGTCGGGGTAGCCGGTGCAGGGGGTGGTTGCGGTGGTGGAGGCGGTCGAGGTCCAGGTGCCGTGGCGGGCGTGGACGTGAGGGGTCAGCGCGCTGGTCGGGACGGTCACGGTGGAGGTGGTGCCGGGTTGGGTGCTGGCCAGGGTGGTGGTTCCGTCGGTGATGTCGTAGGTGATGCCGGGGCGTAGTCCGGTGGCGGGGGTCCAGGTGACCTGGCAGGTGGTGGGTCCGGTGCGGGTGGTGGTGACCGCGGTCGGGATCCAGGCGTCCAGGTCGGCGGCGGTCAGGGCGCTGCCGGCGTTGGCGGTGGTGGCGGTGAACGCTGCCTGGGTCAGTGAGGAGAAGAACGCCGCCAACCCGGCCAGCATCAACCCCGACGCCAACCCCACCAACCCACCACGGCGTGGGGCAGCGCGATGCGTCACCCGGCCGAGCCCACCCACACGGGGTTCATCGACCGGTCGAGCGATTCGGCCAACGGGTCGTCACCCGTTTGCCCCGCCCCGATCCCGATCGGCGATCGGCGATCGGCGCGGCAGTAGCGGCGGCGGCAGGAGTCCACGGGCGATCGCCACCGTGCAGGCCGCGGTGCGGTCCTCCACCCCCAGCTTCTCGAAGATCCGCCGGACGTGGGTCTTGACCGTGGTCTCGCCGATGAACAGCTCACGCCCGATCTGCGGGTTGGACAGGCCGCGCGAGATGCCGGTCAGCACCTGTACCTCGCGCTCGGTGAGCGTCGGCATGGCCGGCTGGCGCAGTCCCTGGGCCAGCTGTGCGGCGACCGGCGGCGACAGCACGGTCTCCCCGCGGGCGGTGGCCAGGATCGCCCGGACCAGATCGGCGGTCGGACTGTCCTTGAGCAGGTACCCGCCGGCGCCGGCAGCCAGCGCCTGGAGCACGTCCGCCTCACTGCTGAACGTGGTCAGCACGAGGACGGCGCCGAGCCCCGCCGTGACGATCTCGCGGATCGCGGCCAGACCGTCCATGCCCGGCAGCCTCAGGTCCATCAGGACGACGGCGGGCCGCAGGGCCGCGGCCACCCGGACGGCGTCCTCGGCCGTGCCCACGGCGGCGACGACCTCCACGCCGGGGTGAGAGCCGAGCACCGCCTCCAGCCCTTCGCGGACCACGGGATGGTCATCGACCACCAGTACCGTCACCGGGCCGCACGGATCGTCCCGCTGCCCCGACTGCCCGGGGGAGGGGGCGTTCACGGTCGGCTCACCGGCAGCTCCACCAGCACGGCGGTGCCGGTCGCCCCACTGTCGAGGGTGAGCCGGCCGCCGACGTGGGCCGCGCGCATCCGCATGGTGGTCAACCCGACGCCGGTGTGGGCAGGTCCGGGGGCGAACCCGCACCCGTCGTCGCGCACCTCCAGCGCCAGGGAGTCGGGGCGGTAGCACAGCTCGACGTGCACCCGCCGCGCCCGGGCGTGCCTCGTCGCGTTCGTGATCGCCTCCTGGGCGATCCGCAGCACCGTCACCTCCAGATCCGGCGGCAGGGGGCGCGGTGTTCCCCGCAGTGCGAGGTCGACCTGTTCCGGCCCGGTGCTCCCGGCTCGGTCGATCAGCTGGCCGAGGGCCTCGGCCAGCGCCGTCTCGCGCAGCGCCGGGGGCGTCAGCCCTGCCACCAACGCCCGCGCCTCGGACAGGTTCTCCTGTGCCGTCCGGTGCGCGGAGGCCAGCAGCCGGCGGGTGTCCACGTCGTCCTCGGGCAGGCGCGCCTGGGCCGCCTCCAGCAGCAAGGTGATGCCGGCGAACCCCTGGGCGAGAGTGTCGTGGACCTCGGCCACCCACCGATCGCGTTCGGTCGCAGCCCCGGCCTGGCGGCTCAGGTGGTCGAGTTCGTACCGCAGCCTGGTGAGCTCCTCGAGTGCACCGGCCCGGCGCCGGCTCTGCGCGACCACGATGGTGATCCACATCCCGAGCAGGATCGCGCAGGCCGCACCCAGTGCTCCACTGACGACCCAGCCCAGCTGTGCGGCGCGGTCTCCCTCCGACCGCAGCACGGCCACTGCGGTGACGCAGGTCCCGATCCCCACCGTTGCCACGACCGCCCGCCGGGTGGGCAGGCTCATCCACAGCTGCGGGTAGAGGGCGAACAGCAGGACGGCGCCGACCGGCGCCAGCGCGAACAGCAGCACCGCCAGGGTCGAGGTCACCGCGACCGCGACGGTCACCTGGCGAGGCGATCGACCGGGCCCGAGCAGTCGCCCACCGGCCAGGGCGTACCAGGCCGCGAGCAGGCCCAGGCAGCCCAGGGCCGCCTGGCGGGAGCCGACCGGCTCGGTGCGGTCGGTGGCGATCAGGACGCCGGTGACCAGCCCGAGGGCTGCCACCAGCCAGTGCCATGCCGGGAGCAACCGATCCCAGGCATGGATCGCCTCCGGGGGGCCGTCGTCCGCTGTGGTGGACGGCACCGGGCCGGAGATCGGGTCGCTGGGCACGGCCAAGACCTCATCATGCGGTGCCGCCGGGCGGGCGGGGATCCTGCGACCGGAGGACAGGGCATTCCTGCCGCCGATCGTTCCGGGCCGGCGAGACCCGGCCTACGGTCGGCGGACATGATCCCCTTCTTCGTCTCCCGCGCCGGAGCCACGGCGCTCGTCGGCCTGTCGATCCTCTACGGCGCCGTGATCGCCCTGCTCGGGGCCCTGGCGCCCTCGGCGCTGGAGCCATTCGCCCTGGGCGGTGCCCTCGGCGTGGGCGTCCTCTGGGCGATCCGGTCGATGCTGGTCCGGGCCACCGACCGGCAGGACCGGGGGTAGCGTGCCTCCGACGGGACGGACGGCACTCGCCCTTCCCCGTGCGTATCGCGCATACTGATGCGCCATGAGCAACAACCAGCGGGGGGCTGACAACGGGTCGGGTTTGGTGCAGTCCGTGGACCGTGCCCTGACGATCCTGCAGTCCCTCGCCCGGGACGGCGAACTGGGCGTGACCGAGATCGCGGCCGGCCTCGGCGTCCACAAGTCCACCGCCTTCCGCCTGGTGGCCACGCTCGAGGCGCACGACCTGGTGGAACAGGTCTCCGACCGGGGCAAGTTCCGCCTGGGCGTGGGCGTGCTGCGGCTCGCCGGGGCGACCACCGTGCGGCTGGACCTGATCCAGGAGAGCCGGCCGGTCGCCGTCCGGCTGGCCAAGGCCGTCGGTGAGACTGTCAACGTCGCCGTGCTGTCGGGCGCCGAGGCGCTCTACCTCGACCAGGTGAGCGGTCCCTCGGCCCTGGCGCTGCAGAACTGGGCGGGCCAGCGCATCCCGCTGCACGCCACGTCCAACGGCAAGGTCCTGCTCGCTCACGCGGCGCCGGTGGTGGTCTCGGACGCCCTGCGCTCCCTGCGCCGGTTCACCTCACGCACCGTGGTCGACCCGGTGGCCCTCCAGCGTGACCTGGACGAGGTCCGCCGGCGGGGCTGGGCCCTGGCCGTCGACGAGCTGGAGGAGGGCCTGACGGCGATCGCGGCCCCGATCCGGGCCGTGGACGGCGCCGTGATCGCCTCCCTGAGTGCCTCCGGGCCGACCTTCCGGCTCACGGCAGAACGGACGCCGGAGGTGGCCTCCCGGGTCGTCGCCGCGGCTCGGGAGATCTCCGAGCGGATGGGCTGGCACGACGTGGAGCCCGTTCGCCGTGGCGTACAGTAACAATCTGCTACCTGAGGCACTCTTCTGACCGGGAACGCTTGACGCTGGTCACAGTCCCCGTCGATTCTGTTGCCCGATGACCACCCGGATTGCGTCATGCGCAACGCAGTGTCGTCATGCGAAACACCTGATGGCCGTTCGCACTGCCAGGAAGGTTGCCCGGAGATGACGGATCAACAGCAGCGCGAGACCGAGTCGGTGATCAGCGTCCGTGACCTGTGGAAGGTGTTCGGCCCCGGTGCCGACAAGGTTCCCCGCTCACCGGAGCTGGCGGCACTCAGCCGGCGCGAGCTGATCGATGCAACCGGGTGCACCGCCGCGGTGCGTGACGTCACCTTCGACGTCGCCCCGGGCGAGGTCTTCGTGGTGATGGGCCTGTCCGGCTCGGGCAAGTCCACCCTGTTGCGCTGTCTCACCCGCCTGATCGAGCCCACCTCCGGGACGATGATGTTCGGCGGGCAGGACATCCTGGCCGTCGACGCCCGCCGGTTGCGCGAGCTGCGCCGGACGAAGTTCTCCATGGTCTTCCAGCATTTCGGCCTGCTGCCGCACCGCAAGGTGGTCGAGAACGTCGCTTACGGGCTCGAGATCCGGGGGGCGAGCAAGGCCGAGCGCACCCGGCGGGCCATGGAGGTGATCGAGCTCGTGGGCCTGTCGGGCTACGAGTCCTCCTACCCCGATCAGCTCTCCGGCGGCATGCAGCAGCGGGTGGGGCTCGCCCGCGCGCTGGCCGTCGACCCCGAGGTGCTGTTCTTCGACGAGCCGTTCTCGGCCCTCGACCCGCTGATCCGCCGCGACATGCAGAACGAGGTCATCCGCCTCCACAAGGAGGTCGGCAAGACCATGGTCTTCATCACCCACGACCTGTCCGAGGCGCTCAAACTCGGCGACCGCATCATGATCATGCGGGACGGCGCGCAGATCCAGGTGGGCACCGGCGACGAGCTGGTCGGGGCGCCGGCCGACGACTACGTGCGCGACTTCGTGCAGGACGTCAACCGCTCCCACGTGCTCACCCTGCGCTGGATCATGCGTCCCCCGCGTCCCGGTGACCCGATGGACGGGCCGGTGCTGGGCCAGGACGTGCTGGTCCACGAGGCGGTCCGCGCCGTCCTGGCCGCCCGCAAACCCGCCCGGATCATGGACTCGGCGGACAACCTGATCGGCATGGTGGGCGATGAGGAGATCTTCGGGGTGATCACCTCCACCGAGACGGTCGCGGCGGCGTCCTCGCGTCCGGTGACGGTGGCCCGGTGAGCACGGCGACCACGCCGACCGCCCGGGACGGCGGGGACGGCGCGGCCGGCTCGGGCACCCCCGAGCCCGTCGAGGTCGGGGTCGTCGTCCGGGGACGCCGCCGGCTCACCACGGCGGCGCAGGTCGCGGTCGTCCTGGTGGTCTGGATCGTCGCCTGGGCGGCCCTGCGCGGTACGCACACCCTGCCGCTGGCGCCGTCCGACCTCACCTCGTTGCACCACTCGCTGAACGACGCCCGCGACTGGGTGGACGACAACCGCAACTCCTCACCGATCTTCCTCTACGTGTTCAACGAGATCCGGGTCGTCCTGAACGCGCTGAGCCAGATGTTCATGAACCTGGTCGCGGTGCCGCCCGAGGGGGCACAGTTCCCCCGGCTGGGCTGGCTCGGCGTGGTGGCCCTGTTCACCTTCGTGGCGACCTGGCTGGGCAACCTGCGGGTGGGGTTGCTGACCCTGGTCGGGTTGGTGTTCCTGGGATTGCAGGGCTTGTGGGTGCCGTCCATGGAGACCCTGGCGGTCACTGCGGCGGCGGTCCTGGTGGCGTTGGCGATCGGCATCCCGCTGGGGGTCCTGGCCGGGTTCAACAACCGGTTCGATCGCCTGATCACCCCGCTGCTGGACTTCATGCAGACCATGCCGCCGTTCGTCTACCTGGCGCCGCTGGCGCTGTTCTTCGGCATCGGACTGGCGTCCGCGGTGATCACCACGCTGGTGTTCGCCGCGCCGCCGGTGATCAGGCTGACCGCTCATGGCATCCGCTCGGTGAACAAGGCGACGGTCGAGGCCTCGCAGTCACTGGGGGCGACCCCCGGGCAGACCCTGCGCGGCGTCCTGTTGCCGATGTCGCGGCGCACCATCGTGCTCGGGATCAACCAGACCATCATGGCGGCCCTCGCCATGGTGACCATCGCCGCCCTGATCGACGGTCCGGGGCTGGGCAAGAACGTGATCAAGGCGCTGTCGACGGTGGACGTCGGCACGGCCTTCAACGCGGGCCTGGCCCTGGTGGTGCTGGCGATCGTGCTCGACCGGACGACGACCGCGATGGCCCTGCGCAGCGAGGGGGGCAGCCACACCCAGCGTCACCGCTCGCCGCTGGCCCGCCGCGTGGAGCAGTGGCGCCGTCCGCTGCTGGGCGTCGGCGCGGCGATCACGCTGGTGGCCGTCTGGCTCTCGCGTACCTATGTGGCCTACGCGGAGTTCCCGTTCACGGCCGGCGGCACGTGGGATCTGGGCCGGCACGTCCGCCGAGGTGCCGACAGCGTGACCACCTGGGTGCAGGACACCTTCCCGGTGCTCAGCGAGGGCCTGATGACCTGGGTGACCCGCGGGATCATCGACCCGCTCCAGGCCCTGCTCGAGACCTCCCCCTGGTGGCTGACCTCGATCGCGATCCTGGCGCTGGCCTGGATCCTCGGCCGGTGGCGGGCGACGGTGCCGGCCGTGATCTGCCTGGGCCTGATGGTCTGGACCGGGTTGTGGCAGGACAGCATGATCACGCTGGCCTCGACCCTGGTGGCCACCCTGCTGGTGATGCTGCTCGGCGTGGGGGTCGGGGTCTGGATGGGCCGCAGCGACCGCGCCGATGCCGTCATCCGGCCGGTCCTGGACGCCGCCCAGGTGCTGCCCCCGTTCGTGTACATGGTGCCCGTGGTGGCCCTGTTCGCCCCCGGGCGGTTCAGCGCCATCGTGGCCGCTGTGGTCTACGCCGCCCCGGTGGCGATCAAGATCTGCGCGGACGGCATCCGGACCGTCTCGGCCACGACGGTGGAAGCGGCTGTGGCGGCAGGGTCGACCACGTCCCAGGTCGTTCGCAAGGTGCAACTGCCGATGGCCACCCCGGCGGTCACCCTGGCCACCAACCAGGGCCTGATCTTCGTGCTGTCCATGGTGGTCATGGGCGGCCTGGTCGGTGGCGGAGCCCTCGGCAACGACGTGGTGGGCGGCTTCACCCAACGTGAGTTGTTCGGCAAGGGGTTGGCTGCCGGGCTGGCGATCGTGCTGCTCGGCATCATGCTCGACCGGGTCACCCAGGCCGCGTCCCGGCGGGTGGGCCGGCCCGGCCGGTGAGGGGAGCCGAGCCACCACGGGGAGCTGTCAGGGGGGAGTCGTCCCAGGAAGGTCCTGAGACAACGCAGGGGAACCATCTACGAGGAGGTCGGAACACAGTGCGAGGACTCAGGACGGCACGCGTGACCGCCCTGGTCGCCAGTGCCGCAGTGGCGCTGGTGCTCAGTGGTTGTGGCGGCGCCAAGGTCGGCGACACCGGAGCGGCCTCCTCGGCCGCACCCGCGGCGTCCGGCAGTGGTGGCGGCGGTGGCGCGGAGTGCGGCACCTTCAACATCGCGATCAACAACTGGGTCGGCTACGAGGCGAACGCCGCCGTGGTCGGCTACGTCGCCGAACGGGACCTGAAGTGCAAGGTGGTCAAGAAGGACCTGAAGGAGGAGGTGGCCTGGCAGGGCTTCGAGTCCGGTGAGGTCGACGTCGTCCTGGAGAACTGGGGCCACCCCGACCTGGTGAAGAAGTACATCGACGAGAAGCAGGTCGCCGTCGATGCCGGGCTCACCGGCAACAAGGGCGTGATCGGCTGGTACGTGCCGCCGTGGATGGCTGCCAAGTACCCCGACATCACCGACTGGAAGAACCTGAACAAGTACGCCGACCTGTTCAAGACCACCGAGTCCGGCGGCAAGGGTCAGGTGCTCGACGGTGACCGGGCCTTCGTCACCAACGACGAGGCGCTGGTGAAGAACCTGAACCTCAACTACAAGGTCGTCTACTCCGGCAGCGAGACCGCACTGATCACCGCGTTCCGCCAGGCGGAGAAGCAGAAGAAGCCGCTGCTGGGCTACTTCTACGAGCCGCAGTGGTTCCTGTCCGAGGTCAAGCTGGTCAAGGTCAACCTCCCGCCGTACACCGACGGGTGTGACGCGGATCCGGCCAAGGTGGCCTGCGACTACCCGCCGTACGAGCTGAACAAGATCGCGTCCAAGAAGTTCATGGACTCCGGCAGCCCGGCCGCGAAGCTGGTGAAGAACTTCACCTGGACCAACGACGACCAGAACCTGGTCGCGAAGTACATCACCGTGGACAAGCTGTCCGCGGCGGACGCCGGCAAGAAGTGGGTGGAGGAGAACCCCGACAAGGTCAAGGCCTGGCTCGCCGGCTGACCCACCCCACCCCCACCCACCCCACCCCCACCCCCGGTGATCATGCACTTTCGACTGTTCGAAAGTGCATGATCACGGGGGAGAGGTGGGCGCGGTCAGGCGAGGACGATCGACCGGGTCAGGTGGCGGGGACGGTCGGGGTCGAGTCCGGCCCGACGGGCCCGGGCGAGGCACAGCCGGTGGACGCGGACCAGGTCGGCCATCGGGTCGATCGGGCGGTGCTCGAGGTGGGCCCCGGTCGCCCGCACCTGCTCGGTGAGCCCGTCGGGCAGCGGACCGAGTGACCACACGGCTCGACCGGCACCGGCGATGCTGATCGGGCCGTGCCGGTAGTCCATCGCGGGGTAGGACTCCGCCCAGGCCTGGGTCGACTCGCGCAACTTCAGCGCGGCCTCGTGCGCCAGCCCGATGCTCCAGCCCCGGCCGAGGAAGGTGATCTGCTCGGCGTCCAGCAGCGCCGCCAGGGCACGCTGCTCGTCCTCGGCGAGCAGGTCGCGGGCCTGGTCGATCACCGGTGCGAGGTCCTGGCCGAGGCTCGAGCGCAAGAGGGCCAGGGTGGTGGTGGCGAATCGGGTCTGCACGACCGAGCGCTCGTCCACCTCCGGCAGCAGCACGGTGCGCTCTGCCTGCTCGGCCAGCGGGGTGCCCGCGGTGGCCACGAAGGCCACGTGTGCCGTCCCGTCCGCCCGGACCCGGTCGAGGACCGACAGCACCTCGGTCGTGGTGCCCGAGCGCGAGATGAGAACGACATGGTCGTACCCCCGGCCGAGCCGGTGCTCGCTGGCGGTGTAGGCGTCACTCGGACCTTGCCCGAGGTCCTCGCGCAGGGCCGCGTAGGCCTGCGCGATGAACCACGAGGTGCCACATCCGATCACCGCGACGCGTTGGCCGGGCCGGGGCAGGGCCGCCCGGGCCTCGTCGGTGCGCGAGAGGACGGCGGCCCAGTCGTCGGGCTGGCCGGCAACCTCGGCAGCCAGGTGGCTTCCGTGCTCGGACATCGGGCCTCCACGGGCGGCTATCAGGGAGCTGAGTGAGTGATTGTGATCGATTGATGGCCTAATTGGTCATAGGTGAACGAATGGTAGCAACGGTCTGGGTCCTACCATGTGCGCATGACCACCGAGCCCGCGGCGCCCGAGGAGATCCTCGGCCGGGCGGCACGCCTGGCCACTCTGCTCGACCTGGTGGCCACGCGCGGACGGCTGTCGGTGAGCGAGACCTCGGAGGCGCTCGGGGTCTCCGCGGCCACGATCCGCCGGGACTTCGCCGAGCTGGCCCGTCGCCGATTGGTGACCCGGCAGCACGGTGGCGTGGTTGCTGCCTCGGTGGCCTACGAGCTGCCCTACCGGTATCGCTCGAGCCAGGGGGACGGCGAGCTGGACCGGATCGCGGCGGCCGCCGCCGCACTGGTCGCCCCGGGTGAGGTGGTCGCCGTCAACGGCGGCACCACCACCACGGCGACCGTGCGGGCGATCACCGCACGCGAGGACCTGGCGGACGCCGGGGAGCTCACCGTGGTCACCAATGCGCTCAACATCGCCGCCGAGACCGTGCTGCGCCCGCACGTGCGGTGTGTCTCCCTGGGTGGCGTGGCCCGCCCGGAGTCCTACGAGGTGACCGGTCCCCTGGCCGAGCTCGTCGTGTCCCAGTTGTGGTTCGACCTGGCCATCGTCGGGATCAACGCCCTGTCGGCCGAGGCGGGGGCCACCTGCCGGTACGAGGACGAGGCCGCGATCGTGCGCGCCATGATCGAACGCTCGCGCCGGGTGATCGTGGTCGCCTCGGCGGACAAACTGGGGGGCCGTACCTTCGCGGCGATCTGCCCGGCGGATCGCATCGACTGCCTGGTCACCACGGCGCCGGAGCGAGCCGAGGAGGTCCTGGCCCTGCGCGCGCGGGGGGTCGGCGTGGTGTGCGTCTGAGATCGGTGCGCGGCTGAGCACGGGGGGCGTTTGCCCGGCGGGGGCCGCCCGGTGAGCGGCTGGGCCGCGCCGTCCGGCTGTCGGCGATCGTTGCGTGATTGTGATCGAAACCAAGTGGGAGCGCTCAGGATCGCTCTTGGCAGTGTCCGATGGCCCCGTCTAGTTTGTCCGATGGACCCGGCGGCGGGCGTTCCGTGTCCGCCGCGGGCACGGATCCGGCACTCGACGAGGAGAGACATGAGGCTCACGCGACGACAGACCTTCCAGGCCGCGACGGCCGCGGCCGGGGTGATGCTCCTGGCGGCCTGCGGAGGGGGGACCGGTGCCGGATCGGCCGGACAGGCCAGTTCTGCGAGTGGGTCGGGCTCGGCCGCGGGCGGCGCGAAGACCACGATCTCGCTGATGGCGGCCGAGTACTCCAAGGACAACACGAAGGCCTTCTGGGACGCCTTCGCCAAGACCTACAACGAGAAGTACGGCCACAACCTCGAGGTCAATGTCGTCAGTTGGGACAACATCGACCAGCAGTCCTCGACCCAGATCCAGAACAACCAGCCGCCGGACATCCTGAACCTCAACGCGTACGCCAGCTACGCCAAGGATGGCCTGCTCTACACCTCCGACGAGGTGCTGCCGGCCGAGGTGAAATCGGACATCCTGGAGACGTTCCAGAAGTACGGAACCTACGACGGCAAGTTCTACGGCTTCCCCGACCTGTCCAGTGCCCGTGCGCTGTTCTACAACACGGACCTGTTCACCAAGGCCGGTATCGCCGGGCCGCCGACGAGCTGGGCCGAACTCGAGGCCGCGGCGACCAAGATCAAGGCAGGGGGCAACGTCGGCTACGCCCTCCCGCTGGGGCCGGAGGAGTCCCAGGGCGAGTTCTCCATGTGGCTGTTCAACAACGGCGGCGACTGGAAGACCGACGGCAAATGGACGATCAACTCCGAGCAGAACCTGAAGACCCTGACCTTCCTCAAGGGGCTGGCCACCAAGGGCCTGACCCAGAACAACCCGGCCAAGACGAACCGGGCCGACGCGTTCGACCTGTTCAAGTCCGGCAAGGCCGGCATGGTGATCGGCTTCTCGCCGCTGGCCGGTGACCTGGACAAGGACGCCAAGGTCAAGTACGCGGTCGCGCCGTTCCCCTCGGGCGACGGCAGCGACAGCAAGACCTTCGGGGTGACCGACTACCTGATGGCCTTCAAGAAGCCCGGGAACACCGAGGCGGTCAAGGCCTTCTACGAGCTCTACTACTCCAAGGACCAGATCAACACCTTCATCGAGAAGGAGGGCTTCCTGCCGGTGACCAAGTCGGGGGTGGAGTACTTCAGCACGAACCAGAAGCTGAAGGTCTACCTGGACACGTTGCCGAACGCCCGGCTCACCCCGACCGACGACCCGACCTGGGACAAGATCAAGCTCGCCGTCCAGCAGAACCTGGGTGCCGCGATCACCGGTGACCCGAAGGAGGTCCTGGACAAGCTGCAGAAGACCGCCGAGGCCGGAGGCTGATCCGTGGCCCTCGGCTCGTCCGACCGCAGCGTCGGCACGGCGAGTCCGGCCAGCGGTGTGCCGCTCACGCGTCAGCGTGGGCGGCACACCGGCGTCGGTCGCGCTCATCCCCTGGTGGCCCTGCTCTGGCTGTCGCCGGCGATCGCGTTGATCGCCGGCATCGTGGTCTTCCCCTCGGTCATGCTGTTCCAGGCGTCCCGGTCGCGATACTCGATCACCGGGCTGCGCAGGGGGGAGGCCGGGTGGGACAACTACGCCAACGTACTGACCCATCCCGACCTGCCGGTCGTGCTGCGCAACACCGCGATCTGGGTGGTGGCCGTGGTTGCTCTGACAGTGGTCATCTCGCTGGCGCTGGCCCAGTTGCTGGTCAAGGACTTTCCCGGACGCCGCGTCGTCCGCTGGGCCGTCATCGTGCCGTGGGCAGCCTCGCTGGTCATCACCAGTCAGATCTTCGTCCTGCTCTACGACTACAACTACGGCTTGATCAACCATGTCCTGACCACCATCGGCCTGCGTTCGGAGAGCATCGACTTCCTCGGTGACGACCGGCTGACCATGGCCTCGATGGTCGTGGTCGGGGTGTTCGTGTCGTTGCCGTTCACCACGTTCGTGTTCATCGCCGGCCTGAACGCCATCCCGGACGAGGTCGTCGAGGCCGCCCAGGTGGACGGCGCCTCGGGCTGGCAGCGCTGGCGCATGATCATCCTGCCGCTCCTGCGTCCGGCGCTGATGATCGCCTCGGTGCTCAACGTGATCTATGTGTTCAACAGCTTCCCGGTGATCTACACCTTGAACGACCGCAATCCCGGCTTCTCCCACGACACCATGATCACGTTCATGTACAAGCTGGCGTTCAAGAGCCAGGAGAAGGACGTGGGGATGTCGGCAGCCACCGGGGTGATCAACGTGTTGCTCATCCTGGTCGTGGTGGTCGTCTACCTCAAGGTGATCAACTGGCGGGAGGAGACCCGGTGAGTGTCACGCGCCGTCCGCGGCTGGCCGCCCTGATCGGTGCCCTGGTCGCCCTGGGTTTCCTCGCGCCCTACGTCGTCATGGTGCTCGACAGCCTGCGCACCTCGAGCGACGTCAAGTCCACGCCGCCCTCGTTCCTTCCCCGGGAATGGCAATGGGACACCTACGCCACGGTGCTCGGCGACGGCCGCTTCCCGAACTGGCTCATCACCTCGGTGCTGGTGGCCACCGGCGCGACGGTGCTGGTCATCCTGATCGCGATCCCGGCGGCCTTCATGACCGCCCGGCACGCCTTCCCCGGCCGCCGGGCCTTCCTGCTGGTCGTGCTGATCACCCAGATGTTCGCGCCGACCTCGCTCGTGGTCGGCCTCTACCGGCAGTTCTTCCAGTTGAACCTGATCAACACCTACGCGGCGCTCATCCTGACCAACGCCGCGTTCAACCTGGCCTTCGCGATCTGGATCCTGCACGGTTTCTTCGCCTCGATCCCGGTCGAGGTCGAGGAGGCGGCGAACCTGGACGGCGTGGGCCGGGTGGGGATGCTCCGGCGCATCATGCTGCCGCTCACCCTGCCCGGACTGGTCACTGCGACCATCTTCACCTTCATCGCGGCCTGGAACGAGTATGTGGTCGCGCTCACCCTCATGATCGACGATGAGAAGAAGCCACTCACGGTCGGGTTCCGCACCTATGTCACCGGCTACGAACAGCACTGGGACCAGTTGTTCGCCGCATCGGTGCTCGCCGTGGTGCCCGTGGTCATCCTGTTCGCCCTGATCGAGAAGCACCTGGTCGGTGGGCTCACCGCCGGCAGCGTCAAATAGGCGGCAGGGGGGTGAGTGCGTCGGACGTCGTGGGGCTGGTGGACCTGCACTGTCACGGGGCCCTGGGCGAGGAGTTCGGCAGCAGTGAGGCCGGGACCCGGCGCGCCATCGAGTTTCTCGCCGCCGAGGGCGTCGAGCGGGTGGTGGCCAGCCTGGTCTCGGCGCCCGAAGCGGTTCTGGTCGACCGGGTATCGGTACTCGCCCCGCTGGTCGCCGAGGGAGTGCTGGCCGGCGTCCACCTGGAGGGGCCGTTCCTCAGCCCGGCCCGCCGGGGCGCTCATGACCCCGCTGCGCTGGTACCGCCGCGCGCCGGTCTGGTCGAGCGGCTGGCGGACGTCGCGGCTGCGGCGGGTGCGCCGAACGCTCTGCAGCAGTGGACCTTTGCCCCCGAACTCCCCGGCGCTCACACCCTGATCGCCGCCCTGGCGCGCCGCGGGATCCGTCCGGCGATCGGACACACCGACGCCGATGCGACAACCGTCACCCGAGCCGTCGAGCACTGCCTGGACGCCACGGGCCGGGCGCCGATCATCACCCATCTGTTCAACGGCATGCCACCCTTCCACCACCGCGCCGGGGGACCGGTGGCCGCGGCGCTCGGCGCCGCCGGGCGGGGCGAGGCGGTGGTCGAGCTGATCGCGGACGGCGTCCACGTCGCGGCGGACGTCGTACGGATGGTGTTCGAGACCATCGGGCCGCACCGGATCGCTCTGGTCTCCGACGCCATGGCAGCCACCGGCCTGGGCGATGGCGACTACCTGCTGGGATCGATGCGAGTCCGCGTGCGGCAGGGCACGGCGCGCATCGCCGACCCCTCTGGGCCCGACGGCGGTGCGATCGCCGGCAGCACCTCGACCCTGGCCCGCTGCCTGACCTGGGCCGTGGAGGTGGCGGGAGTCGACCCCGACGCCGCGCTGGCGTCAGCCTCGACCACCCCCGCCGCCCTGCTCACCTGACGTCCACCCCTCGTGATCATGCACTTTCGAACAGTCGAAAGTGCATGATCACGAGGGGTGGGGCGGGGGCAGGGCAGGAACTCAGTGGTGTCGGGCGTCCAGCTCGGAACTGATCGCGGGCACCACCTGGTGCAGGTCGCCCACCACCGCGTAGTTCGCCTTGGTCACCATCGGTGCCTCGGGGTCGGTGTTCACCGCGATGATCGTCTTGGCGCTGGAGCAGCCGGCCCAATGCTGGATCGCGCCGCTGATCCCGCACGCCAGGTAGACGTCCGGCGTGATCCGGCTGCCGGTCTGGCCGACCTGCTCGTGGTGTGGGCGCCAGCCCAGGCTGGTCACCACCCGCGAGACCCCGAGGGCGCCACCGAGCCGACCGGCCAGGGCGATGAGCTCGTCGAACTGATCCGCGCCCCCCACCCCGCGGCCCCCACCCACGACCACCCGGGCGCGCGTCAGGTCGGTGCCCGAACTGGCCACGGGCACGGTGCGGCGTACCGCAGCCACCAGGTCCGCCGCGGACAGGGAGATCGGCGCCGTGGCGATCACCTGTGCGGGGGCCGGTGACTCAACGGTGGTGTGTTCGACCGCGTGCCCGGCCATGGTGAACAGCGCGGGGGACCCGACCAGGTCGAGCTCCTCGAGCACCGCCCCGCCCATCACCTGGCGGCGCACCACGAGTGCGGCGTCGCCGGTCGAGGCGTCCTGGACCTGGGCCGAGATCACCTCGGTCACGTTGGCCGCCATCCGCAGGTCGAGCCGAGCCGCCACGTGGGCGATCACCTCGTTGCCCCGCGGGCTCGCCGGAGCGAGGACGACGGCCGGGGACTGGGCCCCGATCGCATCCACGACGCACGAGGCCCAGGCCGCGGCGCTGTAGGCCGCCAGCCGAGGGTCGCTCACCTGGTGCACGACCTGGGCGCCATGCGAGGAGAGCTCACCGGCACCGTTGGCGGGCAGGTCGCCCACCACCAGGGCGTGAACGGTGGCGCCCGCCGGCTCGGCCAGCGCCCGCGCGAAGGTCAGGGCCTCGAGCGAGAGGGTCGACATCTCCTCCGGCTCGGCCTCGACCAGGACAAGGACCGTCGTCGCGCTCGTGCTCATCGGTCGCGCTCCTCAGCGCTCGTGCCTCGCTCGATCGTCGCGCTCGTGCTCATCGGTCGCGCTCCTCAGCGCTCGTGCCTCGCTCGATCGTCGCGCTCGTGCTGGTCATCGGGTCACGACTCCGATCGTGTGCAGGACGTCGACCACGGCGGCTGCGGCCGCACCGGTGTCCTTGTCGGTTCCCAGGATCTGCACCGTGCTCGGGTGCTCGGGGGGCAGCACCAGGGCACGCCGGGCCGTCCCCTGCACGGGGGCGGGTGCCTCGATCACCTCCACCGGGGCCTTCTTGGCCTTCAACCGCCCGGGGATCGACGGGTAGCGGGGGGTGATCTCGCCCTCCTTGACCGTGACCACGGCCGGCAGCGGCAGCTGGAACTCCTCGGTGCCAGCCGGCCCGTCCCCGATCACGGTCGCCACCGCTGCGGGCCCCGAGCCGTCGACGGCCACCGTGCGCGCGCCGGTCACCACCGGACGCGCGAGCAGGTAGGCCAGCCGGACGCCGACCTGGAAGTCGCCGGTGTCGGCCGCGTCGTTGCCCAGCAGGATCAGGTCGAAGCCCTCACCGGCGGCCTCCCGGCGCCGCGCGACGTCGGCGATCGCCGCGGCGACGTCCGCCGGCCCGTGGGCATCACCGGAGTCGCCGCTGCCCCCGTCCGCGGTGACCAGGTGAACCGCCGAGCTGACCCCGACCGCCAGCGCCTCGCGCAACTGCTCGAGCGCGCCCTCGGGGCCGAGGGTGAGCACGGTGGCCGCGCCGCCGGTGTCCCCGGCGATCTGGACTGCGGCCTCGATCGCGCACTCCTCGTGCGGGCTGAGGGTGTGCCCGACGTGGCGGGCATCGATCGACATCGAGTCGCCCGTCAGCAGCACCTGCCCGCTCGATCCGGGCACTCGTTTGATACAGACCAGGACGTTCGCCATCGCTCGCTTCCCTTGATCGGACACTTGCCTCGAGCAGGTACTCACCTCGAACGGCCACTCCCGCGAGCAGCCGCGGCGGTTGATCAGGCGCGGATCCGGGTGTTCTCCGGGTCGAACAGCGGCGTGGAGCCGGCCACTGCCACGGTCACCGGATAGCGCTCACCCAGGTACTGCACCGACAGCTTCGTCCCTTCTACCGCCACGGCCGGCGGCAGGTAAGACAGCAGCAGGTGCTTTCCGACACTCGGGCCCGACCCGGCCGAGGTCACGTAGGAGCGGTGACCGTGACCGTCGACCAACGGCTCGCCGTCCGGGGTGAGGATCGGCTCCCCACCGAGCATGTAGCGCTTCTCGCCGGTCGAGCTGGTGTGGTCGTCGACGGTCAGGGTGCACAGCAGGGACGCCGGCGGCTCCTCGCGCTGGCGCAGGTAGGCCTCGCGTCCGATGAAGTCGACCTCCTTGACCTTCGGGCGCTGCATGCCGGCCTCGACGACGGTGCGCTCGCCGTCCAGCTCGGCGCCGTAGGCGCGGTATCCCTTCTCCAGCCGGCCGGTGGTCCCGTAGACGCCGATACCGCACGGCACCAGGCCGTCGCCGGCCCCGGCCTCACGCACCGCGTTCCACAGCCGGGCGCCGGCCTCCATCGGCACGTAGAGTTCCCAGCCGAGCTCGCCGACGTAACTGATCCGCGAGGCCAGCACCCGCAGGCCGGCCGCCTCGACCTCGCGACAGGAGCTGAAGCCGAAGCCCTTGTGCGAGATGTCGTCGTCCGTCAGCCGCCCGAGGATGTCACGGGCCTTCGGGCCCCACAGGCCGATCGTGGTCCAGGACGAGGTCAGGTCGACCACACCCACGCCCGGGCCCGCGTTATCGGTGAACCACTTGCGGTCCGGGTTGCCGTGGGCGCCACCGGTGACCACCCGGAAGTGCTTCTCTCCCAACCGCATCACGGTCAGGTCGGACTTGAAGTAACCGCGCGGGGAGAGCACCGGGGTGTAGACCACCTTGCCCACGCCGACGTCCATGTTCTGCACGCAGACCCGCTGGACGGCATCCAGCGCCCCGGGTCCGATCAGGTCGAAGATGTTGAACGCCGACAGGTCGAACACGCCGGCCCGCTCGCGCATCGCCAGGTGTTCGGCGTTGATGATCGGCGACCACCAGCGGCTGTCCCACTCGGCACTGCGCGGCATGAGCTGGTCCTGACGGTCCCTGTACTCGCCCAGCAGCCCCTCGTTCGAGGCGTACCAGAACGGCCGCTCCCAGCCGGCGGTCTCGAAGAAGACCGCGCCCAGCTCCTTCTCGCTGGCGTGCATCGGCGCCAGCCGGACGTCGCGGTTGGAGGCCCACTGCTCGCTCGGGTGCACGATGCCGTAAGTCTTGTTGAACGCCTCGGAGGTGCGGCTGACGATGTGGTGGCGCGTGGTCTGGTGCGGGTAGAACCGGGCGATGTCGCTGTGGGCGCCGTCGATCTCGCTCTCGCCCTCGACCATCCACTCGGCGATCATGCGACCGACGCCCGGGCCCTCCTTGATCCAGACCGCGGCCGCCGACCACAGCCCTGCGACCTCGGGGGACTCGCCGAGCACCGGGAAGCCGTCCGGGGTGAGCGACAGCAAACCGTTGATGGCGTAACGGATCCCGACGTCCGGGTTGCCCAGGATGGCGGGCATCAGCTCGAGTGCCTGCTCCAGCTGGGGGTCGAAGTCGTCGGAGGTGAACGGCAACTCGGTGGGGGACAGGGCCGACTGCTCGATCGAGGGGATCTCCTCGGCGCGCATCAGGATCGGCCGGTGGGCGTAGGAGCCGACCTCCATGTCGCTGCCGTGCTGACGCTCGTAGCAGAAGGTGTCCATGTCGCGCACGATCGGGAACGAGATCTCCCCGGGGATCGCGGCCAGCTCGGGCACCGGGCCCACCGAGATCATCTGGTGGACGGCGGGCGTCAGGGGGATGTGTGCCCCGGCCATCCTCGCGATCTTGGGGCTCCACACGCCGCAGGCGATCACGATGGTCTCGCACTCGATGTCGCCCTTGTCGGTGCGCACCCGCACGACGCGGCCGCGCTCGACGTCGATGCCGGTGACCTCGACATTGGCCACGGTGGTCAGCGCGCCCAGCTCGACCGCCCGCTCGCGCATCAGGGTGCCGGCGCGCAGGGAGTCCACCACGCCGACCGTGGGTGACCAGAAGCCGCCGACGATCACCGACGGGTCCAGGAACGGGACCTTCTCCTGCACCTGGTCGGGGGTGTGCAGTTCGGCCGGGACGTCCCAGCAGATGGCCGAGGTGATGCGCCGGGTGAGTTCCTGCATGCGCTCGGCGCTGCGGGCGACCTCGTAGCCGCCCGACTGGGTGAACACGCCCAGCTCCTGGTACTGGCGGACGCTGTCCTTGGTGATGTCGGCGAACTCGCGGGAGTGGTCGACCGGGTAGATGAAGTTGCTCGCGTGGCCGGTGGAGCCGCCCGGGTTGGGCAACGGGCCCTTGTCGATCTGGACCAGCTCGCGCCAGCCGAGGCGGGCCAGGTGGTAGGCGACGCTGTTGCCCACGATCCCGGACCCGATGATGACGGTCCGAGCCCGACTCGGCACTGTGCTCATGGCGCTGACCCTTCCGGTCTGAGGAGACGCTGCTGCTGTCCGTCCCAGGCTCCGCAATGTTGCGTCATGCGCGACAGTTGCTCGCCATGCGAAACAGATCAGGTTCAGCATGGTGCCCGGGCCGTGACGCGTCAAGCCTGTCGGATGACGTCGGCAGACGCCGGGGAACGGCACCGGGGGGCGGTTCCCGGCGGGGCCTAGCGGGCCATTCGACGGGCGTCCCGGTCCGGGCGGGCGAGGCCGGCGAGCTGGTCGACCAGGGCGCCCGCCGCCAGGGCCACGGCCACCCAGCAGGGGGCGATCAGCCGGAGGTACTCGCTGGCCATCGGGTGGGCGGTGACCACCGCGATCGGGGCCAGGGAGATCGCCGTCCAGAGCCATCCCCGGGCTCGCAGACGCCAGATCAGGTAACCGCAGGCGGGCAGCACCAGGGCCAGCGGCCAGGGCAGGCCCAGCCGGACGGGCGCCCCGTGGACCCACAACGCCACCGCGCGGCGGCCCAGCAGCCGCAACGGGTCGGCGACGTCGGGCCGGGAGAAGTGGCGGGTGGCCAGGTCCTGCGCGGTCTCGGTCAGCGAGGGCAGGCCCAGCAGGTGGGCGATCGACCACCAGGCAGCCAGGCATCCCAGCGCGACCGCGGCGAGCACCCATCCGGGGCGTCGCCGTCCTCGGGGCAGCCACCGCTGGGGACGGACGCCCAGAGCGACCCCGGCAATCATCAGGGCCATCGCCGCGGCCATCGCCGATGCCGGCTTGATCGTGCACGCGGTCGCCAGCCCCGTGATCATCAGGGGGACGCCGGCCGCCGCTCGTCCGCGCAGCACGACCAGGCCACCGGTCAGGGCGACGATGATCGCGAGCAGGCCGGGTCCATCGGCCAGCAGCCGGCTGTTCCAGTACCCGACGGGCAGGACGGCCAGGGCGCAGGCGCCGATCGCCGAGGCCGGTGGCGACAGTCCCGAGATCCGGCCGGCGAAGTAGGTCACCAGGCCCAGCAGGACGAACAGGGCGGCCGTGGTCAGCGCCAGCCCCTTCCACGGGCCGAGCACCGCGACCGCCGGCGCCGCCAGTAACGGGTACCCGGGGCGGCTGTCGAAGATCGCCCGGTAGCGCGGTGAGGCCAGCGCCGGGTAGCCGCCCGTGCAGGGGACCGGTTGGCTGCCCAGGGCGTGGGCGCGGGTGATCTCGCGGCAGCTGAGGTCGGCGGCCCGTGTCGAGGCCACGGGTTCGGGGACGCCGACCGCGAGCTGGGCCGCTCGGGCGTACCAGTAGGTGTCGCCCATGGCGCGACGGGTGGTGCCCTGCCAGTGCACCAGGAAGGTCGCGGCGACGACCAGCACGACGATCAGGGGCGCCACGGTGGCGGGCGTGAGCCTGGCGCGTCGGAACAGCCGAGTGATGCGCCAGGTGCGAGGAGTGCGGGGGCCGGCGAGTCGGCCGGAGCGCCCCCGCCGGTCGAGGAGGTCGGACCCGGCGGGGGCGCCGTCCCTCAGATCGATGGACGACGCGGGCAGTCCGGCCGGTGACCGGCGAGGAGTCACTCTGCGTTGATATCACGTCACTATCGGGTGGAGCTGGGGGCGAAGTGGATCTCCCCCGATCTGCCGGGGCGACCCACACCGATCGGCCGGGGGCACCCTGCTCTACCCTCGGCCTACCGAGATCCGGCCGAGCACGAGGACGAGGTGGCAGTCATGACGGTGACGGACCGAGTCGAGCAGGTGTTCATCCGCCCCGACGGCAAGGAGAAGGTCACCGGCGCCGGCCGGTACACCGCCGACCTGAACCTGACCGGGCAGGCGCACGCGGCGTTCCGGTTCGCCGACCACCCCCATGCGCGGATCACGCGGATCGACACCGCGACCGCACGGGCGATGCCCGGGGTGTTCGCCGTGATCACCCACGTCGACGTGCCCGAGATCCGGTACGGGGGCATGGTCTCCGACCGGCACCTGTTCGCCCACGACGTCGTCCGCTGGGAAGGCGACGTGGTCGCCGCCGTCGCCGCGCGGACGCCGGAGCTGGCCCGGGCGGCAGCGGCCGCGATCGAGGTCGACTACGAGGTGCTCGACCCGCTGCCCGACTTCGTCGCCAACGCCGAGCCGGGGGCCCCGCTGGTGCACGCCGATTGGCAGTCCTATGGCGGCAGCCGCTCGATGGGCCGCGACGGCAACATCCTGGGCCGCTCGACGATCGTCAAGGGCGATGCGGACGCCGCGATGGCCACTGCCGACGTCGTCGTCCGGGGCACCTACCGGGCCGACGCCTCCCAGGGCGCCCCGATCGAGCCCCGCGCCGTGATCGCGCAGTGGACCGGCGACAAGGTGACCGTCTGGACCTCGACCCAGGTGCCGTTCGCGGCTCGCGACGGGGTGGCGCACACCCTGGGCATCCCGCAGTCGGCGGTGCGGGTGATCGTGCCGCTGCTCGGCGGCGGGTTCGGGTCCAAGTGCGACTTCCACTTCGAGGGGCACATCGCGGCGCTGGCCCGCGCCGCGCGGCGTCCGGTCAAGCTGGTGTTCAGCCGGCGCGAGGAGTTCATCGCCCCCGACCACCGGCGCGAGGGCATGCTGATCGAGCTCGAGACCGGCGTGATGCGCGACGGGCGGATCGTGGCCCGGCGGGGTCGGCTCACCCTGGACGGCGGGGCCTACTGCGGCGAGGGCGGTTTCTTCGCGCAGATGGCCGCCATGCACGCGTGCGGTCCGTACGTGCTCGAGAACGTCAACGTCGAGTCGCGCCTGGTCTACTCCACCAATCAGCCGTCGGCGTCGGTGCGTGCCCCCACGGCCCCGCAGACCTGCTGGGCGTTGGAGCAGCACATGGACGCCATCGCCGCGGCGATCGGGCTGGACGGTGCCGAACTGCGGCGGCGCACGTTGATCGAGGCGGGCGCGGTCGGCCCGGCCGGGCAGGTGTTCGGTGAGGTGGGCGCCAAACAGGCGCTCGAGGCGGCACTGGAGCTGATCGGCTACGACGACTACCTGCGTGGTGAGCTGCCGGACGACGAGGCGATCGGCATCGCGTGCGGGTGGTGGCCCTCGATGGCCTCACCGTCCGGGGCGTACGTCAAGCTCAACGGCGACGGCACCGGGGTGATCATCACGGGGGCCCAGGAGTGCGGCAGCGGTGCGGTGATGGGCCTGCCGCTGCTGGCCGCGGCCGAGCTGGGGATGCGCCCGGAGGACTTCACGCTGCACTACCAGGACACCGATTCCGGGCCGTGGGACATGGGGGCCTCGGGGTCGCAGACCACGTTCAACAACGGGCGCGCGGTGATCGAGGCGGCCCGCGAGGTGCGCGCGCAGCTGCTCGAGCTGGCCTCGCAGCAGCTCGAGATCGATGCCGCCGAGCTCGAACTGGCCGACGGCGTGGTGCGTGCGGCCGGCTCCCCGGACGTCGCGGTCAGCATCGCCGACCTGGCCGGCAGCGGAACCCCGTTGCTGGGCAAGGGATCCGGGGAGCTGCCGGAGAACCCGCCGGGGGAGACGTCGTCGTGTGTCGGCGTGCTCGGCATGGAGACCTTCCTCGCCCCGCAGCTGATCACGCACGCGGCGCGGGTGAAGGTCGACCGCCAGACCGGTGTGGTGCGGGTGATGGAGTTCGCCGCCGCGCACGATTCCGGGGTGATCCTGAACCGGATCGGCGCCGACGGCCAGGTCTACGGCGGGGTGCTCATGGGCATCGGGCAGGCGCTGAGCGAGGCGACCTGGTTCGACGAGCAGGGGCGCCAGCGCAACCCGGGCCTGCTGGACTACAAGCTGCAGACCGCCAGCGACGCCCCGCCGATCCACATCCGCTGGATCGAGATCGACACCCCGAACGCCGGGCCCCGGGGGTCCAAGGGCGTGGGGGAGCCGCCGAGCGTGCCCACCCCGGGGGCGATCGCGAACGGTATCGCCAAGGTGATCGGGCGGCCGGTGCACGAGTTGCCGATGACCGCCGAGCGGGTGTGGTCGGTGGCCGTGGACAGCCTCGGCCTGGAGTGGATCGACACGAGTGGGAAGGACCCGTCGGCATGAGCGGGCGCACGTACACCCAGGCCGGCTCGGTCGCCGATGCGGTTGCCGCGATGGCGGCCGGGGCCCGACCGGTGGCCGGCGGCACCGATCTGGTGGTCGGGGCACGGCACGGCAAGTCCCCACTGCCTCAGGCGATGGTCGGGATCCACCGGATCCCCGGCCTGGACTCGATCGAGGTGGACCCGAACGGCGCGATCCGGATCGGTGCGCTGGTCAGCCACGCGGCGATCCTGGACTCCCCGCTGCTCGCGGAGCAGGCACCCGGTCTGCTGGATGCCTCGGCGATCGTCGGCTCGCACGCCACCCGGGCGAACGGCACCCTCGGCGGCAACGTCATGAACGCCTCCCCGGCGATGGACACCGGCGCGCCGCTGCTCTGTCTGGGAGCGCAGGCGGTGCTCACCGGGTCGAGCGGCACCCGGCGGCTCGGACTGGACGAGCTGTGGATCTCCCCCGGGCGCACGGCGGCCTCGGCCGATGAGCTGCTCGAGGCGATCGAGCTGCCCGCGCCGTCCGGGGCCGGTGCGCGGGGGAGTGCCTACGTCCGGCTGCAGTACCGGCGGCAGATGGAGATCGCCGTGGTCGGAGCGGCTGCCGTGGTGAGGCTGAGCGCCGATGGTGGGCGAGTGGCGGACGCCGCGGTCGCGATCACGGCGGTCACCCCGGTGATCGTGCGGGTGAGCGCTGCCGAGGCCTGCCTTGTCGGTGCGGACCTCTCCGGGGGCGGTGAGGAACTGGAGGCCGCCCTGCAGGCAGCGGGACGGGCGGCCGCCTGGGCGGCGACGCCGATCTCCGATGTCCGCGCGAGTCTCGGTTACCGCACCCAGATGGTGGCGGTGATGACCCGGCGGGCCGCCGCAGCCGCCATCGCACGGGCGCGGGGGCAGCAGGTCAGGGTCCCGGCGAGCGACTGGAGTGTTGTGCGATGAGTGTGTCGATCACCGTGACAGTCAATGGGATCACCTATCCCCTCGACGTCGATCCCCATGCGAGCCTGCTGCACACCGTGCGCGATCAGGTGGGGCTGACCGGCGCCAAGGAGGGGTGCGACGACTCCGAGTGCGGCGCCTGCATGATGCTCGTGGACGGCCGACCGACCAACGCGTGCTCCTACCTGGCGGTCCAGGCGGACGGCGCCCGGGTCATCACGGTCGAGGGCCTGGCCGAGCAGGACGGCGCCGGCGAGCGGCTCTCGGCACTGCAACGGGCGATGCTCTCGCGGGGTGGGGTGCAGTGCGGCTTCTGCACCCCGGGCATGCTGATCTCGGCCACGGCGCTGCTCGAGCGCACCCCGCACCCCAGTGAGGACGAGATCCGGGTCGCCCTGTCCGGCAACCTCTGCCGGTGCACCGGCTATGACGGGATCGTCAAGGCGGTGGCGGCGGTCGCCGATGGCACTGCGTGACCGGCTGACCGCATGTTGACATGACCGTCTCACCTACTGGACACCAGGAAGATCTGGCGGCGCCGGCCGGTTGAGTGGCGTCATGAGTCAGGAACTGACCCGGTTCGCCGTTCTCGGTGCGGCCCTGGTGATCGCTGTGGTGATCGGTCTGGTGGCCCGCCGCACGTCGGGCACGGCGGCCAGGGACGCCGGAGAGCAGGTACTCACCGCCGATGACCTGGGGTCGACCCTGGGATCCCGGGCCACCGTCGTCCAGTTCTCCACGGTGGTCTGCGCACCGTGCCGCAGCACGCGACGGGTGCTGGACGAGGTGACGGGCCGGATGCCCGGGGTGGCCCACATCGAGGTGAACGCCGAGGAGCGGGTGGACCTGCTCTCACGGCTGCGGGTACGGCGCACCCCGACCGTGCTGGTGCTGGATTCGCGCGGGCGGATCGTCCGGCGGATCTCGGGGGCGCTCACCGGGCAGCAGGCGCAGGCCGCGATCGCCGGGGTCGCCCCGGAGGCGGTGGCCGCGTGAGCTCCGGCGTGGGTGTCGATCCGCGCGGCCCACGGGTCGCCGCCGCCCTGACCTCGGCCGTGCTCGCCCTGGTGGTGCTGACCGGGTCGGTCTGGCTGCTGCTCGCGCAGGCGGCGGTGTTCGCGATCGGCGCGGTGGCCGGCCCGCAGGCCACGCCGTACGGCTGGCTGTACCGGCGCCTGGTGCGTCCGCGGCTCGGCCCCCCGACGGAGCTGGAGCACCCGGCGCCGCTGATCTTCGCCCAGAGGATCGGCCTGGCCGTGACCGGACTCGGGGTGGTCCTGGCCGCGCTCGGGGTCTCCGGCGCCGCGGTGGGCGCCGCAGCCCTGGCCTTCGTGGCGGCCTTCCTCAACGCCGCCTTCGGGTTGTGCCTGGGATGCGAGCTGTACCCGGTGATCGCCCGGCTGCGCTCGGCTCGTGGGATCTGACCTGACCTGACCGGGGCCTCTCACAGCTCGTGCTCGGCGAGCTCGCGAAAGGTCTCGGGGACGCCGCGGCGCCGGCCGAGTGCGGCCGGCAGGTAGTCCACGGCGGCGGTTCCGAACCGTGCCCGCACCCGGTCGACCGTGCAGTCGACGGCCCACCGGGCCGCACCGGCCTCCGATCCCGGGCTGCGCGGATCGGGTGGTGGGAGCGGCAACTCCAGTTGGATCACCTGCTGCACCACGAGGTTGGACACCGAGATGGCCAGCAGGCTGATCTCGCAGGGGCCGCCGTCCGAGGTCGGATCCTCTGCGTCGATCGCCTGCCAGGCCAGGTGCTCGGCCACCTCGGTCAGGGTGAGGGTTGCCGAGATGGCGGCGTCCAGCGTGATCGACCGGGTGACCGCGCGCAGATCGGCGAAGCGCACCCGCACGGTGATCGTGCGCCCCGCCCGGCTCTTGGTCCGCAGCCGTGTGGCCACCCGATCGGCCAGGTGCCCGAGGGTCGAGCGCACCGCCTCCGGGGTGGCCACCCGACGCCCCATGGCCGACTGCGCGCCCACGGAGCGGGCCCGGGTCGAGGTCACCACCCGGCGGGGGTCCCGGTTGTGGGACAGCGCCGACAGCTTGGCCCCGTTGGCATGCCCCAGCAGGCGTTCGACGTCCCCCGAGGAGGACCGGGCGAGCTGACCGATGGTGGTGATCCCCTCGGCGGCCAGCTTGCGCTGGGTCACCGGACCCACCCCCCACATCAGCTCGACCGGCAGGGGGTCGAGAAAGGTGCGCTCGGCGTCCGGGTCGACCACCACCAGCCCGTCGGGCTTGGCCACCTGGGAGGCGATCTTGGCCAGGTGCTTGGTGCGGGCGACCCCGACCGAGATCGGCAGGCCGACCTCGTCGCGCACCCGGTCGCGCAACTGGGTGGCGATCGCCGTCGGTGGACCGAACAGGTGCACCGACCCCGAGACGTCCAGGAACGCCTCGTCGATCGAGATGCGTTCCACCGCGGGGGTGAAGTCGCTCATCACCCCGACCACCGTGTCGGCCAGTTGCTGGTAGCGGTCGAAGTGCCCGCGGACGAAGGTGATCGTCGGGCACAGCCGCCGCGCACGCCACCCGGGCATGCCGCCGCGGACCCCGAACGCCTTGGCCTCGTACGAGGCCGCCAACACCACACCACCCCGATCGCTGCCACCGACCGCGATCGGCCGGCCGCGCAGGGCGGGATCCAGCAGTTGCTCGACCGAGGCGTAGAACGCGTCCAGGTCGGCGTGCAAGATGCTGGCACCGCCGGGCATGCGCTCACACTACTCGAACAGGTGTTCGATTGGCCAGAGGGCTGGGCTCTTCATGTTCCTCGCCGCCGGGAGTCATCGGGCCACCCCGCCGGGCGGGGGCGAACACGAATCGTCGCTGGACGTGAAAGCCCACCCCGAACAGGCTCACCTCGGTGATCAGCTTGGCGGGAGCCAGCGGAACCGCGAGGCCGAGGACCAGCAGGTGCATCAGGGCGTAGTTGAGCAGCAGGAGGACGGCGGCCAGCGATCCGTAGCGCAGCGCCGAACCCGAGAGGCCGGGCCGTGCCGAGCCCGAGCGGTGGAAGACCAGGCGCCGATTCGTCGCGAAGTTGACCGAGGCACTGATCAGGCGGGCGCCCACCACGGCCGTGAGCAGGCTGCCCGAGGCCGCCGTGATCACGACCACGCCCAGGGTGTCGAGGACGAACGCGCCCAGGGAACTGGCGCTGAACCGCACCAGGGGGGCGTAGACCCGCAGGGAGTCGAACACCGGCCGGAAGTGCGAGGAGCTGTTCCCCTCCTGGTAGATCGTGGCGATCTCCACCTGCTCGATCACCATCCCCGCCTTCCGGGCCTGCAGCAATACCTCGAGCTCGTACTCGAACCGTTCTCCCGCAACCGTTCCCAGCCAGTCGAGGAGCCGGGAGGGGTAGGCCCGAAGCCCGGTCTGGGTGTCGCGCAGCGAGCTCCCGGTGGCCATCAGGAACGCCACGCGTGTCAGGTGGTTGCCGATCCGGCTGCGGGCGGGGACGGGACCGGTGAACGCCCGGGTGCCCAAGGCCATGGCAGCCGCCGGGTGCCGGTCCAGGTGCTCGGCCACGCGCAGGATGTCGGCGGGCCGGTGTTGCCCGTCGCAGTCGGCACAGACGACGGACCGCCCCGGGTGGTCGCCTGCGATGTGGGCGAAGCCGGTGCGCAGGGCGGCCCCCTTGCCCCGGTTCGCCGGGTGCTGCAGCACCGTGCACCCCAGGTGCCGGGCGCGCTCGAAGAAGCCGTCGTACGCGGGCCCGCTGCCGTCGTCCACGATCACCACCTCGAGCAGGGGCGCGTCCCGGAGCAACGCGGTGACCAGCTCGAGCAGGCGGCGATCCGGCTCGTAGGCGGGGATCAGCACGACCGGCAGGCGCGCGCTCACGAGGACTGATCCGTGAGCGACGTGCCCGCGATGTACAGGATGTCGCTGGTACCGCGCTCCTGACCCTTGCCCAACGGGTTGTTCACCAGGGAACCGTTGAAGTACATGGTGGAGGAGCCGCCGCCGTCCAGGTTGTAGGCGACCCGCGCACCGGCCTGGACGGACAGGTGCGCGAACTCGGTCATGGTGACCCCGCGGCTGTAGCCGGGGCTGCGGCCGTCCACCACGATCACGACCAGGTGGTTGGTGTCGATCAGGCCGATTCCCGTCCGCGGCTGGCGGCCCTGGATCGAGTGGTTGCCGACGTTGGTGTCCACCTCGACGTCGTCGATCCCCTCGATCACCATGCCGTGCTCGACCAGACCGGGGCCGAACGACAGCGTGCTCCAGACCCCTTCGGCGAGCAGGTCGTCGGCGCTGGTCGCGGTCTCCTGGATCAGGCGCATCGTGCCGTCTCGGTAGATGGCCAGACCCTGACGGGCCGGTTCGTCGCGGTAGATCACCCCGTTGCGGATGACGATCCCGGTGTCGCGGAAGCCGTAGTAGTCGCCGTTGACCGCGAACATGGCACCGACCCCGGAGGCGATCACCGATGGGTTGGCGATGATGTTGGTGCCGAAACTGTTCTGCGCGAACGCCGATCGCAGCACGGTGGCGTCGGTGAGCCGGAGGTCGGCCAGGTAGGCGGTCACGGTGTCCGAGCCGCTGCCGGTGACCGAGGTGGTCAGCCGGATCGTGCCGGCGTCGCTGACGTAGGTGGTGGCGGTGACCGTCCCGGCCGGGCTGACGGGCGCGGCCGCGGAGCCGGTCTGGCTCGCCTCGTACCCGGCCACGTCGGAGACCTCGACGTGGTCGATGACGAACCGGTCCAGGGCCCACGCCGAGCTGCTCCCCACCAGGAGCAGGGAGGTGAGGCCGGCGAGGACCGCGCGGCGGCCGAGCGGGGCGGGACACGGCGCGTGCACCGGGGGGTGAGATGTCATGAGTCAGGTGTAGGGATCGCCCCTGAGTCGTGATCAGGATGATGCTGTCGACCTGCTGTGCATCCGTGCGCTGCCACGCCGAGAGGCCCCGGAGCGCAAGGGCTCCGGGGCCTCTACTCGGCCTGCGGCAACGTACCTGCCATCCAGGGGTCAGGCCCGCGGGCCGCCACCGGGACCGCCACCCGTGTGCCCACCGGTGTGCTGGCCCTCGGTGACCGTGGCGACCCTCTCGGCACCGTTCACGGTGCCGGCCGCGGTCAGGCCGGCGATCGCCTGGCCACTCGGGGTCCCGCCGACGTACACGTCGTAGCTCGCGCCGTCCTGGAGGGCAGCCGAGGAGAACACCACCGAGGAGGTGTCCTTGGCGACGGTGTACGAGGCCACCACCGAGTCGCCCGAGACCAACTGGACGACGCTGCCGGCCGGCACGACGTCCCCGAAGGTGACCGACACCCATGGCTGGGCGGAATCCGTGGCGGGAGCCACCGCCATGCCGGAACTGCCTGCGGCGAGCAGGGTTCCACCGCTGATCGACACCCCGCCGTCGGCATCCAGCGCGCCGTTGCCGTTGGACGTCGGGCCGCTCACGACGAGGGTGCCCCCGGTGATCGTGAGTGCGCCGCCGGTGTCCACTCCGTCGCCGTCGGCCGAGACCGTCACGGTCCCTCCACTCAGGGACACCCCGTCGCCGCCCTGGGGGGTGTTGAGCCCGTCGTCGCCGGCGGTCACCGAGACGGTTCCGGCGTCGATCACGATGGCCGAGCCCTCGAGCCCCTCGGTCGAGCGCTCGACCGTGACCGTCGCCTGGCCGACGGTCAGCTCGCCCTCGGCGTGGGCGCCGTCGTCCCCGGCGTCGAGGGTCACCGTTCCGCCCAGCAGGGCGATGTAGCCGACCGTGTCGTCGGCCTCGTTGTCGGACTTCAGGGCGTCGTCGCCGGCAGTGACGGACACGGTGCCGCCCTCGACGATCAGGTAGTCCTTGCCCCGGATGCCGTCGTCGACGGCGGTCACGGTGACGGTCCCCGACTGGATGACGAGGCCATCCTTGCCGGCGATGCCGTCGTTGGCATTGCCGGTGACGGTCAGCGTCCCGGTGCCGGTGAGGGTCAGGTCGGCCATCGAGTGGAGCGCGGCGTTGGGGGCATCGGTGTCCTCGGTGCTGTCGCTGGTCGCGCCGGCGTACGTCGCCGCGTCGGTCAGGGAGTTGTCGGTTCCCTCGGCGAGCACCACGACGGCCTCGTCGGCTGCGGTGATCTGGATCGCCGACCCGGTGGCGGAGGTGATCTGCGCACCGTTCAGCACAAGGCGGACCTTGCCCTCGGCGGTGCTGTTCACCACCACCTGGCCGGCGTCGAGGGTGCCGGTGAGCACGTAGGTGCCCGGGGCCGAGATGGCGATCGTGGAGCCGTCCACGCTGACCCCGGTGGCCGAACCCTCGACGGCGGCGCCACTGCCGGACAGGGTGATCTGGACGGCGTCCGCGGCGTCGTAGGCGGCGTCGTCGGTCTCGGCGTGAGGCTCGGCGTTGTCGGCCAGGGCCGAGGCCACCGCACCGGTGGTGGCCGAACTGGTGGCCGAACTGGTGGCCGAACCGGTGGCCGAGGTCGTGGCGCGACCAGAGGAGTCGGTGGAGGCGACCGCCGAGCCGCAGGCCGCGAGGGTGAGGGCGAGGACGGCGGCGCCGGCGGTGGTGAGGAATCGGCGGGTCACGGAATGCTCCTGAGGGTGTCGTTGACGGTGGCGGGGTCGGGGACGAGCAGGTGGTCTCGCAGGACGCGACGCCACCGGGTGTGAGGGAGTTCGGGGTGCAGGGCGGCCAGGCCGGTGGCGAATTTCGAGATCGCCGTGGGCCGGTGTCCCAGGGACCAGAGCAACCGGTCGACCCCGCACGGGGTCGTGGCGGTCTTGGTCTCCACGATCGCCAGGTGCGGCCGGGCGAGCCGGCGATCGGGCACCGTCCACTCCAGATCGGTGTCGATCGTGACCCGGCTGTCTGAGGGCGTCCGCCCCTGCGCGGGCAGGTGCAGGGTGGTCCGTCGATACCCGGTCCGCAGCGCCGGCCGCAGGTGCCCCGGGTCGATCGCGGCCACCCCGGCGCCACCCAGGGTGTGGGCCACGTACCGGAGGCGCTCGCCGTCCAGGTGCTGATCGGCCAGCGCCGCCTCGTCCAGCGGGTGCCGCAGCCCGGCGGGGCACGGCAGGCGGTCCTTGACCGTGAAGCGACCCCGTCGGGTCTTCACCTCCAGCCACAGTGACCCGGAGTCCAGGTAGGCCCGGCTGCGCACCTTGAACCGCCGCCGCCGGCGGCGGGCGGTCAACAGGTAGCTGGCCCGGTCGGGGGTGTCCAGATAGATCGAGGCGTACCCGAAGTGGCGCCGTCCGGCGATCTCGAGTACTCGGGTGGTCGAGGGCAGCAGCCTGACCAGCAGTTCGGCATCCGCCAAGGGCAGCAGGTACTTGCGGTCCACCCGGGTCTGCAGCGCAGCCCGTCCGGTGAGCTCGGGAAGCGTGATCGGGGCCAGGCGTTCGGTGTCGATCACGAGAGCACCCGTTCGGCGCCGGCGCGTGCCCGGGAGCGCAAGGGCACTCCTTCGGTGATCCGTTCGTGCTCCCCGCCTGGTCGCGTGCCGTCGCCGGTCGCCCGGCGGACGGCGTAGCGCACCTCGACCACGGTGGTGTCCTGCACCAGGTCGAGCTTGGTCACGCTGACGCCGTGGACGTCGGCGTTCAGCCGCTCGGTCAGCACGGTGCGCAACTCGCGCTCATCGGTGACGGCTCGGTCGAGCACGACGAGGCGGCGGCGGTACCGGCTGAGCAAGCGGGGGTGGTCGCCGACGTACATGGTCGCCACGATCAGTGCCATCAACGCAACCGTGACCAGGACCGGGGTGGCTGCCAGCCCGCCGAGCAGCCCGAGGGCCAGGGCGGAGAAGTAGTAGGCGATCTCGTGCTGGGCCAGTTCGTCCGAGCGCAACCGGATGATCGACAGCACCCCGAACAGGCCCAGGCCGAGCCCGGCGCCGACGGCGGCGCTGGACAGCACGCTGGCCACCGTGATCACGCCGACGTTGACCCCGAGGTAGGCCACCACCAGGTCGCGACGGCGGTGGCGGGGGACATAGAGCCCGAAGACCAGGATGAGGATGGCGATGGCGTTGGCCAGGTAGAGGGAAGCGGTGAGCACGGTGACCTCCGGGTCGGTGGCGATGACGGGGATCAGTCAGCCAGCCGGCCCTGGTCGGCTCCTTGGTCACCGCTGTGGGGCCCCTGTGAGGGTGTCGCCGCTGCGGGTCGTGCCGCGAGCCTGGTCTACCGTGGGCCGATGGCGCTGATCCGGTGCAACTTCTTCTCCGAGGCACTCGAGCTCGGAACGTCGATGACCGTGCTGCTCCCGCAGGCCACCCAGGCCCGGATCGGCACCGCGGACCTCGCCCGCTCCGGGCCCCCGCCGGTGCTCTACCTGCTGCACGGGTTGAGCGATGACGACACCATGTGGACCCGCCAGACCTCGATCGAGCGCTACGCCGACGAACGCGGTCTGGCCGTGGTCATGCCGCAGGTGCACCGCAGCTTCTACACCGATCAGGCCCACGGGCTGCGGTTCTGGACCTTCCTGGCCGAGGAGCTGCCACAGCTCGTGGCCCGGTTCTTCGTGGTGTCCCAGCGCCGGGAGGACACCTTCGTCGCCGGACTCTCGATGGGTGGGTACGGCGCGCTGCGGTGGGCCCTGCGGCAGCCGCACCGGTTTGCCGCCGCCGCCTCGCTGTCGGGCGCGCTGGACGTGGAGGCGTTGCGCGCCAAGGCAGATCTCGCCGAGCTGATGCGGCTGGTGCACGACGACCACGCGATCGCCGGCACGGACGCCGATGTGTTCGACCTGCTGGCCTCGGCGGACGTCACCGGCCTGCCGGCGTTCTACGTGTGCTGCGGCACCGAGGACGAACTCATCGAGGACAGCCGCCGGTTCGTCGACCTGGCCGGCTCCCGCGGGATCGACGTCACGAGCGATTTCGGTGCGGGAGAGCATGTCTGGTCCTACTGGGACGCCACGATCCAGGACGTCCTGGACTGGTTGCCGTTGAGCTGAGGGAAGCGTCCGGAGCTCAGGACGCCGGTTCGCCGTCCCGGGCCAGTGCAGCGGTCACGGCGTCGGCCGACTCCCGCAGCATGGCGGCCACCTCGGGCAGCACGTGCGACTCGTCGAACAGGTCCGACAGCCGCGCCTCCTCCTGCAGCATCACCGAGTTGAGGGCTGCCACCAGGTCGAGCCACGCCTCGCGGGCCAGCGCGGCCGGCTGATCGGGCTCCAGGGCGGCCAACGGACGGCGCACCGCCTGCCGGAACCCTCGCGGATCGGTCGCGGCGCGCCCCGGCCCCGACTCCACGGCCAGGGTGGCGATCGCCAGCGTGACCGGCTCGGACTCCTGCCGTCCCAGGCTCTTCGTGATCCCGGCGAGCCAGTCGTCGACCGTCCGGTCCACGCGGGTGGTCACGTCCGCGGAGGGCTGGGCGAGGGTGCGTGCGTCGTCCGCCGTGATCGCGGAGTGATCCGACCAGCGCTCGGCGATGCGGAACATCGCCAGGTCGAGTTGTTCGGCCACCAGACGGCCGATGGCCTCGCGCAGCGCGCGCCTGACCGTCGTCCACGGGTCCTCGACGGGCTTGCGCCGTCGCAGCAGTCCCGGTCGCTTGCCCGCACCGGACGCCGCGGCGTGCGCCTTGTGCCCGGGGTTCTCGACGCCGGGCCGGGTCGTGGCCCGCCACGCCGCGGTCACCTCCTCGGTGACCAGGGAGGCGTCCGTGCAGCGGGCCCGAACCCGCTCGCGCGCGTGGGAGAAGATCGCCTCCACGTCCACCCGCAGGCGACGGGCCGTGACCACCTGGTCATCGGCGGCGTCCGCCAGGTGGTGCACGGCGGCCACCACTTGCCCCAGGGAGGAGTCCAGCACCGGGGCGATCGAGGCCGCCGGTCGGGTGCCACGGTGGGTGCGGCTGGTCGTCTCCAGCCAGCGCTGCAACGGCAGGACGACGTGCACCGGCAACCGGCCCTCGAACAGCGGCACCTCGAGCAGGGTGAACATGTGCGCGTGCGCCAGCCCGGCCTCGGTGAGCAGGGTCGCGAAATGCCGGCGCACCTGGGCCACCTCGGCATCGCGCAACCGGTTCAGCACCACGGCCAGCGGCATCCGCCGCCGGGCGGCCTCCGCGAGCATCCCCCAGGACATGGCGTCGGCATAGTCGGTCCCCGTGGTCACGAACAACCACATGTCGGCGACGGCCAGCAGCCGCTCGGCGAGCTGCCGGTTGCGATCCACCCGTGAGTCCAGGTCGGGGGAGTCGATGACCGCCAGGCCCTGCGGTACGTCGGGATGCGGGACGGCGCGCAAGTCGACCCATCGAGAGGCGTCGCCGAGGTTCTGGCGCGCCTCGCCCCGCTCGGGATCCTGGCGCAGCCCGAGGGAGACCAGGGCCTCGGCGTCCAGCGGGTTGTAGATCATCACTGGTTGGCGGGTGGTGGGGCGCAGCACGCCGCTGAGGCTGACCGGCGCGCCGACCAGGGAGTTGGTCAGGGTCGACTTGCCGGCCCCGGTGGGCCCCCCGATGACCACCACCAGGGGCGGTTCGTCGGTGGTGGCGAGGCGAGGCATGGCATAGCTCTCGAGCAGTCGCAGCGCCCGATCGCGGGCCTCGTGCATGACCGTCAGCGCCGGGCCACCGGTGGGCAGGCGCAGGCTCTGGACCGTGTGGTGCAGCCGGGTCGCGGCGTCCACCAGTTCCTGCGCGTCCCCCACCCCCGGGCGGGCGGCGTCGTCCATGCCGGTATGCCCCTTCCGCGAGGTTCGCAGGTCCTGGCGCACCGATGGTAGTGGGCGGGCTTCGGCTGTGTCCCGCAGTGGGCCCGCAGCGCACCAGCGGACTTCGGCCGTCCGGCACGTGCGGGCAGCCGTCCGGGCGCTCGAGGGGACGGTTCGGTTCTCCCGGGACGATGCCCTCTGCGAATCCATGCGGCGATTCCCCGGGTCGATTCCTCCGGTCGATTCCCGGTCGATTCCGCGTCGATTTCCGGGGTGAGCCCCCGAATTCGGCCGGACCATTACGCCGAACGAGTGACAGTTCGACATAGCAGCGCGATATCCCTCTGTTAACGCTCGGTGGTTTGTACTCGAACGGTTCCATGGAGAAGCCATGGCGTTCGCGAGTCGGGGAGTTGTCACCGTATGGGTCGTCACTCGGCGTCCATGGCCGCCGAAGAGGTCCAACTGCCGCAGGTCCGGGCCGGTGGCGGCCGTCGCAGGGCACGACCTGCGGGCCGGCGGCGAGCGTGGTGGCGCGCGGCAGGCGTGGTGGCGGTGATGCTCGGCACGACCGGGGTGGTCGGTGCCTCCTCACTGCTCGGGGAGGGCGCCAACGTGGTCCTCAACTCCTCCCTGGACGACAGCCTGGCAGGGTGGGGGGTCAACCCCGGCGCGCACCTCGAACGGGTTGCCGGACGCCACGGCGGCGGCGGACGGATCAGCCAGACCCAGCGGGATCACTGGACGATCGCTCTGAACGACAGCCGGAACTCGGTCTCCTCGGCCGCCGCCGGATCGACCTACCGAGCGGAGGCCTGGGTGCGTGGCCGCGCCGGTCAGCGGGTCAGCCTGCGCCTGATGGAGTACCGGGGCAGCACGCTGAAGGGCCAGCAGTCGGACGGCGCCACCTTGCCGGACGGCGACTGGCACCGGCTCACCGTGGCCTACCGTGCCCGGGAGAGCGGCAGTTCACTGGACCTGAACGTGGTCGCCCACGACCTCCCTCGCGGGCAGGGCGTGGATGTGGACGACGTCCGGCTGACCGCGCCGTCGCCCTCGACCGCGACCTCGCCAGACGGCTCCGCAGGGCCCTCGTCGCCCACGTCGCCGACCGGGGCGTCGAACGGGACGTCGAACGGGGCGTCGAACGGGGCGGCATCCTCGCAGGCGTCGGACAGCGCAGCGGATACCGCGTCGGGTGCGGGTTCGAGGCGGTCCGAGGCGGCCGTGACGGCCCCGCCGAACCCCACGGCTCCGGCGCGGCCGAGCGCCTCGCCGTCCAGGGCGCCCTCGTCCGCGGCTCCGGCTGGCCAGGCCGCCGGTCGCTCGGGCTGGCGTCTGGTCTGGGCCGATGAGTTCTCCGGGTCGGGTGTCGACCCCTCGCGCTGGAAGGTCGAGGACCACTCCACGTACGGCGACGGCAACAACGAACTCGCCTGCCTGATGAACCGGCCGGAGAACCTGTCCGTCAGCTCCGGGGTATTGCACCTGATCGCCCGAGAGGAATCGACGCCGATCACCTGCAACAGTTCCGATTCACGGTTCCCGAACGGGCGGCGGTACACCTCGGCGCACCTGACGACCAAGGGCAAGGCCGAGTGGACCTACGGACGGTTCGAGGTGCGCGCCAAGCTGCCCACCGCGGCCGGAACCACCAAGGGCCTGTGGCCGGCGTTCTGGCTGCGCCCGACCGCCGGCGGAACCGGTGAGCTGGACGTGCTGGAGGCGATCGGCACCGACGGGTCGGGATCCGAGCACACCAAGGTCCACCAGACGATCTGGTACGACTACTCGGGAACCCACCGCCAGCAGCCGGCGACCGTCACGGTGCCCAACGGCCTGCCGTCCGCCGGCTTCCACACCTACGCGGCCGAGTGGGAACCCGGCGAGATCCGCTGGTACATCGACGATGTGCTCACCTACACCCGCAACCGCTCGACCACCCCGTGGATCGACGAGGCCTTCGCCAAGCCGTTCTACCTCCGGTTGAACCTGGCGATCGGCGGTGGCTGGCCGGGGGCGCCCACGGGGGCCACCGAGTTCCCGGCCAGCTACGACGTCGACCATGTGCGGGTCTACCAACGGTGACTCGTCACCCGACCGATCACCCGGACGACAGGGCGCTGATCACTTCACCGTGAAGGTCTTGGTGTCCCACAGGGTCAGGCTGGCGTCCAGGCCACTGTCGTTGTAGGCCCGCAGTTCGTAGGTGCCGGGGGCCAGGTCGATGGTGGTCCGGGCGGTCGCGAAGCCGCCCATCATCGTGGTCACGAAGGTCGAGGCCACGACGTCCTCGCCGCGGTACACCCTCAGCGGGACGTTGCCCTCGTACCCGGTGCCGTACACCGACACGGTCACGGGGGAGCTGACCGTCTCGCCCTCGGTGGGACCCAGGATCCACACGTTGGACTGCATCCCGAAGGGTGCCGCCCGGCGCACCGGTGCCGACCAGTCGAAGTGACCGGACGGCGGGGTGTCGCCGTTGACCAGCAGCCGTACGCGATGGACCGCCGGCTGGGCGGCAGTGATCGTGTGCACCAGTTGCTGGACGGCCGCACCCTCGAAGGAGGCTCCGGTGGCCACGAAGGCGGACAGGTCGACGGTGGCCAGGTCACCGCTGGTGGTCAGGGACAGCACCCGGGTCGAGCGTGGCCACAGGGACGCGTAGTCCGGGTCGACCGCGTTGTCGCGCAGCATCTCGGTCACTGCTGTCAATGCCGGATTGCCCTGGATCAGCGCCACCCGGTGGAACTCGCGGTACAGCCGTGGGCTGTTGTTGATGTCGGCGATGTAGTAAACCGGCACGGCCCGAACGGGTCCCGCCGCCGGGCTCGACGCCGAGGGGGCGGTGGACTGCTGCGACGTGGACGGCACGGTCGACGCCGCAGCCGACGGCCCGGTGGACGGTGCACCGGACGGCGCGGTGCTCACCGCGCCGGTGGGCGCCGCGCTGCTCGCGGTGCCCCCGGGGGTGGTGCCGCCGTCCCCGGTCCGGCCCCACAGGAAGCCCGCGGCGGTTCCGCCGGCCACCAGGGTGAGGGCGGCCACCGCCGGTGCCAGCCAGCGCGTGAACGGCCGGTGAGGCGCGGGGGGAAGCCGTGGGGGAAGGGTGTCAGGGGTGAATCGGGGAGTGGTTCCCGGGTCGACGGTGCTCATGGTGTCGCCTCCGGCGCCGGAGTCCGGCGCTACCTCCATTGTCGCGCAGTTCGTGCGCTCCCACCTCGGACGTCCGGCCCGGGCCGGAGGTTGACACCACCAGGTGGAGCTCAGGCCGAGCTCAGGCCGCCTGGGGGTCGGGCTGGTGGATGCCGAAGGTGTTCCCCTCGGTGTCCAGGTAGTAGCCCTGCCAGGCCATCCCGGGCAGTGCCATCTTGGGCAGGGCCACCTGGCCACCGGCCTCGAGGATCCTGCGCTCGGTCTCGTCGTAGTCGGCGACGCCGATGGTGCAGACGAAGGCGTTGGAACCGGCGGGCCCGGCCGGGACCGGCGCCGGACGGGCGAGCAGTCCGCCGTTGATGCCCATCTGGTCGTCGGCGCCGGTGATCACTCCCCAGTAGGGCGATCCGGTGACCTGGCTGTAGTCCTGGAACGTCCAGCCGAGGGCCGCCTCGTAGAAGGCCTTGGCGCGTTCGACGTCGTCGGCCTGGATCTCGAAGTGCACGACACGGGACATGAGATGGTCCTCCTGAGTGGGTGAATGAGCGGTCATACCCGGACTCCTCGGGCGTAGACCGCCAGGATCCGGTGGATGGCCTCGGGGTCGGCGAGCGGATCGCCGTCCACGATCAGCAGGTCGGCCTCGAATCCGGCCGCGATCCGGCCCACCCTGTCGGCGAGGCCCACCACCCGGGCGGCGCCCGTGGTCGCCACCCGCAGGGCCTCCAGCGGCCCGATGCCGACCTCGGCGAGCTGGCCCAGCGCCGTCCGGAGCACGTCGTGCGGTTTCGGTGGGGCGATCCCGGCGTCCGTACCGGCGACGACCACCGCGCCACGCTCCACGAGGCCGCGCAGGGTCGCGAGGATCAGCGGCAGTCTGGCCACGATCTCGGGCGGGGGGACATGGTCCGGTGCCGGGGCCATGCCGACCGTCATCCCGACCACGATGCGCCGTTCGGTGATCGCCGCCAGCAGGTGCTCCGGGGCCTCGACCCCCTCGGTGGTCCAGAACGAGACGTGCTCCATGCCGTCCACGCCGGCCGCCACGCAGTCGGCGATCGCCGAGGTGCCGTGGGCGTGAGCCGTCAGCGGCAGTCCGCAGCGGTGGGCCTCGTCCACCGCTGCCGTCAGCACCTCGCGGGTGAACTGGGCCTCCTCCTGGCGGCTACCCGGGGTCATCACCCCACCGCTGGACATCACCTTGATCACGTCGCACCCGCGCTCGGCTCGTTCCCGGACGGCGGCGCGCATCGCGCGCGGGTCGTCGGCGATCGCGCCCCCCAGGAAGTGGCAGTGCCCGGCGAGGGTGGTGATCGGGGGACCGGCCGCCAGGATTCGCGGGAGCGGCTGGACGGGCGCCGGGTCCGGCGTCCGCAGGCCCAGGGACAGGTACGTGCGATCACCGAGGTCGCGCAGGGTCGTGACCCCTCCGGCCAGGGCGGTCCGGGCTGCGGCGGTCATGGCCGTCCGGGCGGCATCGTCGTCCCGTTCGGCGAGGGTGGCCACCGGGTCGGGTGAGGCGTCGAAGCACAGGTGCACATGGGTGTCGATCAGGCCCGGCATCACCGTGGCGCCGGCCAGGTCGACCAGTTCTGCGTTCTCCGGTTCGACATGCCCGCTCACCACGGCGGTGATCGAGGAGCCGTCGATCAGCACCGTCGTCGGGCCGTCGGTCATCACGTGGCCGTCGAAGACACGCGCAGCGCGGATCGCCGTCCGTCGTGGGCGTTCGCGGATCGAGGTGGGCAAGGCCATGCAGAACTGTCCCGCCCGGCCGCCGGGCTGTCGACCGCCGCCGGCCAGGTGACTCACGTCACAACGTCGGGCCGGTATCGATCCGGTCTGCGCGGCCGTCCATGACGCATCAGGTCATCACGAGCACGAGGAGACGAAACGCCATGGGTACCAACGAGGGTGTCATCGACCGCGGTCTGCGGATCACGATCGGGCTGGTCGCCCTGGTCGCCGGCCTCGCGGTGGGGCTGGGGTCGGTGCTGAGCACCGTCCTGCTGGTGGTTGCGGCGATCATGTTCCTCACCGGCGTCGTCGGCTTCTGCCCGCTGTACCGGATCTTCGGCATCAATACCTGCGGCGTGCGCCGCTGAGGACTCCCGGCCCGGAGTGCCCCCGGCGGCGGGCGTAGGCCCAGCCCCCGACGATGAGCGCCAGCAGCGCCACCGTCGAGAGCAGGAACAGCCCGCTGCCGGGGTCCGCGCTGGCGGCTCCGAAGGCCACGTACACCACCGTGCCCGGGGTGATCCCGACCGCTGTGGCCAGGGCGTAGGGCACGAACCGCAGCGAGGTCAGCCCGCTGCCGTAGTTCACCGCCGCGTACGGGATCACCGGGGCCAGCCGACCGATCAGGACGGCGAACACCCCGTGCTGCTCGACCATCTCGTCCAGCCGGGCCATCCGGCCGCGGGTCAACCGGTCGACGCCGTCCCGGCCGAGCAGCCGGCCCACCCAGAACCCGGTGATCGCGCCGAGCATCGCGGCCACCCAGACCAGCATCATGCCGGTGGCCAGACCGAACACCAGGCCACCTGCCATCGACAGCACGGTGCGGGGAACCAGCAAGAGTCCCGCCACGACGTAGCCCAACACGAACCACAGCGGCACCCACGGGCCACTGCCCTGTGCCCAACTGCGGATCTGGTCCACGTCCGGCAGGGGGACCAGGATCAGCAGCGCGATGCCGGCCAGGATCAGCGCCACGAACGCGCCGAACCTCGCCCACACGCTGATCTCGTTCATCGCCTCCATCATGAGGCCGTTCCCGCCCGGCTCCACATCGGGCGAAGGGCACGCCCAGCTGGCGGGTGGTCCCGGCGGGCCGAGATCGCAGCGATGATGGTCGGGTGCCCGATCCCGAGATCACCGTGGTCCGACTGCTCGAGCAGCACTGGCCGGCTGTGCGGGCGATCTACGCGGCAGGCATCGTCACGGGTCATGCGACCTTCGAGACAGAGCCACCCAGCTGGGAGGCCTTCGACGCGGGGCGGTTGCCGGAGCATCGCTTCGTGGCCGAGGTACGTCGCCCGGACGCCGCACCGGCGATCCTCGGCTGGGTGGTCGCCTCGCCGGTGTCGGATCGCTGTGCCTACTCGGGAGTGGTCGAGGACTCGGTGTACGTCGACCAGCGAGCCCAGGGCCGCGGCGTCGGACGGCGCCTGCTCGCGCAGCTGATCGCCTCCACCGAGGCGGCGGGCATCTGGACCATCCAGTCCGGCATCTTCCCCGAGAACACCGCCAGCCTGGCCCTGCACCACGCGCTGGGGTTTCGCACCGTCGGGATCCGCGAACGCCTCGGGCGGATGGCCTCCGGACCGATGGCGGGCCAGTGGCGCGACGTCGTCCTGGTGGAGCGGCGCGCCCCTTGATCAGGTGCGGCGCACCACCAGGACGCCGTCGTCCAGCATCGCGGGGGTGCCGTCCGGGGCAGTGATCTCACGCATGCGCACCTCGGCGAGGTCGATGGCCCACCCCTCACCCAGCTCCAGCTCGGCCAGTTCCTCCTGCGGCGTTTGGAAGCGGTGCTCCCCGATGTGTTCCGGGGAGGCCCAGGGGGGTGGGGCGGCGTGCGAGATCACCACCAGTCGACCGCCGGGGCTCAGGTGCCCCGCGGCGCGGCGAAGGATGTCGATCCGGGCCAGCTCCACCGGGGCCTGGAAGAAGCAGGCCGTCACCAGGTCGTAGGAGCCCTCGGTTCGCCAGGTCGTGAGGTCGTGGGCGAGCCAGGTGATCGCGGAGGCGAGCCCACGCTCGGCCGCGGCGGCCGCGCCGCGGGAGACCGCGGTGGGGGAGATATCGACGGCGGTGACCTGCCAGCCCTGCTCGGCCAGCCAGACTGCGTCCCCTCCCTCACCGCACCCGAGGTCCAGCGCCCGGCCGGGTGGCTCCGGCAGCGTGCCCACGACCTGCGCGAGCGTGTGGTTCACCCTGCCGGACCACACTCGGCCGTTGGACACGTATCGCTCTTCCCAGAACTCCGCGGGTGTCGACATGCCCCGATGGTGGCACGCTCTCGCGCGGCCATCGCTGCGTCACGTCTCAGTCGTCATCCGGCCAGTCCTCGGTCCGGCGGTGCTGCCCGAGCGCGAGGGTGTCGAACTCGTCCCTGTCGGCGGCGCGACGGACGCCGAGCTGCCGGAGCGTGGTGTTGATCGGTTCGGCGTCGAGGGTGCTGCCGGGGGGTGCCTGTCGGTCGGTGTCCCGTCCCAGGGGACCGAGCAGGACGGCGCCATCGCGCCAGAGGACGGCGGTCTGGGTGCCCACTCCGCCGAAGAAGTCGGCCTCCACGTAGGCGATCGGCGAGCGGATCGAGGCCGAGCCGGCTGCGGCCTCCCAGTCGGCGACGAGCCACCAGAAGGGTGCGCCGGCCGGCCAGGAGCTCACCGGTGCGGAGGCGTTCGGGGCCAAGGTCGGCCCGGGCAGTAGGGCGAACCCTTCGGGAAGGTCGACTGGCGGGATGCCCAGGGCCGCTGAGGCGTGCGCAATCCCGTGCCGTGCACCGATCATCCCGCGGAGTTGGTAGCCCATGGTCGTCGATGATCTTTCCCAAGTGTGCGCCGTCAGGGACTCGAACCCCGAACCCAGTGATTAAGAGTCACTTGCTCTGCCAGTTGAGCTAACGGCGCGAACGCTGGACGAGGCTACCAGCGACAGGCTGCCGACATGAAATTGGTTGCCGCCCCATCGTCGAACAGGGGCCGATCCCCCTGGGCACGGGTGGGCAGGCGTGAATAGGGTGGTTGCCATGCGGCCCACCGGGATCACCGTGGCGACGCTCAACCTCTATCTCGGCGCCGACCTCGCCCCGCTGTTCGGCGCCGGAACCAGGGACGAGCTCGCTCGTCGGGCCGCCGGGATCTGGTCGGCGGTCGAGGCATCCCGGCCGGCCGAACGCATGGCCGCCGTGGCGGCGCTGCTGACCCGGTACCTGCCCGATGTGCTGGCCTTGCAGGAGGCTGCCCTGTGGCGGGCGGGCAGTGATGACAACCCGCGCACCCATGATCTGCTCAACCAGTTGCTGTCCGCACTCGAGGAGCAGGGGACGCCGTACCGAGTGGTCAGCGAGTGCACCGGGTTCACCAGCACGGCGCTGTCCTCCACGCTGGCCTCGGCCACCGGTCAGTTCGTGGAGCTCTACGACCGGACGGCGCTGCTGGTCCGAGATGATCCCTCGGTTCGCGCTTCCAATGCGCGGCAGGGCCGCTACCGCGCAGGGGTCCAGACCGCCATGCTCGGCCACCCCCTCGAGATCACCCGGGGCTGGTGCTCCGCCGACGTCCGGGTGGGCAGGGTGGGGCTGCACGTGATCGACACCCACCTGGAGTCCATCGACACCCCGACGCGGATCGCTCAGGCGCACGAACTGGCGACCGAGATCATCCACCCGCCGGACAATCGCCCGCCGACGATCGTGATGGGCGACCTCAACTGCCGTCCGACGCGGTGCCGCGCCGTCCGGGACCAGGTCCCGGTCCGGGCCCGCGAGGTCACCGGGGACGCCTACGAGGTGCTCACCGGGGTCGGGCTGCTGGATGCCTGGTCGCGCCTCTACCCCGAGGAGCACTGTGGCGGCTTCACCAGTGGCCAGGCCCCCGACCTGCGCAACCCGATCTCCGCGCTGGACCATCGCATCGACTACGTGTTCACCGACGGCCAGATGGCTGCCACCCACGCTCACGTGATCGGTGACCACCTCGAGGAGCGCACGTTGTCCGGCCTGTGGCCCTCCGATCACGGGTTCCTGGTGGTGGGGCTCGAGGTCTGAGGGTGCCCGCTGCCGCGTGCAGGGGTGCAGAATGCGCCCGTGGAGAACGTCGGGGTGGGCGATGCCTCGATCATCGAGGCGTTGCGGCGCGGCGACGATCAGGTGTTCACCGAGGTGGTCGAGCGTCTCCACCCGACGTTGCGCCGGGTCGCGCGGGGCTACCTGCGCAGCGAGGAGGCCATCGGCGACGTCATCCAGGAGACCTGGATCGGGGTCCTGCGGGGGATCGACCGGTTCGAGGGACGCTCGTCGCTGCGCACCTGGGTGGTCTCGATCCTGGTCAACGTGGCGCGCAGCCATGCGGTGCGCGAGGCCCGGATGGTGCCGTTCGCAGCGTTGGGCCTCCCCGACGATCCCCGTTCGGGGTTCGGCCCGGAGTGCTTCGAGGGGCCGGGCGGTGAGTACCCCGGGCACTGGAGCACCCCACGGACCCCCTGGAGCGAGGACCCGGTGGCGGCGACCCTCGCCGGTGAGACCCGAGAGCTCGTCGCTCGGGCGGTGGCTGAGCTTCCGGAGAGCCAGCGCACCGTCATCACGTTGCGCGACGTCGAGGGGTGGACCGGGCCGGAGGTCGCGGCGACCCTCGGCATCAGCGAGGGCAACCAACGGGTTCTGCTGCACCGGGCTCGGGCTCGGGTGCGGCGTGCCCTCGACCAACACCTGCTCCCCATGGAAAGGAGGGCGGTGTGACGGACCATCAGCTGCCGGACGACGACCTACCGTGCGTCCTCGTCGTCGATCTGATCACGGACTACCTGGACGACGCGCTGTCGCCGCACGAGCGGGCACGACTCGAGGAACACCTGGCCGAGTGCGACGACTGCGTCACCGTCCTGGATCAGTTCCGCACCACCATCACCGTCACCGGACGCCTGGCGAGCGACGACGTCGACCGGCTCGACGAGCCCACCCGGGCCCAGCTGATCGGTGTCTTCCAGCAGTGGGCGGCCGGGCGGCCCGGCTGACCCACCCGTCAGACCAGCTCGGCGTCGGAGTGCACGTGCAGCAGGGCGGGGCCGTCGACCGCGAAGAGTCGACGCATGCCCTCGTCGAGGTCGTCACTGGTCCGGACGCCGATACCGGTGGCCCCGCACAGCTCGGCGTACCGGGTGAAGTCGGGGTTGACCAGTGAGGTCTGCCAAACCGGCAACTCCCCGGCCAGCTGCTCTTTGCTGATCTTGCCCAGGGCACCGTTGTCCAGCAGCACGTGCTTGATCGGCATGCCGTACTTCACGGCCGTCGTCAGCTCGGCGAGGTACTGGCCGAACCCGCCGTCCCCGGTGACCGCGACCACGGGGCGGGTCGGGTCGGCGGCCCAGGCACCCATCGCCGCCGGGTAGCCGAAGCCGATCGAGCCGAGGTAACCCGACATCAGCACGGGTTGACCGGCGCTCTCGAAGTAGCGGCCGAACGAGTAGGCGTGGTTGCCGACGTCGACGGCGATGACGGCGTCCAGCGGGCAGTGCCGGCCCAAGGCGGCGAGCACCGCCGCGCTGGGGACCCCGTGGCCCCGATCGTCCTGCGCCCGGCGGGCCTTCTCGGCCCGCCAGATGGCCCAGCGCGCCGCGACGTCCTGGCGCTGATCCTGCGCCGCGGCGTCGTGGGAAGTCGCGGCGTCGAGGGCACGTACGGTCACGGCCGCGTCGCCGAGGACGCCCACGGTGACGGCGTCGAACCGGCCGATGGCGCTGGGGGTGTCGTCGATCTGCACGATCGGCTTGTACGGCGCGATGCCGGTGTGGTTGGCGAACGAGGCTCCGACCACCAGCAGCAGGTCGGACTCGTTCATCAGCCACGAGGCGACGGGGGTACCGGAGCGACCCAGGACGCCGCCCCCGAGCGGGTGCGTGTCGGGCACCAGGCCCTTGGCCCGGAAGGTGGTGAGCACCGGCGCCCCCAACCGCTCGGCGAGTGCGCGTACCTCGGTGCCGGCCTCACGGGCGCCCTGGCCGACGATGATCACCGGGCGACGAGCGCCCCGCACCAGCTCGGCTGCCGCGGCGAGGGCGTACGGTTCGGGGCGGACGGCGCGGTGCGCGCGACGTCCGGTGGGAGGCGTGGCAAGGGCATCGGACGCCACCTGCTGCATCTCGTCGGGCAGCACGAGGTGGGCCACGCCGCGGCCGTCGACGGCGCGCTTGACGGCCGTCGCCGCCAGTTCGGCGTGGTTCGAGGCGCTGTTCAGGGTGACCGTTGACAGCGCGACGTCCCGGAACACCGCCGACAGGTCGACGTCCTGGAAAGCGCCGCGCCCCAACACCTTCGAGGGCACCTGACCGCTGATCGCGAGCACCGGGGCGCCGTCCAGCTTGGCGTCGTACAGGCCGGTGAGCAGGTTGGTCGACCCCGGGCCGGCGATGGCGAAGCAAGCCGCCGGGCGGCCGGTGAGCTTGCCGTACGCGGACGCCGCGAAGGACGCCGCGCCCTCGTGGCGGATCCCGATGTAGCGCAGCTCGCCGCGCTCCTCGGCCCGGCGCAGCGCGTCGGCGAAGCCGAGGTTGGAGTGCCCCACCATGCCGAAGACCACCTCGACTCCCCAGGCAACCAGGGTCTCGACCAGGACGTCGGAGACCGTCCGGACAGCGGCCGGCGGCTCGGGCAGCAACACGTAGGTGCCGTCGGCGCGCTCGTCGACCGGGAAGGACGGCACGGCGTCGGAGAACCCGGCCGGTGGCTTGCCGGTCAGCGGGTCGTAGTCGTACCCGTGCCACGGGCAGCGCAGCAGCCCGCCCTCGATCGAGCCCTCCCCGAGCGGCCCGCCCTGATGCGGACAGTGATTGTCGAGCGCTCCCACTCGCCCGCCGCAACGGGTCAGCGCGATGCTGCGCCCGTCGATGGTCGCGGTCTGCACCCGTCCCTCGTCGGGGACGGCGTCCAGGCGGTGCCAGCGGCCTGCGCCGGTCATCGCGCTACCCCGGCGTAGCTCACGCCGACCAGGTCGGCGACGTCCCGCTTCCAGCTGGTGAGGTCGCGGGGGGTGAAGTGACTCAGCGAGTGGTGGCCGCAGGCGCGGGCCAGCACGACCATGAGCTCGGTGATCGCGCCGAGGTAGCGAGTGAGCTGTTCGGCGCTCCGCTGCACGGGAAGCCGCGCCCTCAGGTGAGGTTTCTGGGTGGCGATCCCGACCGGGCAGTTGTCGGTGTGGCAGGCCCGCATGCCGACGCAACCGATGGCCTGCAGCGCGACGTTCGAGACGGCGACCGCGTCCGCACCGAGGGCCAGTGCCTTGACCACGTCCTGCGCGCGGCGGATGCCCCCGGTGGCGACCAGGGTGACGTGACGTGCGCCGGCCAGGTCGAGGTGGCGGCGGGCCCGGGCGAGGGCCGCCATCGTCGGGACGCTGATGGTGTCGCGGAAGATCGTGGGTGCGGCGCCGGTGCCGCCGCCGCGGCCGTCGAGGATCACGTAGTCGATGCCGAGGTCGAGTGCGGCGTCGAGGTCGGCCTCCACGTGCTGGGCGGACATCTTGACCCCCACCGGGATCCCGCTGCTGCGCTCGCGCACCCGGTCGACCACCGCGCGGGCGTCCAGCAGCGTCGTCCAGTCGGTGAACCGGGCCGGCGAGACCGCGGGTGTGCCCTCGGGCAGGCCTCGCACCTCGGCGATGCGCCCCACCACCTTGCTGCCGGGCAGGTGGCCCCCGGTGCCGGTCTTGGCGCCCTGGCCGAGTTTGAGGTGCAGCGCCTGCACTTGGTCGAGGATCGCCTCGTCCCAGCCGAATCGCCCCGAGGCGAGTTCGTAGAGGTAGCGGGACGACTCGGCCTTCTCCTCCGGCAGCATGCCGCCCTCGCCGGAACAGATGGCCGTGCCGGCGGCCTCGGCTCCGCGGGCGAGTGCGGTCTTCGCCTCCTGGGACAGGGCGCCGAAGCTCATGTCCGAGACGAAGACCGGGACCTGCAGCCGCAGGGGCCGGGCAGCGGCCGGGCCGATGGTGACCGCGGTGTCGACCGGGGCGTCATCCAGCAACGGGAACCGGTGCAGTTGCGCGGTGAGGATCTGCAGGTCGTCCCAGGTGGGCAGCTCGGTGCGCGGCACCCCCATGGCGGCGACCTTGCCGTGAGCGCCGCGCAACCCGTTGCGCGCCAACGCGTGGATCTCGCTGACGTAGGGCTCTTCGGGAGTGTCCTGGTGCGGGTCGTCGAACAACCGGTCGTAGGTCGAGGTGACGGCCCGTTCGGGGCGCATCGAGCGGTAGGCCGCCAGGTCGGTCGTGCTGATGACCACGGAGCCGTCGACGACCTCGGCCGCGAACTTGTGGATCCGCTCGCTCGGGTTGTACGCCGAGATCCCGGTGTCGAGCCGGTAGTCCCAGCCGTGGACGCCTTAGATGAGGTCAGGTCCGTCCACGCGCCCGTCGGCGAGCAGTGCGCCGCGGTGCGGGCAGCGACCCTCGAAGACGTGCACCTCGTCGCCTCGGCGCACGATGACCAGGTCGAGGCCCTCGGCCTGCGCGCCCGTGGGGGCGTTCTCCGTGAGGTCGGTGAACCGGGCGATCGCCAGGTGCGTGGCGTTGTTCATGTAACGCTCCAAGGCCGGTGAGGGACGACGGTGACACAGTCCCCGCGGGGGCGAGGACCGTTACACCGCAGACCCCGACCTCAGGAGGCACCATGGGCACCGAGCTCGACACCGACACCCTCGCCACCACCCGACGCTCGTTGCACGCCGTTGCGGAGTTGGTGATTGCCGGACCGCAGCACGGCCGGTTCGGCACGATCCGGTTGCAGGTCACCCCGGGGGGATTCGGCGGTGTGCGGCTGTCACTGCGGGTCGAGGGCACGACCCTGCACCACGACGGCGGCAGCGTCCCGCTGCGCGGTACCTATCGGGGGCTCGCCGAGGCGGCCGGCGTGGAGGTGGGCCTTCCCGCCGGTCTCTACACCGACGTGACCGGCACGGACCCCGATGAGCAGGTCGTCGTCGACGCGGCCGCTGCGGCCCACCTCGCGGACTGCTGGCAGCGGGGCGAGGAGGCGCTGCGGCTGCTGGCGCCGGAGGTGACGCCCGTGCTGTGGCCCGAGCACTTCGACGTCGGCATCACGGTAGACCAGGTGAACTACGGCGTCTCACCTGGCGATGGCTACCACCCTTCGCCCTACGCGTACGTCGGTCCCTGGACGCCGCCGCAGGGCGGTTTCTGGAACGCCCCGTTCGGTGCGGCGCGGCCCATCGAGCAACTGCCGGACGCCGCCGCCGTGGCGGAGTTCTTCGCCGAGGGCCGTCGCCTCGCCGGCGGCCAGGGCGGCTGATCCGACACGCGACCCGTTCAGAAGGGTGGGTGTTCGCTCTCGGTGGTGATGACCCTGCCGGTGGGGGTGGTCCATTGGGTGATGGGCAGTCCGGTGCCTGGGTCGGTGAGGGTGGGGGTGAAGCCTGGTTCGCGGAGGCGGTGGTGGTGTTTGCAGAGGGGGTGCAGGTTGCACTCGCAGGTCGGTCCGCCGTCGGTGTGGGGGGTGCGGTGGTCGATCTCGCAGGTGATG
>JAEUJN010000034.1 GCA_016794595.1 Kineosporiaceae bacterium
ACCTCGCCGGTCCCGGTGGAGCACCCGGCAACCACGACCGCGAACACAACCACCCCGAGGATCCGCACGGCCCGGACGCTAGGGCCCTGCTGATCAGGGGAGTGTCATCCCTGCGTCATGGGCCGTTCAGGACTCCGGTGGCGGGGTCAGGATGCCGCCGACCGGTCGATCCCCAGCGTCGCCAGCAGGTCCTCGTGCAGTTCGAACCAGACCACGTGACACGAGTCGATGCCGACCCCGTCGACGTGATCGCGCCGTCCGCGGTCGACCTGTTCCAGCGCCGCAGCCAGGCGCTCCGGGTACCCCTCGAAGCGTTCCAGGACGGCGCTCGCCCGGTCGGTCACCGGTCGCACCCGGCGTTGCAGCCCGGCCAGGGTGTCGAGCACCCGCTCGTCCCAGCGCCAGTCGCTGTGGTCGTTCTCGGCCAACCGGTCCCCCGGTGCCGGACGGAGCTGCCAGTTGGTCATCGCGGTCAGGAAGGCGGCATTCAGCGGCGCGAAGTCCCGGTGAGCCCGTTCGAGCTCGGCCCGCCCGCCACTGGCGCCGAGTTCGGCGGCCACCCGGCGCTCGTCCTCCACCCGCCCGGAGGGTGTCAGCGACCATCCCGCGTGGTCGCGGAACGCGACCCGCTGCACCCAACCGCGAGCCTCGTCGTCCTGTAGGAGCTCGTCGACCAGCTCGGCGGTCAGGCCGAACCGCCGCCGGATCCGGCCGATGTCGGTCATTCCCTGGATGCGGACGGCGTGCAGCACCAGCAGCTCGGGAGGGGAGGCGAGGGACACCGCTCCACTATTGCCGACGCTGCAGGACCTCGGGCCCCGTGCGAGAACCCCGTGCTCCGGTGCCGAGAAGCATGCCCGCCGAACCGGCAGCGTTGACAGATCCATCGCTTTCCACCAATATTGCCGAGTGACAATATTCGCCGCGCTCGCCGAGCCACGGCGCCGGGACATCCTGGAGCTGCTCCGGGACGGCGAGCGGTCGGTCGGCGAGCTCGTCGCGGCCCTCGGCCTCGCTCAGCCCACGGTCTCCCAGCACCTTCGAGTGCTCCGCGATGCCGGACTGGTCACGGTACGTGCCGATGCCACCCGGCGGTTGTACCGGCTCCGGCCGGCAGCCCTGATCGAGCTCGATGCCTGGCTGGAGCCGTACCGCCGGTTGTGGTCCGGCCGGCTCGACGCCCTCGAACGTCTTCTCGACACCGAAGCTCCTCTCGACGCCACCCCCGAGAACGCCGCCGAGTCCACCTCCGAGTCCGCCCCTGCCGTCCACCTCACCGATGGAGAACGCCCATGACCCCCCGTCACCCGCTCGGGAAGATCCTTCGAGACGAACACGGCACCGCCCTGCACTTCGAACGCGAACTGCGCAGCGCGCCGGAACGGGTCTGGCGCGCCCTGACCGAGAGCGACCAGTTGCGCACCTGGATGCCGTGCGACATCGTCGGCCCGCGCGAGGAGGGCGCCGAGGTGATGATCCCGTTCTGGGACGACGTGGCCGCGAGGTACGCCATCACCGAACCGGTGCTCACCGGCCGGATCGTCACCTGGGATCCGCCGCGACGGTTCGCCTGGACCTGGGACGACGAGCTGCTCACCTTCGAGCTCGAGCCCACGGCGACCGGTACCCGGCTGACCCTGATGGTCAGGCTGGGTGCCAAGGGACCCGGCGCCGCACTCGTCGGAGAGGGCTACCACTACTGCCTTGACCAGCTGATCGATCTGGTGGAGACCGAGGCACCACACGCCTTCCTGGACGACGACGCGCGGCAGTTCGAGCAGGCGTACGCCGCCGCCGAGCACGCCCACTGAGGCGGCTGCCGACCCGGGTCACTCGTGACCGCTCGTGCGGTCAGCGCCCGGTGAAGCAGGGGCTGCGTTTCTCGGTGAAGGCCAGCCGTCCCTCGCGGTAGTCCTCGCTGTCCAGCGCCCGCTGGGCGAGCTCGTCGATCGCTGCCCGCTCGCCCAGCCCCCGGGAGATGTGGTCGACCGCCAGCTTGGCGTGCCGGATCGACAGCGGCGCTCCCGCGGCCAGCACCGCCGTCCGCTCGGCCACCGCCCGGTCGAGTTCGCCACCGTCCTCGACCACCTGGTCGACCAGTCCCATCGCTTCGGCCTGTGTAGCCGTGAAGGCGTTGCCGGAGAACAGGATCCACTTCGCCCGGGACGGGCCGACCAGGGCAACCAGTGCCTCGATCGACTCGTGCGGGTAGGTCACCCCGAGCTTGGCGGCCGGGATGCTGAACGAGGAACCGGCGGTGGCCACCCGCAGGTCGGCCCGCAGGGCGATGGCCACCCCGGCCCCGAAGCAGAACCCGTCGACGGCCGCGATCACCGGCAGCGGGCAGTGGTCGAGCGCCTGCCACGCGGCGTCGAGGACATCGGTGTAGCGGCCCGCCGATGCCGTGTCGTGGCGGTGGGAGTCGAACTGCGAGATGTCGGCGCCGGAGACGAAGGCCCGACCGCCGGCACCCGCCATCACGATCACCGTGACCTGCGGGTGGCCGGTCAGCAGGTCGAGGATCTCGGGGATCGCCTGCCACATCTCCAGGGACACGGCATTGCGGCGCTCGGGGTTGTTGAAGATTATCCAGCCTACCGAGCCCTCGGTTCGGGCGATCATCAACGGCGTCGACGTCTGGTGCTCCATGGGTCAAGGCTAGGTGCCCGCCCCGCGCCACCCCTGCGGCAATCGGATCATCTCGCCACATTCGGTGACTCATCGTGGCTAGGGTGACCGAATCCGTGCTCGCACGACCCGGGGGTTCCACCGATGCTCGTCACCGTGTCACGGGATCGCCCGTGACCGCGTTCCCTCCCCCGTCCGAGCTGGACGTCGCCCCGCGCCGCCGGGCCCGTGACCTCGCCTCCTCGTCCGGCCGAACGCGATCCCGCCGAGGCCTGGTGGCCGCGCTCGCCGCGGGCGCGCTGCTCGTGGGCGCAGGGGGGTGGATCGCGGGTGCAGGGCTGTTCGGCGGGACGCCGACACCGTCCGACCCGGCCGTCGCAGGCGGCGCGTCGGCCTCGGCGGCACTTTCACCCTCGGCCGCGGTCCTCGAGCCCAGCCCCACCCCCACGCCCGGGCCGGTCATGGGTGGCTGGTACGCCGGCGCCTCGGGACTCGGGGTGGCCGATGGGGCCTTCGCCTCGTGGCTGGGCCAGCCGGTGACCATCGCCGGCACCTGGGCCGACCAGGACCTGCGGGCGCAGACCGCGTTGAGCCCGCTCGGTGCGGAGTACCAGGCCTGGACCGGGGCGCTGGACATCGCCATCGCCGGGACCGTTCTCGGCAGCGGCGAGAACTACGCCGCCGCGGCGAGGGGCGCCTACGACGCCCGCTGGCGCACGGCGGCGGCGACGCTGGCTGCCCGCCGCGGCTCGCTGGAGAGCCCGACGTTCGTGCGGTTGTTCCACGAGATGAACGGGTTCTGGTATCGCAACTGGGCGGTGAACCCGGGCAACGTCGAGCACTACAAGGCGGCTCACGCCCGGTACGTGCGCATCCTGCGTGAGCGCATGCCCACGGTGTACATCTCGTGGTCACCGAACTTCCGCGATCACTCCGGGATGCCGATCGAGCGCTGGTACCCGGGCGACGACGTGGTCGACTGCATCGCCCCCGACTACTACAACGACACCCAGCGGAACTGGACCCGCGCCGCCTGGACCGCGGCGGCCGACGACGTCGATCAGCGGGGCAATCCCCTGGGGCCGGAGGCCTGGCGCCGGTTCGCCGCCGACCGCGGCAAGCCGCTGTGCTTCCCCGAGACCGGGCTGAAACCCGTTGGCGGGGTGACCGACCAACCTGAATGGATCAAGGCCTTCCACGCCTGGCTGACCACGCACGCCAACACGGCCTCCTGGGAACTCGGTGACCCCATCCCGGCCGAGGCCTCGGGAAAGGTGCTCTACTCCATCTACTTCAACGTGCTGCACGATGGGATGCGCGGGTACACGATCCACGGCGCGGGGGCCAATCCCCGATCCGCTGCGGCGTTCCGCTCGCTCACCTGGGGACGGGCACCTTCACCCTGACGGCTCGCAGACAACGACCGGCAACTCACGGTCGGTCTTGTGCCGGTAGCCGTCGAACGCCGCATTGACCTCGATCGCCTTCTGCCACAGCGCCTCTCGTTCCGCGCCCTGAGCCGTGCGGGCGATCATCGGCCGGACCTCGGGGCCCCGCTGCACCCGCACCCGCGGCTCGGCGCTCAGGTTGAGGTACCAGTCGGGGTGCCGCGCAGCGCCCCCGTTCGAGGCCACCAGGAGCAGGTTCTCTCCCCAGGGCACGGCGGCCAGGGGGGTGACCCGTTCGGCGCCGCTGCGGCGTCCGACGGTGGTCAGCAGGACCAGCTCGATTCCGCGGGCCGATGCCCCGATCCGGCCCCCGCTCCAGCGGTAGAGGCGGGCGTGCAACCCGGTGACAACCCGCTGACCCTGACGCATGATCCCCATGGCCGGCACCGTACCCGCCACGCGCGCCGGATCCGGCGCGCACACTGGGGCGATGGAGGCCCGCCGCTGGGTACTGCACGTGGACCTCGACCAGTTCATCGCCGCGGTCGAGATCCTGCGGCGACCCGAGCTGGCCGGGCGGCCGGTGATCGTCGGCGGCCGGGGTGACCCGACCGAGCGGGCGGTGGTGTCCACCGCCTCCTACGAGGCCCGGGTGTTCGGGGTCGGCTCCGGCATGCCGCTGCGGCTGGCGGCGCGCAAGGTGCCGCAGGCGGTCATCCTGCCGGTGGACGCGCCCGCCTACGACGCTGCCTCGGCCCAGGTGATGGCGACCCTGCGGGCACTGGACGGCGCCGTCGTGCAGGTGCTCGGCTGGGACGAGGCGTTCGTCGGCATCCGCACCGACGACCCGGAACGCTTCGCCCGCTCGCTGCAGGCCGCGGTGCTCGAGGCGACCCGGCTGTACTGCTCGGTGGGGATCGGGGACACCACGGTCCGGGCGAAGAACGCCACCGGGTTCGGCAAGCCACGCGGGGTGTTCCGGCTGACCGCGCAGAACTGGTTCGGCGTGATGGGCGAGCGCGGCACCCGCGACCTGTGGGGCGTGGGTGCCAAGGTGTCGGCGCGGCTGGCGCGGCTGGGCATCACCACCGTGCACCAGCTGGCCGCCGCGGACCTCGACCTGCTGACCGCCGAGTTCGGGCCCCGGATGGGCGCCTGGTACTCCGACCTCGGGCACGGCCGGGGTGCCCGGGTGGTCGACGACTCGCCCTGGGTGGCACGCGGCCACAGCCGCGAGACCACCTATCAGCGCGACCTGACCGAGGCCTCGGCGGTGGACGAGGCGCTCGGCCACCTGGTGGCCCAGGTCGTGGACGACATCCGCCGGGAGGGGAGGCCCGCCGTCCGGATCACAGTGAAGGTCCGCTACGCACCGTTCTTCACCCGCACGTTCAGCCGCACGCTGCCCGAGCCGACCTCGGACGCCGCCACGATCCTCACCCAGACCCGGGCGCTGGCTGCCCGGCGGCAACCGGACCGGGCGATCCGGCTGCTCGGAGTGCGGCTCGAGATGAGCGATCCCGCGACCACGCCAACGCCGTGACCTGCCTGACCGGGCTGGGACTACGCGGGTGCGCCGGGTGGAAGGAAGGGCAGGCCGGCGGGAGCGCCGGTCGTGATCAGGGACTCGACGGCGGCGGTGTCGAGGTGCTCGGCGACCAGGTCGGCCAGCAGATCCAGGCGTGCCCGGCGCACGGCGTCGTACACCACGGCGTCCGGGCCGTCGGCCGGGACGAAGTCGCGCCCGGCGTGGGCTGCCACGTCGCGCAGGAACGCGCGCCGGAACCCATCGCTCTCCCAGGCACCGTGCCACGTCGTCCCCCACACCGCACCATGACGGACGCCGTCCAGGAAGGGCTCGGCACCCGAACCCGTTCTCGGCGTGGTGATCCCGTGGTGGATCTCGTAGGCGGTGGTGACCGACTCACCGTAGGCCTGCCCGGCCGGCCGGGCGACGGTCTTCTGCTCGCCGAAGGTGACGTCGACCGGCAGCAGCCCCAGCCCGGTCACCCGGCCGGCCCTCGACTCGACCCGGTCCTCGAGATCGTGGGCCAGCAGTTGGTAGCCGCCGCAGATGCCCAGGATGGGCCTGCCGGCTGCGGCTCGCTGGGCCAGGGCCTGGGCGATCCCGGTCGAGTGCAGCCAGGTCAGGTCGTCCACGGTGGCCCGAGTGCCCGGTAGGACGACGAGATCGGCACCGGCCAGCTCCGCCGCCGAGGTGGTCCAGCGGACGGCGACGCCCGGTTCGGCGGCCAGCGCCTCGAGGTCGGTGGCGTTGCTGGTCCGGGGCAGGCGCACGGCCACGACCTGCAGTGCCTCGGGTCCGTGTGGCGGGCCGGCCGAGGCGAGTGCCGCGGGTTGGCTCAGCGAGTCCTCGACGTCGGCCGCCAGACCGTCGGCCCAGGGCAGGACGCCCAGCGTCGGACGCCCGGTGAGTGCCCGGAGTTGTCCGATCCCCGGCTCGAGCAGCCTCCGGTCCCCGCGGAACTTGTTGATCACGAAGGCGCTGATCAGCGACTGGTCCCGCTCCGAGAGCAGGGCCAGAGTGCCGACCAGATGGGCGAACACCCCGCCCCGGTCGATGTCGCCGACCACGATGACCGGCAGGTCGCGGGCGTCGGCCAGGCCCATGTTGGCCAGGTCCGTGGCGCGCAGGTTGATCTCGGCCGGGCTTCCGGCGCCCTCGCAGAGCACGACGTCGAAGCGGGCCGAGAGCTCGTCGAAGGCCTCCAGCGCGGCCCGGCGCAGCACCGGCTGCAGCTCGCGGTAGGACAGTGCCGTGGCCTCACCGTAGGGCCGGCCCCGCAGGATCACGTGGCTGCGCCGGTCGCCGCCGGGCTTGAGCAGCACCGGGTTCATCGCGGTCTCCGGGTCGAGCCCGCAGGCCGCGGCCTGGGCGGCCTGGGCACGACCGATCTCGCCCCCGTCGGCCGTGACCACCGAGTTGTTGCTCATGTTCATCGCCTTGAACGGCGCCACGGACACCCCGCGCCGGTGCAGCCAGCGGCACAGGCCGGCGGTGAGCACGCTCTTGCCGGCGTCCGAACTCACGCCGGCGACGAGCAGGGAGCCCTTCACGCCACCGGCTCCGGATCGCACGCCACGCTGCGCCTCAGGCCACTCGATCCCGCAGCCAGGCAATGTCCGCGGACTGACCGTCGACCCCACCGGGGGTCTCGCAGATCACCGGCGCCCCGGCCTCACGGACCAGGGCGACCAGCGCCTCGCCGTCCACGAAGCCCGAGCCGAAGTTGGTGTGCCGGTCGGCGCCGGAGTCGAAGGCGTCCCGGGAGTCGTTGGCGTGCACCAGGTCGATGCGCCCGGTGATGGCACGGATCTTCTCCACCACGCCGACCAGGTCGATGCCCCCGGCGTGGGCGTGGCAGGTGTCGAGGCAGAACCCGACCCGCTCGGCGCCGTCCGCCCGGCCGATCGCCTCCCACAGCCGGTCGATCGCCTCCAGCCGGCGGGCCATCGCGTTGTCCCCGCCGGCGGTGTTCTCGATCAGCAGCGGGATCGGCAGCTCGAGGCCCTGGATGCACTTGCGCCAGTTGTCGAACCCGATCCCGGCGTCCTCGTCCACGCCGAGGTGGCCGCCGTGCACGATCACGGCCCGGGCCCCGATCTCGGCCGCGGCCAGCACATGCTGCTGCAACAGCTTGCGGCCGGGGATGCGGATCCGGTTGTTCGTCGCGGCCACATTGATCGGGTACGGGGAGTGCACGTAGAGCGCCACCCCGGCCGCCGCGGCGTCCGCCCGCAACGCCTCGGCCCCGCCCGGGTAGACGACCTTGGGCCCCCGGTAGCTCTGCGGGTCACCCAGGAAGAACTGCACGACATCCGTGCCGCGGGCCGACGCCTCGGCCAGCGGGTCGGCCTGATCCACGTGTGCCCCGATGGCGAACTCACCCATGGGGCCAGCCTAATCCGCGGCCCGGACGGGTCCGGCGAGCCCCGGACGACCTATCCGGTCCACAGGTCGGCGATGGGCAGCGCGACCAGGCGGTCTCCGAGCGAGGTACGGCGGTGGCCGGTGTGCAGCACGATGCCGGCGACGAAGTCGGAGCCGATGCCGTCCAGCCGCTCCCGCAGCCGCGCAAGGTGCGCCGCGTCGTCCTGGCGCACCGTCGTTGCGGTCTTCACCTCGACGGCGACCACCCGCCCGTCCGCCGCCTCGACCACGGCGTCGATCTCCAGGCCGCTCGTCTCCCGCAGGTGATACAGGCTTGCGTCCACGTCGGACCAGGCGATCTGCTTGGCCAACTCGGCGATCACGAAGGACTCCATCAGGGGCCCGGTCATCGGATCGACGCGTCGGGCCAGGGAGGCGGAGTCCTTGCCCAGCACGGCTGCCGCCAGCCCGGTGTCACTCACATGGATCTTCGGACGTCGGACGGTCCGGGCTGCAGCGTTGCGACTCCACGCGGGTAGCCGGTGCAGGAGGAACGTGGTTTCGAGCCAGGCCTCATAGGTGTCGATGGTGGCCCGGTCGACACCGATGGCACCGGCCAGCCGGGTGGTCACCAGCTCTGCTCCGGTAGTGGCGATCATCGTTCGCGCGAGTCGCTGCAAGGCGTCGAATCGACGCAGGTCGGTGGCCTGCACCACCTCACGACGCAGCACGGTGTCCAGATAGCGCAGGTACCACCGCCGCCGTGCGCGCTCGGGCAGCGTGAGCGCCTCGGGGTAGCCACCACGACAGGCCAGCGCGAGATAGTCCTCACGTGTCAGGGTGCTCCCACGGTGGGCCAGGAGCGCCTCGGCGCCATCGAAGGCCCGCTCGATCAGTTCATCCGTGCCGTCGGCGGTCTCACCGACGGACAGCGGCCACAGGGTGATCAGGTCGATGCGACCGGCGAGGCTCTCCGAGAGCATCGGGGTGGTCAAGAAGTTGGACGAGCCCGTGAGCAGGTACTGTCCCTTGGCCCGTGAGGCGTCGAGCTGTTGCTTGATCGCCAGCACCACCGGGTCACCGCCGCGCTGCACCTCGTCGATCACGACCGGGACGCCGAGCTGGGCGACGAAAGAGGATGGATCTTCGTGGGCCTGGGAACGGTATTGCACGTCGTCGAGCGACACCCCCGTCGCCCCCCGCGCGTCGGCGACGGCTTGCGCGAGGGTTGACTTCCCAACCTGGCGCGCTCCTTGCAGGACGACGGCCCGGAAAGAGTCCATCGAAGCACCGACGACTGCCATGGCTCGCCGCGGGTAGAGTGCTTCGAGCATGAGGTCACACTAGATCCAGTCCACAAAAAAACAAAGATCTACTCAGCAAAAACGATGACCACAGGACCGCAGGACGACACCGTGAGACGGCTGCTGGGCAGGCAGGCGTCAACCGTTCCCGGGCCTCTCTGCAGGATCTGGTCTGTGCTGGGTCTAGCCTGGCCGCCATGACCGGCCTGCCCGTGCTGGATGCCGTCGACCAACGCGTGCTGGGATGCCTGCTCGAGAAGCAGGTGACCGTGCCCGCCACGTATCCGCTGACCCTGAATGCCCTGCGGACGGCGTGCAACCAGTCCTCCAGCCGCGATCCGGTGATGGACCTGGACGAGCAGGCCGTGATGAGTACCGCCCGGTCCCTGCGCGACCGGGGACTGCTGCGCATCGTGTGGGCGGACACCGGCCGGCGCGTGCTGAAGTACCACCAGACGGTCACCGAGGTGATCGAGCTCGCCGATGACGAGCGGGCGCTGCTCACCGTGCTGTTGCTGCGCGGGGCCCAGGCACCCGGCGAGCTGCGGGCCCGCACCGAGCGGCTGCACGCGTTCGCCGACCGGGACGCCGTCCAGGCCTGCCTCGAGCGACTGGCCGGGCGCGGTGACCCCTTGGTGGCCATGCTGGAGCGCCGACCCGGGCAGCAGGACCACCGCTGGGTGCACCTGTTGGGCCCGGTCCCCGAGAATGCCTCGGGGGCAACGGCACCCGCTGCCGGGGAGCCGGCCGCGGATCGCGAGCAGCCGCTCGCCGACGGTCCCGCGGCGCGCGACGCGCGGATGCTCGGCACGTACGCCGCGGTGGCCGAGGCCTACGCAGACGCCCTCGCCGGCGAGCTCGACCACCTGCCGTTCGAGCGCTGGCTGCTGGAGCGGGTGATCGAGGCCACCGGGGCGCGGCCGGTGATCGACGCCGGGTGTGGCCCGGGGCACGTCACCGCCCACCTGGCCGATGCCGGGGTGGAGGCCCGTGGCCTGGACCTGAGCCCGGAGATGATCGCCCAGGCCCGCGAGCGCTTCCCCGGCGTCCGGTTCGAGGTGGGCGACCTGCGCCGCCTGATGCGACCCGAGAACGCCGACGCCTGGGGCGCCGTCCTGGGGTGGTACTCGCTGATCCACCTCGCCGGATCGGAGCTGCCCGGGGCGATCACGGCGCTCACCCGCCCGCTGGCCCCCGGTGGGTTGCTGGTGCTGGGGCTGCACGCGGGGCGCGAGGTCCGCCGGATGACCAGCTGGTTCGACACCGAGGTCAGCGTCGACGTCGTGCACCACGACCCCGCAGAGGTGGTGACCGCCCTGACGGCCGCCGGCCTCGAGCACGTCGAGTGGTACCTGCGCGGCCCGATCACCGCCCGGGGTGAGAACTCACCCCGGCTCTACCTGCTGGGACGGCGCGCGCCCCGCTGAACGCCACCCCGCTGAGCAGCGCCACCTCCAGCAGCACCGCCGGCATCGGCGGCGATCCCGGCGACGATGGCGCTCAGCCGGATGCCCTCGTTCGCCTGGTAGAAGCCGGTGCTGCCGTGCAACTTGCGCATCCGCTCGTCACCGGCATGGTGCAGGGCGATCAACCGCCATTGGTTGTCGAACACCGGGCTGCCCGAGCTGCCGGGCTCGGTCGGTGAGCGGTAGTGCACGAGGGTGTCGTCGTGGTCGAGGATCTCGTTGTCCTGCAACGAGAACTGCGGCACCTCGACGCCCTGGGGATGCCCGATGACATAGGCCCGCTGCGGCGTCCTCCCACCGACGGTGGGCACCCTGGGCGCCACCGGGACCGGCTCGACTCCCTCGGGCACCCCGTCGAGCAGCAGCACCGTGCAGTCGAGCCGCTCGGGAGGGCTGGTCCACAGCACCTGCTGGATGCCGAAGACGGTCGCAACCCCGTCCTCCGTCAGGGCGTGGAAGGCCACCTGGGCCTCGTCCGGGTGGGCCACGCCCGGGACGACATGGGCGTTGGTCAGCACCACGGGGCCGTCGTGTGCCAGCCCCAGATCGCCCGCCCGGATGAGGAATCCGGTCCCCTGCCCGCCGGCCAGGGGCAACTCGATGCGGGCCACGGCCCGGCACCTGAGCAGGCCGAGCCGGTACCAGGGCAGTGAGACGTAGCGATCACGCCCGAAGATCTTCTCCAGCCTCGGGTCGTCCTCAGCGGGGGAGCCCACCCGGTCGAGCGCCAACTCCTGCGGGTGGAGCTGGACGTCACCGCCCGTGCGCCTCAACACTCCGGCCCTCAGCAGTGGCAGCAGGTCGGTGCCCGGCGGGGAGTCCACGTCGAGCTGCCAGACCTGGATCAGCTGGCGGAGCAGTGCCTCGAGCTGGAAGGCGGTCTGGTCCTCGTCGGCCACCAGCACCTCGAGCCGGCTCAGCGCCTGGGCGTCGCGGCCCAGCGCGACGTCCACCTCGATCTGGGTCGGGGGGATCCACGGCTCGGGGCGCAGCCGGGCGAGCGTCTGGTCGATACCCTCGGCCAGGCGACGCGACTCGGCCTCCGCCCCACCCCCGTCCAGCCCGTCGTCGAGGCCGGGCAACGCGATCCCCTCGCGGGCTGCACGAGCAGCCATCGCCGCGGCGTTGATCCCGTGCCAGTAGTTGAGTTGCGGATCGGCGTCGTAGACGCGGCGATAGGCCGCGTAGGCATCGGCGAGGTACCGGGCCCGGCGGGGGCCGGACCGGGTGGCCAGGAAGAGGTCCTTGGTACAGCGGGCGACCCCGCCCTTGGCCTCGCTCCAGTCGTACCCACCGGGCGTCGCCTGCTGGGCCAGACCGTCGAACAGCAGGCGAGCGGTGGCCGGTGATCCCCGGTCCACCAGGGTCTGGGCCAGCGTCCTGGCCGCCAGCGGATCATCGACCCCGCAGGCGAGGACGGCGTCCGCCACCATGGCTGCGTCGTCGTCGCGCCGGTGCTCGCGAAGGAACCTCAGGATCGGCTTCCAGTCGACGGGCTCGGTGTCCGCGGTGGCGAGTTGCCCGACGTACTCCCGGCACAGCGTGTGGACCTGCACCCACTCGAACGATCGCCCGGCGGCCTGCAACCTGGTCAGCAGGTCGCTCATGTCAGAACAGCTCCGGACCCAGTGCCTCGCGCACGATCTCGCGCACCGGCCTCTGGCCGAGGTAGCTGCTGATGTTGTGCCGCCACCGCCCCTGGTTGTGCACGATCACGTCGTTGATCATCGGGACGCCAGCGCGGCGGAACTGCCCGGAGATGGTGGGGTCGGCGCCACACACGACGTCGAGGCGGTCGGAGATGTTCCACCAGCGCCGCCCGGCCAGACCGCGCTCGGGCCAACCGTTCACCGAGGTCCACCGCGGGGCCAGGGCTTCCTGCACCTCGGACAGCCCGAGCGGGCTGCCGATGGTGAGCAGGGCGTCCACCGGTGGGACGTCGTCCACCTCGGTCAGGACGTCGTAGGCGATCACCGTGCCGAGGCTGTGGGACAGCACGAGGTGGGGGCCCGGCTGCTCGTTGCCGTGCCGCAGGGCCTCCAGGGCCCGACGCTTGATGTCCCGCCGGATCCGGAAGCTCTCGCCGGGGCGGGGGGAGTACTCGACGTCGTAGAGGTAGTGGTGCACGTCGCGCAGCAGGATCTTCATCAGCCGCTTCTTCAGGAAGCCCGGCAGGGGAACGGCTTCCAGCGCCGAACCCGCGACCACCTCGGCCTGCTCGGTCTCGGGGGCCCGGGGCTCGGCCAGGTCCAGACCGGTCTGACGGGCCAGGGCCTCGACGAACCGGCGCTGCTCGGGCGGCAACTCGTCCACCCAGGCCAGATCGGCGTCCCGGGGCGGCGCGGTGGCGTCCAGTTCTCCGTCGGTGCTCTCCTGCACCGACGTCGAGGACGAGGGGCGCTCGTAGAACATGTCGGCCCAGTAGACGAACGACATCGAGACCCCGGCGGAGTCCAGGTCCACACCGTCGTTGTCCAGCAACGCGACCCGCCACGACTCGAGCAGGGCCTCGGCCTCGGGTTTGTTGCCGATCCCGTGGATGAACGTCACGTGTGCCATGTGGATCCCCACCCGTCGTGGGCGACCGCGCCGCCGCCCTCGGGTGAACTCTCCCGCCGGGGGCGGAGATCGGTCAAGGAGGTGCCATCCGCACGTGGATCCGAGCGTGGTCGATCACGGGCAGTAGACCGCTCCGGTGATCGGGTCGACCCAGCATGGACCGCCGCCACCGCCACCGGTGTCACAGCTCGCGAGCAGGATCAGGCCGATCACCAGCAGCAGCGCGATCACCCCCACTCCGGCCAGAAGCGTTCTCAGGCAACCTTTTCCGGTGGTTCGCTGCGCTGGCAAGGGGATCGACGGAGGTGACTGAGGCAGCTGAGGCGGAGCGGCTGCCTCGCCGAGCAGGCGCTGGGTTGCTTCCTTGATGTCAGCGAACAGCATCTGGTCGCCCCTGCTCAGCAGCTTCTTCGCCGCCTCGACTGCTCCTTGCCGCTCGAACTGATCCAGGGACCGGGCACCGATCTGGAGTTGATCGACGACGCGGCGTTGGGCAGCGTGGTCGAGCACCGGGGCGTCGAGCTCCTGGACCAGGGTGGAGATGTAGGACAGCGGAACCGGCGGCGACGGTGGCAACGGCACCGGCAGCGGCGGACACGGCGGGATGGTCCCCGCGGCGCGGGCCAGCGACCAGGCGGCGTCCTCACCGGGGATCGAGTAGTCCACGATCTCGAGCCGAGACAACTCCGGCGGGATGGCCGCGGTCAACGGCTCCACCGCGACCGGCAACACCGGCTTGCCCAACGCGATGGCGTACTGCCGTTCGCTCGCGCAGGCCAGGGAGTCGAGCGAGGCCCGGGACAGCACGGCGACGAAGACCTCGCAGCGGCGGATGCGGTCGAGGACCTCGTCCCACCAGGGCTGGCCCCCGGTGAGTTCTCGGTCGATCCAGGGCTGGTAGTGGAACTGGCCCAGGCGCTGGGCGAGCATCTCCGCCCGGGCGGAATCCTCGCGCGCGTAGGAGATGAAGGCGTTGAGCATGACGGGCGTCGAGGGCTCGACATCCCTCCCCTGAACCGGGCCGACCAGCGGAACCGGACCATCACGGGGGTGATCCTCACTTCCACCCTCGCACCGGGGCATGACCGTCGGCAGGGCCGATTGGTCCCCTGGGCCGCCGCTGGAACAGGGCGACCGCACGCCGTCACGAAGCTCGTCTCCATCGTGGACGGCGACATCGCCTCGAAGACCCGGATGGGTATTCCGGCGTCGAAGATCGTGATCGGTTGCTCGACGGAGCTCGGGTCAGACGCTGATCGGCGCCGTCGTCGGGAGGGACTTTGCCGTCGAGTTGTACCAGGCTGTCGCACCGGCAGCGGCCTTGACGGTCACCCCTGCTCCACCGATGGAGCTGAAGTTGCCGTTCTTGCCGAGGCAGTAGTACGTCCTGTTCGCCGGAACCGTCTTGTAGTCGCACGTGTAGCCCACCGACACGGACGGCTTGCCCGTCACCACGCCGACAACCACCACATTGTCCTTGCCGTTGGCGGCGGAGACCCTGCTGCTGTTGCGCATCACCACGACAGGCTGAGCCTCGAACCGCGCGGTTGCGTAGACACAGACCTTCGCGTACATGCCGAGGCGATCGCTGCCGACGGCGACCAACTGCTCGGCGGAACACGTCCCGTACGCACCGGCGAGCGGGTTGGCCGAATACCACCCAGGGTTGTAGCCCGCGGCTGAGGCGGACGTGTCGGCCGCCACCACCATGCCGATTCCCAGGACTGCCGCTGCCGAACCTGCGATCACACGCCTGCGCAAGGTCGATGCCATCATGACTCCCCGAGTCTTTCGATCCGATGATCAATATCCGTGCGGGAGCACCCTACTGTTTGTCCGTATTGCACCGTCGGATGCGCACTGTGAAGTAGTCGACACACGAAACGCCTTGCCTCTCAGGCATGCCCGAGTCACGAGCGATGCCAGGCGCAGCGGTTCGCCGATCAGCTGCTCCGCGCCGATACCACCGGGCCGATACCACCGGGCCGGGATCAGACGGCCGGGATCACTTGACCGGGATCACGTCCACGCCGCCCGAGAACGGGGAGTCGTGCAGTTCGAGCTTGACCACGGTCGTGCCCTTGGGGAGGTCGAAGACGACCTGGCCCTTGACGGAGTTGCCCGGGTTGATCTGCTCGAGGAAAGCGTTGCCCTCATCCCCGAGGTAGATGCCGGCCTCGGTGTCGGCGGAGTACTCCTTGCCGGCGGCGTCGTGCAGCTTCTGGCTGGAGGCGTCGAACAGTTCCGCCTTGTCGCCGATGTTCCGCACGGTGATCGAGTAGATGAGGAACTGACCTTGCGCGGCCTTGCTCAGGAACTCGTTGCCGACCTTGGTCGCGGTCTTCACGCCGGTCACGGTGAACTCGAACTTGCCGTCGCGAACCGGGGTTCCGAACTTCGCCGCCCCGGCCGCCGCCTTCGGTGCGGGTGACGCGGCGGCCTTGCCGGACGCCGAGGGCGCCGGGGCGGCCGCCGTCGTCGTGGTGGTCGTCGTGGGATCACCCCTGCCCAGCAACGAGCCGATCGCCAGCCCGATCACCAGTCCGCCGACGCCCCAGATCCACCCCGGAACCGATCGCCGCTTCCCGGGCCTGGCCGGCGCCGACGGGGCCGGCACCGCCGGGCGCTCGTCGAGGCCCGGGTGGAGGGCTGCCATCGACTGGGGTTGGCCATACGGCTGAGGGTGAGGCTGCCACGGAAACTCGGGCTGCGGCTGATGCGCGGGTCGCGGCTGGTACTCGGGTTGCTGCTGACGGGCCAGCTGAGGCTGGTACCCCTGGTGACTCGGCTGCTGACCCGGTTGGGCCTGATGGCCCTGCTGCTCGTCGACCCAGTACGACCGGCCGGTCGCGGGATCCACGGCATAGCGACGGCCGGTGGCGGGATCGGTATAGGTCTGCACGGCATCTCCCCCACGACGGCGACCCAGGTCTCCCCCGAGCACGGGCCACGCTGCTACTCGCGGACGCTAGTCCATTCACTCCCCTGCCGGAGGGACGAAGCCCACATTCGAGGCCCTGGCCTGATCGCGACGATGCGACAGGATTTCCTCGGGCCCGCGCGGGCCCTCACCGGAGCGGGAGGACCTGTCATGTCGTCAACTGTCGCCGTCGTCGGGGCCGGGCTGATGGGGTCGGGGATCGCTCAGGTGGCGGCCGTCGCCGGACACGACGTCGTCCTGCGGGACGTCAGCGACGACGCCGTGGCCCGTGGCCTCAGCGCGATCTCGGGCTCACTGGCGCGCTTCGCGGCCAAGGACAAGATCAGCCGTGCGGACGCCGCCGCGGCCCTCGCGCGGATCACCGGCACCACCGACCTGGGGGACATCGCCCAGGCCGACGTCGTGGTGGAGGCCGTCTTCGAGAGCCTCGAGGTCAAGACCTCGGTGTTCGCCGAGATCGACGCCGTCGCCCGCGAGGGCGCCGTCCTGGCGACCAACACCTCCGCGATCCCGATCACCCGGATCGCCGCGGCCACCAAGCGCCCGGAGTCCGTGGTCGGGACGCACTTCTTCTCGCCGGTGCCGATGATGCGGTTGTGCGAGGTGGTGCGCGGCTACCGCACCTCGCAGGAGACGCTGGATCGCACGGCCGAGTTCATCCGAGGCCTGGGCAAGACCGTGGTGATCGTCACCCGGGACGTCGCCGGGTTCGTCGCCAACCGCATGTTCCTGGCCCTGGTGGTCGAGGCGGTGACCCTGCTCGAGACCGGGGTGGCCAGCGCCGAGGACATCGACACCGCCTGCCGCGACGGTTTCGGCCACGCGATGGGTCCCCTGCAGACCACCGACCTGGCCGGGGTCGACGTCACCCTGTCGGCGATCAGGAACATCCACGACGACACCCAGGACCCGAAGTTCGCCCCTCCCCCACTGCTCCAGCGCATGGTGGCGGCGGGAGATCTGGGTCGTAAGAGCGGCCGGGGGTTCTACACCTACTGAGACGGGCGCGGTGCCTGGGGCGAGGCCCCCTCGGGGTCCTGAGCCCCGCGAAGCCGGCTACCGGGCTCCCCCGACGCCGGCCCGGGCGATCGGTGGCCTCGCATCGACCAACAGGGCCAACTGGCGGCTCGGCTCCACGCCCAGTTCGCGCAGTGCCAGATCTCGGTAGGTGCGATAGGCCTGGCGAGCCTCGCCGACGTTGCCCTCGGCGAGATGGGTCTCGATCAGCACCCGATGGGCACTCTCGCGCAAGGGCTCGGCCGCCACGGCCGTCAGGGCCACGTCGACCGCTTCGGCGGCCCGGCCGCGCCGGACGAGTTCGCACGCCAGGGCCTCGAGGGCGTGCAGCAGGATCTGCCGCATCCGCTCGCGTTCGAAGATCGCCCAGTCGTCGTACCAGCCCGGCAGCAACTCGAGTCGCCGCCCCGGCCACCGGTCGGGGTCGAGATCCTCTGCCACCGGGCGATGGGTGATCATCCGGTCCGCCCACGTCGTCAGGCGCTCGACGTCCACCCCCGTGCCCGCACGCACCCACAGCTGGACCTTGTCGGACTCGATGACGTCGATCCCGCACCCCTTGAGGCGCCACAACGCCGAGCGCAGGTTGCCCGCCGCCCGGACGTCGTCGCCCTCCGGCCACAACGTGCCGGCGGCCCGGCGCCGTTCGACGTGCCCACCGGCCAGGCACACGAAGGCGAGCAACTTCTTGCTCCCCTCCGGCACATCCCTCCGCTCACCGTGCACGCTCACGTAGGGCCCGTCGAACAGGTGGACCCCATCCGGACGACGGCACTCGAGGGCCGGCTGGCCGTGATCAGCCGACGGATCCTCGGCTCGGACGCGTGCGGTGAGGGAGGGAGAGGTCACCGGTCGAACCCCCAGAGCGATGGTGTGCGGTCCTGAAGGCTGCCGGCCCCGCGGGCCGCGCCGTGTCGCCATGTCGCTCGCCGGAACGGCTGGGTACGCCGATGCCGACGTGGTGGAGAGGGCCTGATGGCTCGATCTGATACGCCCGGTTCGGGATGATTCACGATCCTGGCCCCCTGCGGCCTCCCCGCGGACGCCTCAGGAGTCGGCGTCGCCTCTCAGGAGCCCGGCCTCCGCCAGGAACCGGGCCACCTCCGCCAGCACCGGGCCGGGGGTCAGGTGCTGGCTGCGCTGGATCGCCTCGTCTCCCTGATCCGGCGGCGACCGCAGCGAGACCCGAGCCCAGCGCACGCCGTCCGGGCCGTCGTCCACGGTGATCACACAGACCGCTGCGCCGCGAGA
>JAEUJN010000099.1 GCA_016794595.1 Kineosporiaceae bacterium
GGGGCGCTCGACGTCGTCCAGAAAGCGCATGCTCATGTCAGCTCACAGGGTGTGGACGCCACCAACTCGCGGGCAGACGCCACTTGGTGGAGGGTTGGCCACGTTGGACTGTGGCCAACCCTCCACCTTGTCGTGGTGAGAGTTACTTGATCTTCGTTCCGGCCGAGCGCAGGTTCTGGCAGGCCTCGACCACGCGGGCGGTCATACCGGCCTCGGCCGCCTTGCCCCACGCGCGCGGGTCGTAGGTCTTCTTGTTGCCGACCTCGCCGTCGATCTTCAGCACGCCGTCGTAGTTCTTCATCATGTGGTCGACCACGGGGCGGGTGAACGCGTACTGGGTGTCGGTGTCCACGTTCATCTTGATCACGCCGTAGTCGACCGCGTCCGAGATCTCCTGCGGCAGCGAACCCGATCCGCCGTGGAAGACCAGGTCGAACGGCTTGGTCTTGCCGTACTTGGCGCCGACGGCGTCCTGGACCTCCTTGAGGATCTCGGGGCGCAGCTTGACGTTGCCCGGCTTGTAGACGCCGTGCACGTTGCCGAAGGTCAGTGCCGCCATGTAGCGGCCCTTCTCACCCAGACCGAGCGCCTCGGCGGTGGCCATGCAGTCCTCGACGGTGGTGTAGAGCTTGTCGTTGATCTCGCCGACGACGCCGTCCTCCTCGCCACCGACGACGCCGATCTCGACCTCGAGGATGATCTTGGCGGCCTGGGTCAGGGCCAGCAGCTCCTGACCGATCTCGAGGTTCTCGGCCAGCGGCACCGCCGAGCCGTCCCACATGTGTGACTGGAACAGCGGGTTCTCACCCTTGGCGACGCGCTCGGCGCTGATCGCCAGCAGCGGGCGGACGAAGCCGTCCAGCTTGTTCTTGGGGCAGTGGTCGGTGTGCAGGGCGATCTGGATGTCGTACTTCTTGGCGACCTCGTGGGCGAAGGCGGCGAAGGCGGCCGAGCCGGTGACCATGTCCTTGACCGTGGGGCCGGAGAAGTACTCGGCGCCGCCGGTGGAGACCTGGATGATGCCGTCGCTCTCGGCCTCGGCGAAGCCGCGGATCGCGGCGTTCAGGGTCTGCGACGAGCTGACGTTGATGGCCGGGTAGGCGAAGCGGCCTTCCTTGGCCCGGTCGAGCATCTCGGCGTAGGCCTCGGGGGTTGCGATGGGCATGAGATGTGCTCCTGTACTCGCATGACGGTGGTGGATGTCCGCACTCGATCCTTCCACGCCCGGGCGCTCGTCAGCACAACAGAGGTCCCGGCCTTTGGTGAACACTTGGCGCGTGTCGACCACGCAGCGTGACCTCGCGGGGTGGATGATCTGCCCGTGCTCGACGTGCCCGCCTCGATGCCGGCCCGCCTGACCTGCGACGTGTGCGGGTTCATGGCGGACGTCGCTGTGGTCGCCGACGACAACGGTGGGGAGACGACCGCGGTGTCGTGCTGGCGCGACCGCATCCAGCTGCCCCGCAGGCTGCCCCCGGGCACGATGTGGATCGAGCGCCGCTACGGCCGCTGGTATCGCGAGCAGGTGTCGATCGACGCCCTGTTCGACACCGGGATCGACCTCGACTGCGAGGCCTGCGGCTCGCCGGCGTCCGTGGTCACCGAGCAACGGACGGACGACGCGCGCTGGCAGACCGCGACCTGTCGCCGCTGCCGTCCGGTGTTGACCGCCGGGCACCATCGGGGTGCGGTGCAGCGTGACCTGGCCCGGCGTGATCCCAGACCCGGTGCGATCTGGGCGCGGGTGGGCTCACGCAGCGCCTGAGGCGCAGCGTGAGGCGGGTCAGGACTGGCGGTGAGACGGCCTGCGCTGTGGGTGCGCTGCCATCAGTTCAGCGATCGCGGAAGGTCCAGTTCCACCGACAGGTTGCCGGGTGGGGTCCGCGGACGCCGCGGTTCGCGGACGCCCGCCGTGCCCTCACCCCAGTCGTTTCCGCCACTGTCCCAACCGGTCTCGCCGTCCGGGAAACCGTGACCACGGGCGGGCGAGAAGTACCTCAGGGTGCGGGCGACCCGTGAGCTGCGCCGTCCGTGGTCGGCCCGGGCGCCCACGGGTACCAGATCGCCGTTGGCCGTCGCCGTCGCCAGGGTCAGGGCGCTGCCGCCGCCCAGCATCGGCCAGGCGGCGCGCACTCGGGTGTCGACGATCTGCACCGCCTCGCCGGCGAAACCCGCCTTGACCCGCACGCTGACCGCGAGCAGGTCCGCACCCAGCATGCTGAACCGATGGCCCGAGCCGAGCAGGTCGGCCAGGGCGTCGAACCGGCGGCGTCCCGGGACGGCGGGTGCCACCGAGTAGTGCAGGGTGACCACGAACTTCGCCATCTGCGACCCCCTTGTCGCTCACCGGACGGGAGTGCCTCCCAGCGTCGCACGGCACGGTCCGGAATGCACCAGGTGGTCAGCGGCGTAGGACGTTGCGCAGGACCGGCCGGGTCTCGATGTCGGTGACCCCGGGCAGCACCCGGACGGCCTGCACGGCGTCCGCGAGCTCGGCCTGGGTTCGGCAGCGCACCCGGATCTCGTAGTCGATGGTCCCGGCCAGGTCGAGCACCTCGGTCACGGTCGGGATCGCGGCCAGGCCGTCCTCCAGCGGACCCATGTCGGCGTCCACGGCGATGTGCACGTGGATCACCGCTTGGACGGCGGGGGTCTCGAGTGCCGGGTCGAGGATCGCGGTGTAGCCGCGGATCACCCGATCGGCCTCCAACCGGCGCATCCGCTGGGTCACGGCGTTGGCCGACAGCCCCACGGCCTGACCGAGCTCGCGGTAGGACGCCCGTGCGTTTGTCCTCAGCAGACGGAGGATTCGCTCGTCCACGGCGTCATACCTGCGATTACTCATCGGGGCCTGCGTCACGACTCGATTCTCCCAGGTCAGGGCGGCTGTGATGGACGCATGAGCACCGTCGACACCCTGCGCGAGTACCTTCCCCGTCCGCGGCCGGCAGGCCCCGACAAGAGCCTGACGCCGTCCGCACCTGCCGGCCGGACCGGTGGGCGGGAGGCACGCAGCCGCGAGTGGTGGGCGATCGGTGGGCTGCTGCTGGTCACCGTCGCCTGGGGGTCCACCTTCGTGCTGCTGGACCAGGCGACCGAGCGGATCCCGGCGGCGGACTACCTCGCCGTCCGGTTCGGCCTGGCCGCGGTGGTGCTGGCCACCCTGCGGCCGCGTGCCCTGACCCGGATGCCTCGGCGCCTGGTCGCCCAGGCGGTGCTCATCGGTGCCCTGTTCGGCGGCGGCAACCTGCTGTTGACCATCGGCCTGTCCGACACCACGGCATCGGTGAGCGCCTTCGTGACCGGGATGTACGTGGTCTTCACCCCGATCCTGGCGGCCGCGGTGCTGCGGCAGCGGTTGCCCGGCCAGGTCTGGGCCGCGACCGGTCTGGCGATGGCCGGCCTGGGCGTGATGACCCTGCGGCTGGACGGCGGCGCGCTACTCGGTCGCGGTGAGCTGATCACCCTGCTGGCGGCGCTGGTGTGCGCGGGCCAGATCGTCGCCCTGGGGGTGTGGTCGGACGCTCGGTACACGGTCGAACTCGCTGTCATCCAGTCCGCCACGACGGCCCTGATCTGCGGGGTGTTCGCTCTCCCGGGAGGTCTGACCCTGCCCTCGGGCCGCTCGGAGTGGCTGGTCATGACCTACATGGCGATCGTGGTCGGCGCGGTCACCATGCTGCTGCAGACCTGGGCGCAGGCCCACCTGCACCCGGCGCGGGCCGCCATCGTGATGACCTTCGAGCCGGTCTGGGCCGCGGTGTTCGCCGTCCTGCTCGGTGGTGAGGTGCTGGGGTGGAGGTTCGCCGCCGGGGCCGCTGCCGTCCTGGCCGCGATGTACCTCTGCGAGCGCCCACCCACCCCCGAACCTGCTCATGCTCCCCAGGGGACGCCTCATGCTCCCCGGGGGACGGCGAATGAGGCCCAATCGGCGTGGTCAGGCGGTCCCTGCGGAGCATGAGTTGCCCTGTGTCAAGTGGTGGTTCAGGCGGCTTCCTGTTGATCTTGGTTGAGGAGGGTTTGCAGGGCGCGGTGGGTGGTGGGGTCGTAGGGGGTGTGGTCTTGCCAGCAGCGCCAGATGACGGT
>JAEUJN010000100.1 GCA_016794595.1 Kineosporiaceae bacterium
ACCGTCATCTGGCGCTGCTGGCAAGACCACACCCCCTACGACCCCACCACCCACCGCGCCCTGCAAACCCTCCTCAACCAAGATCAACAGGAAGCCGCCTGAACCACCACTTGACACAGGGCAACTCATGCTCCGCAGGGAACGGCCGGACTCGGCTGAACAGCGCTCTGGGGCCTCACCCGCGGAGCATGACGCGTCGGCTGGGGAGCATGAGCGGGTTTGTCAGGTGGTCAGGTGGTAGAGCTGGACGGCGGCCTGGCCGCCGTAGAGGGCCAGGGTGGCCCGGCCGGCGCGCAGGGGGCCGGCGGTGACGTGGGTGGGTGAACCCACGGTGTGCGGCAGCGGCTCGAGGGCCTCCCCGGTGCGCAGGTCGACCAGTTGCACCAGCCGCTCGCCGGCGGCGGCCAGCAGCAGCGGGCCGGCGCCGGCGGCCTCGCCCGTCCCGCGGTCGCCGATCAGCACCAGGTCGGGCGCGCCTGGACCGTGATCCACCAGCCAGCTGCCCCGCAGGTCACCGCCGGACAGGTCCCAGGCGCGCAGCTCTCCGTCATCGGTGACGGCCGCCACCACGGTGCCCCCGGCACCGTCCGGTCCCACCACCACGGCAGCCGGCCGCCCCGACAGCCCGCTGCCCACCGGACGGCGCAGCCCGAGCCGAGAGAGCAACTCCCCCGAGGCCAGGTCGTGCACCAGGAGGTCGGCGCCACCCCGGACGGCCAGCACGACGACGTCCCGGCCCTGCGCGTCCGGGCCGGCCGCCATCGCCTCGACGCGCCCCCGCACCTCCAGCGTGCGCAGCACCTCACCCGAGGCCAGGTCGATCAGCCGCACCCGCTCATCGGCACCCAGGCTGACCAGCCGGCGACCCGAGGAGCCCGTGACCGTCAGCTGCCGCACCTGCCGGAACGCCTCCCGGGGGGCCGGGAGTCCGTGAGCGTGAGCGATGGTCCGCCGCAGGACGCCGGTCCGGGCCTCGCGAACCTCCAGCATCCCCTCCCCGCCGACCACGGCGACCGATTGCCCGTCCCCGTCACGTGCGATGGTCATGCTCCAGGCGGTGCCCAGCCCTGTGCGCACCCGGCGGACCAGGCCTCCGGACGCGCAGTCGAGCACCGTGAGCGCCCCGGCGTCGGTACCGACCACGAGCAGGTCGCCATCCCCGTCCGCGCCCGGCACGCCATCAGGGCCGTCCGCTCTGCTGGTGGGGGCCGGGACGACCGCGGCGCTGGAGGCCGCCGGGACGTGCCAGCTCGCCTGCCAGAGCCGGCCCCGGGTCCGTCCACGCACCGCCGTCACCCCGCCGGCTCCCCCGGCCAGGAGCACGGCCCCGCCCCGGTCGGTGGCCAGTGCCACCGTCCACGGGGGGGCCGAGAACGGGATGTCGGCCACGGGCCGATCCCGGTGCTCGAGGTCCCACAGGCACGTTCCGGACATCCCCGCGGTGACCAGCAGCGACCCCTCGTCGTCCCGGCCCAGGGCCACCGAGAGCAGGCGCTCGTCGGGCGCGGCGATCGTCCCCCGGTCCTGCCCGCTCACCGCCTCCCAGAGCCGGACCGTCCCGTTCCGCAGTCCGGCGGCCACCAGGAGCTCGCCATCGACCGATGGCTGCAGGGCAACGCCCACGCACGGCTCGGGCAGCTCGAGCGCGTGCAGGGCCCCGCCCTGCGGTCCCCAGCTGCGCACCGCCTCGTCCCCGGCCGAGACCAGGACGGGCTCGTCCCCGACCCGCGCCAGGGCCAGGGCCAGGGCATTGACCCTCGGCGTGGTCTCGTAGCCGAAGGGGGTGGCCGGGGAGATGGTCCCCGTGTGGGCCTCCCACTCGTGTCGCCGATCGCCGGTCCGGACATCCCAGACCGCGAGCCGGCCGAGGTGAGCGATCACGACCACGGTCGCCTCGGCCTCCCCCACGCCGACCGCGAGCGCGTCCACTCGGTCCGCGCTGATCATCCGCCGCACGGTGCGGGCCCCGGCCGGCTCGCGGATGACGATCTCCCAGGATCCCTCGGGGAGCTCGGCCGCCCTGGCGGCCGGGGTGGACAGCCGGTCGGCGCCGGCCAGCAGCAGCGCGCCGTCCGCCGCCCGCCCGAAGGCGGTGACCTGCGGAGCCGACCCGAGCATGGTCAGTGCCGTGCCCGTGGCCAGGTCGATCCGGACGAGGTCCCCCGACGTGGCCCTGGCCACGACGGTGTCCCCGTCCAACCCCAGGTGCGTGACGGTGACCCCTGACCCGGGCGCGCCGTCCGGGCCGGAATCGAGCAGCTGTACCCGGGGACCGGGGTTCACCAGGATCGCGGCCATCGCACACCCTCTCTCCGACCCGGATCGCCCAGGACGACGGCGAGCTCAGAACAGCACCGTGGCGAAGGTCCCGACCCTCCGGAAGCCGACCCGTTCGTAGACGTGTACCGCCCGGGTGTTGAAGGCGTTGACGTACAGCGAGGTGATCGGCGCCAACTGGCGGCGGCAGATCTCCACCACGGAGGCCATCGCGGGGACGGCGATCCCCTGCCCCCGGTGGCGGGGATTCACCCACACCCCTTGCACCTGCACGGCCTGAGGGGTCACGGACCCCACCTCGGCCTTGAACACCACCTCGGGACCCTGCGGGCCGAGCTCGACCCGGACCAGCGAGCGCCCTCCGGCGACCAGCCCGGCCACCTGGGAGCGGTAGAGCGACCCGCCGTCCGCGAGTACCGGTGAGTAGCCGACCTCCTCGGTGAACATCGCGACGCAGGCCGGGGTCACCAGATCGATCTCGTCCAGCCGGGCGGCGCGCACGCCGGGGTCGGAGGCCACCATCGGCGGCCCGCTGAGGGCCATCAGCGGCTGGTCGTCGCGGACCTCACGGGGACGCCCCCAGCGGCCGGCGAGCCGGGTCCACATCGGCATCACCATGGACGCCGGCCCGACGATCGAGGAGCACTGCCTGCCCTGGCGCTGGGCGCGGGAGGCGAAGGCCTCGACGGCGTCCGGGTTCGCCTCGACCGGCACGAGGTTGGCCCCCGACCAGCACAGGGCGTCAAGGCTGCCGGCGTCGTAGTACCCCCACAGCTCACCGCCGCTGGATCGGGTCACCCCGTGACTGCGCAGCCGGGCCGCCACGAACACGTTGGTCACCGAGTCGCGGGCACAGACCGCCAGCGCCTCGTCGAGATCGACGCGGTCGAGCATTCGCAGGGAGGCCCGCAGCACCCGGTCATCTTCTCAGGTCCGGCGGTCGATCACCGCAGGAGCGGTCAGCCTGCCTCGGCCTCGGCGGCCAACTGCATCGCATACTCCACCAGGGTCTCCACGATCTTCGCCTCGGGCACGGTGGCGACCACCTCGCCCTTGACGAAGATCTGCCCCTTGCCGTTGCCGGAGGCCACCCCGAGATCGGCCTCCCGCGCCTCCCCCGGGCCGTTGACCACGCAGCCCATCACGGCCACCCGCAGGGGAACTTCCAACCCGTCCAGGGCTGCGGTGACCTTGTCGGCCAGCGAGTACACGTCGACCTGGGCCCGACCGCACGACGGGCAGGAGACGATCTCGAGCTTGCGGGGCCGCAGGTTGAGCGACTGCAGGATCGCGATGCCGACCTTGACCTCCTCCACCGGGGGCGCGGACAGCGAGACCCGAATGGTGTCCCCGATTCCCTTGCTCAGCAACGCCCCGAAGGCGGTGGCCGACTTGATCGTCCCCTGGAAGGCCGGACCGGCCTCGGTCACCCCGAGGTGCAGCGGCCAGTCACCCCGCTCGGCGAGCAGCTCGTAGGCGCGCACCATGACGACCGGGTCGTTGTGCTTGACGCTGATCTTGAAGTCGTGGAAGTCGTGCTCCTCGAACAGGCTCGCCTCCCACACCGCTGACTCCACCAGCGCCTCGGGGGTGGCCTTGCCGTACTTGGCCAGCAGCCGCTTGTCCAGGGAGCCGGCATTGACCCCGATCCGGATCGAGACCCCGGCGTCGCGCGCCGCGGCGGCGATCTGCCCCACCTGGTCGTCGAAGGCCCGGATGTTGCCCGGGTTGACCCGCACCGCCGCGCACCCGGCCTCGATCGCGGCATAGACGTACTTGGGCTGGAAGTGGATGTCGGCGATGACCGGGATCTGCGACTTGCGAGCGATCGCCGGCAGGGCGTCGGCGTCGTCCTGGCTGGGACAGGCCACCCGGACGATGTCGCAGCCGGCCGCGGTCAGCTCGGCGATCTGCTGCAACGTGGCGTTGATGTCCACGGTCGGGGTGGTGGTCATCGACTGGACGCTGATGGGCGCGTCCCCGCCGACCGCCACCTTGCCGACCTGGATCCGCCGGGAGGTACGGCGGGGGCTCAGCACGGACGGCGCGCCGTCCTGGGCACGGTCCTGCGCGATGGCAGGGCCGTCGAGCGATGCGGACGGCAGACCGGGCAGACCGAGATTGACCGACACGGGGACGAGTTCCTCTCCAGCAGTGGTGCGCCGGACGACGGGACCGGCGGCCGGGACGGGGGCACCTGGGACCTGGCTCACCGGCAGCCCAGCCCGCTGCGAGCATGATCCGGACGCGACCGGGCCACCTGGTCAGCCCCCGATCCGGATCGGCTTGACGATGTCGGCATAGATCAGCAACACCGACATGACGATCAGCACCGAACCCACCGCATAGGCCAGGGGCAGCGCGCGGGCGATGTCCACCGGTCCCGGATCGGGACGGCCGGCCAGCCGAGCCACCCGGCGCCGCAGCCCCTCCCAGAGGGCACCGGCGACGTGGCCGCCGTCCAGCGGCAGCAAGGGCACCAGGTTGAACACGAACAACGCGAGGTTGAGGGAGGCGATCAGCCCGATCCAGGTGGCGATCTTGTCCGCCCAGGTGATCGTCACGCCCCCCGAGCCCTGCAGGGCACCGATCTCGCCCGCGAGCCGGCCGACGCCGACCACGCTCATCGGCCCCTCGGGATCGCGCGGCCCGTCACCGAAGGCGGCGCGGACGACGCCGACCATCTTCTCCGGCACGCGGGTGATGGCCGTGATCGTCATTCCCAGGTAGCCGCCGACCACCCCCGGCACCTCGGCCACCGGAACGGGCTCGACCCGCTCCAGCGGGGTGACGCCCAGGAAACCGGTGGGTGCGGTCAGGTAGGTGCCGTCCTCGCCCACCACTGCTCGGCCGTCCTCGTCGAGCACGTAGCGGTTGTCCACCATCGGGGTGGCGGTCAGGGTGGTCCGGACCCCCTGCCGCTCGACCACGACCTCGATCGGGGTGCCTCGGTTGGCCCGGATCCGGTCACGGATCTCGGTCCAGCTGGAGACCTGGGCGCCGGCGAAGCCGACGATCACGTCCCCGGGGCGCAGGCCGGCCGCGGCGGCGGGAGCAGGGGGGTCTGTGGCCTCGCAGGTCGTGCGGGCCGCCGTGGTCTGGGACACCGCGACCGGGACGACACACTGGGAGACCGAGGCCACGGTGGTCGTGGTCGTCGGGGCGCCGTAGGCCACCAGCAGCCCGACCAGCAACACCACCGCGAGCAGCAGGTTCATCACCGGACCACCCAGCATGATCACCAGCCGCTGCGGCACCGACCGCTGGTAGAACAGCCGGTTCGCGTCCCGGGGTCCGATCTCGCGCTGGGCATCCGAGCGGGCCTGGTCGATCAGCAGGCCGAACCGGCCGGTCGAGTCCGCTCCGACGGGGCGGCCGGGGGCGGGCGGGAACATCCCGAGCATGCGCACGTAGCCACCCAGCGGGATCGCCTTGATGCCGTACTCGGTGCCGCCGTGGCGCCGGGACCACACCGTGGGGCCGAAGCCGACGAAGTACTGGGGGCAGGCCACGCCGAAGCGCTTGGCGGGCAACAGGTGCCCCAACTCGTGCAGGCCGATCGAGAACGGCACCCCGATGCCGAGAACGATCAGCCAACCGAGCAAGGTGCCGATCTGGTCGCCGCTCACGAGATCCCTTCTGCCGATGACGTGCGGGACTGGACATCACGGACGCCGAGCGCCTCGGACGCCTGGCGTCGGGCCCACCCGTCCGCGGCCAGAACGTCCTGAAGGCTCGCCCTGTTCCCCTCCCGAGCTCCGCTCCCGTCGGCGGCACCGTGGTCGGCGACCACTGCCGCCACCGTGTCCACGATGTCCAGGAAGGCGATCCGTCCGGTGAGGAACGCCTCCACGCAGACCTCGTTCGCCGCGTTGTACACGCCAGGATACGTTCCGCCCAGCTCGCCGACCCGGCGTGCCAGCCGGACGGCGGGGAAGGCCTCGTCGTCCAGGGGGGAGAACTCCCAGGTTGCCGCCCGGGTGATGTCCACCGACCGGGCCGCCCCCGGCACCCTGTCCGGCCAGCCGAGGGCGAGGGCGATCGGCAGGCGCATGTCCGGCGGGGAGGCCTGGGCGATGCACGAGCCGTCGACGAACTCCACCCAGGAGTGCACCACCGACTGCGGGTGCACCACCACCTCGATCCGATCGAGCGGGACGTCGAACAGCAGGTGCGCCTCGATCACCTCGAGTCCCTTGTTGACCAGGGTGGCCGAGTTGGTGGTGACCACCGGGCCCATCGCCCAGGTGGGGTGCGCCAGCGCCTGCTCCGGCCTGACCCCGCGCAACTCCTCGCGGCGCCGGCCCCGGAACGGGCCGCCGCTGGCGGTCAGCACGAGGCGGGCCACCTCGCCGGCCGAGCCGGACCGCAGGCACTGGGCGAGCGCGGAGTGCTCGGAGTCGACCGGCACGATCTGCCCCGGGGCGGCTGCACCGGTGACCAGCCGGCCCCCGATGATCAGGGATTCCTTGTTGGCCAGCGCCAGGGTGGACCCCGCGGCCAGGGTCGCCAGGGTCGGTGCCAGCCCGATGGAGCCGGTCATGCCGTTGAGCACGAGCCCGGCTCCCCGCCGGGCGATGGCGGACGCCGCGTCCGGGCCGACGTCCAGCCGCACGCCGTGCGCCCCGACGCGCACCCCCCGCTCGGCCAGCGCCGCCCGCAGGGCCGGCTCGGCGTCCGGGTCGGCCAACCCGACGTGACGCACGCCGAGAGTGGTCACCTGATCGGCCAGCAGCTCCACCCGCCCGCCACCGGCGGCGAGGGCGACGATCCGAAACCGGTCCGGGGCTGCCGCCACGACCTCGATGGCCTGGGTGCCGATGGAGCCGGTGGAGCCGAGCAGGGCAATGTCACGCACAGCCCGACGGTACCCAGGCTCGGGCTCCCGGGGGCGGGAGGGCTCGCCGCCCGGCGACCCGGAGGGGGGTGCTCCCTGCGAGCACGGTCCGGCCCCGACACCTGATGTGATCGAGCGGGACAAACTGCGCGTCCGGTGTGGGAGGCTGGCGCACTCGGACCTGAACGGAGGCGGAGCATGCACCTGGACATCCGACGTGTCGCCCGGCTGATGGCGATTCCCCTGGCGGCGGCGACCGTTGCGGGGCTGGCGGTCAGCTCCCCGGCGCGGGCTGCCACGGACACGGAGGCGACCCCTCCGGTGCCCACCACGGCGACAGCGGGAACCTCGGCCGATGCGGCGGCGCTGGACACGCCCGCCGTTGCGACCGCCCTGGCCCGCCAGAGCCCGACCTGGCAGGAGTGCTACCCGGGGGCCGGGTTCCCGCAGCTGGAGTGTGCGGGTGTCCAGGTGCCCAAGGACTGGTCCAAGCCCCGGGGTGAGCGGATCACGATCGCCGTCTCCCGGGTGAAGGCCTCCGATCCGGCCCAGCGTCGCGGCGTGCTGTTCACGAACCCGGGCGGACCTGGTGGCCCTGGCCTGACCCTCGGCCTCTACCTGTCCCTGGTGGAGCCGGAGCTGGCCGCCACCTACGACCTGATCGGGATCGACCCGCGTGGGGTTGGCTCCTCGACCCCGGTCCTCGAGTGCGCCGACCCGGCCATCCTCGGTGAGCTGTACAACCTGGACGGGCGCGATGTCTCGGCCGCCAACCAGAAGCGCTTCCTCGAGCTGAACAAGAAGTACGCCTCCACCTGCTCGGCGGACCCGCTGACCCGGTACATCCGCACCGACCAGGTGGTGCGCGACTTCGACCTCATCCGCTCGGTCCTGCGCGAGCGCAAGATCAGCTACGTGGGCTACTCGGCGGGCACCTGGCTGGGCGCCTGGTACGGCGCGGTGTTCCCCCACCGGGTCGACCGGTTCATGCTGGACGGCATCGTGGACTTCACGTCCAACAGCTACTCCAGTGCCGTCCGCCAGCCGCGCGGGTTCCAGAAGAGTTATGAGTCCTACCTGTTGCCCTGGATCGCCGAGCACGACGACGTGTACGAGCTGGGCGGCACGGGGGACGTGGTGAAGAAGACCATCGAGGCCCGGCGTGCAGCGCTGGCCAGCGCCCCGATGACCCTGGCCGGCGGGGGCACCCTGACCGCGGCCGGGTACGACAGCGGCATCGTGGGAGCGCTGTACTGGACCGGCCTGTACGACTCGATCGCCACCGCGCTGTCCATCCTGGAGCGGTACGACAGCGCCACCGACGAGGAGAAGGCCGCCGTGGCCGAGGTCTTCGGCGGTGACGGCGGGCTGGGCTACGACCCGTTCTGGGCGGTCAGCTGCCAGGACGACACGTCGCCGTCCTACCAGCGCATCCTGGACGACACCCGACGCTTCCGGGTGTCCGCGCCGCTCACCGGGGCCACCTGGAACGCCTATCCCTGCCCGTTCTGGTCGGGGCGGCCGTCGAGGTCCCCGGTGGACGGTGACGACCTGCCCCGGATGCTGCTGGTCAACAACGACGCCGACCCGGCCACCCCGCTGGGCAACGCGCTGGCGGCCCGCCGGAACACCCCCCGCTCGGTGCTGATCACGGTGAGGAACCAGCCCGACCACACGATCTACGCCAGTGGCGCCCCGTGCGTGGAGGAGATCGTCAACAACTGGCTGATCAACGGGGTCTTCCCGCGCCGCGACACGACGTGTGCAGGGCTGCCGTTGCCCGAGCCGGAGCCCGCCGGGACCGCCTCGGCGGCCGACGGTGCGGCCAGGGCGGCCACGGCCGCCCCCGGCCAGGTCCCCGCGCAGATCTGGGTCGACCGGTTCGTCAAGCGACACGGGGCGGCGCGCATCCGCTGACCCGCCGTCCACGGCCCACGCAGCGGCGGCCCGGTCCCCAGGGACCGGGCCGCCGCTGTCGGCTCGGGGCCGCGTACCCGCCGGGGTCGATCAGCCCGGCAGCACCGGGTTGAGCCAGGGGACCTCGGGGAAGCGCGCGAAATCGCTGTCCGCGCTCACCACGCTCACCCCGTGCTCGAGACAGAGGGCGGCGAGCACGGCATCGCTGACCAGGTTGCCACGCAGGTCGTACCGGACGATCAGGTCCTCCAGCAGCGCCCCGTGCCCGGGACCGGGTGCCGGGATCCAGGTCGCCGGAGCCGCCAGCCAGTCCTCGACGTGCTCCCAGGCCTGGGCCGGGGTGAGCGGCGCGGCGAGCGCCCGCGGGTTGGTCACGATCCTGACGAACGCCCACAGCGACATCCACGGGATCCCGACCCGCTGAGGACCGTTCAGGGCCCGAGTCATCCAGTCCCGGGCCGCAGCGTGGAACGGGCTGTCCTCGTCGACCGAGTACAGCAGGACGTTGGCATCGAGCAGCATCAGCGCGCCGTCGGCCCCTCGAGGATGTCCAGTGCCTCGGCCACGTTGGAGACGTCGACCCGCAGTCCCAGCGATCGGGTGCGGGGCGTGAACGGCGCGCGCCGCTGCTCGACCAGCATCCCGCGCCGGATCAGCTCGTTGACCGCCTCGCTGACTCCCCTTCCCTCACGGCGCAGTGCAGCGACCGCAGCAGCGGTGTCCTCGTCCAGCTCGACCGTGGTGCGCATGCTCTGAGGCTAGCACGCAGGTGCATTCATGACTGCACGTCGATGCGCGCACTTCAGGCAGTCAGGTGCGGATCACCGCGCGAGCGAGCCTGAGGACCCGTGCTGCCCGGCAGTCACATCTGGATGCCGACGTACTTGGTCTCCAGGAACTCCTCGATACCCTCGAAGCCGCCCTCGCGCCCGAACCCGGACTGCTTGACCCCACCGAAGGGCGCCGCCGGGTTGGACACCAGGCCGGTGTTGAGGCCCACCATCCCGAACTCCAGCCCCTCGGCCACCCGCAGGGCACGGTTCAGGTCCCGGGTGAAGAGGTAGGACGCCAGGCCGTACTCGGAGTCGTTGGCCAGCGCGATCGCCTGGTCATCGCTGGTGAACGTGGTGATCGGCGCCACCGGGCCGAAGATCTCCTCACTCAGCAGCCGAGCCGAGGCCGGGACGTCGGCCAGCACCGTGGGGGCGAAGAAGTAGCCCTGCTCCCCCACTGTCGTCCCACCGGTCAGCACCCGTGCGCCGGCCGCGACGGCGTCGTCCACCAGCTCACCGACCTTGGCCTGCGAGGGCCCATCGACCAGCGGGCCGACGTCCACCCCGGCCTCGGTGCCCCGCCCGACCGTCTGGGCGGCCATCCTCTCGGCGAACTTCGCGCCGAACTCGGCGGCCACCGACTCGTGCACCAGGAACCGGTTGGCCGCGGTGCAGGCCTCACCCATGTTGCGCATCTTGGCCAGCATCGCGCCGCTGACGGCGGCGTCGACATCGGCGTCCTCGAACACGATGAAGGGCGCGTTGCCGCCCAGCTCCATCGAGATCCGCAGCAGCTGTTCGGCGGACTGCTCCACCAGGCGCTTGCCGATCGAGGTCGAGCCGGTGAAGGACAGCTTCCGCAGTCGCGGGTCGCGGATCAGCGGCTCCATCACGGCCCCGCTGTGCGAGGTGGTGATCACGTTGAGCACCCCGGCGGGAAGGCCCGCCTCGGTCATGATCTCGGCCAGCTTGAGCATCGACAGCGGGGTCTGGGCAGCGGGCTTGACCACCATCGTGCAGCCGGCGGCCACCGCCGGACCGATCTTGCGGGTCCCCATCGCCAGCGGGAAGTTCCACGGGGTGATGAACAGACAGGGCCCGACCGGCTGCTTCATGGTCAGCAGCCGGGTGGCGCCGTTCGGGGCCACCGAGTAGCGGCCGGAGATGCGCACCGCCTCCTCGGAGAACCACCGGAAGAACTCAGCCCCGTAGGTGACCTCACCCTTGGCCTGGTCGAGCGGCTTGCCCATCTCCAGAGTCATGATCATGGCGAGCTCGTCAGCGCGTGCGGTGAGCGCCTCGAACGAACGGCGCAGGATCTCACCCCGGTCCCGCGGCGGCGTGGCGGCCCACGACGCCTGCGCGGCCACCGCGGCGTCCAGTGCGGCCCTGCCGTCGGCGACCGAGGCGTCGGCCACGCGCGCGATCGGCCGGCCGGTGGACGGGTCGTCGACCACGAGGGTGGCCCCGCCCTCGGCCGGGCGCCACTGCCCGGCGATGAACAGACCGGTCGGGACGGCGCCGATCACCTCCGCCTCACGGCCGGACAGCGAGGTAGCGGATGACGTGGTGGTCATGACTGCTCTCCTGAGGACGAGACGGCGGCGCTCGGGATGGGGGTACGTTCCTGCATACCCCAGCTCGGACCGTACCGCTCCAGCGCGCCCAGGAACGGCAGGGGATCGAACGCCTCGGGAGCCAGGACCCCGGTGCCCTGCCAGGTGCCGGCGGCGAGCAGTTCGAGGGCGACGACGGGGTTGACCGCGGTCTGCCAGACCACGCACTGCGAGCCGTACTCGCGCATGGACCACTCGTTGTCGACCACGTGGTAGAGGTACACCTCGCGAGCGCGCCCGTCCTCGAAGCCGGGGGCCTTGCCGGTGCCGGTCACCCACAACCCGGCACAGGTCTTGCCGTGCATCGCCTCACCCAGGGTCGCCGGATCGGGGAGGCAGGCGGCGACCACGTCCCTGGGGCTGACCTGCACCCCTTTGACGGTGACCGGATCGGTGCGGTCCAGCCCCAGCGTGTGCAGCGTGCGCAGCACGCCGATGAACTCCTCGCCCAGGCCGTACTTGAACGTCGTCCGCCGGGCGTCGAGGTAGCGAGGCATCAACAGCACCTCTTCGTGCTCGACGTTGACGCACTCCACGGGGCCGATCCCCTCGGGGAAGTCGAACACCTCGGGCTCGCTGAACGGCTCAGTGGTGTACCAACCGCGGCCGGCCTCGTGGATCACCGGAGGGTTGAGGCACTCCTCGATCGTGGTCCAGATCGAGAAGGACGGCGCGAAGTCGTGCCCGTCCACGGTCAGGTTCGCCCCGTCCCGCACGCCGAGCTCGTCGATGGAGGAGAACAGGTGGTCGGCGGCGTAGCGTGCGAACACATCCGACAGCCCGGGTTCCACCCCGATCCCCACCAGGGCCAGCCGTCCGGCCTGCTCCCAGCGGCCGGTCTGGGCGAACTGCTCGTCCCCGAGCTTGACGCCGCACTCACGGTACGGGTTGGTGGGGTGGGGTCGGGACAGGCTCATCGCCATGTCGAGGTAGTCGGCGCCGGCGGCCAGGGCGCCTTCGAAGACGCTCATCACGAAGCGCGGGTCGACCGCGTTCAGGACATGGGTGATCCGGTGCTCACGGGCCAGAGCCGTGACAGCCGCGGCGTTCGAGGCGTCCACCTGGGCGGCGACGAAGCGCCCATCCGGGTGATTCGTGCCCACCGCGGCCACGGCCCGCTGCGCCCGGCCTGGATTGTGGTCAGCGATCACCAGGTGTTCGAAGAAGTCCCGACGGGCGGCGATCCGGACCACGGCACTGCCCACCCCACCGGCGCCGACCACGAGCACCCGCATCGCCACCACCCGGCTCACCCCGCCTCACTGTTCATCGCTGACATCACTGCCCATGCCGACCCACATCCGAAACCTTCCGTGATCCTAGGCTCTCGGAAACGAATCCGTAACAGAATCGCCTCTGGACAGTGGATATCGAAGGTGTCATTGTTCCGCATCAGCCCCGCCCACTCTCCGCCACGGCGCGGAGGCCCGAAGGAACGAGTACCGGCACAAGGAGCGCCTCCATGAGTAGCGACACCGCGGCACCCATCGGCTTTCCGGAGGTCGCCGGCGACAAGGGACTGAAGGGCGGGGCACTCGGCCTGCTCTCCAGCGTGGTGGTCGGGATGGCGTCCACTGCCCCCGCCTACAGCCTGGCCGCGAGTCTCGGTTTCGTCGTGGCCGCGGGCGGGTCACTGCTCGCCGGAACCAAGGCGCCCGCCGTCCTGATGCTGGCCTTCATCCCGATGTACTTCATCGCGATCGCCTACCAGGAGCTGAACAAGGCCGAGCCCGACTGTGGCACCACCTTCACCTGGGCGTCGCGAGCCTTCGGGCCGGTCGTGGGCTGGCTGGGCGGCTGGGGGATCATCGCCGCCGACGTGATCGTGATGGCGAACCTCGCCCAGGTGGCCGGGTCGTACTCGTACACCTTCGTCGCCGAGGTCGGCAGCATCCTCGGGATGGACTGGTCCGGCGTCGGCGAGCTCGCCGACAGCACGTCCTGGTCGACGGTGGCCGGTCTCATCTGGATCGCCGTGATGACCTACATCTGCTTCCGCGGCATCGAGGTGAGCGCGCGACTGCAGTACGCGCTGCTCGGGATCGAGGTCGTCGTCCTGGTGATCTTCGCCGTGGTCGCCCTGGTCAAGGTCTACGCCGGCACCGCCGAGAGCTACTCGCTCACCCCGGAGTTGTCCTGGCTGTGGCCCGGCGGGCTGAGCTTCGGTGAGGTGATCGCGCCCGGCCTGCTGACCGCCTTCTTCATCTACTGGGGCTGGGACACCGCGGTGGCCTGCAACGAGGAGAGCGACGACCCGGGCACGACCCCCGGCCGGGCCGCGGTGATCTCGACCCTGCTGCTGCTGGTCACCTACGCCCTGGTCTCGGTGGCAGCGGTCGCCTTCGCCGGGGTCGGCACCGAGGGCATCGGGCTGGGCAACGAGGAGAACGCCTCGGACGTCTTCGCCGCGATCGGCCCGGAGATGTTCGGCGACAGCCTCCTCGGCAAGCTGGGGCTGATCCTGCTGGCGGCCTCGATCCTCACCTCCGCCTCGGCGTCCACCCAGACCACCATCCTGCCGACCGCACGGACGGCGCTGTCGATGGGCGTGTTCAAGGCGCTGCCGAGCCAGTTCGCCCGGGTCCACGCGCAGTATCTGACCCCGACCTGGTCGACCATCGGCATGGGGATCATCTCGGCCGTGTTCTACCTGCTGTTCACCCTGGTCAGCCCGAACCTGCTCGCTGCGCTGATCGGCTCGATCGGCCTGATGATCGCCTTCTACTACGGCTTGACCGGGTTCGCGTGTGCGTGGTTCTACCGCAAGAACCTCACCAGCAGCCCCCGCAACCTGGTGATGCAGGGGCTCATCCCGCTGGCCGGTGGCCTGATCATGCTGGCCACCTTCGGCTACGGCTTGCAGCAGTTCCTGTTGCCGGACTGGCTCACCGACGACGACGGCAACAACGTCACCCTGTTGGGCCAGGGCGCGGTCGGGGTGGTGGGCCTGCTCGCCCTCGGGCTGGGCATCGTGGCCCTGCTCGCCCAGCGCATGGTGGCACCCGGCTTCTTCCGGGGCGAGACCCTGCCACGGCGCGGCTCGCACGATCTGGTGCTCGCCGGGGTCGCCGGCGCCGGTACCGACGTGCACGCCCTGCGCATGCCCGACTCGGGCCTGCCCGAGTTGATCATCGCCCCGGACCGCTCGAACCTGCCCGAAGGTGAGCACGTGGCCGACCTGACCACACACCACGAGGTCAGCCCCGAGGTCGACAAGTAGCCGACACGGACCCCTTGTGGTGGGCCGCCCCCCCGGGGGGGGCCCCCCCCCGGTTGCCCACCCCCCCCAGA
>JAEUJN010000123.1 GCA_016794595.1 Kineosporiaceae bacterium
TCCCGGTTCTGGGTGACCAAGCGCTGGAGGTAGTCGCCGTAGCCGCTCTTGTCGAGCTCGGCGGCCAGGTGCAGCACCTGCTCGTCGGTGATCCAGCCCTGGCGCCAGGCGACCTCCTCGATGCAGCCGAGCTTGTAGCCCTGCCTGGCCTCGATCACCCGGACGTACTCCGCGGCCGCCATCATCGACTCGAAGGTGCCGGTGTCGAGCCAGGCGGTCCCGCGGTCGAGCACGCTGACGGTCAGCCGCCCACGGTCCAGATACGTCTGGTTGACCGCCGTGATCTCGAGCTCGCCCCGGGCGCTGGGGGTGCTCGTGCGGGCGATCTGCACCACGTCGTTGTCGTAGAAGTACAACCCCGGGACGGCGAAGTCGCTGCGCGGCTCGAGTGGCTTCTCCTCGATCGAGAGCACGCGCCCGTCCCGGTCGAAGTCCACCACGCCGTACGCGGACGGGTTCGCCACCCGGTAGGCGAACACGTGCCCACCGGTCACCTCCTTCAGCAGGGCCAGGTTCGTGCCCAGTCCCGCGCCGTGAAAGATGTTGTCCCCCAAGGCGAGAGCGACCCGATCGGCGCCGATGAACTCATCGCCGATCACGAACGCCTGGGCGAGTCCCTCGGGTCGCGGCTGCACCGCGTACTCGATCCGCATCCCCAGCCGCGCGCCGTCCCCGAGCAGGCCTCGGAAGGCCGCCTGGTCCTGCGGGGTGGTGATCACCAGAACCTCGCGGATCCCCGCCAGCATCAGCGTGGACAGCGGGTAGTAGATCATCGGCTTGTCGTAGACCGGCATCAGCTGCTTGCTGATCGCCAGCGTGATCGGGTGCAGCCGGGTGCCGGTCCCGCCGGCCAGGATGATGCCCTTCACAGGATGATCTCCACGCGTCTGTCGGCGCTGGTCAGGCCCTCGGTCCAGGTGCGACACGCCTCCATGGTGGGCAGCGTTCCGGCGGCCAGGGCCTCGGTCAGCCTCGGCGCCTCGGCGTCCTTCTGGGACAGGATCGGTGTGACCGCGCTCGGCCAGTCGATCGCCAGGTCGGCGTCCAGCGGGTGAACGCCGTGTTCCCCCGACGGGTTGTACCCGGTCGAGCACAGGTAGAGCACCGTGGCCTCGTCGGTCAGGGCACAGAACCCGTGCCCGAGCCCCTCGGCGATGTACACCGCGCGGCGGGTCTCGTCGTCCAGCCGCACCGCCTCGTGCCGGCCGAAGGTGGGCGAGCCGACTCTCAGATCGACCACGACGTCGAGTACGGCACCGCGCACACAGGTCACGTACTTGGCCTGGCCGGGCGGCACGTCGGCGTAGTGGATGCCGCGGATCACGCCACGCCGGGAGGTCGACCAGTTCGCCTGCTCCAGGCGCAGCTCATGGCCGAGCTCGGCGGCCAGGGCGTCCTGACGGAACCACTCCAGGAATGAACCGCGCTCGTCCCCGAACACCCGCGGGGTGACCAGATGACTCCCGGCCACGGACAGCTTGTCGATACGCACACGGCCTCCTTCCCCTCGATGCTAGGAACCCCGGTGGACCATGGCGGCCGCTTTGGGGCAATCCTCAGCCGATTCGCCCAGCACGGCAGCCCAGTTGCCGCGATGTCCCCCCGGTCGGCGTGCTCGAAAACTACCCTGAGTGAGAATCAGGGGATCGAGCGGCGGTCAGGGGATCGCCGGACAGAGGAGTGTCCGCGTGAAGATCGTCGTGACGGGTGGTGCCGGCTTCATCGGGTCGAACTACGTACGAAACGTGCTGTCCGGCGCGTATCCCGAGGTATCGGACGCCCAGGTCGTCGTCCTGGACAAACTCACCTACGCCGGGTCACTCGAGAACCTCGCGCCGGTGGACGGATCGAGCCACCTGACCTTCGTGCAGGGCGACATCTGTGACCCCGAGCTGGTCGAGTCGGTGCTGGCGGGGGCCGACTCCGTCGTCCATTTCGCCGCCGAGTCCCACGTCGACCGTTCCATCTCCGGCGCCGCGGACTTCGTCCTGACGAACGTGCTGGGCACCCAGACCCTGCTGGAGGCGGCCCGGCGGGCCGGCGTCCGGCGGTTCGTGCACGTCTCGACCGATGAGGTGTACGGCTCGATCCCGGTGGGTTCGTGGCCCGAGACCCACCCGCTGGAACCCAACTCGCCGTACTCGGCCAGCAAGGCCGGCTCGGACCTGCTCGCCCGCGCCTACAGCCGCACCCATGGCCTGGACGTCTGCATCACCCGCTGCTCGAACAATTACGGGCCCTATCAGTTCCCGGAGAAGGTCATCCCGCTCTTCGTGACCAATCTGCTGGACGGCGGGCGGGTGCCGCTGTACGGCGACGGCGGCAATGTGCGGGACTGGCTGCACGTCGACGACCACTGCCGCGGGATCCAGCTGGTGCTGGAGAAGGGCCGCGCCGGCGAGGTGTACAACATCGGCGGCGGCACCGAGCTGAGCAACAAGGAGCTGACCGGGCGGCTGCTCGAGGCCTGCGGCGCCGACTGGTCCAGCGTCGACCACGTCGCCGACCGGCTCGGGCACGATCGCCGCTACTCCGTCGACATCACCAAGATCTCCTCCGAACTCGGCTACGCCCCCGAGGTCGACTTCGCGGCGGGGTTGGCCGAGACGGTGGCCTGGTACCGGGACAACCGAGCCTGGTGGGAACCTCTCAAGGCGCGGGTGAGCGCGTGATGCGCTGGCTGGTCACCGGGGCGGGTGGGATGCTCGGCCGGGACCTGCTCGACCTGCTCGCCGACGACCCGCAGATCGGCGTCACGGCGCTGGGCCACGCGGACCTGGACATCACCGACCCGCTGGCGGTCACCAAGGCCGTCGCCGGCCATGACGTGGTCGTGAACTGCGCTGCGTGGACGGCGGTGGACGATGCCGAGGCACATGAGGCGGAGGCATTCGCCGTCAATGCCATCGGCCCGGCGAACCTGGCTCGGGCCGCTGCCCGAGACGGTGCCAGGCTGCTCCAGGTCTCGACCGACTACGTCTTCGCGGGTGACGCCGACCTGCCCTACGCGGAAGATGCGCCGATCGCCCCGGCCTCCGCCTATGGGCGGACGAAGGCCGCGGGGGAGTGGGCCGTACGATCCGAACTGCCGCAACGACATTGGATCCTGCGCACCGCCTGGCTGTACGGCGAGGGGGGACCGAACTTCGTGCGCACCATGGCCCGGCTGGAACGCAGTCACGAAACAGTCTCGGTGGTCGACGACCAGCGCGGCCAGCCGACGTGGTCGCGCGACCTGGCCCGGCGCATCATCGACGTGGTGCAGGGTGGGGCGCCGTTCGGCACCTACCACGCGACGTCGTCCGGTTCGGCGACCTGGTATGACCTGGCGCGCATGGTGTTCGCGGCCGTCGGGGCCGACGCCGACAGGGTCCGTCCCACGTCGTCGGCCGAGTTCGTCCGGCCGGCACCACGGCCCGCGTGGTCGGTGCTCGGTCACGACCGCTGGGCACAGGCCGGGTTGACGCCGCTGCGGGACTGGCGGGAGGCGGTGGCCGAGGCCATGGCCACCACGGGGATCACCAAGGACTGACCGGGATTCCGGTGCGAGTCGTTGGCCGGTCGCCGGGTGGCGCTCAGCCCGGTAGTCGAAACCTGTTGTCCGCCAGAGGCTCCACCAGGCCGTCGGCGACCAGGGAGTCCAGGCAGCGCTCGCGCTGGAATGCATCGCGTGTCGGATCGCGCAGGGCGTCGTCCGGCACGGCGGCGAGCAATGCGGTCAGGGTGAGAGTGCCCGAGTCCTCGGCCATGACAGGCACCCCGGACGCCGCGCGCTCATCGGGTGCCCGGCGCTTCCCGCGCGCCGCGCGCTCGTCGTGTGCCGCGCGCAGGGCGGCGAGCAGCATCCCGCGCACGAATCGGTCGGTGCCGGCGTAGGCCTGGCCTCGGCGCGGCGGCCCGGCGTAGGCGGGGGCGCCGTCCGCCTGCCAGCGGCACAACCCGAGCACCGGGCAGTCGGCGCAGCGGGGCGAGCGCGCGGTGCAGACGAGGGCACCGAGTTCCATCGAGGCCACGGCCCAGGTGGCGGCCCGGGCGGCGTCGTCCGGTACCAGGTGCTCGGCAAGCTCACGGTCGGCCGCCGTTGGGGAGGGGGTGGCCTGGGCCGCCCCGGTGACCGCCCTGGCCAGGACCCGGCGGACGTTGGTGTCCACCACCGCGTGCCGGCCACCGAAGGCGAAGCTGGCCACCGCGGCCGCGGTGTAGCCGCCCACCCCGGGCAGGGCGAGCAGGTCCTCCAGCCGGTCGGGGACCCGGCCGCCGTGCCGGGCGACGATCACCCCGGCGGCCTCGTACAGCCGGACCGCACGCCGGGGGTAGCCCAGCCGGTCCCAGGCCCGGATCGCCTCACCCACCGGCTCGGCCGCCAGGGACGCCGGGGTGGGCCAGCGCGCCGTCCAACGCTGCCAGGCAGGCAGCACCCGGGCGACCGGGGTCTGCTGGAGCATCACCTCGCTGACCAGCACCCCCCACGGGGTGCAGTCCGGGTCGCGCCAGGGCAGGTCCCGGGCGTGGACGGCGTACCAGGCCAAGACCGGGGAGTGCAGGGGATGATCGGCCATCGGGGCGGGCGCCGAGGACTCAGACGAACCGGTCGACCATGATCAGGTCATGGGCGCGGAACAGGCCCTCCCGCACGGTGCGGGCCCGCTGCTCACCGACGCCCTCCACGGCCATCAACTCGTCCAGACTGGCCGCGAGCAGCTTCTGCAGATCGCCGAAGTGCTCCACCAGCCGCTCGATGATCGTGCTGGGGATGCGCGGCACCTTGCTCAGCAACCGGTACCCCTTGGGGTGGACCGGCACGTCCAGGCTCTCGGGGGTGGCCGGGAACCCCAGAACGCCGGCCACCTGCACCAGATCGACCAGTTCGGCCGAGCTGATCGCCGCCAGGTCGTCGAGCACCTCGAACATCGAGCGGTCCGGACCGGCGGCGTCCAGGTAGTCGCGGATCACCAGCTCGCGATCCGGGCTGACCCCGCCGATCAGGTCGTCCAGCTGCAAGGACAGGAGCCGCCCGTCCACGCCCAGCTCGACCACGTAGTGCGCGATCTCCTCCGAGATCCGGCGCACCATCTCGAGTCGCTGGACGACGATGGCGACGTCGCGCACGGTGACCGCGGACTCGATCTCCTGCTGGGACAGCAGCCCGGTCACCTCGTCCAGCCGGGCCTTGTACCGCTCGAGCGTGGCCAGGGCCTGGTTCGCCTTGGCCAGGATGGCGTCCGAGCCCTCCAGCACGTACCGCAGCCCGCCGACGTAGAGCGCCACGATCCGCATCGACTGGCTGACCGAGATCACCGGGAACCCGGTCTGCTTGGCCACCCGCTCGGCGGTGCGGTGCCTGGTACCCGACTCCGAGGTCTCGATGGTCGAGTCCGGCACCAGCTGGACGGCGGCCCTGGTGATCCGCTTGACCTCGGCATCGGTGACGATGGCGCCGTCCATCTTGGCCAGTTCGCGCAGCCGGGTGGCCGAGAACCGGACGTCGAGCGCGAACCCTCCGGTGCACAGTCCCTCGACCACCCCGTCGTGGCCCAGCACGATCAGG
>JAEUJN010000121.1 GCA_016794595.1 Kineosporiaceae bacterium
GAGAAACTCGTTCTCCCCCAGCTCCATCGCCGCCACGAGATGGATGGCGTCTGCCGTCCGCAGGAACGTACCCGGCGGCGAGGGCAGGCGACCCGCCCGCCAGAGCCCGGCCTCGTCCACCGCCAGCAGGTCGAGTTGGCGCAGAAGCAGACCGGCCGCGGCAGCATCGGCACCCGCTCGGGACACGGTCCGGGTCAACTCCGCGATCGTCAGCTCACTGGATGTCGTCCGGTCCTGAACCGAGGACAGATACTCGGCGACCGCTGACGTTTCCGGTTCGGCGATCAGCAGTTTGGCCAGAGCGGAGGTGTCGGCGTACGTCACGCTCCGCGGTCCTTCGCGAGCAGCTGCTCCGTGGACACCGGTGACACCACCGGCGGCGGGAGCACGCTCAGGTCCAGCCCGGTCCCGATGCTCAAACGACCCGCTGCGGCCAATCGGGTGCGGGCGTCCGAGCCTGGCGGCACCAACACGGCCGCCGGCACCCCGTTGTTGGTGACCAGCACCGACTCCCCCTCAGCGACCCGCCGCAGCAGCTCACCGGAGTTGTTGCGCATCTCGCGCTGACTCACAACCTCCACCCGAGAACCGTAGCACGGCGTAGCACGCACTGCCCGGCCCTGCAGCGGCCAGCACTCCGGCATCCAGTGACGCCGGTGACGCTGGTAACCTCGAACCCCGGATCGCCGCCGTGATCCCCTGTGCGTCGACGACCTCCTGATGTCCAGGCCGAAGAGGAGCACGGACCCTCTGGTCGTGCGACCTGCTGCACACCGAGGCCATTCGTGCGGCTCGCCGCGCCGTCCGTGATCTGCTCGATCGCATCGCGATTGCCTCCCTCACGCCCGAGACGTTCGCCCGTGCCGCGGAACTCGACCCAGCCGTACTGCGGTCCCTGGACGCCGCCGCCGTCCTCGGTCTTCGCGTCCTGTCTCCCTGACGCCGGCGGCCGGAGTGAAGCCGACCGATCAGTCCGGGTCACGACCCTCGCGTCGGCGTCCCGGCGACACCTTGCGAGGACGGAGGGCGTCCTCGCGTCTCAGCTCGCGGCTCTGATCCGGGCGGCGAGGTCGGCGGCGGACAGCGTGTCGGGCGGGGCGATCTGGAGGATTCCCCCGTCGATGACCGACATGACGGTCGGCGCACCGACGACGACCGAGTCCACCACGATCGCCAGGTGATTCCGGGGTGCCGGCAGGTTCACCAGGCGGGTCGTCGCCTCGCCCAGTTTGCGCGTGCCGTCGGTGGTGAGCTGCACCGCGACGAGCGCCTGGCCTGGCGCTGCGCCGTCCGCCGTCTCGGGCGACACCGCGGTCAGGTCCTGCCCGGTCAGCTCGGCCGGACCCAGGACGTAGCGGGCCATTCCGTCGGCCGAGCACGCAACCGACGGCAGGCCCGGTGAGGTTTCGGCGGCAGGGCCTCGACCGCACCGCAGGGTCTGTACCGCGGCCAGCACCTGCGGCGTCAGCCACGCCAGGTCGCTTGCGCTGGTGGGAGCGCCCGGCCTCGTGGTGATCGTGATCGCTGACCCCGGCGAGTTCTCACTGCTCGCCTCGGGCAGCTCCAGCAGCACCGGCCGGATCGTCAACGACGACCCCTGGACCGCCAAGGGCCTCATCGCCTGCCCAGGGCCCGAGGTCATCGACGCGCTCGCGGCGCCGGACGGCGAGGACGTCACCTGCGGTGTGCCCGAGCACCCGGCCACCACGAGCAGCACGGCCGCGGTCAGCGCCTTCGCACAGGCTCGCGAAGTGATCATCAGATCATCGTACTGACCTACTCGGCGACCGCTGACGCTCCCGGTTCGGCGATCAACAGCGTGGCCAAGAACGGAGGCGACGGCGCACGCCACGCTCCGCGGCCCTCCGCGAATCGGCCGCGACCGCGAGCGAGCGAGCGCCCACCCCCTCCGCAGGCAGGACAAACCCGAGGACGCCGAGCTGCTGCTCGCCTACCGCCGCGCGCTACCGGCGCTGCGACTGCAGCACGCCCGCGGGCTGGGGCAGGTGTCCGGTCTGGGGAGCGTCCGGGCGATCGAACGCGCCATCGCCTCGGTACGGGCCGAGTTGGCCGTTGCCGAGACGACCTACGAGGCCCGGCGAGCAGGCAAGCGCTCCAGCCGAACGGTGCCGATCTCGGCGCAGGCGTTCGTCGACGAGCTCCCGACGCAGGCGACGCTCGAGTACCGCGCGCCGATGCCCGCCGTAGCGCGGTGGTGGCGTATCGAGCAAAGATCCGGGGACGCCGCGCCCGGCGCCGAACGCCGTGGCCGTCACCTGGCCCTCGAACGCGAGGAACGGGTCACCGTCCTGCACCCGGACGCGCTGCGGTCGCTGCCGTTCAGCTGGCACGGAGGCGGGGACAACAAGCTCGAGCTCGGCTTCGATGAGTCGGTTCGCCTACGTGGGGCTCAGGACCAGCACACCGACTCGACGGTGCGCCATCGTTCGGCAGAGTTCGGGTCCGCGCCGGTCACGGTCACGGTGACGCCCGAGCGCGGGTTCTGTACCGAGAACGACGACACTCCGGCTTCGAGACACGCGGCGAGCACCTCCCGCAGCACCGTGACCCCCTGCCGGGCAAGGAGCGTCAGCTCGATGGCCGCCCACGCGTCACCGTCGACGGCGACCGGCGCGGTCGGCGATACCCGCACATGACGGCTGTTGGCCCGCAGGAGCTTCCCTTCGAAGACGGACAACCCCGGGTCGGGAAAGCGCACCACGAGCCTCGTCGATCGGTGGGGGCCCTCGGCCCGCGGCTCCACCGTCACCTCGCGGAGGGCCCTGAATGGCTCCTGCATGGTCTTGATCGTAGTCTGGCGAGCCCGGCCCGTCAGCGCCATGAGCCCGGGAGCTGGATGCACGCCAGATCGTCTGCGTCGAGCTCTTCAGCCTCCGGCAATCCCGAATGGCGCAAGATACTCATGACGAGATGTCATCCGCATAGTCCCCAATCTCAAGAATCCTGTTGCCATCCCAACACCCAAGGTCTTCGCCGGGCGGGCACAGCTCCCGAGCGACCGGGAATAGGAGCGTTTGGATCCCCCGTCATTGGCAGTAGGTGACCACGCTCACGATGCTCATGAGCGAAACCCAGGCGCCTGCCCGTGACTCAGCAACCCATCGAGGCGGGCCGGTGCAGCCCGTGAAGCCGACGGGTGACCGATCACTGCCCTCCCCCGAACTCCTGACTCTTGTGACCATTAGCGACTGATTAGCTACTCACAGCTATATGGTTCAGGTCGGATCTTCGCGATCCGGACGGCGTCCGGCCGGCCCGCGGGCGAGCACTGCGGGTACTGCGCGGCCAGGACTCCACCATGCCGTGCACGTTCGCAAGCCTTGGGGGGCTCCGCGGTGGATCAGCAACTGACCGATCCGGGTGATGACGTCTGGTTCCTCGAACCCGACAGCGCTGATCGCCTGGCCGTGGCGGTGCGCCCCCGCTCGTCCGCGGACGGCATCACTCTGCTGGAGGGTGCCACCCCAGCGCACCAGCACGTCCAGCCAGCGGACGCCTCGTCGGATTCCGACCACACCCCACCCGCCCACACCCCACCCGCACGGTTCCCGTCCCTGCGCGGTCGCCGCGTCCTGGTGATCGGCATCAACTACGCCCCCGAGCCGACCGGCATCGCCCCTTACACCACCGGGGTCGCCGAGGAGTTGGCCCGGCACGCGGCCCAGGTCACGGTGCTCACCGGCCTGCCCCATTACCCGAGCTGGTCGGTCCCCGAGCACTACCGCCAGGGCCGCCGCTTCACCGAACCGTGCCGGCCCGGCGAGCCCCGGGTGATCCGACTGCGCCATCACGTACCCGCGACCCAGTCCGCGCTCACCCGGGCCCGCTACGAGCTGACCTTCCTGCTGCACGCCTGGCGCGCCGGACGCCGCCTCACCCCACGCCCTGACCTGATCGTCTGTGCCACACCGGCTCTGGGCGGCGCCGTGGCCGCGGCCCGGCTGGCGCGCGCCCTCGACGTCCCGTGCATCACGATCGTGCAGGACCTGATGGCCAAGGCGGCCGGTCAGAGCGGGATCCGCGGCGGCGGCGGCGTGGTCCAGCGGGCC
>JAEUJN010000038.1 GCA_016794595.1 Kineosporiaceae bacterium
GTCCTGGACGGCGATCGGCGCCACTCGCCGCGCCGGTGACAACGTCGCAGGTCAGAGGATCAGTAGGGGTTCTGCGACGGGCGGCTGGGCCGGGTTGACGGTCGGGCGACACGGCGGCGGTTTCCCATCTGTCACCCCTGCCTCTAGTGTGCTCTCCAGTTCCTCCAGTTGGACCAACACAACGCAGACAGGCCGTCCCGGGGGTGTGCCGGCCGAGGCACGAGGGGTTGGTGCTCAGGCAATGCCCGGTGATTTCACCGACGTTCGGTTCCTGACCGTGGCCGAGGTCGCGTCGATCATGCGCGTCTCCAAGATGACGGTGTACCGCCTGGTCCACTCGGGTGAGATGCCAGCCGTCCGGGTCGGCCGCTCCTTCAGGGTCCCGGAATCGGCCGTCCACGATTACCTGCGCCACTCCTATGTGGACACCGCCTGAGTTCAGACCGGAGGCCGGACTCGTCCCTCGCGGGGCGACCTCCGACGCCACCTGACCGGCGCCCGGCCGCGCCGTCCGGGGTGCGGTCGCGGCCTCGCCGATCGGCGCTGTCGCCCGCCTCGGGGACGTGACCATCGCCCGGGTTTGGGGCGGGTAGGGTGGGGCTGCGCGGGCGACGTCCCGGCGGGCGGGTCCTGCCCCGGCTCTCGCGTCGCGCCGCACCAGAGCCGTAACAGCAGCCTTATCAGCAACCGCCGTCATCCCGTCGTCTCACGCCAACTGCGAGGTCCCGTGGGCTCCGTCATCAAGAAGCGTCGCAAGCGCATGGCCAAGAAGAAGCACCGCAAGCTGCTCCGCAAGACGCGCCACCAGCGCCGCAACCGCAAGTGACCGCACGGGTCGGCCGTCCTCGACGGCCGACCCGGCACTCCCACCTGGGGGCAACGATGGGGCGAGTGGTACTCGTGACGGGGGTCTCGAGGTACCTTGGCGGGCGCTTCGCCCACCTGCTGACCCGCGACCCCGGCGTCGATCGGGTGATCGGTGTGGACGTCGTGCCGCCCACCGAGGACATCGGGGACGCCGACTTCGTGCGGGCGGACATCCGCAACCCGGTGATCGCCAAGGTGATCGCGCAGGCCGGCGTCGACACCGTGGTGCACATGAACGTCATCGCCACCCCGACCGGCGCGGGCGGGCGGGTCTCCATGAAGGAGATCAACGTCATCGGCACCATGCAGTTGCTCGCCGCATGTCAGAAATCGCCCGGCGTGAGCCGGCTCGTGGTCAAGTCCACCGGCGGGGTCTACGGCTCGAGCGCCAAGGACCCGGCCATGTTCACCGAGGACACCGGCGCCAAGGTGCTGCCCCGCTCGGGGTGGGCCAAGGACTGCGTCGAGGTCGAGGGCTACGTCCGGGGGTTCTCCCGGCGCCGCCCGGACGTCGAGGTGGTCACCCTGAGGCTCGCCAACTTCATCGGTCCCCGGGTGCGCACGCCGCTGACCGACTACTTCTCCCTGCCGCTGATCCCCACGGTGCTGGGGTACGACGCCCGGCTGCAGTTCGTGCACGAGGACGACGGGCTGGAGGCGCTGCGTCTGGCCACCGTCGGCACGGTCACCGGGACCATCAACGTGGCCGGGGACGGCGTGATCACGCTCAGCCAGGCAGTGCGCCTGGCGGGCCGGGGATTCGTCGCGGTGCCCCAGCAGTTGTCCGGGGTGATCGGACAGATCGTGCGCCGCGCCGGGCTGGCCGACTTCTCGCCGGAGCAGGTCAGGTTCCTGTCCTACGGCCGGGTGATGGACACCACCCGGATGCGCGATGATCTGGGGTTCCCGCCGGGGTACACCACCCGTGAGGCATTTGTCGATTTCGTCAGGGGCCGCGACCTGCACGGGCCGCTGTCCCCCGAGGTGGTGAGCCGGGTGGAGCACCGACTGCTCGACGTCCTGGGCACCGCGGGTCGGAAGGCGGGTGCCTGATGGCCGATCGCACCTCGGATGCCCCAGCTGTTCGCCGGCCGCGCGAGAAGGTGGTCAGCGGGGCGGCGGCTGTGTCAGCGGGGGCCGAACGTGCCTCCGGGGAGCGGGCGCGTCGCCGTCGCCGGACGACGCCGCTGCTCTCCGACCTCGAGCAGCCGACCCCCGAATCGCCACCCGCGACCGCTCCGCCGAGGCCTCGGGTCGAGGCGCCCGGGAACCCCACCACCACGACGACTCCCGCCCCGCCGAGGTCCAGGTCCGCGGGTCAACGGGCGACCCCTCGCGGCGCGCGAAAGCCCGCCCCGGCCCCGGGCCCGGGGCGGCGAGCGGCGGCCGACGCCGTCGCCTCGCCGGCGGGCGCCGCCGGCACCTCGCCACCGGGCGGTGCAGCGCCGTCGGCGCGCCCGACCCGAGCCCAGATCTCCGGACGCCGCCGGCCGGCGACCCGGCAGACCTCGGGCGGCGAACGGCTGGTCGCAGTGGCCGACCTGGCCACCGAGGCCGGGGAACTGATCGCCGAGGCTGTCGAGCGCGACCGGGCGGGGGCCGGCGGCGACCTGGAACGGCGGATCGCCGAGATCCTGGCGTTCGTGCGCCGACGGTTGACCGGGGACTATGCGGTCGACGAGTTCGGCTTCGACCCGGAACTGACCGAGACCGTGCTGCTCAACCTGACCCGGGTGCTCTACCAGCACTGGTTCCGGGTCGAGGTGCGCGGGGTCGACAACGTGCCCACCAGCGGTGGGGCCCTGATCGTGGCCAACCATGCCGGAGCCCTGCCGCTGGACGCGATGATGGTCCAGATCGCCCTGCACGACGAACACCCCGGGCACCGCTTCCTGCGGGCCCTCGGCGCCGACCTGGTGTTCTCCTCACCGATCATCGGGGAGATCGCCCGCAAGGGTGGGGCGACGCTGGCCAACAATGCCGACGCCGAGCGCCTGCTGGCCACCGGCGAGGTGGTCGGGGTCTGGCCAGAGGGCTTCAAGGGGATCGGCAAGCCGTTCAGTGAGCGCTACAAGCTGCAGCGGTTCGGCCGTGGCGGCTTCGTCTCGGCGGCACTGCGCACCGGGAGCCCGATCGTGCCCTGCGCCATCGTGGGGTCGGAGGAGACCTACCCGATCATCGGCAACCTGCCCACCCTGGCGCGACTGCTCGGGGTCCCCTACGTCCCGATCACGCCGACCTTCCCGCTGCTCGGCGTCCTGGGGGCGATCCCGTTGCCGAGCAAGTGGCTGATCGAGTTCTGTGCCCCGGTGCCGACCGACCACCTGGGCGCGGCCGCGGCCGAGGACCCGATGCTGGTCTTCGATCTCACCGACCAGGTACGTCAGACGATCCAGCAGACGCTCTACCAGTTGCTCGTCCAGCGGCAGTCGGTCTTCTTCTGATCGCAGCATCCGGAGCCGTTCTCCGGTGCCCGCTCGCGGTCAGGCCTCGTCAGGCTCTCGGTGAGGCCTCTCGGTCAGGCATGGCCGGGACGGCGGCGGCGCGCGGCCAGCACGCCCATCAGGACTCCCGCCGCCACGCCGCTGGCCAGTGCCGCCGGGACGCCGATCCGGGCCACCGTGCGCCCGGTGCGGAAGTCGTGGATCGTCCAGCCGTTCGTGCGGGCGTGGGCCCGCAACCGGGGATCGGGGTTGACCGCCACCGGGGTGCCGACCAGCCCCAGCATCGGCAGGTCGTTGAGCGAGTCGCTGTAGGCGGCGCAGTCGGCCAGGTCGAGTCCGAGCCGTTCGGTCAGGGCGCGCACCGCCTCGGCCTTCGCCTGCCCGTGCATGATGCCGCCGACCAGCCGTCCGGTGTACACCCCGTCCACCTGCTCGGCCACGGTGCCCAGCGCGCCGGTCAGGCCCAGCCTTCGGGCGATCACCTCGGCCACCTCGACCGGGGTGGCGGTGACCAGCCAGACCTGATCGCCGGCGTTGATGTGCCCCTGGGCCAGCGCCAGCGGGCCGGGCCAGATCTTGTCGGCCATCAACTCGTCGTAGATCTCCTCGCCGATGGCGCGCAACTCGGCCACGTGGTGACCCGTGACGAAGGTCAGCGCCTTTGCCTCGATGTCGGCCACGTGATCCATGTTCTCCCCGACCAGCAGGAAGTTGACCTGCTGCCAGGCGAAATGGGCGATGTCGCGCCAGGTGAGCAGCTTGCGCTGGTAGAGCCCGCGGGCCATCTGGAAGATCGAGGCGCCGTGCATGATCGTGTTGTCGACGTCGAAGAAGGCTGCCCGGGCGGGTTCGGGCCCGGCGTCGATCCCGGCACGGGATCTGCGGGCGGGATCGGCGGCGAGCGCCGAGGCCTCACCGGCCTCGACCGCTGCCGGGCCGGTGGGGGGCTCGAGGGGCTGATCGGGCTCGGCCACCCGGCCACTCTAACCGTGCAGGGGCACGGCACGGCAGGGCGCATCAGGTGCGCGGCTAGGCTGGGGGGATGGCACGGATCACCCTGATCGGCAAACCCGGCTGCCACCTGTGCGACGTCGCCCAGGAGGTGATCGAGAAGGTGAGCGCCGACACCGGCGCCGGGTGGCGGAAGGTCTCGATCGACGACGATCGGGCGCTCAAGCGCAAGTACTGGGACAAGATCCCGGTGATCATGGTCGACGACGCCGAGTTCGCGATGTACCGGGTCGAGGAGGAGGGGCTGAGGGCTGCCCTGGAGCGTTAGCCGGGTGGCCCTGACGCGGGGTGTGAGCTGAGTCATCCTACGATCCCTCGATCGACTTTGTGCATTCGTTCACAAGTGCCTAGGCTGGCCGCAACCCCCTGGCGAGGAGTCCCCCACCCGTGTCCACCGACAGTTCCACCCGGCTGCCCGGCGCCGCCCGGCCGTTGCGCCCCGCGGTCCCCGAGGCCACCGTCGCCCGGTTACCGGTCTACCTGCGGGCCCTGACCGCCGCCGCCGAGGACGGCGTGGACACGCTCAGTTCGGACGAACTGGCCACCGCGGCCGGGGTGGGGTCGGCCATGGTGCGCAAGGACCTGTCGCACCTCGGTTCGTACGGGACCCGGGGAGTCGGGTACGAGGTCGACTACCTGATCTACCAGATCTCCCGCGAGCTCGGGCTGACCCAGGACTGGCGGGTGCTGATCGTCGGAGCCGGCAACCTGGGCCACGCTCTGGCCAACTACGGCGGATTCGCCTCCCGCGGCTTCCGGGTGGTGGCCCTGCTCGATCTGGACGCCGCTCGGGTGGGCGAGCACATCGCCGGGCTGCACGTGGACTCCGTCGATCGGCTCGAGCAGGTGGTGGCCGAGGCCGGCGTCCACATCGGCGTCCTCGCCCTGCCCGCGGACGCTGCTCAGGCGACCTGCGACCGGCTGGTCGCGGCCGGCGTGACCAGCGTGCTCAACTTCGCTCCGTGCGTGCTGGAGGTTCCCGCAGGGGTGATGGTGCGCAAGGTGGACCTGTCCACCGAACTGCAGATCCTGGCCTTCCACCAGCAACGCCGGGTCTTCCAGGTCGAGCGCCACCCGGTGGCCGGACGGAGCCGAGTCCCCCTGGCGGAGGCGTTGTGACCAACCCCCTCGTGGTGGGGCTGTCCTTCCGTACGGCGCCACTGAGTCTGCTCGAACGGGCCTCCCTGCCGGTCGAGGCCCGCCGCGAGCTTGAGCGTCGGCTGTGCGCGGCGGAGAACGTCCACGAGTCGGTGGTGTTGTCCACCTGCAACCGGCTCGAGGTGTACGTCGCCGTCGACCGGTTCCACGCCGGACTGGCGGCCGTCGGTGAGCACCTCGCCGCCGTGACCGGGGTCGAGCTGGACGATCTGACCGAACACCTGTACGTCCACTACGAGGCGGCCGCGGTCGAGCACGTGTTCGCGGTGGCGGCCGGGCTGGACTCGATGGCCGTCGGTGAGCCGCAGATCCTCGGCCAGGTGCGTGGCGCACTGACCGCGGCCCAGGAGAGCGGCACTGCCTCGGGCACCTTGATCGCCCTGATGCAACACGCCCTGCGCGTGGGCAAGCGCGTGCACACCGAGACCGAGATCGACCGGGTCGCCTCCTCGCTGGTGCAGACCGGTCTGCGCCTGGCCGGGGACGACCTCGGTCACCTGGACGGCGTCCATGCCCTGGTACTCGGTGCCGGCACCATGAGCGGGCTGGTGGTGGCCACCCTGCACCGGGCCGGGGTGGGCGTGATCACCGTGGCCAACCGCACTCCCGACCGTGCCGAACGGCTGGCCGCCTCCGTCGGCGGCCGCGTGGCCTCGATGGCCGAGCTGGACCGGGCGGTCCGAGAGGCCGATCTGGTGGTCAGCTGTGCCGGTGCCGTGGGCCACCTGATCGCCGCCCCGGTGGCCGAGGCCGCCCTGAACGCCCGGTACGGACGCGGGCAGGTCTACCTCGACCTGGCCCTGCCGCGGGACATCGACCCGGCGGTGGGTGAGCTGGACGGTGCGCTGTTGATCGACCTCGGCCGGCTGGGACGTGAGCTCGACCGGGTGGACTGTGGCGATGGCTCGCTCGACGGCGCCGGCCACGTCGACGGCGGTGCCGATGGCCATGCCGATGGCCGGGCCGATGGCCATGCCAATGGCCGGGTCGACGGTCGTGAGCCGCCCACGGGTTGGAGGGCCGTCGAGCACGCCCGGGCGCTGATCGCCGACGAGGTGGGGGCCCACCTGCTCGCCGCGCAGGCGCTGGCCGCCGCACCCACCGTGGTGGCCCTGCGGGAGATGGCCCGCGGGGTCGTCGACGGGGAGCTGACCCGCCTGCGCACCCGGCTGCGGGATCTGACCGACCCGCGCGTGCTGGCCGAACTCGAGCACGCCGTCCACCGGGTGGTCGAGAAGCTGCTGCACACCCCCTCGGTGCGGGTGAAGGAGCTGGCCGCCGAGCCGAACGGCTCGGTCTACGCCGAGGCCCTGCGGGAACTGTTCGGCCTGGACCTGGGCCGGCGGATCGCCGCCGTCACCACCCCGTCCCTGCCGGTCCCCGACCCGACCGATCCCGCGGCCGGGCCCGAGCGCGCCGGCTCCGGTCAGGCCATCGATCAGGCCACTGGTCAGGCCATTGATCAGGCCATTGATCTGGCCACCGGTCAGGCCGGCCGATCCCCGCGGGCAGGTGCGCGGTGACCCGCGTCCTGCGCCTGGGCACCCGCCGCTCGCCGCTGGCCCTGGCCCAGTCGTCCCAGGTGGCGCGCCGGATCGAGCAGGCCGGCGCGGGCGCCGTCCGGGTGGAGCTGGTCGAGGTGACCACCGAGGGCGATGTCAGCAACGCCCCCCTGACCAGCTTCGGTGGGGTCGGGGTGTTCGTCTCCCGGCTGCGCGCGGCCCTCGCCGGCGGCCAGGTCGACCTGGCGGTGCACTCGTTGAAGGACCTGCCCACCGCCGGCGCACCCGGCCTGGTGCTGGCCGCCGTCCCGACGCGCGAGGACCCGCGCGACGCCCTGGTCGCCCGGGACGGCCTGCGGCTGGCCGAGCTCCCCGCGGGGTCGCGGATCGGCACCGGCTCGCCCCGGCGGGCCGCTCAGCTGCGCGCGCTCGGCTTCGGGCTGGACGTGGTCGACCTGCGGGGCAACGTCGACACCCGGATCGCCCGCGTGCGCGGGCTGGGCGAGCCGGCGGCGGAGGGCGCGGGCCGGGCTGATGACCTGGACGCCGTGGTGCTCGCCCGGGCCGGGCTGCTGCGCCTCGGGCGCGACCACCTGATCGGTGAGGTGCTCGACCCGCTGGTCATGCTGCCTGCTCCGGGTCAGGGGGCCCTGGCCGTCGAGTGTCGCGACCCGGGACTCGGCGGGGCGGGTGACGCTGAGGTGCTCGCCGCCCTGCGGCCGCTGGACGACGCGGCCACGCGCTCGTGCGTCGAGGCCGAACGGGCGTTGCTGGCCACGCTGGAGGCCGGGTGTGCCGCCCCGCTGGGCGCATTGGCCGAGATCGTCGAGGACGAGGACGGCGAGCAGCTCTGGTTGCGGGCCGTGGTCGCCTCCCCGGACGGCGCGCGCAGCCTGCGGCGGTCGAGCCTGGGCCGGGTGGGGGAGGCTGCCGGAGTCGGGGTGGCCCTGGCGGCCGAGCTGCTGGCCGAGGGTGCGGGGGAGTTCGTCGGCCGGCAGCCGTTGCCGGTCTCGCCGGGGGAGGGGCAGCGATGAACCCCCCGGCGCACTCGTCATCGTCCGCGGGCGAACCCCGCTCGGGCTCGGTGTGTTTCGTCGGCGTCGGCCCGGGCGACGAGGGGCTGCTGACCCTGCGGGCCGTCGAGCGGCTGGGCACGGCCGACGTGGTCGTGGTCGACCAGGTCGACCGGTCGGCGCTGATCGCCGTCCACTGCCGTCCGGGGGTCACGGTGCTGGACGCCGGGTTCGGCGACGACGGGCAGCCGATGACGCTGAACGCCCGCGCGCGGCTGGTGGTCCGGGCGACGCGTGGGGGTGCTCGCGTCGTCCGGCTGATGGACGGCGACCCCTCGAGCTTCCACGGTCTGGAGGGGGAGATCCGGGCCTGCCGCAAGGCTCAGGTTCCCTTCGAGATCGTCCCGGGGGTGACCGCGGTGACCGCGGTGCCCGCGTATGCCGGAGTGGTGCTCACCGCGGCCGAGACCGGAGGGGTGCACGTGGTCCAGCCCTACGCCGACACCGACTGGTCGCTGCATGCCGCCGAGTCCACCACCGTGGTCGTGCTCGGGCCCCTGGGGAACGTGCTGACGGCCGCCGAGGCGTTGCTGGCCGCCGGCCGTTCGCCGCGGACGCCGGTGGCGGTGATCACCGACGGTACGACCCTGCGGCAGCGCACGATCACCTGCACCCTGGCCGAGGTCGCCTCGGTGCTCCCCGGGGGCCCCGGCAGTGCGTCACCCCCCGAGCGGATCCTGGCCGTGGTCGGCCGCCCGGCCGAGATGGCGGCCGGGGCCGGCTGGTTCGAGCAGCGGCCGCTGTTCGGGTGGCGAGTGCTGGTACCGCGCACCAAGGACCAGGCGGCCTCGATGGCCGCGCTGCTGGCCGAGTTCGGGGCGGTGGGCGACGTGGTGCCCACGATCGCGGTCGAGCCGCCTCGATCGCCGGCGCAGTTCGAGAAGGCGATCACCGGTTTGGTGACCGGGCGCTACCGGTGGATCGGGTTCACCTCGGTGAACGCCGTCCGCGCCGTCCGGGAGAAGATCGAGGCGTTCGGCCTGGACGCCCGCGCCTTCGCCGGGGTCCAGGTGGCGGCGGTCGGTGGGGTGACCGCAACGGCGTTGCGCGGGTGGGGGATCGAACCCGATCTGGTGCCCAGCGGCGAGGTCGAGCAGAGTTCGGCCGGGCTGCTCGAGCTGTGGCCGGCGGTCGACCCGCTGGTGGACCCGATCGACCGGGTGTTCCTGCCCCGCGCGGACATCGCCACCGACACCCTGGTGGCCGGGTTGCGCGAGCTCGGGTGGGAGGTGGACGACGTCACCGCCTATCGCACGGTGCGGGCTGCGCCGCCGCCGGCGGAGGTCCGGGAGGCGATCAAGGCCGGTCGCTTCGACGCCGTCCTGTTCACGTCCAGCTCGACGGTGCGCAATCTGATCGGGATCGCCGGCAAGCCGCACCCGGCCACCGTGGTGGCCTGTATCGGCCCGGCGACGGCCAAGACCGCCCAGGAGTTCGGGCTCCGGGTGGACGTGCTGGCACCCGAGCCCACCGTGGCGTCGTTGGTGGAGGCCTTGGCCGAGTACGGGCGCTGGCTGCAGGCCAGCGCCGCCGAGGCGGGCACCGAGGCCGTCCGGCCCAGCCAGCGGCGCAGCTCCGCCCGGCGGCGGGCGCGGTGAGCCGGGGGCCCGGGCTGGTCCGCCCGAGGCGCCTGCGCTCCTCGGCTCCCGTGCGCCGGCTGGTGGCCGAGACCCGGCTGCACCCGGCGGAACTGGTGCTGCCGCTGTTCGTCGTCGAGGGCGCCGAGCAGGTGCGCCCGATCGGTTCGATGCCCGGCGTCGTGCAGCACACCCGGGACTCGCTGCGGGCGGCGGCGCTCGAGGCCGCTCGTGCCGGGGTGGGTGGGGTGATGCTGTTCGGCGTCCCGGCGCGCAAGGACGAGACCGGTTCCGGCGCCTGCGATCCCGAGGGAGTGCTCAGCGTCGCCGTGCGCGATGTGGTGGCCGAGGTCGGCCACGACCTGGTCGTGATGGCCGATCTGTGCCTGGACGAGTTCACCGATCACGGCCACTGCGGGGTGCTGGACGCCGCGGGCCGGGTGGACAACGACGCGACCCTGGCGCACTACGCCCGGATGGCCGTGGTGCTGGCCGAGGCCGGGGCCGCCATGGTCGGTCCGAGCGGGATGATGGACGGTCAGGTACGCGCCGTGCGCACCGCTCTGGACGATGCCGGCCACCACGACGTGGCCGTTCTGGCCTACGCGGCCAAGTACGCCTCGGCCTTCTACGGTCCGTTCCGGGAGGCGGTGGACTCCTCGCTCACCGGTGATCGAGCCACGTACCAGCAGGATCCGGCCAACGGTGAGGAAGCACTGCGCGAGGTGGCCCTGGACGTGGCCGAGGGCGCCGATCTGGTGATGGTCAAGCCGGCGACGGCCTACCTGGACCTGGTACGCCGGGTCTCGGAGACGGTCTCCGTGCCCGTTGCGGCCTACCAGGTGTCGGGCGAGTACGCGATGATCGAGGCGGCGGCGGCGAACGGGTGGATCGACCGTGACCGAGCCATCCTGGAGTCCCTGACCTGCATCCGGCGGGCCGGGGCGGGAGTGATCCTGACCTATTGGGCCGGTGAGGTGGCACGGTGGCTGAGGGCAGTCTGAGCGAGCCGCGGTGGCTGACGCCGGCCGAGCAACGCGTGTGGCGCGCCTACCTCGACGTCACCCGGCTGGTGAACGAGCGACTGGGTCGCCAGCTCGCCGAGGAGAGTCAGCTCTCCCTGGCGGAGTACGAGATCCTGGTGCAGCTGTCCGAACATCCCGAGCGCCGATTGCGGATGTCGGAGCTGGCCGAGCGCGCGGTGAACTCGCGCAGCCGGCTCACCCACACCGTCACCCGGATGGAGGCGCGGGGCATGGTGACCCGGACGCCGTGCCCGGATGACCGGCGCGGGGTGTGGTGCATCCTGACCGACGAGGGGTTCGCGGCCATCGATGCCGCCGCGGCCGGCCACGTGGAGGCGGTGCGGTCGGCGGTCTTCGATCCGCTCGAGCCGGCCCAGGTGGCCGAGCTCGGCGAGATCATGACCAGGATCCGTGAGGTGCTGCGGCAGGGCTGAGGCCGCTGGCCGGCAGGTGGTGGGCGCGCAGCGGCTCGAACCCGTTGAACCACACCGAGGAGTAGGTCGTGGTGTAGGCACCGGTGGCCAGCAGGTCCAGCCGATCGCCCGCGCGCAGGTCGAGTGGCAGCTCGCAGGACGAGCGCTCGTAGAGCACGTCGAGGCTGTCGCAGGTGGGGCCGGCCAGCACGACCGGTTCGGTGGGTTCGCCCCGTTCGGTGAGCCCGGCCGGCGAACCCCGTTCGGCGCAGCGGATGCGGTAGCGGATCGCCTCCTCCGCGGTCTCGGTGAGCCCGTTGAACAGGCCGACGTCCAGGTAGACCCAGCGTCTGGGCTCGCCGTCGCGGCGCGAGACCAGGACCACCTCGGTCCGGATCACCCCCGCGTCGCCGACCAGGAAGCGTCCCGGCTCGACCATGTAGTGAATCGACGGGTAGGGCGACAGGTGGCGGTCGATGGCGGCGGTGATGGCCTCGCCGTAGGCGGCGACATCCGGGGTCGGGGCCAGGTGCGAGCTGGGCAGGCCACCTCCGAGGTTGACCACCTCGAGCGGGATCCCTTGGGCAGCAAGGCAGTCCGCGATCCATGCGGTGGTGGCCAGGGGCTCGTCCCAGGCATGGACGTCATGCTGTTGGGAGCCGACGTGAAACCCCACACCGACCCGGTGGCCGGCCCGGGCTGCCCTGCGGGCCAGGGTCAGGCACTCCTGAGGGGTGCAGCCGAACTTGCGGCTGAGCGGCCAGTCCGCGCCGGATCCATTGGTGGCCAGGCGGATCAGCACGGTGGAGGCCGGTGCAGCGCGCACGATCTTGTCCAGTTCGGCAGCGCAGTCCGCGGTCACCGTGGCCACCCCGAGCCGGGTCGCCCGGTTCAGATCCGCTTCCTTCTTGATCGTGTTGCCGTAGGAGAGCTGCTCTGCCCGCGCGCCGAGGCGCAGGCACAGGTCGATCTCCCCGAGGCTGGCGACGTCCAGGTTGCAGCCCAGGCCGATCAGCAGCGACAGCACGGCAGGATCCGGGTTCGCCTTGACCGCGTAGTACACCGTGGCCCGCGGCAACGCGGCGCGCAGCCGGCGGTAGTGCTCGGCGACGACGTCCAGGTCGACCACCAGGAAGGGCGTGGGCAGCCGGGGGTTCTGTTCCAGGAACCGCTCGATCCGCTGGGAGGGCAGGGCGGGCGGGTGGGCCTGGACGGGGCCGGCGACCACGGTCTGGGTCATCACAGGGCCTTCCTCGAGCGGTGGCGGGCGAGCGCGAGCGGTGTGGGCAAGAGCCACCGGACCGCCGCGAGATACACCCGGCAGGATCACGCTCGCCGCCTGCGAGACTGGCGAGGTGCGACCTCACCCTGCCGCTCCCGGCCACGCTGCGACCTCCGCTGTTCCCTACCCTGGCGAGGCTCCGGCCTCGGCGGCCCTCTTCGACCGCGCCGCCGCGGTAACCCCCGGCGGGGTCAACTCGCCGGTGCGAGCCTTCCGGGCCGTCGGTGGGACGCCGCGGTTCATGGTCAGCGGCTCAGGCCCGTATCTGCGTGATGCCGACGGCCGTGAGTACGTCGACCTGGTCTGTTCCTGGGGCCCGATGATCCTGGGTCACGCCCATCCGGCGGTGCTGGACGCCGTCCGGGAGGCTGCAGCGCAGGGCTTCTCGTTCGGCACCCCGTGCGAGAACGAGGTTGCCCTGGCGGAGGAGATCGTGCGCCGCATCGAGCCGGTCGAGCAGGTACGCCTGGTCTCCTCGGGCACCGAGGCCACCATGAGCGCCCTCCGGCTGGCCCGCGGGGTCACCGGGCGGCCCGCGGTGGTGAAGTTCGCCGGCCACTATCACGGGCACGTCGACGCCCTGCTGGCCTCCGCCGGATCCGGGTTGGCCACGTTCGCCCTGCCCGACACCCCGGGGGTCACCGGGGCGAGCGCGGCGGACACGATCGTGCTGCCCTACAACGACTTCGACGCCCTGGAGGCGGCCTTCGACGCTCACGGCGAGCGGATCGCGGCCGTGATCACCGAGGCCGCCGCCGGCAACATGGGGGTGGTGCCGCCGGTCCCCGGATTCACCCAGGCCCTGCGCCGGATCACCGCCGAGTACGGCGCCCTGCTGATCAGCGACGAGGTGATGACCGGCTTCCGGTGCTCGCCGGCGGGTTGGTTCGGGATCGAGGGCGTCGTCCCCGATCTGTTCACCTTCGGCAAGGTGATGGGCGGGGGATTCCCGGCGGCTGCCTTCGGGGGACGGGCCGAGATCATGGCTCAGCTCGCGCCGTCCGGGCCCGTGTACCAGGCGGGCACCCTGAGCGGGAACCCGGTCGCCACCGCTGCCGGGCTCGCCACCCTGCGCCACTGCACCGACGAGGTGTACACCCGGTTGGCTGTCTCGGCCGAGCGGCTGTCCGCTGCGGTGCACGCGGCGTTGGACGCCGAGGGCGTACCGCACGTGATCCAGCACGCCGCGAGCATGTTCAGCGTCTTCCTCACCCCGGCCGGCGTCGAGGCGGTCACCGACTACGCCACCGCGCGGCGCCAGGACACCGCGGCTTTCGCCGCGTTCTTCCACGCCCTGCTCACTCGCGGCGTCTACCTGCCGCCGAGCGCCTTCGAGGCATGGTTCCTCTCGGCGGCACACGACGACGCAGCCCTCGACCGAGTGGTCGACGCCCTGCCGGCGGCCGCGCGCGCCGCAGCAGCGGCGAGCACCGCGGGGTAACGGCCGACGTGGTCGCCGGGGCCGCTGGTCACAGCTCGGGGGCCTCGTCCGGCCGGCCTGGGGCAGGTCCGGGTACAGGGGGACGGCGTGCCAGCGGCCGGGAGTAGGTCGGTCGAGTGTCCCGGGCCGGCCAGCGGGTGTCTCGCCGGGCATCGGCCTGGGCGAGCCTGCGCAGCATGTGCCACCACGGCTCGGGGAAGGGCGCATCCGACGGAGTCAGGTGGGCCGGCAACCGCCGTCCGGCGTAGTCGCGCAGGTCGTCGGTGTCCATACCGAGCGCATCGTCGACCCCCCACAGCCGGCCGCGCCGGTCGAGCACGCCCAGGCCGAGTTCGACCGCCTGCAGGGCGGCCTGGATGGTGCTCACCGAGACCGGGTGGCCGGTCTCGATGCGGCCGATCGCGCCGGTGCTGATCCCGGCCCGAGCGGCGACCTCACGCTGGCTCAGCCCGCACCGCTGTCGCCCCCGGCGCAGTGCGAGGGCGATGATCTCCAGAAGGACATGGTCCTGCGGCCCTCGGGGGTGGGTGACCCTGCTCACCTCGCCTCCGGGGTGCTCGCTCATGAGGCACAGCGTGCGCCCTGAGATCGAGCGGTCCGCCGCGCCCGGACAGGGGCTGTGGATCGTGGGGGCGGAACGGTCGGCTGGGGACGCGTCGTCCGGATCGCCCCGAGAGCCTGCTGCGGAGGCTCTGCCCGCTGATCGCGTCCCGATCTCACGCCGCGAGGCATCTCGGCCTCGACACTGTGCGCTGCTCCCGTGGTGGAGCAGCGCTGCGCCACCACGGGAGCAGCGCACAGTGTCGGGCGAGGGGTCCCGCCGGGGTGAGCGGGGCGGGCGGGGTGAGCCTGCCAGGGTGGCGACGAGGGGCGGAGCGGGCGGGGTGAACCGGGCAACGTGAAGTGGACGGGCCACGGGCCTGAGAGGATGAGGCGGTGAGTACGCGTACCGTCGTCCACCTGGTTCGTCACGGCG
>JAEUJN010000054.1 GCA_016794595.1 Kineosporiaceae bacterium
GCCCCGTGGAACAGCGCGCGGCCGGCGTCGTCGTCCACGATCGCGATGCTCGCCTGGGCCTGGCCGGCGGCCGCGGGGTCGGAGAACGCGAACAGGAAGCCCGCGGCCATCACCAGTGCCGCGACGATCGGGGAGCCACGCCGCCCGGAATGCTCGCGCGCCCGCATCGCCACCGCCTCTCCGCCCTGGCCCTGCGTCCTGTCGCGTCGATCCCGCCGTTCCCCTCGTGCACACTTCGGCAGGGCTTCGTGCGGACTTGACGAGGGCCGGAGAGCGGGCTCGCCCGGGTACCCGGCCCCTGTCGGCCGCCCCGTGTCGGTGCTTGGCTGGGACCATGCAGCTGACCCATCTCGGACAGTCCTGCCTGCTGATCGAGGACGGCGGAGCCCGCGTGCTGATCGACCCTGGGGTGCTCTCCCCGGGCGCCGAGGAACTCACCGAGCTGGACGCCGTGCTGGCCACCCACGGCCACGCGGATCATCTGGATGTCGAACGCCTGCCGGTGCTGCTCGACGGGAATCCCACGGCGGGACTGATCACCGAACCGCAGACCGCGGTCGAGCTCACCCGGGTGGGCCTGTCCGCCCATCCGCTGCATCCGGGTGAGACCACCACGGTGGCCGGGTTCGAGGTCACAGCCGTCGGCGGGTGGCACGGCAATGTGCACCCCGAACTACCCCCCGTGCCCAACATCGGGTTCCTGCTGCGGGGGCCGTCCGGCACCACCCTGTTCCACCCGGGGGACGCCCTGGACGCCCGGCCGTCGCCGGAGATCACGATCGACGGGCTGGCCCTGCCGATCAGCGGCTCGTGGCTGCGGCTCGGGGAGGCGGTCGAGTTCGCGCGGGCAGTGGGTGCGCACGCGGTGGTGCCGGTGCACGACGGGCCGCTGTCGCCCTACGGACGGCGGGTGGCCTGGGCCTGGCTGCGCCGCCTGCTGCCGATGCCGGTGCTCGAGCCGACCGAGCCGTTCGAACTGCCGGAGCGTGCGGCTCTAGGCTGAGCCGGGTGAAACCGTTCCTGCTGCTGGCCACCCGCGCCGAGGACGCCGCGGCCGACAACGAGTACGAGGCGTTCCTGACCTTCTCCGGGCTGGACGAGCACCAGCTGCTCCGTCACCGGCTGGAGCGGGATCCGCTCGGGGAGGTGGACCTGGCCGACTACTCCGGGGTGCTGCTCGGCGGTGGACCGTTCAACTCGAGTGACCCGGACCACGTCAAGTCGGCGGTCCAGCACCGGGTGGAGGCCGAGCTGCGCCGGCTGCTCGACCAGGTGGTCACCCGGGACTTCCCGTTCCTCGGGGCGTGCTACGGCATCGGGACCCTGGGCGCTCACCAGGGCGCGGTGATCGATCGGCGGTACGCCGAGCCAGTGGGCGCCGTCCGCATCACGCTGACCGAGCAGGGTCGAACCGACCCGTTGCTGGACGGCGTTCCGGCGGCGTTCGACGCCTTCGTGGGCCACAAGGAGGCGGTCAGCCGACTCCCGGACCACGCCGTCCTGCTGGCCGGCTCCCAGACCTGCCCGGTGCAGCTCTTCCGGGTCGGCACGAACGTCTACGCCACCCAGTTCCACCCCGAGCTGGACATCGAGGGCATCTGCACCCGGGTCGAGGTCTACAAGCACGCCGGGTACTTCCCGCCCGAACAGGCCGAGGAGATCAAGTCGATGGCCCGGGCCAGCACCGTGGTCCACCCGCCGGCCATCCTGCGCACCTTCGTGGCCCGGTACGCAGCACCTTCCCTACCGACAGTGTCTCCCGGACGGACCCTGCCGGCACCGAGCGAGCGGGCAGGCGCGGTCAGCTGATCCAGCGAGTGCCGGTGATCCGCTCGTAGGCCTCGACGTACCTGTCCCGGGTGCGCTCGACCACCTCGGCCGGCAGCGGCGGCGGGGGGCTGGTGCCGGTGCGGTCCCACCCCGAGGCGGGCGAGGTGAGCCAGTCCCGCACGTACTGCTTGTCGAAGCTCGGCTGGGCGCGGCCGGGCTGCCATTCCCCGGCCGGCCAGAATCGCGAGGAGTCAGGGGTCAGCACCTCATCGCCCAGCACGATCTCGCCGTCCCCGGCGGCCGAGGGCAGCCGACCGAACTCGAGCTTGGTGTCTGCCAGCACGATGCCCCGGTCGCGGGCGATCCGCTCGGCAGCCGCGTAGATCGCCAGGGTGAGGGAGCGCAGCCGGGCCGCCGTGGCCTCGCCGACCGCGGCCACGATCTGCGGATAGCTGACGTTCTCGTCGTGCTCGCCCACGGCGGCCTTGGTGGCCGGGGTGAAGATCGGCTCGGGCAGCCGGGACCCGTCCACCAGGCCGGGCGGCAGGTCGACCCCGCACACCGACCCGGCAGCCCCCGGCTCACTGCCACCGCCGGTGGCCCGGTACTCGACCAGCCCTGACCCGGCCAGGTACCCGCGAGCGACGCACTCCACAGGGATCATCTCCAGCCGGCGGCAGATCATCGCGCGGCCCGCCACCGCTGCCGGCACCCCCGACGGCGAGCCCGGGGCGAGAGCGTCCGCCCCGTCCGTGGCGACGTCCGTGGTGATCACGTGGTGGCGCACGAGCTCGGCCAGCCGGCCGAACCACCACAGGCTGAGCGCGGTCAGGATGCGTCCCTTGTCCGGGATCGGCGTGTCGAGGACGTGGTCGTAGGCCGAGATCCGGTCCGTGGCCACCACCAGCACGTGATCACCGGCCGGTTCACCGGCCGGTTCACCGGCCGGGTCACCGGCCCGCTCGCCACTGCCGGTGACCTCGGGGACGTACAGCTCGCGCACCTTGCCCGAGTAGACGTGCCGCCAGCCGGGCAGCGCGAGCGGGGTCCTCATGCCTCGACCAGCTCGACCCCACCTGCCGCTGCGCGGGCGGCGATGTCACCCCGGTAGTGCGACCCGTCCAGGTGGATCCGCGAGATCGCCTCGTAGGCAACGCTTCTCGCAGCATCCAGGTCGGCACCCAGCCCCACCACGGACAGCACCCTGCCCCCGGCGGAGACCAGTGTCCCGGTCGCGTCCAGGGCGGTTCCCGCGTGCAGCACGCGCGCTCCCGGGACGGCAGCGGCGGCGTCCAGCCCACCGATCGGATCGCCGGTGCGGGGAGCCTCCGGGTAGTTCGGTGCGGCGAGCACCACGGTCACCGCGGCCTCCGGGCGCCAGCGCAGCGGACCGAGGTCAGCCAGGGTTCCGGTGGCCGCGGCCATCAGGACCCGGCCCAGCGGCGAGGCCAGCCGGGCGAGTACCGACTGGGTCTCGGGGTCACCGAAGCGGACGTTGAACTCGACCACGCGCAGTCCGCGCGCGGTGAGGGCCAGGCCGCAGTAGAGGACTCCGGTGAAAGGCGTTCCGCGATGGGCCATCTCCCGCACCACGGGCAGCGCCACCCGATCGACCACACTGTCGACCAGGTGGGCCGGGGACCACGGTAGCGGGCTGTACGCGCCCATGCCTCCGGTGTTCGGGCCGGAGTCACCCTCACCCACCCGCTTGAAGTCCTGCGCCGGGGCCAGGGGCACCACCTCCTCGCCGTCGCAGATCACGAACAGCGAGACCTCGGGGCCGTCCAGGAACTCCTCGACCACCACGGCGGCGTCCGGGCGCGAGCCGAGACAGGTCTGAGCATGGGCGAGGGCGGCATCCCGGTCGTCGGTGACCACGACTCCCTTGCCCGCGGCCAGACCGTCGTCCTTGACCACGTGCGGGGCCCCGAAGGCATCCAGCGCGTCGGCCACCTCCTCGAGCGTGGTGCACACGTGGGCCATGGCGGTCGGGACGCCGGCCGCCGCCATGATCTCCTTCGCGAACGCCTTGCTGCCCTCGAGCCGGGCAGCCTCGGCCGAGGGGCCGAAGCAGGCCACCCCGGCCGCGCGGACGGCGTCCGCCACCCCGGCCACCAGGGGCGCCTCCGGGCCGACGACCACCAGGTCGAAGGCGGCGCCACGGCCGGCCCGGTCGTCGAGCAGGGCGACCACCGACCGGGGGTCGCCGAGGTCGACCGGCAGGCAGGCCTCACCGGTGCCCATGCCGGGATTCCCGGGCGCGGCAACCACGGCAGTGACGGCAGGGTCAGCGGCCAGCGCGGCCACCAGGGCATGTTCGCGGGCACCCGAGCCCAGCACGAGAACCTTCACGCGACGAGCCTAGTGCGCACGAACGGCCCCGGAGGCCGACCCGGTCAGCTGTCGCTCTTGAGGAACTTCTCCAGCTTGCGCAGCTCGATCTCGGCGGTGTCGTTGCGCGAGCCGAACAACTCGCTCAGCCCGGAGAGGAACCCCACCGGGTCGGCCTTGAACTCGATCTTGATCTTGGTTCGGTGGTCGCCCTCGGCGTGCAGCCGGATCTCACCCTCGTACGCGGGACCCTCGAGCGCCTTCCAGGTGAACCGGTTCTCCCGCTTGTGGTGCTGGATGGCGGCGATCACCTCACGCGTCGTCCGGCCGCTGCGGATCAGCATCCGGTAGCGCTCGTGGCCCGTCTTGTGGACCTCTTCGAGGTCATCCAGGAACAGGGGCCAGGTCTGGACATCGTGGAGACGCTCCTCGACCTCGTTCAACGGGAGCGAGATCACGGAGGCTGCAGTTTGGTGCGACATCGAGAACACCTCCTGACATCACCGTAGGCCGCGGCGAGCAGGGCTCGCCAGGACCAATTGACTCTCACGTCGGGTGAGGCCGCACAGTGAGAGGTGTGAACGGACCGGACCTTGGATCCCCCCTCCCCGACCGGGGGTCGTTGCTGTCCGTCGGGCAGGTGAGCGGGCTGCTCGGGGTGACGGTACGGACCCTGCACCACTACGACGCCATCGGGCTGGTGCCGCCGGGCGAGCGCTCGGCGTCCGGGTACCGGCTGTACACCCCGGCGGACCTCACCCGATTGCAGCACGTCGTGGTCTACCGGCGGCTCGGCTTCCCCCTGGAGGAGATCGCCGACCTGCTGGACGCCGATCCGGCCGGGGTCGAATCCCACCTGCGTCGCCAGCGCGCGGCCGTCTCGACCCGGCTGGACGACCTGCACACCCTGATCACCGCCATCGACCGAGCATTGGAGAACGTGATGGCCGACCGACCGATGACCACCGCCGAGATGAAGGAGCTCTTCGGCGACTCCTACAGCGAGGAGTATCAGGCGGAAGCCGAGGAGCGTTGGGGCGACACCGATGCCTGGCGGCAGTCGACGTCCCGGACGAGGCAGTACACCCGTTCCGACTGGGAGGCGATCAAGGCCGAGGGCGAGGCGACGACCCTCGCCTTCGTGCACGCCTTGGAGGCCGGGCTGCCGGCGACCAGTGAGCGGGCCATGGACGCCGCCGAGGGCCACCGCCGGCACATCCACGACCGGTTCTACGACCTCGGGTACGAGATGCACCGGGGCCTGGCCGACATGTACCTGGCCGACCCCCGTTTCACCGCGACCTACGAGGACATCCGCGAGGGCCTGGCGCAGTACGTACACGACGCCATCCACGCCAACGCCGACCGCCACCTCCCCACCCCCTGACCCCCACCCCCAAACCCGCTCATGCTCCGCAGGTGACGCGCCATGCTCCCCGGCTGACGCGTTTCGGCTCCTCGGGAGAGGTCCTCCGCGTCACCCGCGGAGCATGAGCGCGGTTGGTGGTGTCCGAGATGGTTCGGTGGGTCAGGAGTCCTCGTCCAGGACGGCGCGGGCGACGTCGTCCAGGGCCTCTTCGAGCAGAGCCAGCCCATAGCGGGCCTCGTCGTCGGTGATGTTCAGGGCCGGGACGACGTGGGTCCGGCTGCCGTTGACGAACGGCAGCAACCCGCGCTGGCGGCAGGCCGCCCCCAGCTTGAGCATCGGTGCGTTGGCGTCCCCGGCGGCGTTGAACGGCACCAGCGGTTCGCGGGTCCCCTTGTCGCGCACCAGCTCCAGCGCCCAGAACGCCCCGACGCCGCGCACCTCGCCGATGATCGGGCTGCGCCGCGCCATGGCGGCCAGCTCCGAGCCGAAGACCTCGCGACCGAGCCGGTCGGCGTTCTCGACGATCGCCTCCTCGGTCATGACGTTGATGGTCGCCACGGCCGCCGCGCAGGCCAACGGGTGCCCCGAGTAGGTGAGCCCACCGGGGAACGCCCGGGTGGCGAACGTGTCGTAGATCGCTGTCGACACGATCACACCGCCCAGCGGGACATACCCGGAGTTGACGCCCTTGGCGAACGTGATCAGGTCCGGACGCACGCCGTCCCCGGCCAGCTCACAGGCGAACCAGCGCCCTGCCCGGCCGAAACCGCTCATCACCTCGTCGGCGATCCACAGGATGTCGTAGCGGTCGCAGAGCTCACGCACCCCGGCCAGGTACCCCGGTGGGGGGATCATGATCCCGGCCGTGCCGGGGATCGACTCGAGCACGATGGCCGCGATGGTGCTGGCGCCCTCGAGCAGGATCGTCTGCTCCAGGTGCTCCAGCGCCCGGGCACACTCCTCCTCCTCGGTGGCGGCGTGGAAGGCGGAGCGGTACAGATAGGGCCCCGAGAAGTGCACGACGCCCTCGGCGCCGTAGTCGTTCGGCCACCGGCGGGGGTCGCCGGTCAGGTTGATCGCAGTCGTGGTGTTGCCGTGGTAGCTGCGGTACCGGGCCAGCACCTTGCGCCGTCCGGTGTGCAGCCGCGCCATCCGCACGGCGTTCTCGATCGCGTCGGCGCCACCGTTGGTGAAGAACACGTGGGTGAAGTCGTCGCCGTCGCCCGACGACACGCCACCGATCTGCTGGGCCCGCTCGACGATCAGTCGGGCGGCCTCCGAGCGGGCGGCATTGGCATGCTGCGGGGCCACGGTGGCCAACTTCGCGGCCTGCTCCTGGATCGCGCGGACCACCTTCGGGTGGCCGAACCCGATGTTGGTGTAGACCAACTGGCTGGACAGGTCCAGGTACGTGGTCCCGTCGCCGTCCCAGACCCAGGACCCCTCGGCGCCCATCACCACCAAGGGGGAGAGCGTCGCCTGCGCCGACCAGGAGTGGAACACGTGCGCCCGGTCGAGCTCGTAGGCGCGCTTGGCGGCGTCGGCGTCGGCGAGCGGGGTGGGCCGGGTGGAGGGAACGGGACGGCTGGTCATGGCGCGGAAGCGTACGCGAGCCGTCGCCGTCAGAGGAGGGTCCGGGTCAGCCGATCACCGGACAGCCTCACCCGAGCGCCAGGCAGGTGGCCACCGTGAGCGTGGTGCTGGCCGTGTCGACCCCGCCGGCGGAGTCGGTCACCCTCAACCGAAGCGTCAGCGTGCCGGCCTTGTCGAAGGTCCCCAGGACGGCGGTGAGCGTGCTCCCGCCGGCAGGCGCAAGGTCCTTCGTCGACAGGCTCCCCCCGGGCGGTGCCCACTGGACCGTCCCGGAGACCGGACCCGACGCGGAGACCGCCACGCTCAGGGTGGTGAGCTCCGGCTGGCACCCCGCGGTCATCACCACGGATGGCGACACCACGGCACGCAGGATCCGCGGGGGCGCCGGCGGGGTGGACGGAGCCGGACGAGACGGCGTCGGGGGCGGCCGGTCGGTGGTCGTGGTCGACGTGGAGGTCGTGATCGTCGTGCCGATCGTGCTCGTGGTGCCGGTGGTCGGCCGGGGCGTGGTCGGCGAGGGGGTCGTGGTCGGCCCGGTGCCACTGGGCGTGGGCTCACCCGCCGTCCCACCGGACGGCTGGGCAGGCCCCTGCCCGCTCGCCTCGTCGTCCGGCCCGGCGGGGACCGAGCCCGTGGGCAGAGCCGTGCCCGTGCCGGCGGGCAGCGAGCCGGTCGGCCCGGCGGACGGGGCCGCCGTGCTCGTGCCCGAGTCGGTCCCCGGGGGGAAGCCCAGGATCGAGGCGCCCGAGGCCGGCAGCACCACGGTCGCCTGGTCACCGGCCGGCCTGAGCACCGCCCACCACAGGCCGCCCAGAAGGAACAGCATCGCGATCACCGCGGCTGCCCCCACCCGGCGGGCGAGGTGCCTGCGCCGGTCGTCGCGCTGGATCGGCGGGCCCGGTGGAGGGACTGCCACCGGGTGCGGCGGAACCCCCTCCACCGTGTCGTCGGGAAGCACACTGTCGTCGGGAAGCTCGTACGCGCGTGGGAATCCGTCCTCGTGCCAGGCCCACGAGTCCTCGCCGTCGCCGATGGCCGGTTCGGCGAGCGCGCTCCCGTCCGGGATCCCCACCGCGGCGGCCGCGGGCTGGGTGGTCAGCTGGGTCAACGCGCTGACCAGCCGTACGTGCAGCTCTTCCGGCAGCACCACCATCGGCGGAACGATCACCGGCGCGAGGTGCTCGAGCGAGGCCAGCCGCTCACGGCGGTGCGAGCAGGCGGTGCAGCTCTCGACATGCCGCACGACGCTGCCCCGGACGGCGAGCGAGAACCGCCCGTCCCAGCCGTCGAGCACCCGGTCCAAACCAGGACAGTCCGCACGGCCCGCGCGCGCGATCAGCACGGCACCGAGGCAGCGTTCCAGACGGTCACGCATCCGCGAGAGCAGCACGGCGGCATGGCCCGGGGTGACCCCGAGGACCCGCGCCAGGTCACCCGCCTCCAAGCCGCCGCGCAGGTGCAGCTCCAGCACCTCCCGGTCGCGCGGCTGGAGCCCCTCGGCCGCGGTCCACACCAGCTCGCTCAGTTCACGCCGGGACACCTCGACGTCGGCCGGGGGCGCGTCGTCCGCGGCCCACTCGGTCACCGGAACCGGTCCGTCGTCCAACCCGGAGGCCACCCGGGCACGAGCCCGGTGCCACGAGACGGCCTCGTTGCGGAGGATGGCGAACAGCCATGCGCGCAGCCGGGACGGGTCGCGCAGGGTGGAGATCCGAGCGGCCGCCCGCAGGAAGGTGTCGTGGACCACGTCGCCCGCGCCGCTGGGTTCCCCGACCAGCCCGACGGCGGTGCCGAACAGCGCCGGCGCGTGACGGCGGTAGACCGCGTCGAGGGCCCCGGCCGCCCCTGCCTGCCAGGCGCCGGCCAGCTCGGCGTCGCTGAGCTCGATCTCGGCGTGCTCGGCTGGGTGCATCCCCGACCTCCAGGTGCCTGCGGCGACATGCAGTGACGACGGCCGGCGGGCCAAAGTCTGACACCCCGCGCGCGAGATCCCGGAACTCACCTGGGCGAAGCCGGGCGGGTCGCGGTGCATCGCCGGCGAAACGGGGCGAGGTTCACCCGTGGGGTGTAACCAGGATCGAACTGCAGCGTCTGGACGTCGAACGGCCCCGTTCGGGGGCCGATCCGCCACCGGGAGCCGAGATGAGCGACGTGCAGACCTACCAGTCCCCGGCCCGGTCCTGGGCCGAGAGCCCCCTCAGCGCCGCGCGGGCGGCGTCCGGCGAGATCGACGCCTGGACCATCGACCCGTTCGGGCAGGACCTGCCGCCCCAGGCCACCACCCAGCGTCTGATCACCCTCACCCTGGTGATCGCGTTCCTGCTGGGCATCGCCGGCGGCTCGATCGCGGTCGTCCTGCGGTCGTCCGGCGACCGGCACCCGCAGGTGACCATCGCCCAGCAGGCCCCCACCACCCCGTGATCATGCACTTTCGACTATTCGAAAGTGCATGATCACGAGGGTGATGGGGGGTGCAGGTCCTCGGGCGCGAGGCTCACAGGCCCAAGTCGGCCAGGCCGAAGGCCGCCCGGTACTCCAGCCCGGCGGCCTCGACCACCTCGCGGGCGCCGGTGTCCCGGTCGACGATCACTGCCACGCCGACCACGTCGGCACCGCCCTCGCGCAGCGCCTCGACGGCCGTGAGCACGGACCCTCCGGTGGTCGAGGTGTCCTCGACAGCGATCACCCGGCGGCCGGTGACGTCCGGCCCCTCGATCCGCCGCTGCAGGCCGTGGGCCTTGCCCTGCTTGCGGACGACGAACGCGTCCACGGTCTCGCCGCGCGCCGCCGCGGCGTGCAGCATGGCCGCGGCCACCGGGTCGGCGCCCATGGTGAGCCCACCGACGGCCTCGAAGTCCCAGCCCGCCACCAGCTCGAGCATGACCCGGCCGACGAGCGGGGCCGCCCGGTGGTGCAAGGTGATCCGCCGCAGGTCCACGTAGTGGTCAGCCTCGCGGCCGCTGGCCAGCGTCACCCGGCCGTGCACCACGGCCAACTCGGCGATCAGGGCTCGCAGCTGATCACGATCAGCGCTGGTGACGGGCCCGGGGGCGGCGGGGGTGTGGGCAGTGGGGGTGTGCTGGGAGGTCTCGGCGCTCACGCCGAGCAGCCTACGCGGCACCGTCCGACGGTCCGGTGGCCGGCACCTGCTCCCAGCGGGGGGATCTGCCCAGGCGGCGGTTGACGCGGGCCGCCGCCCGCAGGGGCAGGTGGCGCAGCAGCGCGACCAGTGCGGAGTAGCGCCGCGAGGGGATGCTGACCACGCGGCCGCGGGCGGCATCGGCCAGGCCCTCGGCGACCACTCGCTCGGCCGAGAGCATCGCCCATTCCGGCGCCACTCGACCCCGGACTCCCATCCGCTGGTGGAACTCGGTATGCACGAACCCGGGACAGACGGCGGTGGCGGTGACCCCGGTGCCGGCCAGTTCGACGTCCAGGGCGGAGGTGAACACGGTGACCCAGGACTTGGCCGCGGCGTAGCTGGTCGTGCTGATGAACGAGGCCACGGAGGAGACGTTGACGATGGTGCCGCGACGACGGGCGACCATCCCGTCGACGGCCGCCCGGCTGAGCACCATGACCGCGGTGACCAGGACGGCGAGCACCTTCTCCTCGGCAGCGATCTCGCCCGTGACGAAGTGCCGGCGCAGCCCGTACCCGGCGTTGTTGACCAGGACCTCAACCGGCTGATCGGGCCTGCGCATGCGGTCGGCCACCCGCTCGACCTGGTCGCGCTCGCTCAGGTCGGCCGGCAACACCTCCACCCGGACGCCGTGGGCCCGGCGCAGTGCCTCGGCGACGGTGGTCAGCCGGTCCAGGTCGCGGGCGACCAACACCAGGTCGTGCCCCCGGCCGGCCAGGACGCGGGCGAACTCGTGGCCGATGCCGGCGGTGGCACCCGTGATCAGGGCGGTGGGACGTTCCATCCGCCCATGATTGCCCACTCCTCGCGCCGGTGGCCGGGCGGGGATCCGAGTCGATCAGTACTCGACCGCGCGGGCCTCCAGCGCGAGCAGCGCGACCTGGAGCGAGATCACCCGCTCGGGATCCTCGAGGTCGACGCCCAGCCGTTCCTGGATCGCCCGCAACCGCCGGTACAGGGCCGGGCGGGACATGTGGGACCGGTTCGCTGTCGCCGACTTGTTGCGGTGACTGAACAGATACTGCCGCAACACCGACAGTAGATCCTCGGCGTCCTGCTCCAGCAACGGTCCCAGCTCGCGCTCGACGAACCCCTGCAGCCTCGGGTCACCGCGCAGCATGCCCATCAGCCCGCGGACGTGGACGTCGGCCAGCTGCGCGAAGGGCCCGGGCGGCTGGGCGACCAGCGCGGCGTCCGCAACGTGTCCGGCCTCGGCGAAGGAGGCCGGAACCTCCGAGGTCGAGGCGCAGGGGTGACCGACGCCGATCGCGATCCGCAGGCCGGTCAGCTCCCGCCGTGCCCGGACTGCGACGGCCAGCATCCGCACCGGATCGAGGGGCGGCACGCGATCGGTGGCACTGACCAGGGCCGCCGCGGTGCGCGGTCCGTGGACCGCGGCGAGGACCGGGATGCTGCGGCCGCGGGCCGCCCGCTCCACGGCCTGCACCAGCGTGCGGGCCACGCCGTCGTGCCCCTGGACCTGATGGCTCGCGGATTCCCCCGCCCGGCGGGCGACCTCCGGGGCTGCCACCCGCAGCACGAGCGGGGTGAACACCCGGCCGGAGAGCGGGAACCCGGCCGCCCGGGCGCGCACCGCCAGGTCGTGGGTCGAGGCGTCCTGCCCGGTGAGCAGATCGTTCAAGAGCGCCGCCGTGGCGGCCGTCTCCCAGGACTCGCGGGCCGGGTGGAGCAGTCTCTGCACCGCGAGCGCCTGCGCGGCGCGCTGCCCCACGAGTGCGGCCCGATCGCTCGGCAGCCTCGGACCGCACAGGATGAGCCGGCCCCACACCACGCCCCGAGCACCGACCGGGGTGATCACCCAACCGGATTCGGTGATCAGGCTCTCCGTGCTCCCGGGCGGGCGGGCCGGCAGTTCGCGCGAGAGTCGATCCCAGTCGCGCAGTGCCTCCCCCGGCGTGAGGTCATCGCCCTCGGCGGCGATCACCCGGTTCGCCAGGTTCTCCAGCACCACGGGGCACCCGGCGACCTGGGCCGCGTGAGAGAGGATCTCCTCGATGCTGACCTCGGTCAGCGGCAATCCCAGGAAGCTGTCCGAGATCTGTTGGCTGAGAGTCAGTTCCGCATGCCGGTCGTGCAGAATCAGGGATTGAACGGCGCGGGTGATCTCCACGAACGGCACCGGCCGATGGAACACCGCCAGCGGGATCCGGCGGCGGCGGCAGGTCCGGACGACGGCCTCGGGAGCCCCGCGATAACGCCGCCCCAGAGCCAGGAAGAGCGCCGAGACCCCGGCTCCGTGCAGACTCGTGACGTACTCCGCCAATGCCTCGTCGTCCTCGGGCCACAGGGACCCGGTGGTGATGACGGCCTCTCCCCCCCGCAGCATCACGGCGATGTCAGGCACCTCGGCCACGTGCAACCAGCGCACGGGATGGTCCAGGCCCACCCGGCCGGTGACCACCTCGGGACGCCACTTGCGCACCTCGGGCATGGCCAGGAGTTCCCGTACGGACAGCTCGGCCACCGCGCCCTCTTTCCTCCGCGCCCGGTTCCCGGGGTACCCGCCCGAAACATCAGGGACATCAGCGGTCCTGCACTCGCGTTACACAGTGGAACACCGGATGGGTCAAGTCGTAACAGTAGGGGCGTAGGTTCCCCCCGCAACAGGAGATCTACAGTGGCGCCTTCAGTCGCCCCCTGACGAAGGAGTGCGCATGAACGTGGTTCGCGCCGCCATCACCCAGACCACGTGGACCGGTGACAAGGCGTCGATGATCGCCAAGCACGTCGACTTCGCCCGCGAGGCCGCGGCTCAGGACGTGCAGGTGATCTGCTTCCAGGAGCTCTTCTACGGGCCCTACTTCGGGGTGGTGCAGGACGCCCGGTACTACGACTTCGCCGAGCCGGTGGACGGCCCGATCGTCACCCAGTTCGCCCGGCTGGCAGCGGATCTGAACCTGGTGATGGTGCTGCCGATCTACGAGGAGGAGAGTCCGGGCCTCTACTACAACACCGCCGTGGTGGTCGACGCCGACGGCTCGGTGCTCGGCAAGTACCGCAAGCACCACATCCCCCACCTGGACCGGTTCTGGGAGAAGTTCTACTTCCGCCCCGGCAACCTCGGCTACCCCGTGTTCGACACGGCGGTCGGCCCGATCGGGGTCTACATCTGTTACGACCGGCACTTCCCCGAGGGGTGGCGCGAGTACGGCCTACGGGGGGCCCACATCGTGTTCAACCCGAACGCCACCAAACCCGGTCTGTCGAATCGACTCTGGGAGATCGAACAACCTGCGGCGGCTGCCGCCAACGGGTACTTCGTCGCGGCGCCGAACCGGGTCGGCAGCGAGGAGAACGAGTTCGGCGACCTCGCGGTCACGTTCTACGGGTCGAGCCAGTTCGTCGACCCGCGCGGCAACCTGGTCGGTCCGATGGGCAGCGCCGACCACGAGGAACTCCTGGTCCGCGACCTGGACCTGGACCTGATCCGGCAGGTGCGCAACGACTGGCAGTTCTACCGGGACCGCCGGCCGGAGAGCTACAGCACGATCGCGGTCCCCTGAGGCCGCCGAGCACGGTGTCCCGCTCGACTGTCCACGACCTCGGGCCGAGAACTCGGCCCGAAGCGCTGACCCCAGCGGAGGGAGCAGCATGGCAACCATCCTGATCCGCGGCGGCACGGTGGTCTCGGCCACCGGCTCGACCGCCGCCGACGTCCTGGTCGACGGCGAGAGCATCGCCGCCGTCCTCGCCCCGGGATCCACCCTGCTCGGGCACGACCTGGCCGCCGGGGTCGACCGGGTGATCGAGGCGACCGGCAAGTACGTCGTCCCCGGCGGGGTCGACGCACACACCCACATGGAACTGCCGTTCGGCGGCACCTTCGCCTCGGACACCTTCGAGACCGGGACGACGGCCGCGGCCTGGGGCGGGACGACCACGATCGTCGACTTCGCCGTGCAGCGCACCGGAGAACGGATCCAGGACGGGCTCGAGGCGTGGCACGAGAAGGCCCGGGGGAACTGCGCGATCGACTACGGGTTTCACCAGATCGTCGGCGGTGTCGACGAGGATGCCCTGAAGGCGATGGAGGAACTGGTCGCCGAGGGCGTGACCAGCTTCAAGCTGTTCATGGCCTACCCGGGTGTCTTCTACAGCGACGACGGCCAGATCCTGCGCGCGATGCAGAAGGCTGCCGAGCTCGGCGCGATGATCATGATGCATGCGGAGAACGGCATCGCCATCGATGTCCTGGTGCAGCAGGCGCTCTCCCGCGGGGAGACCGACCCGATCAACCACGGACTCACCCGGCCGTGGGAGACCGAGGAGGAGGCCACCCACCGGGCGATCATGCTGGCTCGGCTCACCGGGGCGCCGTTGTACATCGTGCACATGTCGGCCAAGCAGGCTGTCGAGACCCTCGCCCGGCACCGGCAGCAGGGATACAACGTGTTCGGCGAGACCTGCCCGCAGTACCTCTACCTCTCCCTCGAGGAGCAGCTCGGCGCACCGGGTTTCGAGGGGGCCAAGTGGGTCTGCTCCACGCCGTTGCGAGCCCGGGCCGAGCAGCACCAGGACGAGCTGTGGACCTACCTGCGCACCGGCGACCTCTCGGTCGTGAGCACCGACCACTGCCCGTTCTGCTTCAAGGAGCAGAAGGAACTCGGGCTGGGGAACTTCTCCATGATCCCCAACGGGATCGGCTCGGTCGAGCACCGGATGGACCTGCTCTACCAGGGCGTCGTCGACCGGCGGATCACGCTCGAGCGGTGGGTCGAGCTGACCTCGACCACGCCGGCCAGGATGTTCGGGCTCTACGGCCGCAAGGGCGTCATCGCCCCCGGCGCGGACGCCGACATCGTCGTCTACGACCCGAACGGCCACACCAGCATCGGCATCGACGTCGAGGCAGGGAAGACCCACCACATGAACATGGACCACTCGGCCTGGGAGGGATTCGAGATCGACGGCCACGTCGACACGGTGCTGTCCCGCGGGGCCGTGGTGATCGACGACGGCACCTTCCACGGCCGCGCCGGGCACGGTCGCTTCCTCCAACGGGGGCTGTCTCAGTACCTGCAGTGAAACGGCACGACTCGGGGACGACTCGGGGTCAGCATCAGCGGTAGCAGAGGAGGAGGCGCGGATGGACATCGGTGTCGTGCTCCAGACGAATCCCCCGGCGGCACGCGTGGTCGACCTCGCGCGCCAGGCCGAGACCCTGGGATTCAGCCACGTCTGGACCTTCGACTCGCACCTGCTGTGGCAGGAGCCGTACGTCATCTACAGCCAGATCCTCGCCGCCACCCGCAAGGTGATCGTGGGACCGATGGTGACCAACCCGGCCACTCGGGACTGGACCGTCACCGCGTCGCTGTTCGCCACGCTCAACGAGATGTTCGGCAACCGCACGGTCTGCGGCATGGGCCGTGGCGACTCGGCGGTCCGGGTGCTGAACGGCAAGCCGACCACCCTGGCCACGATGCGCGAGAGCATCGAGGTGATCCGCGAACTCGCCAACGGCAGGACGGCCGAGATCAACGGCTCCACCTTGCGCTTCCCGTGGGTGACCGACTCGCAGCTGGAGGTCTGGGTCGCCGCCTACGGTCCCAAGGCGTTGGCATTGACCGGTGAGGTGGGCGACGGGTTCATCCTCCAGTTGGCCGACCCGGCGATCACCGAGTGGACCGTCCGTGCCGTGCGTGAGGCGGCGGCCGCTGCCGGCCGCGACCCGGACGCCGTGCGGATCTGCGTCGCCGCCCCCGCCTACGTCGGGGAGGAGACGCCCGAGGGCATGGCGCACATGCGCGATCAGGTCCGGTGGTTCGGAGGCATGGTCGGCAATCACGTGGCCGACATCGTGGCCCGCTACGGCGAGAGCGGCGCCGACGGGGCAACGGGTACGCCGGTGCCGAGCGCGCTGACCGAGTACATCAAGGGTCGCACCGGCTACGACTACAACCAGCACGGGCGGGCCGGGAACACGCATGCGGAGTTCGTGCCGGACGAGGTGGTCGACCGGTTCTGCATCCTGGGCAACGCGGCCACTCACCTCGCCCGGCTCGAGGAGCTGCGGGCCCTGGGTGTCGACCAGTTCGCCATCTACCTCCAGCACGACGGCAAGGCGGCGACGCTGGAGGCCTACGGAGAGAAGATCATCCCAGCGGTCCGCGGCAGCGTGGCGGCCTCCTCGTGAGGCTGGTGCTGCGCCGGGTGGCGCCGGCTCTGCGCTCGGGCGGCTACGGGGTCCTCGCGGCCGGACTGCTGATCCTGGTCTGGGAGGGCTACAAGCTCATCGGTTCCCCCGACGGCGTCTCCGTGGGCGGCGTCCGGCTCCTCCCCCGCGCCGATGACGCCTCGATGCCGCACGTCGGGCAGATCCTGGAGCGGTTCGGCCGCCCCGAGGTGGCCGCCGCGGGCAGCCCCACCGTGCTGGTCGCCGTCCTGAGGGCAATGTGGTTCAGCTTCCGGGTGGCGCTCGCCGGCTGGTTCGGCGGAGTGGTCGTCGGCATGCTGCTGGCGTTGCTGATGCAGCGGTTCCGGACGGCGCGCGATGCCCTGCTGCCCTACGTCGTGGTCAGCCAGACCGTCCCGCTGGTGGCGATCGCCCCGGTCGTCGTGGGCTGGGGTGGCAACCTCGCCGTGTTCGGCCAGCCCTGGCAGCCGTGGCAGTCGGTCGCGGTGATCTCCGGCTACCTCGCCTTCTTCCCGGTGGCCGTCGGCATGCTCCGCGGCCTGGACTCGCCCACCGCCGCCCAGCTCGGACTGATGCACAGCTGCGCGGCGTCCTACTGGCAGACCCTGATCCGGCTGCGGCTGCCGGCGAGCGTCGGGCATCTGATCCCGGCGTTGAGGCTCGCCGCGGCAGCCTCGGTGGTGGGCGCCATCGTCGCCGAGATCTCCACCGGCACCCGCGGCGGGATCGGCCGGCTGATCATCGAGTACGCCCAGTCGGCCACCGGGGATCCGCCCAAGCCCTGGACGGCGCTGCTGGGTGCCGCCGCGCTCGGCCTGGTGGCCGCGGGCATGGTCGGCCTGGCCGACCTCGCTCTCGGACGCTTCACCCCGGCGAAGGGAGCCCGATGAGCAGCCTTGCCCCCTCACCCGAGGATCCGGCGGTGAGCATGACCCGGGTCGAGAAGGTCTTCGACTCCGGTCGCTCCGGTGCGGTGACCGCACTGACCGGGGTGGACCTCGCCGTGGCGCCTGGTGAGTTCGTCTCGCTGATCGGACCGTCCGGGTGCGGCAAGAGCACCCTGCTACGACTGGTCGCCGACCTCGAGACGGCCACGGCGGGCACCGTCGCGGTGTTCGGCAAGTCGGCGCACCAGGCTCGGCTGGACCAGGACTACGGGATCGCGTTCCAGTCCGCAGGCCTGTTGCCCTGGCGCACCGTGCGGGCGAACGTCGAGCTCCCGCTCGAGCTGCGGAAGGTGCCCAGGGGACGCCGTCGCGAGCGCAGTGACGAACTGCTGGCCATGGTCGGGCTCGCAGACTTCTCGGCCGCCCGGCCACACCAGCTCTCCGGCGGAATGCAGCAGCGGGTGGCCATCGCCCGTGCACTGGCAGAACAGCCCCGGCTGCTGCTCATGGACGAACCGTTCGGCGCCTTGGACGAGATGACCCGCGAGCGGATGCAGAGCGAACTGCTCGCCATCTGCGAGCGCACGGGGTGCGCGGTCATCTTCGTGACCCACTCGATCCCCGAGGCGGTGTACCTGTCCGATCGGGTGGTGGTGATGAGTCCGCGTCCGGGCCGGATCACCGAGATCGTGCCCGTGTCGCTGGGCGAGCGGGACGAGGACACCCGAGAGGACGCCGCGTTCTTCTCCGCGGTCACCGCGGTCCGGGAGGCGTTGCGCGGGCACCCGGACCACTCGGCCCACCACGCGTCGTCCACGGTGCGCGGGGTGGACCTGCGGTGAGCGCTCTGGTGGTGGTGCGGCGGGTGGTGACGCCGGTCGTCTTCGGCGTCCTGTTCCTGCTGGCCTGGCAGCTGTTCGTCGACGTCCGCAAGATCCCCCGGTACCTGCTGCCGAGCCCCAGCGCGATCGGTGAACAGGTGAGCGAGAACGCGGCCGACATCGTCGGCTCGGCCTGGGCCAGTGGGCGCAATGCCCTGATCGGCCTGCTCCTGGGAGTCGTCGCGGCGCTGCTGGCCGCTGTGATCGGGATGTGGATCCCCCTCCTCCAGCGCCTGCTGGCGCCGCTGGCCTCGGCCGTGGCCGCGATGCCGATCGTCGCGCTCGCCCCGGTGCTGTCGATCATGTTCTCGGCCACCAGTGATCTGCCGCGGCGGATCATCGTGGCCATCGTCGCGTTCTTCCCCGTGTTCGTCACGACGATCCGGGGACTCAGCCGGATCGACCCGGTGCACGCCGAGCTGATGCACAGCTATGCCGCCGGCTCCTGGGCCACCACCCGGGTGGTCCGGCTCCCGGGCGCAGTCCCCTACGTGTTCAACGGGATCCGAGTGGCCGCCTCCCTCGCCGTGATCTCCGCGGTGGTCGCCGAGTACTTCGGCGGCCTGCAGAGCGGGGTGGGCAGCCGGATCACCTCGGCGGCGTCCAACACCGCCTACGCCCGGGCGTGGGCCTATGTCGTGGCCGCGATCGTGCTCGGCCTGGTGTTCTATCTCGCTGCGCTCGGTGTGGAGCGCCTGGCGACCCGCGGCCGCACGGCCGAGAACCCCTGAGAGAACTGCCACTCCGCCCCAGGAAGAAGAGAGGCCCACCGTGAGAAGAACCGATCGCCGCCCGGCCCGCAGGAGCGCCCTGTTCGGTCTCGGCGCCGCCCTCGTCGTCGCCGGCCTGACGGCCTGCAGCACGACCACAGGGACGTCGTCCGCGTCGTCCTCGACCTCGGCCGGAGCGTCGGCCTCGGGGGGCGGTGCGCTGAAACCGGTGAAGCTGCAACTGCAGTGGTTCACCCAGGCACAGTTCGCCGGCTACTTCGCGGCGGTCGACCAGGGGTTCTACAAGGACGCCGGGCTCGACGTGCAGATCCTCGAGGGCGGCGTCGACATCGTGCCGCAGACCGTGTTGGCGCAGGGTCAGGCCGACTACGCGATCGCGTGGGTGCCCAAGGCCCTCGCCTCGCGGGAACAGGGCGCGGGCATCACCGACGTGGCGCAGATCTTCCAGCGCTCGGGCACGCTGCAGGTCTCGTTCAAGGACAAGAACATCACCAAGGCCGCCGACCTGAAGGGCAAGAAGGTCGGGAACTGGGGCTTCGGCAACGAGTTCGAGCTCTTCGCCGGCATCACCAAGGCCGGGCTGGCCGCGGGCAAGGACCTCACCCTGGTGCAGCAGCAGTTCGACATGCAGGCCCTGCTCAAGGGTGACATCGACGCCGCCCAGGCGATGATCTACAACGAGTACGCCCAGGTGCTCGAGGCGAAGAACGCGGCCACCGGCGCGTTGTACAAGCCCGAGGACTTCAACGCGATCGACTGGAACGCCGAGGGCACCGCGATGCTCCAGGACGCGATCTGGGCGAACACCGAAAAGCTGTCGGACGCCGCCTACCAGGACCAGACGGTCAAGTTCATCGCGGCCAGCCTCGAGGGCTGGGCGTTCTGCCGTGACAACGCCTCGAAGTGCCGGGACATCGTGGTGGCCAAGGGCAGCAAGCTCGGCGCCAGTCACCAGCTCTGGCAGACGAACGAGATCAACAAACTGATCTGGCCCTCGCCGAAGGGCGCCGGGGTGATCGACCAGGCTGCGTGGGACCAGACGGTGAAGATCGCGCTCGAGGCCAAGAACGCCGAGGGCAAGACGGTGCTCACCAAGGCGCCCGAAGGGCTCGCCTACACCAATGACTACGTGAACAAGGCGATCGAGCTGCTGAAGGCCGACGGCGTGGACGTCAACGGTACGTCGTTCGCCCCGATCACGGTCGAGCTGAAGGAGGGCGGCGCCTGACCTCACCCTCGTGATCATGCACTTTCGACTATTCGAAAGTGCATGATCACGGGTTCGTCGCCTTCGTGCCGTCTGCGCTCGACCGCCGGGTAGCCTCGCGGGCATGCGCCTTGCCACCTGGAACGTGAACTCGATCCGCAGCCGGGTGGACCGGGTGGTGGAGTGGCTGTCGCGAGCGGGGGTCGACGTCCTCGCCGTGCAGGAGACCAAGTGCCGCGACGGGCAGTTCCCGGTGCTGCCGTTCACCGCTGCCGGCTACGAGGTGGTCCACCACGGACACAACCAGTGGAATGGCGTGGCCATCATCTCCCGGGTCGGCATCGAGGACGTCGAAGTGGGCTTCCCGGGGATGCCGACCTGGGGTGAGCCGGCGGCCGCCGAGGCGCGGGCCATGGCAGCGACCTGTGCGGGCGTGCGGGTGTGGAGCCTGTACGTGCCCAACGGGCGAACCCTGACCGACCCTCACCTGGCCTACAAGCTGGACTGGCTGCAGCGGCTGCGCGAGGCCGGGAGGGAATGGCTCGAGCAGGACCCCGCCGCGCAGGTTGCCCTGGTGGGCGACTGGAACGTGGCGCCGTTCGACGAGGACGTGTGGAACATGGCGAAGTTCGCCGGCAGCACCCACGTCAGCCCGGCCGAGCGCGCGGCCTTCCATGCCGTGGTCGAGGCCGGCTTCGTGGACGTGGTGCGACCGTACGCCCCTGGGCCCGGGGTCTTCACCTACTGGGACTACACCCAGCTGCGGTTCGCCCGGCGTGAGGGCATGCGCATCGACTTCGTGCTCGCCTCACCGGCGCTGGCCGCCCGGGTCACCGGCGCACAGATCGACCGCGAGGAGCGCAAGGGCAAGGGCGCGAGCGACCACGCCCCCGTGATCGTCGATCTCGCCGACTCCCCCTGACCCCCCGACCCCGACCCCCTCCTCGTCCCCCCGACCAACCCGCTCATGCTCCCCAGCCGACGCCCGATGCTCCCTGGCTGACGTGCAATCTGACCTATTTGGGCGTATTGCCAGATCATCGACGGTCACCTGCGGAGCATGAGCAGGTTGGGGTGTTGGGGTGGTTGGGGTGGGGTTGGGGTGGGGTGGGTCAGGTCAGGTCGAGGACGTCGTCCGCGGCCTCGATCAGGACCGGGTCGTGCGTGGCCACGACGACTGCCGCGCCCGAGTGCGCCGTCGTGACCAACACGTGCGCCAGCCGCTGCCCGGCAGCCTCGTCCAGCTGCGAGGACGGCTCATCGCACACCAACAGGCGCGGCCCGACGGCCAGTCCGCGCGCGACGGCCAGCCGCTGGCGTTCCCCGCCGGACAGCTCCCGTGCGGCGCGGGTGGAGAGCCCAGCCAGGTCGACCAGGCTCAGTGCCCGGGCCACCAGGGCGTCGTCCCGAGGCAGGCCCCGAACGGTGCGGGCCAGATCGAGATTCGCTGCCGCATCGAGGGTCTCGGCCAGCTGGACGTCCTGACCGCAGTAGGACACCAGGCCGCGGCGCAGCATCGCCCGCTCGTCCCGTTCCAGTGCGGCCAGCTCACGGCCACCCAGGAGGACCGACCCTTCGTCGGCCGGTTCGAGGCCGATCATCACCCGCAGCAGTGTGCTCTTGCCGGCCCCTGAGGGACCGCGGACGACGAACAGGCGTCCGGCGCGGATCTCACAGTCGACCCCCTCCAGTACCGACCGGATGCCGTGACCGCGGCCGACGCCGACCAGCCGGGCCAGCACGTCCGCCTCCGCACCGGCCGGCGGCACCGCAGGGGCCGGGAGCTCAGGCTCAGGCGCGAGCTCCAGCGACCGGGGTCCAGGATCCTCGACGTCACCAAACCCTCTGGGCCGCAGCGTGATCAGCCCTCGCGGCCCGAGTTCGGCACGCACCCCCTGCAGGCCCGCACCGCGCACCGTGTCCGGCAACCTGACCCATCCTCGATCATCGACCACCAGCCACTCGTGGCGGTCTCCCGACGACCGGCCCGGGGACCAGGTCTCCGAGAGCCGCCCGTCGCGGATGCGCACCACCCGGTCTGCGACCCGCGCTGCCCGGCGGTCGTGGCTGACCAGCACCAGTGCTGCACCGGCGGCCCTCACGGCATCGGCCAGCGCGTCGTACACCTCCAGGGCGGTCTCGGCGTCCAGCTCCCCGGTCGGCTCGTCCGCCAGCACCAACCGGGGACCATGGGCCAGGGCGGCACACACGGCAACCCGCTGGGCCTCCCCTCCCGACAGGCTCTCCGGACGCCGCCTGGCCAGGTGTGAGACCGCGAGCCGCTCGAGCAAGGGTCCGGCCCCGGCCCGAGCAGTCGCCTCGTCGACACCTGCCAGCCGCTGTTGAAGCACCACGTTCCCGAGCACATCCAGCTCGGGACGCAAGGTGCGCCAGGGGTTCTGGTCGATCCAACCCAACCGAGTCGTCCGCCAGCGCCGCCCGGCCGACAGCTCGCCGCCAGTGCCGACATCCGCCCCGGCCACCACCGCACGGCCCGCCGCCAGCGGCTGCTCACCGGCGAGCAACCGCAGCAGGGTGGTCTTGCCGGACCCGTTGGGCCCGTGGACCACCACGCGCTCCCGCGTCCGGACGCCCAGGGTGAGTCCGCGCAGGGCCACCACCGCGCCGTCCGGCACCTGATGCAGGCAGAAGGCGTCCCGGACGTCGACCACCAGGTCACTGGAGAGGCTCACCGGCGACCCCAGACCCGAGTCGGAAAGTGCTCGCGCATCATCGATCCGGCGATCACCCCGGCCACCGACAGGGCGCCCGCAGACCCGGCGAGCAACAGGCCCACGGCCCACCCCACCCCGGTGGCGGCGGTCAACGGTGGCTGCGGGGAGCCGGCCACGGCGGTGACGGCGACCAGCCGGGCCGTGGCGCCGGACAACCCGATCCCGACCGCGATCCCCAGCGGCACGGCCAGTGCCGCGACAGCCGCCGCCCGCCACCAGAGGGTGGCCCGCAGTTGCCGAGGGGTGACCCCATCGGCCTCCCAGGCGAAGCTGCGAGCTGCGTCCTCCCGGTGCTCTCCGACGACCAGCAGCACCAGCGCCAGAGCCGCGATCACCAGGACGGCCAGGGCCGTTCCGGCGAGCAGTCCGGACGCCGCCCGGGCCACCGGATCCGAGCGAGCCTGCGACTCCTCCGCCGTGCGCAATCGGACCTCGACCCGGTCGAAAGGAGCCCCTGCCAGGGCTACCCGGGCCGCCTGCCCCTCCTGCCGCCCCGGCCCCGCCGACCGGACCGGCAGGTCCAGCCAGACCTCCGCCGCCTGCCCTGCACCCGGCGTGCGGGCATCGATCACCGCCGCCAGCGCGTCACCGTCGGCCACGACGAACCGGCCCGCCGTGGTGGGGAAGCGATCGAGGACGCCGACCACCTGGGCCGGCAGCGGAACCGCGTCCAGGGTGAGCGTGATCCGCCCGTCACGGGCGGTCGCCGCGGTGGCAGCGTCGGCGATCACCGGCAGCGGGCGACCCGGCCCACCCGGAGCCCCGGCGCGACCGTCCAGGACCACGACGGAGTTGACCAGCCGATAGGCCACCGCCAGGCTCCCGCCGGAACTCCCGGTCGTGACCACCTGTCCCGACTGGCCCGCACCTGTGGCCCACCTCGTCCAGGCCCCGGCCACGGGGGTGCCATCGACCTCCGGCAGCCCCAGAGTGAAGGCACCGGTCGGCGCGGCGCGATCCCGGCCCCCCTCGCCCAGGTTGTGCTGACGCACAGTGGCCGAGTCGGCCGGCTGGCGCAGGCTGATCGCCACCAGCGCCAGCCTGGTCATCGCGCCCGAGGCATCGCGCAGGTCGGGCAGACGCGCGCTCAGGCCCACCGATCCGCCCGAGCCCTCCACGGCCAGCGGCACGGCGCGCTCGCGTCCGTCCGGGCTGCGCAGATGGGCCGTGGCGGCGATCTCCAACGGGACGTCGGTGGGGATCCGCAGGGCCCGCCCCACGGGCAGCAGAGTGCCGGCGGGCACCCCCGGGACGCCGAGCCGGGTCACCAACTCCTGCGGCCCGCTCACCCCTCCCGGCGGCGCGCCCGTGACGGCGCTCCACCGGGCGATCCGGGTCAGAGCCTGTGGACTCAGGCCGATCAGCTGCACGGGCGCCCCCTGCTCGGCGTCCAGGCGCACCGACGCCGCCGCCCGCACCACCGGGACCACCGCTCCCGGCCGGCCTCCGGTGACCTCGCGCAGGACGGCCGGGCCGACGGCGTCCTGGGGACGTTGCCCCGCCCGCCCGACCACCAGCCGCGCGTCCAGCGGGACGGCATACGCGGCCTGGTCGGCCGCTCCGGCCTCCAGCGTGGCCCGGTAGGAGGCCGCGAACGTGGCGGCGGCCACGGCCGCCGTGAGCAGCGCTGCCGTCGCCGCCGGCCTCAGCGGCCGCCCGGCCACCGCCCCCACCCCCAGCCGGGCTGCCAGGGCTCGCCGAGGCAACAGCCGCGTCCCCAGCCGGGCGAACGCCGGCCATGCCCCACCGGCACCGAGCGCGGCCGAGGCCAGTACCAGGGCGGGCAGCAGTGTCAGCAGTGGATCACCCCCGTCGGAGGTGCCCACTCCGCCGCGGACGGCGAGCAGCGCCGCACCGGCAGCAGTCGCCAGGGCGGTGCCGCCGACCGCTGACCACATCGGGCGGCCGCGCAGGGTCAGCCAGATCAGGACGCCACCGACCACGAGCAGCCCCAGCCCGAGGGGGGTCGCCGAGCGCAGCGCCTCGGCCAGGGTCGGGCCCGCAGGCAGACCCGTCCGCACCCCGATGACCACGACCCCGGCAGCGCCGATCGCCACCCCGAGCAGGCCGCCCGCGATCGTCACCGAGCTCACCTCGACCGCGGACAGGCGCATCACCTGCCGGTTCCCGGCACCTCGCAGCCGCAGCGCGGCGATGAAGGCCACGTGGTCGTGCCGCACGGAGGCTCCGCCGACCACCGCGGTGGCCAGCAGCAGCACCGCCATCGAGGACCCGAGCAGGCCGAACCGCTGGGTGGACAGCCGAGCCCGCCGATCCTGCTCGCGCACCACCTCGACCGGGGCCGTGACCACCAGTCCCTCACCGTCCCGCCACAGGTCCTCGGCCACGGCGGCGCCCTCCCGCACCCAGGCGTCCAGGCCGATCCTGCGGACCCGCTCGGCGTCCAGGGACGAGACCCACCCCGTGCTGCGTCCGAACGAGGACAGCGAGGAGAGGGCCGCGACCCGCTCGACGCCGTCCCCGATCAGCACCGGCACCCCCGGCCCGGGGTCGAACGTGCCGGAGAGCAGCAGGGGGTCGCGCCGCTCGACCCGGCCGACCACGACCAGGCCCAGCGCGGACGGCGGCGCCGGGGCCCCGGCGAGAACGGCCACCTCGCATCGGGTGGGCGTGCAGGCGGCCGGCAACCGGCCGGACAGCACCCGGACGCCACCGGAGAGGTCGTCGGCGCCGGCCAGGACGAACGAACCAGCCCCTGCCCCGCCCCCCTCGGCGATCTGGCGGAAGAGCATCTGTCGCCGGATCGTGGGCGCGGCGATCCGCGGGACGGCGGTGCGCACCATGCCGTCCAGCCGGGCCAGCTCCGCGCGGTCCAGGATCCCGTTGTAGGAGACGGTGACGCTGCGCTCGCCCGGCGGCAGGTCGGCGAGTTGGCGACGCAGCGCCGAGACCGCGGTCGCCGACCCGACCGCAGAGACCACGACCGGAATGGCGATCGCCACGGCAAGGCCCAGCACCACCGGCATCCACCGCCGCCAGGTGTGGGCCAGGCGTGTGAGCGCCAGCCTAGACATAACCAGTAAAGTAGCATTCACCGGTTAGCTTGCCGGTAGCATCCGACCATGAGTTCCCATCTGGTGGACGGCGTCCCGGTACCCGACCGGCTCGCCGGGCATCCCGGACTCGAGCTGTGCAACACGCGCGCCGGCTGGGGTTCGGCCTCGCCCCGGGAGTACCTCACCGACGATCACGCGCTGGCGGTCTGGGCGATGGACGTCGAACTCCTGCCGCCCGTGAGGCTCGAGGCGAGGCAGCTCGCAGCATCCGGTGACCGGTTCGCCCGGCGGGCACGGCAACTGCGCGAGGCGCTCTACGCCTGTGTCCTGGGCCAGGGGACGACGTCGGCGTGGGACACGGTGGGCCGGGCCGCCGCCCGGGGTCGCGCCCACGCCGTCCTGCGCCCAGGGGCGGACGGCGAGGGTGCCGCGTGGCAGGTCGAGGCCTGCGCCGCCGAGGACGCCCTGACCGCCGTCGCCGAGGCCTCACTGCACGCCGCGGCCCTGGCCGCCGAGGACGTGCTGCGGTCACCGCTCGCAGTCGCCGTGAGCTCCTGCCCGGGCCAGGGCTGCGGCTGGGTGTTCGTCGACCCCCGGCGGCGCCGCCGCTGGTGCTCGATGGCGGTGTGCGGCAACCGATCCAAGGCCAGGCGTCACGCCCGGCGCAGGCTCGGCTGAGTCACTCCTCGCCGACCTCGATCACCCCCTCCTCCTCCATCCGCATGGTCAGTGGACGGCGGAGGAACTTCGTGATCCACAGCAGGACGAGGATGCCCGCCCCGAACCAGATGAAGCCGTAGTTGCGCGATTCCGCGGACAGGTTGGCCCACAGGATCAACGTGAACGCCACTCCGATCAGGGGAAGCACGATGTTCTCGAGGATGTGCTTGGGCGTGCCGAACTGCTTGTTCCGGTAGGCGAAGTACGCGATGACCGTCAGGTTGACGAAGGTGAAGGCAATCAGGGCGCCGAAGTTGATCAGCGACGCGATGAAGTCCAGGTTGAACGGAATGGCGCCCAGCGACACGACGCCGACGAAGACAATGGCGAACGCCGGGGTGCGGAAGGTCGGGTGAACCGACCCGAAGGAGCGCGAGATGGGCCCATTGCCGTTGCGTCCCATGACGTACAGCAGCCGGGCCACCGAGGCGTGCGAGGCCAGGCTCGAGGCCATGGTGGCCGCGAAGGCCGCCGACGTCAGCAGGATCTTGAAGAACTCGCCGCCGACCTTGAACGCGATCTCCGGCAGGGCGCTGTTCTCCAGGGCGTCATCGGTGAACCCGTCGAGCGTCGGGAACAGGGACTGGGTGAACCAGGCGGCCACGAAGAAGATCGCACCACCGATCAGCAGCGCGAGCACGATCGCCTTCGGCACGGTGTTCGCGTCCTTGGCCTCCTCGGTGTACATCGTGATCGCGTCGAACCCGATGAACGAGAAGCAGACGATCGTGGCCCCGGTGATCAGCAATCCGAGCTGGGCGTTGTCGTTCCACACCGGAGCCGTCGAGAACAGCGTGCCGTTGCCGTCCCCACCCCAGATCGCCCGCGCCGCGAGGACCAGGAAGACCGCGATCAGGACGACCTCGAAGACCACCAGCAGGGCGTTCACCTTCGAGGTGTTGGACATGCTGACCATGACCATCGTGGTGACCACCGCGACATAGACCACGACCCAGATCCACGGCGGGACATTCGGGAAGAAGGACTCCATGTAGCTGCGGATGATCAGGGCGTTCACCAAGGGCAGCAACAGGTAGTCGAGCAGCGAGGACCACCCGATGAGGAAGCCGACATTGGGGCTCATCGTCTCGGACGTGTAGGTGTACGCCGATCCTGCCGAGGGGAAGACCCGGGTCATCCGGCCGTAGCTGATCGCCGTGAAGACCATGGCCAGCAACGCGAGCAGATAGGCGGTCGGGACCAGACCGTTGGTCTCCTCCGACACGATGCCGAAGGTGTCGAAGATGACCGTGGGGGTCATGTAGCCCAAGCCCAGGAACACGATTGCCCACAGACCGAGCGATCGCGACAGATGAGCGGATTGGTGCGATTCGGTCGTGTTCTGCGACATGGTGGGCCCCTTCCTGTGGGGCCGGCGGCAGGCGGATCGAGGCACCCCGGCCACCGGCTGTCGCAAGGTAGCAGTTCGCAGTCAGGACTGGGCAGACCTCGATTCCGGTTCCCCCGAAGGCACGCACGGTCACAAACTCAGGCATTCGGCCGCTCTGGCCGGTCACGGCTGGTGCCCGACGGGATCTCAGGCCTACCGTGTCAGGTCTCAGGCGCGAACCCTCTGCCCGGACCGGACCCGAGGGATGCGCCGCCGACTCGGCCCGAGGAGGCCCCCGTGCGATACGTCGTCGGCTATGTGCCGAATCACCGTGGAATCGATGCGGTGAAGCTGGCCGCGACCTTGGCCGCCGACCAGGCAGCCACGCTGGACATCGTCGTCGTGCTGCCGGTCGAACGGGTCACCTTCGACATGTACTCCCCCGATCGCGCGTACTACACCCAGCTGGACAAGCAGGGCCACGAGTGGCTCGAGGAGGCGATGAGTCACGTCCCCGACGGCGTCACGGCGACCGGCCGGGTACTCAACGCCGAGACCATCACCGAGGGCCTGATCGAGGCCGCCACCGACCCGGAATTCGGGCCCGAGGCCGGCCTGATCGTGATCGGTGCTGCCGGGCACGGGCTCGGCGGTCGGTTCACCGTCGGCAGCATCGCCGGGGCGCTGTTGCACTCCTCGCCCGTTCCGGTAGGTCTGGCTCCCGCCGACTACGAGGGGCACCCGTCCATCACCCGGATCACCTGCGCCACCGGCACCCGGGAGGGCGCCGAGGCCCTGCTCGAGGTCGCCGTCGACTCGGCCGCCCGTCGCCACGTGCCGCTGCGCCTGATGTCGTTGGTCGCCGTCGGCGGCGGATCGCAGGACGAGCACCGGGCCCGGATCGGGGCCGCTGAGCAACACGCCGTCCTGCTGGTCGAGAAGGCGAGCGCCGCTCTGCCCGAGGAGGTCCCGGTCACCAGCGTGGTCGGCCAGGGCCACTCGCTCGAGGAGTGCGTGAGCTCACTCGACTTCGCCGACAGCGAGATCGTGCTGGTCGGTTCGAGCCGGCTGGCCGGGCCCCGGCGGCTGTTCCTCGGCGCGTCGGCGAACAAGATGCTGCGCGCCCTTCCGGTGCCCATGATCGTGGTCCCGCGCGACTACGACCCACCAACCCCCTCGTGATCATGCACTTTCGACTGTTCGAAAGTGCATGATCACGCGCTGGGGGACGTGACCTCGGCTCGACGGACGACCAGGCCCTGCCCGACCAGACCCTCTCCGACCGCCAGGTTCTCCCCCGCCGGGCCGGCCACGTCGACCTCCACCGTGTCACCGTCACGAACCTCACCGGCCAGCAGGGCCCTGGCCAGCCGGTCACCGATCTCGCGTTGCACCAACCGCCGCAACGGACGGGCACCGTAGGCCGGGTCATACCCGGTGAGAGCCAACCAGTCCCGCGCCGCGGCCGTCACGTCCAGCCGCAACCTGCGGTCGGACAGGCGCTTGGCCAGCGCGGCCACCTGAAGGTCCACGATCCGGGCGAGTTCGGTGGTGGTCAGCGCATCGAAGATCACCACGTCGTCCAGCCGGTTGAGGAACTCCGGCTTGAAGGCGGACCGCACCGCGACCATGACGGCGTCCCTCTTGGCCTCCTCGCTCAGCGTCGGGTCGACCAGGAACTGCGAACCCAGGTTCGAGGTGAGTACCAGGATGGCCGAGCGGAAGTCGACCGTGCGGCCCTGGCCGTCGGTCAGACGGCCGTCGTCCAGCACCTGCAGCAGCACGTCGAACACCTCGGGGTGGGCCTTCTCGACCTCGTCCAGCAACACGACCCTGTACGGACGGCGGCGCACCGCCTCGGTGAGCTGGCCGCCCTCCTCGTAGCCGACGTAGCCGGGGGGCGCCCCGACCAGCCGGGCCACCGAGTGCTTCTCGCCGTACTCGCTCATGTCGATGCGCACCATGGCCCGCTCGTCGTCGAACAGGAAGTCCGCCAACGCTTTCGCCAGTTCGGTCTTGCCGACCCCGGTGGGGCCGAGGAACAGGAACGAACCGGTCGGCCGGTCCGGGTCGGAGACTCCGGCCCGGGCCCGCCGGACGGCGTCCGAGACCGCGGCGACAGCGGTCTTCTGACCGATGAGCCGTTCTCCGAGAACCGATTCCATGCGCAGCAGCTTGGCCGTCTCGCCCTCCAGCAACCGCCCGGCGGGGATGCCGGTCCAGGCGGCCACGACATCGGCCACGTCGTCCGGCCCGACCTCCTCCTTGACCATCGGGGCCTGGGCCCCGTCGGAGGCGATCCAGGTACCCTCAGCCGCCTGAGCCTCGGTCAGTTCCCGCTCGATGGTCGGGATCTCGCCGTACAGGATGCGCGAGGCTGCCGCCAGATCTCCTTCGCGCTGAAGACGTTCCGCCTGTCCGCGCAGGGCATCCAGACGCTCCTTGAGCTCGCCCACCCGGTTGAGCCCGGTCTTCTCGGCCTCCCACCGGGCGGTCAGCGCGGCCAGAGCCTCGGACCGGTCGGCCAGCTCGGCGCGCAGCTTCTCCAGCCGGGCACGCGAGGCCGCATCGTTTTCCCGTTCCAGCGCAAGCTCTTCCATCCGCATCCGGTCGACCTGGCGGCGCAGGGCGTCGATCTCCTCCGGCGAGGAGTCGATCTCCATCCGCAGCCGGGAGGCCGCCTCGTCGACCAGGTCGATCGCCTTGTCGGGCAGCTGTCGTCCGGTGATGTAGCGGTGCGAGAGGGTGGCCGCCGCCACCAGTGCGGCATCGGCGATCTCGACCTTGTGGTGTGCCTCGTACCGGCCCTTGAGCCCACGCAGGATCGCGATCGTGTCCTCCACCGTGGGCTCACCCACGTAGACCTGCTGGAAGCGGCGCTCGAGGGCGGCGTCCTTCTCGATCCGCTCGCGGTACTCGTCCAGCGTGGTGGCGCCCACCAGGCGCAGCTCACCCCGGGCCAACATGGGCTTGAGCATGTTCCCGGCGTCCATCGCACTGTCGCCGGCGGCGCCGGCACCGACCACGGTGTGCAGCTCGTCGATGAAGGTCACCACCTGGCCCTCACTGGCCTTGATCTCCTCCAGGACGGCCTTGAGCCGCTCCTCGAACTCGCCGCGATACTTCGCCCCGGCCACCATGGCGCCCAGGTCGAGCGACAGCAGTCGCTTGCCGCGCAACGATTCCGGAACGTCACCGGCCACGATGCGCTGCGCCAGCCCCTCGACCACCGCCGTCTTGCCGACCCCGGGCTCCCCGATCAGGACGGGGTTGTTCTTGGTCCGCCGGGACAGCACCTGCACCACTCGCCGGATCTCACTGTCCCGGCCGATCACCGGGTCCAGCCGGCCCTCGCGGGCGGCGGCGGTCAGATCGACGCTGTACTTCTCCAGCGCCTGGAAGGTGCCCTCCGGGTCGGGGGTGGTCACCTTGGCGTTCCCCCGGACGGCGGGCAGGGCGGCCAGCAGGGCCTCGCGGGTGGCGCCGGCCCCCCGCAGCACCCCGGCCACCCCGGACGGCGCCCCCCCGGCCCCGGAGGCGAGCCCGATCAGCAGGTGCTCGGTGGAGATGTACTCATCGCCCAGCTCCCGGGCAGTCTCACCGGCAGCATTGAGCGCCTGGTAGGCGGCGCGGCCCAACTGGGGAGCAGCGGCGGTGGCTCCGGACGCCGAGGGCATCGCCTTCAGGGCACGTTCGGCGGCGGCGCGGATCGTTGCCGGATCGGCGCCGGCGGCCTTCAGCAGCGCCGGCGCGACGCCGTCCGGCTGGGCCAGCAGGGCGTCGATCAGGTGGGCCGGCTCGACCTGCGGGTGACCGCCCGCCGTGGCGCGCCGGATGGCCGAGGAGAGAGCTTCCTGGCTGCGGGTGGTGAGCTTGAGGTCCATGGGGTGAGTGTCCTCCGAAGTGCGGCGTGTGCGATCGGATGCCTACCGAGAGCAACACCCTCAGAGTTGAGTCTGTTCCACTCAATTCTAGCCCCCACCTGCGCCAACCCGCTCATGCTCCGCAGGTGACGAGGTTGACGGGCACAGTGTCCGCTTTGTCGCACCCTGAGGGAGCATGACCGGACGGCTGGGGAGCATGAGCGGGTTGGGGGGCGGGTTGGGGGCGGTGGTCACTCATGCTCACCGGTCGCCGCGCCGACGGGACCTGTGACCCACCATGGGTATGACAACGGTGTCATGATGGGCCCGAGCGGCCACGACGACGCCGTCGGCCGCCGGGCCCCGCCGCCCTCGTCGCACCACCCTCAGGAAGCTCTGGTCCCCGTGCTCACCGCACTCGAGTTCCTCGCCCGTCAACCCCTCGTCCTGCTGTTCGTCCTGTTCGCTCTCGGCTCGGCCCTCGGCGTCGTCCGGGTGGCCGGGGTCGCTGTCGGCCCAGCAGCCGTGCTCTTCACCGCCATCGCCCTGGGGTCGGTCGCGGCCGCCCACGGCGTCACGCTGGCGATCCCCGAGACGATCGGCACCCTCGGCCTGGTGCTGTTCACCTACACCGTGGGGGTGATCAGCGGGCCCACGTTCTTCGCCGCCCTGCGGACGGGATGGGCCCCGATCGTCACCGTGACCAGCCTGCTGGCCCTGGGGGCAGCCCTGTCCGCTGCCGTCGGGCTCGCTCTCGGTCTACCGGTGGCCACCGTCGCCGGCACCTTCGCGGGGGCACTGACCAACACCCCTGCACTGGCCGCCGCCACCGAGCGATCGGGCGACGCCGCGGCCACCACCGTGGGCTACTCGATCAGTTACCTGTGGGGGGTGGCCGGCATGCTGATCGCCACCGCCTGGACGCTGCGCCACCGGACGGCAGCGGTCAGCGCCCCGAGCACCCTGACCAATCTGACCGTGCGGGTCGAGCGCACCGACCGCCCCAGGGTGAGCGAGGTGGTCGAGCGCTTCGGTGGCGCCGTGGTGTTCTCCCGAGTGCGCCACGGCGAGACCAGCCCGATCCTGCTCGCCGAGGACGACGAGCGGCTCGAGCACGATGACCTGGTCTCGATCGTCGGCCCGAGCCAGGCCGTGACGCGCGTCGCCATGGAGCTGGGGCACCCCTCCTCGCACGACATCATCGGCAACCGGCAGGATCTGGACTCACGGCGGATCACGCTGTCCAACCGCGCCCTGGCCGGGCGGACCCTCGCCGAGCTGGAGTTGAGCGAGAGGTTCGGCGCGGCCGTCTCGCGCGTCCGCCGGGCCGACCAGGACATGGTCGCTGCCGACGACCTCGTCCTGCAGCCCGGGGACCGGCTGCGCGTGGTCGTACCCACCCCGCGGATGCGCGAGCTCGCCCGGTACCTCGGCGACTCAGAGCGCGGGCTGTCGGACATCAACCCGGTCGGGCTCGCCCTGGGACTCACCCTCGGCGTGCTCCTGGGGATGCTCCACATCCCGCTGCCCGGTGGAGGTTTCGCGATCGGCGCTGCCGGCGGAACCCTGATCATGGGGCTGGTCTTCGGCCGACTGGGACGCGTGGGCCCGCTGGTCACCACCCTCAGCCACTCCGCCGCATCGGCCCTGTCGAACTTCGGCATGCTCGCGTTCCTGGCCTATGCCGGGATGCGCGCCGGGGGATCGTTCACCTCGGCGGTGACCTCGAGTCTCGGCTGGCGGATCGCCGTGGTGGGCGCAGTGGTCACCACCGTGGTCGCGGTCACCCTGGTGATCGTCGGCCGCCTGGTGCACCGGGTCGACGCCGAGAAGGTCGCCGGCATCCTGGCCGGTGCCCAGACCCAGCCTGCGGTGCTCGCCTTCGCCAACGAGAGAGCCGCCTTCGACAACCGGGTGGCGATCGGCTACGCCCTGGTCTACCCCGCCGCGATGATCGTCAAGATCCTGCTGGCCCAGATCCTTGCCGGCCTCTGAGCACCGCCTCAGCCGCTGCGGCGCTCACCGCGAGGGCGCCAGACCACCAGAGCCGTCCCGGCCGACTCCCGGGTGGGGCGTCGTCCGGGAGCCATGGCGACGATGTCACCCGCGGGGCCGGCCGCGAACACCCGGCGCCGCTGCACGAGTTGGAGCCGCAGCTCCTCGAGCTCGACCAAGGCCTCCGAGAGCCGCTGCCGCAGAAGATCGTTGGCGTTCTCCAGCTCCAGGATGCGCTTGATCCCGGCGAGGTTGACGCCCTCCTCCTGTGACAGCCGTTGCACCTCGCGCAGCACGGCGACGTCCCGCGCCGAGTAGCGGCGACCCCGACCGGCGGCCCGGCCCGGGGTGACCAGGCCGAGCCGGTCGTACTGTCTGAGGGTCTGCGGGTGCATGCCGGCGAGCTGAGCGGCGACCGAGATGACGAACACCGGGGTGTTCTCGTCGACGGTGAGTTCGAACTCCATCGCCATCGCCTCAACCGGCCTGTTGCGCCCGCGCGATCAGGTCGGCCCGGGGGTTCTCGCCCTTGGTGGCCCGTTCGAAGGCGTCCAGGGCATCCCGGGCGGCACCGTCCACCCGCTGCGGGACGACGACCTGGAGCGTCACCAGCAGGTCGCCGGTACGCCGAGATCCCTTGAGCCCGTGCCCTTTGGCCCGCAGGGTGCGACCGCTGGGCGTACCCGGCGGGATCTTCATCCGCACCGTGCTCCCGTCGACCACCGGGACCTCGATCTGGGCCCCGAACACTGCCTCGGTGAAGGTGACCGGCACGGTGATCCGCACGTTCTCGCCGTCCAGGGTGAACAGGGGGTGCGGCTCGACGTGCACGGTGACCACCAGATCGCCGTCCTCGGCCCCGGGATCGCCCGGGCGCCCCTTGCCGCGCAGCCGGACCTTCTGCCCCTCGCGCACCCCGGCCGGGATCCGCGCCGTGATGGTCCGGGCACCGTTGCGGGGATCGTCGACCCGCAGGTTGAGCTGCGCGCCGTCCACCGCCTGCCGGAAGCTCAGGTTCACCTCGGCACTCAGATCGGCGCCGCGCTGCGGACCCCGAGATGAGCGATAGGCTCCCGGGCCGCCGCCCGGCGCCCCCCCACCGCCGAAGATCCCCCCGAACAGGTCGTCCAGGTCGAACTGTGCTCCCCCGGGCGAACCCTGGGTGGTGAACCGGACGTTGCCCGGCCGACCCCCAGCGCCCTGGCCGAACAACCCCCCCAACAGGTCCTCGAAACCACCCGCCGCCCCCGGGCCGCCGGCACCGCCGGCCGAGAACCTGGCCCCGCCGTGCGTCATCGCCCGGACGGCGTCGTACTGCTGCCGTTGCTCGGGGTCGGACAGCACCGCGTAGGCCTCGCCGATCTCCTTGAACTTCTTCTCCGACGCGGCGTCGCCGGCATTGGCGTCGGGGTGATGGGTCCTGGCCAGCTTGCGATAGGCCTTCTTGATCTCGTCCTGCTCGGCGGTGTTGGGCACCCCGAGCGTGGCGTAGAAGTCCTTCTCGAACCAATCCTGACTAGCCACAGGGCACCCCTGCTCTCATCCTCGCTCGCCCGTCAGCTGATCGGATCAGCGACGGCGACCCGGGCGGCACGCAGCACGCGCTCGCCCATGCGATAGCCGGGCTGGAGCACCTGAACCACGGTGGTGGCTGTGGTGCCCTCGGCCAGCTCCGCCTGGGTGTGCATCAGCGCCTCGTGCACGGTCGGGTCGAACTCCTCACCGGGCTCGCCGTAGCGGGCCAGGCCGAACTTGCCGAGGGTGGCCTCGAGCTTGTCGGCGATGGCTGCGAACGGCCCGGACTCCAGGTCACCGTGACGGCGGGCCAGGTGCAGGTCGTCCATCACCGGGAGCAGCGCCTCGAGCAGGCCCGCCACCGCCTGATCGCGGGCGACGTCCCGATCGCGGTCGACGCGCTTGCGGTAGTTGACGTACTCCGCGTTGAGCCGCTGCAGATCACCGAGAAGCTCCTCGGCGACCCGTTTGGCCTCGGTCAACTCGACCGAGACCTCTTCTGCGGTGCCGCTTCCGGGTCCGGTCAGCGGTTCGTCGCCGCCGACGGTCACCCCCTCGGACGGCGCGGACGCGGCATAGGCCTCGCGCACCTTGCCGGTCTGCGGGTCCAGCCGGCGCCGGTCGCGGACGACGGGGCCCTGGTGGGCCTCGCCGTCCGCGCCACCGTCGGAGTGATGATGGCTGTTGGCGGCACCGCCCAGCCCGCTGTCGCGCGGTGTGCTGGTCGGTTCGGTCATCACTTGTCCTCGTCGACGATCTCGGCGTCCACCACGTCGTCGTCGTCCGCTGCCCTGCCGGACGACGCCGAACCCGTTGCACCCGAGTCAGTTCCGGACCCCGATCCGGAGCCGGCACCGTCCGACGAGGAGGCCTCGCCGGCCGCCGCGTACATCGCGGTGCCGACCGCCTGGCTGACCTTGGCCAGGTTCTCGTGCTTGGCCTTGACCGCCTCGATGTCGGTGCCCTCGAGCGCCGTCCTCAACTCGGCGATGGCGACGTTGACCTCGGCCTTGTTGGCGTCCGGGATCTTGTCGGCGTTCTCGGAGACGAACTTCTCGGTGGAGTACAGCAGCTGCTCGGCACCGTTGCGGGTCTCGGCCTCCTCGCGACGCTTCTTGTCCTCCTCGGCGTGCTGCTCGGCCTCGCGGACCATGCGGTCGATCTCGTCCTTCGGCAGCGCGCTGCCGCCGGAGATCGTCATCGACTGCTCCTTGCCCGTGCCCCGGTCCTTGGCCGAGACGTGCACGATGCCGTTGGCGTCGATGTCGAAGGTGACCTCGATCTGCGGGATGCCGCGTGGCGCCGGCGCGATGCCGGTCAGCTCGAAGGTGCCCAGGGCCTTGTTGTCCCGAGCCAGCTCGCGCTCGCCCTGGAAGACCTGGATCAGCACGCTCGGCTGGTTGTCGTCGGCGGTGGTGAAGACCTCCGAGGCCTTGGTGGGGATCGCGGTGTTGCGCGTGATCAGCTTGGTCATGATCCCGCCCTTGGTCTCGATGCCCAGGCTGAGCGGGGTGACGTCGATCAGCAGCACGTCCTTGCGCTCGCCCTTGAGCACGCCGGCCTGCAGGGCCGCGCCGACCGCGACCACCTCGTCGGGGTTGACCCCCTTGTTGGGCTCCTTGCCGCCGGTCAGCTCGCGCACCACCTCGGCCACGGCGGGCATCCGGGTGGAGCCACCGACCAGGATGATGTGGTCGATCCTCGAGACGTCCACGCCGCCGTCCTTGATCACGGCGCGGAAGGGGGCCTTGGTGCGCTCGAGCAGGTCGGCGGTCATCTTCTCGAACTGCGCACGGGTGAGCTTCTCGTCGAGGTGGATCGGGCCGGACTCGGTCATCGACAGGTACTGCAGGCTGATCGTGGTGGCGGTGGAGCTCGACAGCTCCTTCTTGGCCTGCTCGGCTGCCTCACGCAGCCGCTGCATGGCGATCTTGTCCTTGGACAGGTCCGGGCCGCCCTGCATCTTCACGGTCTGCACCAGGTGGTCCATGATCCGCTGGTCCCAGTCGTCACCACCGAGGTGGTTGTCGCCGCTGGTGGCCTTGACCTGGATGGTCGAGAAGCCGTCCTCGTCCTTGCCGACCTCGAGCAGGGAGACGTCGAAGGTGCCGCCACCCAGGTCGAAGACGAGGATGGTCTCGTCCTCCTTGCCCTTGTCCAGACCGTAGGCGAGCGCGGCCGCGGTGGGCTCGTTGATGATGCGCAGCACGTTCAGGCCGGCGATCTCGCCGGCCTCCTTGGTGGCCTGGCGCTGGGCGTCGTTGAAGTAGGCGGGGACGGTGATCACCGCGTCGGTGACCTTCTCGCCCAGGTACTCCTCGGCGTCCCGCTTCAGCTTCATCAGCACCCGGGCGGAGATCTCCTGCGCGGTGTACTTCTTGCCGTCGATCTCCACGTTCCAGTCGGTGCCGACGTGGCGCTTGACCGAGCGGATGGTGCGGTCGACGTTCGTGACCGCCTGACGCTTGGCGACCTCGCCGACCAAGGGCTCGCCGCTCTTGGCGAAGGCGACCACGGACGGCGTGGTGCGCCCACCCTCGGCGTTGGCGATCACCGTCGGCTCACCGCCCTCGAGGACGGCGACAACGGAGTTGGTGGTACCCAGGTCGATGCCGACCGCTCGTGCCATGTTCGTGATCCCTCTCTCGGTGATCTGTGTCGTGACTGCTCGGGCCTCGCACGGCAGCCGGACGGCGACCGCAGAGTTGAGTTGCCTGGGCTCAGCTTCCGCGCGGCGTCCGGTCGTGTCAACTCGAGACTACGAGAAGTTGAGTCCACCCCACTCAACCAGCGCACGGCGTCCGGTGTTCCCCGCCCGACGACGGCCCACCCCCACCAACCGCGTCATACTCCGCAGCCGACCGTCCGTACTCCGCTGCGGACGCCTGACATGGTTGTCTTCCGGGTGCGATACAACGCCTGCGGAGTATGAGCAGGTTGAGTGCGGGCGGTCAGCGCGGGTCGACGCGAAAGACCGGGAACCGGTCGGCGACGGCAGCGAAGTCGGCCAGCGGGCTGCCGGGTGCCACCGGGACGTGTGGCCGGCCACCGGGCACCGCGTCCAGATAGCGCCGCAGGATGGGTGCCCGCTCGTCGACGGCCACCTCGACCAACCGCACCGACCGGGGACGGCGCCACCACAACACGGCATCACCCCCGGCTGCGCGGACGTTACGGGTCCAGTTGCACTCGCCGAGGATGGACACCAGGTACCAGTGCCCGTCGAGGTCGGCCATGCCCAGGGGAAACCGGGTCGGGCGGCCACTGAGCCGGCCGGGCACCTCGAGCGTCACCCAGCGTCGGGGCTGAAGGCCGAGCCGGAACACCCACGCCCACACCCGGGCGAACCGCCGCGCCGTGGCGTTGCCCCGGCCCCCCGCGTACAACTGCCGCAGCCAGTCCTGATGCCGTCCCACGACCAGTCCCCTCCACGCCACGGCGGGTCGGCCCGTACGGCGCGGTCCGCCGAGATCGAATCTAGGCCCCAGGGCGGAGGGAAACCCTCCGGCTGGCACCATGGAATCCGCGAGAAGAAGGGGGACCGATGAGCGCCGGCCCTTCCGGCGGAAGACCCTTCCCCAGCGCGGCGACAGGGTTCCCGTCCGCCCTGCGACATCCAGGGGTCCTCGCCGCGCTGGCCTCCGCCGCACTGTTCGGCGTCGCGACCCCCTTGACCAAACTCCTTCTCGACCGGGGACTGAGCCCCTACCTGTTGGCCGGCCTGCTCTACACCGGCTCGGGTGCCGGCCTGGCCCTGGTGCAGGTGGCCCGGCGACGTCCACCGCCTCGGCCCGGGCGCCACGACCTGCCGCCCCTGACCGCCGCCATCGCCCTCGGAGGGGTGGCCGCCCCCATCCTGCTGCTGCTCGGGGTCTCGCACCTGCCCGCCGCCACGGCCTCCCTATTGCTCAACGCCGAGGGTGCCCTCACCGCAGCGCTTGCCTGGGCGGTCTTTCGCGAGCACCTCGACCGCCGGATCGCCATCGGCATGGCGGTGATCGTCGCCGGCGCCACCGTTCTCGGCCACCAGGGCTGGACCTCGACCGGCAGTACCTGGCCGGCGCTGGCCGTCGTCGGCGCCTGTGCCTGCTGGGCTCTGGACAACAACCTCACCCGGCTGGTGTCGACCACGGACGCCGTCTGGTTGGCCGCGCTGAAGGGCCTGGTCGCCGGACCGGTGAACCTCGCCCTGGCAGCCCTGGTCGGCTCGGGCCGCCCGGCTCCGGTGACCATCGCTGTCGCCGCCGTCATCGGACTGGCAACCAACGGCGTGAGCCTGGTGCTGTTCATCACCGCACTGCGACACCTCGGGACGGCGCGCACCGGCGCCTATTTCGGCCTCGCCCCGTTCCTGGGTGCCCTGCTCGCCCTGGCCCTCGGCGAGCCGGCGACCTGGACCCTGGCGCTGGCCGGTGCCCTGATGGCCATCGGTGCCTGGCTGCACCTGAGCGAGGACCACCGCCACACCCACCACCACGAGTCAGCCGCGCATGCCCACCCCCATGCCCACGACGTGCACCACGGTCACTCGCACGACGGGGCGACGGACGGCGTCCACACGCACTGGCACGACCACGACCTGCTCGACCACAGCCACGCCCACTACCCCGACGTGCACCACCGGCACGACCACCGCTGAACGGGTCAGCGCAGTTGCACCAGGGTCGTCAGGTCATCGCCCGGCAGGCCGTCCGTGGCGATGGCCGACACCTGGACGTCGGTCAGCGCCATCCCGCCGGTCAGCGTCGTCAGAAAGGCGGTGTCCGCCGCGTCCCGGCCGGTGGCGATGCGCACCATCGCGCTCCGCGGGGCCAGCGCCGTCGCGTCGACGACGTACCAGGCGCCGTCCACATGGGCCTCGGCGACGGCATGGAAATCCATCGGTGACAGCCCGGGCGCGTAGACCGCGGCCACCCGCGCCGGCACGTCCAGCGCGCGCAGCAGCGCCACGACCAAGTGGGCGAAGTCCCGGCACACCCCGGCTCGGGCCAGGAACGTGTCCACCGCACCGTCGATGGGCCGGCTCGATCCACTCACGTAGGCCAATTGGTGGCCGACCCAACTGCTCACGCCGTCCAGCAGGTCCTTGCCCTCGAGCCCCGAGAACTCGGCAATCGCGACCGGACGCAAGGTGTCGGAGTCGCAGTATCGGCTCGGCCGTCGATGAGCGATCAGCTCCAGCGGGCTGACCGGCCCGGGCGAGGCCTGCCCCAGCACAGTGGCCGAGTACTGCACCCGCAGCTGGCCAACCGGTAGCCGGCACAGGTGCAGCCGACCCCCCACCTCTGCCGGGACCTCTTCGACCACAACGGGTTGGGAGTCGACCGTGACCGTCAGCACTTCATCGCGCACCTCCGGCCCGGCAGCCACGGCAACGGCCAGCACGACCTGCGAAGGCTCGCTGACCTCACCCTCGATCCGGGCCGAGACCGTGCGGGTGATCACGGCTGTTGCCTCCCGAGGCGCCGCGGAGGCCGAGATGACCGCCAGGGTCGACCCTAGCCCGCGTTCCCCGCGATCACCTGCCCACGCCGTCCTGGTCGTCGGTCAGACGCGATCGCAACATCCGGAACAACACGGCACCCAGCACCTGCCCACCGACCACCAGCACCACCCAGACCGCCGCGAGGCCGTGACCGATCAGCAGACCGGCCATGGCCGGCCCGATCACCCCGCCCATCGTCCAGGCCATGCCCTGCAACGCGTTGTACCGTCCGCGCAGGTCCTCCCGAGCCAGGCTGTTCACCAGTGCCGGAGCCACGGGCGCCCACAGGGTCTCGCTCAGCCCGAACACGGTCATCCCGACCACCACTGCCAGCGCCGCGGACCACCCCGCGGTCAGACCGGACACCGCCACGACAGCCCAGGCGAGTCCCCACCCGAGGGAACACAGGGTCAGCAGGGTGGTGCGGCGTCGTCCTGCGATGAGCCTCAGGACGACGAGCTGTCCGACCACGATGGCGAGCGTGTTACCCGCGTACGCCCACCCGAGAACCCGTGGCGGCACCCCCGCCACGGTCACCGTGTACGCGGCGAAGCCCGCCTCCAGTTGGGCATACCCGACGGTCAGCACCAGCACCGAGATCGCGGTGAAGCGCACCAGTGCTCGATCGCGCAGCACCACCGACCAGGACGCCACGGGCTGCTCGGCACGCGCCGCACCCACCTCGGGCGCCCCGGTGGCAGCCACCGACCCGGTGCCCCGGGGCAGCGCCAGCAGCACCAGGATGTGCACGCCGAAGGTCAGCGCGTCGATCAGGTAGAGCCGCTGGAAGGAGGCCACCGAGTTGACGTCGATCACCAGCGAGCTGATCAGTCCACCGATACCCAGCCCGGCGTTGAGGGTCATGAAGTTGACGGCGTAGAGCCGCTCACGCACCGGCTCGGACACCATCCGGGTGAGCAGCGCCGTGGATGCCGGCCACAGGCCGGCCGTCCCGATCACGACCAGCGAGGCGACCGCGAATCCCTCGGGCACCGAGTCGGCCCACCCGATGCACCCCGTGCCGACCGCCTCGATGACCAGCCCGACGATCATGACCGGGCGTGGCCCGAGGCGGTCGATCGCGGTCCCGAGAGGCATCGCCACGGCGAAACCCAGCAAGCCCATCCAGGCGAACAGCCAACCGACGGTAGCGGTCTCGAAGTGACGAACCTCGACCAAGTAGACGTACAGATAGGGCAGGGTCAGCCCGCTGCCCACGGCCGAGAACGCGAACCCGACCAGGAGCCACCGGACCTGGACGGGCAGATCACGAAGCCGCACCGCCGCCCGGGCCGGGACGGCGTCCAGGTTGGCACTCACGACCGGCCACTCTCGCGCATCTCCGGTCGCCGTCGCCAACAGGTTTCGCATCGCGATGGTCCGGAGCGGGGCCGCGATAGCCTGCCCAGGTGTCGGGGCAGCCGTGGCAGGTGAACTGCTACGAGCCGCTGCTCGGTACCCGGGTCGACATCGCCGTGCAGGCCGAGAACCCGGACGCCGCACACCGAGCCGACCAGCGGGTGCGTGAGGCGATCGAGCGCCTCACCCGCGTGTTCTCCGTGTACGACCCCGACAGCGAGCTGTGCCGTTGGCGCCGAGGTGAACTGGCGGCCCCGGGCAGCGAACTGGCGGGTCTGCTCCGGCAGGCCGAGTACTGGTATCGGATGGGGCGGGGTGCGTTCCACCCTGCCTGCGCCGCACTGCGACGGCGCTGGCTGGCCGCCGAACAGGAGCAACGACCGCCGGACCCGGCGGAGCTGCGGCAGTTGACCACCTCGTTGCACCCCTTGCCGTTCCGGACCACGAGCCGCGACGGCCGGGTGCACGTGGCGCGCATCGGTGACTGCGGCGACGTCGATCTCAACGCGATCGCCAAGGGGCACATCGTCGATCGTGCGGTGGCCGCGGGCCGCGCGGATCACGCCGTGCGTACCGTGGTGGTCAACGCCGGCGGTGACCTGCGCCATAGCGGCCCCGGGGACGCCGTTCCGGTGAACGTCGAGGACCCGCACCGGGTGGCCGACAACGCGCCCCCGATCGCCCGTTTCGTCCTCGCCGAGGGCGCCGTCGCCACCAGTGGGACCACTCGGCGGGGCTTTCGGATCGGGTCCCGGTCCTTCGGTCACGTCATCGACCCCCGGACCGGATGGCCTGTGGCGCAGACGGTGTCAGCCACCGTGCGGGCGCCGTCCGCCCTGGTCGCGGACGTCGTGGCGACCATCGCGATGGTGCTCTCACCGGCCGAGGCGGTGGCCTTCGTCGGGCGCCTGTCCGAAGAGGTGACCGCGTTGCTGATCGAGGGGGACGGCACGCAGCACGCCTCCACCGGATGGGCCAACGCGGTCAGCCGCTGAGGGCCACCAGTACCAACGAGACCGCGGTGCCGGCCGCCGCCAGCACCAGGCCGAGTGCGCGCGTGCGCTTGATCGTCAGCTGCAACGCGATGCCGGTGATCGACATCATCACCAGCAACCCCGCCGTGATGTCGATGACCCACTTCCACAGGGTCGAGGTGTGCCGCCCCTTGTGCAGGTCGTTGAGCACCGCCACCAGCCCGCTCTTCTGGCTGGTCAGGGTGAACGAGCGATCCGCCAGCCGGAAGGACACGTCGGCTGCGTACCCGGGACCGCGATAGCTGATCGACCCCTCGCCGTTCTGGCTGCTGTGGTCGGTCACCTCGCCGGTGACGTGCTGACCGCTGCGCAGGAACTCGCTGACCGCGAGGAAGTCGATCGTCCCACCATGCACGACGTCCGGCGGGAGGGTGCCGGACACCGTGGCCGAGACGGGGTCCTGCCCGAAGGTCCAGGTGGGGTGGTTCAGGGTGATGCCGGTGATGGAGAAGAAGAGCACGATGAGCAGACTCGTCATCGAGATCCACATGTGCACGCTGCGCATCCACTTGCCTGTCAGGTTGCGCTGACGGCGAGTCTTCTCCCGCGGCGCGACGTCCGCAGTCATGACCGCACCGTCACACCGTGTAGGAGACCGCGGCCGCGGTGAGCTCGTTGGACGGCGCCAGGGTCTTGCGCATCGGGCTGGCACCCAGCTCGATCGGCTCGCGGATCAGCTCGTAGGGTCCGTGTTCCCGCGCCGCCTCGATGCAGATGAAGTACCCGCCCGAGGTGACTCGCCCGGCGCGGCCCGTACCGTCCCACTCGACGGTGTAGGAACCCGGCACCCGGGTGGGCCCGGTGTTCACCTCGAAGCCACCCGAGACCGTGTACCACCGTTTGAGTTCGTGCAGCCAGCGTTCGTTCTGTTGCATGTGCCAGATGGCGAGAGTGTGCACCAGCTCCTCGCCGGCGTTCTCCACCCACACCGCGATGTAGGGGTTGCGGGCGGGCCCACGGCCCCCCTCACCGGTGGTGGCGAACGTGAACTCGACGGTCAGCCTGGCAGTGGCGGCCAGCGGCGCCCCGGTGGCAGCCGCAGGCACGGGGGCCGCCCCCGAGGTGCCCAGTGCCTCCGGCGCGGGAGGGGTCGAGGTCGCCGGGTCGATGGATGAGTCGGTGGGTGAGCTGACGAACACCTGGTCGTCCTTGTTCGAGCAACCCGCGAGCGCACCGGCCGCGGCCGCCACTCCCAGGCCCTTGAGCATCGCCCGCCGAGACACCTCGGCATAGCGCGACTCTGTCGATCCCACCCACATCACGTCCACTCCACGGCGTCGGTCCCGGCCGGCTGCGGCGATCCACCGGCCACCCCGGCGCAAGGTAGCACCCGCAACTGAAGCGGCTCGGGGACTCCGAGCCACCCGGTCCGCGGCACCCGGAGCCGTTGACCTGCGTTTGACCACCGCCGAACGGGTGGTGTTGACACACATCACCCGATCGGGCCATTCCAGGCGTCATCGGGCCACCTAGCGTGGGCAACATGCTTCGCCCCACCGAGATCGCCCGGCTGCGCACCGGAACCGTCGAGTACCGCCACGAACACCACGGTCCTGCCACCGTACTGATCTGTCACGGCGGGCACCTTCGCGCGGAGGTCTCGCTCGGGGAGCAGCCCCTGACGGCAGCCGGGTTCTCGATTCTGGTGCCCTCGCGCCCCGGGTACGGCCGTACCCCGACCGCCTGGTCGGACCCATCGCGGACGGCGGTGCTGCTGGCCGAGCTCTGCAGTCACCTGGGGATCGACCGGGTTGCGGTGCTGGGGATCTCCGCAGGGGCCCCGCTGGCCGTGGCACTGGCTGCGCGCCATCCCGAGCTGGTCAGCGCCCTCGTGCTGCAGTCCCCTCGATCCTCCCTCGCCTGGCCGGATCTGTTGACCCGGGTGAGCGGCGCGCTGGCCTTCCACCCGATGACCCAGATGCTCACGTGGACCGCCATGCAGGCCTCGATGAGCCTGTTTCCCGGCCATGGGCTGCGAACCACCCTGGGCGCCATGTCGACCCTGCCGGCCCACCAGGTGGTGGCCGATCTGACCCCGGCCGAGAGGGCCGCCGTCCAGCGACTGTTCCGGGTCATGAGGTCCGACCAGGGGTTCCAGCTGGACCTGGAGCTCTCCCCCGACCCGCACCTGGAGGCGGCGGTCAGCCAGCCGACCCTGGTGGTCGCCTCCCCCACGGATGCCGCGGTCCCCTACAAGCACGCGCAGCATCTGGCCCGCGCGATCCCGGACTCGACATTGTGGCCCAGTCCCTCGCTCAGCCACCTGATCTGGTACGGCACCGGCGCCCGGGCGACCGCGCAGCGCACGGTGGACTTCCTCGCCCGGGCGCCGCTGAACCGGTAGCCCGCAGGAGTGCCGAGAGGATCAGCCGGCGGCCACCTGCTGCCGGCCTTCCTGGGCGGGAACCGCCTGCTGGCCCGCCAGCCGCTGACCGGCCCGGTGCTCACGCACGGAGTAGGCCACCGCACCCGCCCAGAGGGTCCAGATCAGCGCGTAGACCGTCCACATCACCGGTGACGATGCCTCGACCCAGTCGCTGTGCAGCAGCGTGCGGGTGTTGGTGAGCACGATCAGTCCGCCCACGGCCGACCCCAGCACGCGGGGCGGCAGGTGCCGTACCAGCCAGGCCGCAATCGGGGCCGCGATCGCGCCACCGATCAGCAGCCCGAGCACCCAGGTGAGTTCGATCCCCTGAGTTCCCAGGGCGGCGAGGAACCCGAGGCTGGCAGCCAGCGCCACCAGGAACTCGCTGGTGTCGATCGAACCGATCACCCGGCGCGGCTCCAGGCGGCCGCTGGCCAGGATCGCCGGGGTGCCGACCGGCCCCCAGCCACCGCCACCGGTGGCGTCGACGAAACCGGCGAACAGCCCCAGGGGAGCCAGGAACCGGGCCCGCAGCGGGTGGCCCAGCCGGTCGTGGCGCAGCCCTCGCACCGTGAAGCGGATCAGCACGTACAGGCCCAACGTGAGCAGCACCATCGACATCAACGGCTTGGCCACGGACGTGTCGAGGTGGGAGAGCACGGTGGCCCCGGCGAAGGCGCCCACGGCCCCGGGCAGGCCGACCTTGAGCACCACAGCCCAGTCCACGTTGCCGAACTTCCAGTGCGAGGCACCCGAGATCAGCGTTGTGCCGATCTCGGCCAGGTGCACCGTGGCCGATGCCGCGGCAGGGCTCGTACCCAGGGCGAGCAGCAGGGTGGACGACGTCACGCCGTAGGCCATGCCGAGACTGCCGTCCACCAATTGGGCACCCAACCCGACCAGGGCGAGCAGGACGAGCTTGTGCATTCGAGTCTCCCCGTTGCCGACTGTTTCAGTGAATCCTATGGGTTAAGTAGGGAATAGTCGAGCACCGAGCTCACTGTGCACCCGTTCGGCGGACCATCTGCCCACTCCAGGTGCCAGGATGTGCCCGTGGACATCTCGGCCAAGACCGATTACGCCGTGCGAGCCCTGCTCACCCTCGCGGACGCGCAGCGCACGGATGCTCGCCCCGTTCCGGCCGAGGTCCTGGCCGAGCAGCAGGACCTGCCGCGCAAGTTCCTGGAGGCCATCCTGGCCGACCTGCGGCGGGCCGGTCTGGTCACCAGCGTTCGCGGAGCAGCCGGCGGGTACCGGCTCGCGCGGCCCGCGGGGCAGATCCTGCTCGGCGCCGTGTTCCGCGCCGTGGACGGGCCGCTCGCCGAGGTGCGCGGGCTACGACCGCACGAGACCGCCTACACGGGCGCGGCGCAGCACCTGCCGACGGTGTGGGTCGCCGTCCGGGCGAGCCTGCGGCGGGTGCTCGACGAGGTCAGCGTGGAGGACGTGCTCTCGGGCAAGCTGCCTGCCCACGTACGGCGACTACTCGCCGCCGAGGACGCCTGGGCCAGCCGCTGACCCCGCCCGCCCGGCGAATGACACAGCTGAGTGGGGTTCACCACCGACTTCGGTGGTGAACCCCACACAGTCCGGCTCAGTGCACCGTGACGACGCTGGGCGGCGCAGCCACTCCCACGCTGCTTGCTCCCACCCCGGCGCCGACCGGCTCGGGCCGAGGTTCCGGGTCGTCGATCAGGGTGTTCTCGTCGAACGGCAGGTGGCCACCCAGCACGTTCCCGGCCTGCTCGCTGTCGAGCTCACCCACCCAGGTGGCGATGATCACGGTGGCGATGGCGTTGCCCGCGAAGTTGGTCTAGGCCCGCGCCTCGCTCATCATGCGGTCGATGCCGACGATGAAGCCGACGCCGTCGACCAGATCGGGGCGGTGCGAGGCCAGCCCACCGGCCAGGGTGGCCAGACCGGCGCCGGTGACCCCGGCCGCACCCTTGCTGGCGATCATCATGAAGACCAGCAGCGAGATCTGCTGGCCGATGGTGAACGGCTTGTCCAGCGCCTCGGCGATGAACAGCGAGGCCATGGTCAGGTAGATCGCCGTGCCGTCCAGGTTGAAGGAGTACCCGGTCGGCACCGTGATGCCGACCACCGGACGGGAGATCCCCAGGTGCTCCATCTTGGCGATCAGCCGGGGCAGGGCCGACTCGGAGGAGGAGGTCGACCTGGTCGAGTCCGGGCGCGCGCTGCGGCGGCAACGCCCTACGCGCGCGGGACGTCCCGAGGTGGAATACCTCTGGACGGATCGGTCGGCGGGCTGACCGCGCTCCTGCGAAGGGTCCAGCGCGACGCAAGGCTAGCCGTCAGACGGTCCGGGCGAGATCGCCGACCACCTCGGCGCCGGGCAACCGCGCGAGTGCGGCACCGGGCAGGATCAGCTTGGAGTGACGCACCCCCGAGCCGATGACGACCTCGGGGGTGGCGGCGACGGCCGCATCGATCCAGAGCGCCCAGTCGCCCGGCAGCCCGACCGGGGTGATCCCGCCGTACGCCATCCCGCTCAGCCGGACGGCGTCGTCCATGGGCGCGAACGATGCCCGGCGTGCCTCGAGCCGGCGCCGGACGACGGTGTTCACGTCCACCCGGGTGGTGGCCAGGGCGACGCAGGCCGCATAGCGCGTCACCCCCGCACGGGTGCCGGCCACGACGACACAGTTCGCGGCAGTGGCCAGCGGGAGATCGAAGGCAGCGCAGAGCGCGGCGGTGTCGGCGAGATCGGGATCGATGCCGAGGACCCGTATCAGATCGGCGAGCTCGGACGCCGGCCCACCTGGCGCCAGGGCGGCGGCCACCGGAGCGGCGAGCAGGTCGAGATGCGCCGCGACCGGTAGCGCGGCGAGCCCCGCGAGCGGCCGGTCGAGTTCGGAGGGCGAGGACGGTGTCGAGGTCACGACGCCATTGTGTCCGCCGGCCACCGAAGGGGAGTGAGGGTGGCGACCCAGTGACGCACGGTGTCCCCCGGTAGGACCGATACAGGGCAGAGGTGCGCGAACGTCGCCCCGCGTGGCGGGGTGCACCTGCGCACAGTCATCGTTACGGTGAAGCCGATTGCGGCATGCCACCGGGGGTATCGCTGCGTGACCAGCCGCCATCGACCACCACGCACCATGATGTCGACAGGGCACCGACGTGACGGGAATGACGATGACTGGGCCCTTCCCCGCCCGCATCACGCGACTGATCGCTGTGACCACCCTGTGCGCTGTCGTCCCCCTGCTCGCGTCGTGCAAGCCCATCGATCGCACCGAGTGGGGCAGCGACCCGTTCCGGACGGCCGAGGCTGCAGCCCGGGCGAAGGCCTTCGACGCCTCGGCCACCGCACGGGCACGGGCCACCACCCAGACCGGGTCGACGGTGACTGCCAACCCGAACGGCAGCACCGGACGGCAGCCCCAGCCGGCGCGGATCACCGATGACTCCGGGGTGATCGCCGGCGCCGACGCCGGATCGCGGCGGTCCTCGACGTCCAGCGTTGTGCTGTCCACCGCACCGTCGACCTGTTGGTACCTGGTGGTGGACGGCAATCGCCACAAAGGGTGTGGCAACGCCACGATCAGTGACACCCGCGGGGTGCGTGCCGGGCGGGCGACGAAGCTGAGCGGCACCGACCCGATCACGCTCCAGCTGCTCACCAACGGTCAGGCGGTGGCCTCGGGCACCGTCTCGGGCAACAACAGGTATGTCACCGTTCGCGGGTGAGCCAGGGCGGCACGCACCTCCGCCGCCCGCCGCCCACCCGCGAACCATCCGACACCGTTCGCGGGTGAAGCCGCCGGACGCATTGCCCAAAACCCACTCTCACGGGATACCGTCCTTGGCGTGGCTGTGATCCTGCTGGTCGAGGACGACGCCGGAATTCGTTCCGCGCTGACCCGAGCGCTCACCGAGCGCGGGCACGCCGTCACCTGGCAACCGGCGGGCCTGCCCGGGCTGCAGGCGGTGATCGACGAGCGTCCCGATGTGGTGCTGCTCGACCTGGGCCTGCCGGATGTGGACGGGGTCCAGGTGCTCACCATGATGCGCGCGGTGAGCGATGTGCCGGTGATCGTGGTGACCGCCCGGGACGACGACGCCGACATCGTCAAGGCCCTGGACGCCGGGGCCGACGACTACGTCGCCAAACCGTTCGGCGCCGATCACCTCGAGGCGCGCATCCGCGCCGTCCTGCGGCGCAGTGCCGGGCAACGGGCCGAGGGACCGTTGACCGTGGGCGACCTGGTGGTCGATCCGCGCACCCGCTCCGCCAGCCTGCAGAATCGCCCACTCGAGCTCTCCCGCAAGGAGTTCGACCTGCTGTACGCCCTCGCCCAGCGTGCCGGCGAGGTGGTCAGCAAACGGGAGCTGCTGGCCGAGGTGTGGCGCCAGCCGTACGGGGGTGGTGACCGCACGGTCGACGTCCACCTGTCGTGGCTGCGACGCAAGCTCGGTGAGACAGCAGCCGAACCGCGGTACCTGCACAGCACCCGGGGAGTCGGGGTCCGCTTGGCGGCGCCCGAGGCCGGCTGAGGCGAGTTCCGGTGCGCCGCCGCCTGACCTTTCTCGTTGCCGCGACGACGTCGGCCGTCATCGTGGCGTTCCTGGTGCCGATGACCTTCCTGCTGCGGACTCTGGCGAACGAGCGGGTGGCGGCCGGCTCGGCCCAGCGCCAACTGGGCGTGCTCACCCTGGTGGGCACCCAGAGCAAGCAGGAACTGCCTGCGCGCGTCGAGGAGTACCTGAAGCGCCAGCAGGACGGGACCCGCACCACTCTCTACCTGCCCGAGGGCTACCTGCAGGGCCGCACGATGCTCGGCGCCCAGGTCAGCGATGACGCCGGGGTCGCCCGGGCGATCGAGGTGCGCGATCCCTACAGCCGCCCCCAGGACGGCGCACTGATCAGTTACCGCGTGTTGTTCGCCGGCAACGAGGCGTTCGTGACCCGGGACGAGGTCAGCGCCGAGATCCGCGAGGCGGGCGTGCTGCGGCGCACCCTGGTGATCGGCGCTCTGGCGATCCTGCTGCTCGGGATCGCGGCTTTCGCGGCCGATCGCCTGGCTCGACGGGTGACCGAGCCGATCCAGGAGGTCGCCCGGGCCGCGGACGCCATGCACGAGGGCAGCCTCGACGTCCGGGTGGAGGAAGCAGGCATGCCCGAGGTGATCGCCCTGGCGCGGGCGCTGAACCGGCTGGCCGAGCGTGTCGGCCGCCTGCTCAGCGCCGAGCGCGACGCCGTGGCGGACCTGTCCCACCGGCTGCGCACCCCGGTGACCGCGCTCCGGCTGGACACCGAGATGATCACCGATCCGGACGTCAGCGAGCGCCTGCGGACCCACATCACCCAACTCGAGCGGACGGTGGACGCGATCGTGCACGACGCCCGCCGGCCCACCCGCGCCGACTCGACCGGGTCGTGCGACGCCGCCAAGGTGGTGCGCGAGCGGGTGGCGTTCTGGTCGGCCCTGGCCGAGGAGCAGGATCGACCGCTGCGGACGGCGGTGCCGGACCGGCCGCTGCGGGCGAAGGTCAGCGCCGACGACCTGTCCGACGTGGTCGACGTCCTGCTCGACAACGTGTTCGCCCACACCGACGACGGCGTGCCGATCGAGGTCTGGGTGGTTCCCCGCGCGGACGGCGCGATCGTGCTCACGGTCGAGGACGGCGGCACCGGACTGCCGGCCGGCGACATCGTCTCGCGCGGGAGTTCCGGGGCGGGATCCACCGGCCTGGGACTGGACATCGCCCGGCGCGCGGCGATGGCATCCGGCGGTTGGCTGGAGCTGGGCCAGTCCCGGCTGGGCGGGGCGCTGGTGCGGGTGGTGCTCGGCAAGGCGGCGTCCTGACCCGCTCGCCGCCGCAGCTGTGGGTGACACGCCTCACTCTCGGGTTGATGTGCGCAGGTCAGGGCCTTGATCGCGGGATGCGTTGAGTGGCTCTTGACCCTTGACTGACGCAACGTTCACGGCGTGTCGGCCATGCTCGTGGCATGGCTCAGGTGACCACCGGCGATCGGGACCGCGCCCGCAGGGCGGTGTCGGTCATGACCGGGGGCATCACCGTCGGGGCTCTGGTGGCCACCGGAGCGGCCATGGCGCTGGCCAGGTCGCAGACCGAGCACGAACAGTCACTGAAGCGGGCGCAGAAGGCGGCCCAGGCTGCCGTGGCGGCGGACACCACGTCGGGTGCGGCGTCCGGGTCGATCACGACCCTGGACGACCTCGCCCCCACCTCCCCCACGACGTCCGCCTCCAAGGCGGCCACCCGCAGGAGTACGACAACCAGCACGACAACCAGCACGGCAACCACGAAGGCCGCCAAGAAGACCACCGCGCAGGCCACCAAGAAGGCCACGACCCGGGCAGTCACCAGCACGAAGGCCCCGCAGCCCGTCGCCGAACCGCCCGCCGAGCAACCGCCTCAGCAGCAACAACCGGTTCAGCAGACCGAGCAGCAGCAGATCGAGCCGGCCCCGACCAGCGGATCGTGACGGGCGAACCGACGTCCACCGAGCCCGTCGTCTACCGCTCGACCAGATGGCGGGCACTGGGCACGTTCGTCTTCCTGGGCGTCGCCCAGGGGAGGCAGATGGATCGGGCCAGGGCACTTGCCGGCTCGATGCTGGACGAGGTCGACCGAGCCTGTAGCCGGTTCCGGGATGACTCCGAGCTGATGCGGGCCAATGCCCGCGCCGGTCAGTGGGTCACGACCGGTCCGCTCCTGGTCGAGGCGGTGGCCTGTGCCCTGGACGTGGCCGCGCGGACGGATGGCCTGGTCGACCCCACGCTCGGCAGGGCCCTGGTCGCCCTGGGGTACGACCGTGACCTCGCCCGGATTCGTGATCGCACGGACGGTCCAGCCGACCCGCAGCCGGTCGATCCCGCGGGGCTGCCCCCGATCCCGGCGCGGCCGGGCGCCTGGCGCGAGGTCGAGCTCGACCCGGCCGGCCGGATCCGAGTGCCCGCGGGGGTGGCCCTCGACCTGGGGGCAACCGGCAAGGCGTTCGCCTGCGACCGGATCGCCTCGGCCCTGGCCGACCGGCTGGGCATCGACTGCATCCTGAGCCTGGGCGGCGACGTCGCCGTCGGCCACGGCACGACCACCGTGCACCCATGGCCGGTGACCGTCGCCGAACGGCCGGACGGCGAGGTGGCCGAGACCCTCACCCTCGAGCACGGGGCGATCGCCACCTCGACGGTGGTCCACCGGACCTGGACCCACGACGGGCGCAGCCTGCATCACCTGCTCGACCCCGCGACCGGCCGGCCGGTCGTCCCCAGCTGGCGCACCGCCACGGTCCGAGCGGCCAGCTGCGTCGAGGCCAACGGCGCCAGCACGGCGTCCCTGGTCCTGGGTGATCGGGCCGAGCGGTGGCTGGCATCCCGGGGAATGGCCGCCCGATTGGTGTCCCGGGACGGCAGGGTCCGTACCCTGGGGGCGTGGCCCGACCACCCTGTTGAAGGGCGTCTGTGAATGGTGCTGTGGTATGCCAACCGGGGAACCGGCGTGGTGCTGGTCCTGCTGCTGAGCGCGGCGACCGCGCTCGGCGTGCTGTCGACCGCCCGCGCGGGCTCCACCCGGTGGCCGCGCTTCGCGACCCAGTCACTGCACCGGAACGTCTCGCTGCTGGCCATGGTGCTCCTGCTCGCGCACGTCGTCACGCCCGTCGTCGACTCCTTCACCGACCTGCGCTGGTTCCATGCCCTGGCGCCGGTGAACGGTGAGTACGTGGCCCGGCACCGGCTGCCCATGGCCCTGGCGGCCCTGGCCTTCGACCTGCTGGTGCTGATCACCGTGACCAGCCTGGTGCGGGCGCGGCTACCTCACCGGGCCTGGCGGGGCCTGCACCTGCTCAGCTATCTCAGTTGGGCACTCGGCGTCCTGCACGGCTGGCTGCTCGGCACCGACGCCGACACCCTGTGGAGCCGCACAGTGACGGTGATCGCGGTGACCGTGGTGGCACTGGCTGTGCTGGTACGCCTGGCGACGTGGTGGCACGAGTCCCGGCGGTCCACGCGGCAATCCGATCAGGCGATGGCTCACCTGCCATGACCGGATATGTGAGCGTGCCGGCTGCCCTGACCGGTGAGATCTCGGTCCTGGTCGGACCGCGACTCCTGGCCGGAGTGGCCGATCCGGCTGGTCTGACGGCGCACCGTCGCCGGTGGGGCCCGCTGCCGACCTTGGGCGCCAACCAGCTGGTCGAGCTCACCCGGGACGTCCGGGTGGCCGGGCGTGGTGGAGCGGCATTCCCCTTCTCGCGCAAGCTGTCCTCGGCCATCTCGGCCAACCGGCGGCGCAGCGTGGTGGTGAACGCCGCCGAGGGCGAGCCGGGCAGTGCCAAGGACTGCGCGCTGATGCTCACCGCACCCCACCTGGTCCTGGACGGCGCGGCCGTGGTGGCGAGGGCGCTCGACGTCCCGGTGGTGCACCTCGTGGTGCCGGGCGATCGGCCCGCCGTGCGGCCCGCGGCCGAGCGGGCCGTTGCCGACCACGACAGCGGCGTGGAGTTCCTGATCACCGAGACCACGGCAGGCTTCGTGGGGGGGCAGTCGCGTGCGGTCCTGGAGCTGCTCTCGGGCCGGGACAACCTGCCGGTCACGGCCTGGGAACCGGAGGCAGTCAGCGGGTTGCGGGGTCGCCCCACCCTGCTGTCGAACGCCGAGACCTACGCCCAGGTGGCCGCACTGGCCATGATGGGAGCCCGCGAGTACGCAGGGCTCGGCACCCCCGACGAACCCGGGACGACGCTGCTGACCATCGGTGGGGACGGGCTCACCGGGGTGGTGGTCGAGGTGGCTCACGGGACACCCCTGCGCGACGTCCTGGCCCTGTGCGGGTACGACCTGGACGCTCCGGTGGTCCTGGGGGGCTATCACGGCACCTGGCTGACGCCGCAGATGCTGGCCGACCAGACGGTCACCCGCACGAACCGGCGTGGGCAGCACGTCGCCCTGGCGGCCGGAGTGGTGCTCCCGGTTCGCCGGGACGCCTGCCCGGTGGAGCTGACCGCCCAGGTGGTGGTCTACCTGGCCGGGCAGAGCGCCCGGCGGTGCGGTCCGTGTTTCAACGGTTTGCCGGCCCTGGCCGAGGCCTGCCTCGCGCTGGCTCACGGCAGCGCGGGCCAGCCGGTGCTGGAGCGGATCGAACAACTCATCGGTTTGCTCCCCGGGCGTGGGGCTTGCTCGCACCCGGACGGCACGGTGCTCCTGGTGCGCTCACTGTTGCGGGCCTTCCCGGACGAGGTGGCCATGCACCTGGTGGGCCCGTGCGCGCATGCCGCTCCCGCCATCGACCCGGCGCAGACGCTGAGAGGGCTGGTGGCCCGATGAGTGAACCCCCCGCGGACGCCACCGGCCCGCAGACCCTGATGATCCCGCTGATCGAGGCCACCGGGGCGATCACGCTGCCCGGCGAGCTGAACGGCCGCTCGCCGCGCCGTCCCCGGCGGGGCAAGCGGCTGCGCGTGGACTGGCCGGCCTGCAAGGGCCACGCCCTGTGCAGTGAACTGGTTCCCGAGCGGATCACGCTCGACGAGTGGGGGTATCCCCTGATCGATGACCGACCGCTGCGCGGGGCGGCCCTGGACCACGCCAAGAAGGCGGTCGCAGCCTGCCCGACCCTGGCACTGCGACTGGTGGACGTCACCTCCCGCTGAGCCGTCGGGTCGGCGTCGCCTACTCCGGCCGGAGCAGGTCGCCACGTACGGCCAACCGGACGACCCCGAGCACCACTGAGAGGACCACGACCGTGGCCAGGCCCAGCAGTACTGCGGCGATCCCGTCGTAGGCCACCCCCGGCCGGACGCCGGCCATGGCCACCGCAGAGGCTGCGGCCGCTGCGCTGGGAAACGTGTAGGCAAGCCAGGGCAGCGCGAAGGGCAGGCTGCGCAACCGTCCGGCCTGGCCGAGCACCAGCAGCACGAACATGATCGTGACGGCCTGGAGGATCATGGCCACCGGGTCGGCAGAGGGATCGCCGGACCTGCCGGTCAGCGCTTGCCACGACAGCCCGGTCACCGCGGGCGGAGCGATGAAGATCGCCAGCGTGGGCAGCAGCTTCGCCGGCATGGGGTCGACGTGCACGAGCACCCGCAGCAACAGGATCGGCAACAGCCCGATCCAGAACACCAGGCCGACCCCGAAGGCGAACCAGGCCAGATCGATCGACCCGAGCTCCGGCGCGGCCAACGGGGTGATCACGTTGCCCACGATCGGGATGAACCACGCCGGGGTCATCTGGGTCAACCCGATGTCCGGTCGGCCGAACCAGGCGCTCAGGACGGCAACCGTGAGGGCCAGGTGGCCCACAGCCCCCGCCCACCAGGCCACCCGCGCAGGCCCGGGCAGCAGGTCCTGCCCGGCCGTGGCGAGGATCAGCAGGGCGATGGTGATGGTCGGCACGAAGGCCATCCGGATCGGGTGGCGCAGTTCGGCCCGAGCGGCCGCCGGGTACCGGATCCACTTGGCCGCGTAGGCGATGGCCACGACGACGAAGACCGCACAGGCCAGCCAGAACAGGCTGTGCGCGGGCCAGGTGGGTAGCTGCCACACCCTGGCGGCGCGGCGCCAGGCCAGGGAAAGTCCGCCGATACCCATCACCGAGGCGAAGAGGGTGACCGGAAGGTGCGCCAACCCGTGCGCCGCAGCCACCGGCGCCGTCGGCACAGTCGGCGTGATCGGCGTGGCCGACGCGGTCGGGGCGGTTGGGGTGATGGCAGAACCGGCAGCCTTCGTAACCGTGTCGTCCATGGCGGAATGATACCCCTCGGGGTATCAGTGATCCGGGGGTCCGAGGCCGCGCTCGCCTATGCTGACCCGGTGAGGCAGCGCTACGCCGAGGCACGGCGCCAGGCCATCCCGGCGGAGATCCGCTACCCCGCCGAGCTGCCGATCAGCGCCGCGCGCGAACGGATCGCCGCCGCGATCCGCGACCATCAGGTGGTCGTGATCGCCGGGGAGACCGGGTCGGGCAAGACCACCCAGCTGCCCAAGATCTGCCTGGAGCTGGGACGCGGAGTGTCCGGCATGATCGGGCACACCCAGCCCCGCCGGCTGGCCGCGCGCACCGTCGCCGAACGCATCGCCGCGGAGTTGGGCGTCGAACTCGGCGAGGCCGTGGGCTACCAGGTGAGGTTCACCGACCGGATCTCCCCCGCCACCAGCGTCAAGCTGATGACCGACGGCATCCTGCTCACCGAGCTGCAGCGCGACAAGCTCCTGCGTCGATACGACACCCTCATCATCGACGAGGCCCACGAACGCAGCCTGAACATCGACTTCATCCTGGGCTACCTGCGCCGGCTGTTGCCGCGCCGTCCGGATCTCAAGGTGATCATCACCTCGGCCACCATCGACCCCCAGCGGTTCGCCGACCACTTCACCCTGCCCGGCGCGAAACCCGTTCCGGTGCTGGAGGTCTCGGGCCGCACGTACCCGGTCGAGCTGCGCTACCGCCCGGTCGAACCCGCCGGCGCGGCCGAGGAGCAGCAGGACACCATCGACGGCATCTGCGCCGCGGTCGACGAACTGTGGGGCGAGGGGGACGGCGACATCCTGGTCTTCCTGTCCGGCGAGCGCGAGATCCGCGACACCGCCGACGCCCTGACCGCCCATGTCGGGCGGCGCTGGCCGTACACCGAGATCGTGCCCCTGTACGCCCGGCTGTCGATCGCCGAGCAGCATCGGGTGTTCGCGGCGCGACCGCACGGCGTCCTACGCCGCGTCGTCCTGGCCACCAACGTCGCCGAGACCTCGCTGACCGTGCCCGGCATCCGCTACGTGATCGACCCGGGGACGGCGCGCATCTCGCGCTACAGCTTCCGCACCAAGGTGCAGCGGCTGCCGATCGAACCGATCTCGCAAGCCTCGGCCAACCAGCGCGCCGGACGCTGCGGGCGCGTTGCCGACGGCATCTGCATCCGGCTGTACAGCGAGGACGACTTCGCCGCCCGCCCGGCGTTCACCGACCCCGAGATCCTGCGCACGAACCTGGCCTCGGTGATCCTGCAGATGGCCGCCATCGGGCTCGGTGACATGTCGGCCTTCCCGTTCGTCGACCCTCCGGACCGGCGATCGATCGCGGATGGGATCGCCCTGCTGACCGAACTGAACGCGCTCGAGCCCGCCGCCTCCGGGCCCTCCGGGGCCTCCGGGGCATCCGGGGCTTCAGGTGCCGGGCAACGACTCACCGTCCTCGGACGGCGGCTGGCCCAGTTGCCGGTCGACCCGCGGATGGCCCGCATGATCCTCGAGGCGGAGGCCAACGGGTGCGTGCGCGAGGTGATCGTGATCGCGGCGGCGCTGTCGATCCAGGATCCGCGCGAACGTCCCCAGGAGGCCCAGCAGGCCGCTGACGAGTCACACCGCCGGTTCGCCGACCCGACCTCGGACTTCCTCAGCTACCTCGAGCTGTGGACCTACCTTCGTGATCAAGCTGACGCGTTGTCGTCCAATCAGTTCCGCCGGATGTGCCGCCGGGAGTACCTGGGCTACCTACGGGTCCGCGAGTGGCAGGACCTGGTCGGTCAGCTGCGGGCCATCGCCCGCGGGGTGGGCATCACGTTGCCCCCGCGGGGTACCCCACCGGCCGAACCGGACGCGGTCCATCGCAGCCTGCTGGCAGGGCTGCTGTCACACATCGGCGTGCGCGAGGAGCGCGAGGCCACCAAACCCGCTGGGCAGCAAGCGAAGTCTCTCGGTAAGCCGACGCGCCCCGGACGGCAGGAGTTCACCGGGGCGCGCGGTGCGAAGTTCCTGATCTGGCCCGGGTCGGCCCTGGCCCGCAAGCCCCCGACCTGGGTGATGGCCGGCGAACTCGTCGAGACCAGCCGGCTCTGGGGGCGCGACGTGGCCCGGATCGAGCCGGAGTGGGTCGAACCACTGGCACTGCACCTGGTCAAGCGCACCTACAGCGAACCGCACTGGTCGAGCAAGCGAGCCGCAGCGATGGCTTACGAGAGGGTCACGCTGTACGGCGTCCCGGTCGTCACCCAGCGCCTGGTCGGGTACGCCCGCATCGACGCCGAGCTGGCCCGCGAGCTGTTCATCCGGCACGCCCTGGTCGAGGGTGACTGGCGCACCCACCACCGGTTCTTCCACGCCAACCGCGATCTGCTCGAGGACGTCGAGGCGCTCGAGCACCGGGCCCGGCGGCGCGACATCCTGGTGGACGACGAGACCCTGTTCGACTTCTATGACCAGCGCATCCCGGCCGAGGTGGTCTCCGGCAGGCACTTCGACACCTGGTGGAAGAAGGCCCGGCGCGCCGAACCGGAGCTGCTCACCTTCACCGAGGACCTGCTGGTCAGCCACGACGCCGCCGCAGTGCACGCCAGGGACTACCCGGACACCTGGCCGGTCGAGGGCGGCGAGCTGGCCCTCAGCTACCAGTTCGAGCCGGGGACGGCGCACGACGGGGTCACCGTCGACGTCCCGGTGCCGCTGCTGGCCGCACTGGATCCCGACCCGTTCACCTGGCTGGTGCCGGGTCTGCGCGAGGAGCTGGTCACCGCTCTGATCCGTAGCCTGCCCAAGGCGATCCGCACCAACTTCGTCCCTGCGCCGGACACCGCCCGTGCCGCGTTGGCGGCGATCGCCCCGGCGTCCGAACCCCCGACCGGCTCGCTGTACGCGGCCCTCGAGACCGACCTCGGACGGCGTGCGGGCATCGTGATCCCGCCGCACGCCTGGGATCTGGGCAAGCTGCCGGGGCACCTGCAGCTCACCTTCCGGGTGCTGTCCGAGGGTGACGCACCGACCGTCCTGGCCGAGGGCAAGAGCCTGGTCGCCTTGCAGAACCAGTTGCGCCAGAAGGTGAGGGCCGCCGTGGCGGCCATCGCCGGGGCCGGGGTCGAACGGTCGCGCCTGACCACCTGGGACGTCGGCGAGCTACCCCGCACCGTCGAACGCGAGGCGGGCGGGCGCACGGTGGCGGGCTTCCCGGCGTTGGTCGACGAGGGCGATGGCGCCGCGATCCGGGTGCTTCCCACGGCCGCAGACCAGGCGACGGCGATGCGGGCCGGCACCCGGCGGCTGCTGATCGAGAGCCTGACCAACCCGTTGGGCCGGTTGCAGGGCCAGGTCGATTACGTTCTGCCCCAGGCCGATCGGCTGGCGCTCGCCGCGAGCCCCTATCCGAGCCCCGGGGCGCTGCTGAGCGACTGTCTCGACGCGGCGATCGACGACTTGGTCGCCCGTCACGGCGGTCCGGCGTGGGACGGCGAGGCGTTCACCGCCCTGCTCGACGCGGTCCGCGCCGGGCTCGACGAGGCCGGGTTGGACGTCGTCCGGATCGTGGCTCGGGTGCTGACCGCCTGGCGCGAGGTCGACCGGGCCCTGGGCAGTACCAGCTCGTTGCCCCTGCTCCCGATGCTCACCGACGTCCGGAATCAGGTAGAGGCCCTGATCCACAACGGCTTTGTCGCCGAGGTGGGCAGCGCGCGGCTGCCCGACCTGCTGCGCTACCTGCGCGGTATCGCCCACCGGCTGGCCAAGGCCCCGGAGAACGTCAACGCCGACCGCGGCCGGATGGACCGGGTGCGCACCATGCAGGCCGAGTACGCGGCGGTGCTGGACGAACTGCCTCCGAACCGCCGGGACGACGAGGACGTGCTCGCCGTCCGCTGGATGCTGGAGGAGTTCCGGCTCAGCCTGTTCGCCCAGGGCGTCGGTACGGCCTACCCGATCTCGGAGCAACGGATCCTGAGGGCACTGGACGCGCTGTGATCCATCCGAGCCGGCCGGTGCCCCCCCAGAGGTCACCAGCTGGCGAACACCCTGGCCTGCCCGCCCGATCCCTGCCGGAACGGGATCAGGCCGACCGTGATGGTCGCCCCCGTGGGCGGGATGCAGTGCAGGTTGGCGAGGTTCTCGATCCCGTAGCGGTCGGCCCCGTTGACGATCAGGTGCGTGTCGAAGGTCTCCGACTCCCCGCGGTCGATACTCAGGGTGTCCACGCCCAGGCTGCGGATCCGGCGGTGCCTGAGCAGCCAGGTCGCGGCCTCCGGGTCGAACCCCGGGAAGTGCAGCATCCCCGCGGCATCGGTGCCCCGATAGGCGTCGACACTGCCGACCTTGGCGCCCCAGCCGGAGTACATCAGCACCGCGGCGTTGGTCGGGATCGTGCCGTGCCGGCGCTCGAAGGCCCGGACGTCGTCGACGGTCACCAGGGCATCGGGATTCCTCGCCGCCTTCGCGGCGATGTCGATGACCACGGCCGGGGTGATCAGCTCGGCGACAGCGATCCGGTCGGCGAGCCGGCCACCCTTGGCGAAGTGGCCCGGCGCATCGACATGCGTACCGGTGTGCTCGATGAGCGTCCACTCCTGCATGTAGTACCCGTCGGGCTCGATCTGCACCACGGTGCGCCGGCGAGCCTCCTCGCCCGGCGCGAACGCCGGGAACTCCGGGCCGAGGGGATAGGTGAGATCCACCAGCCCGTGCCGCGACCACCGGCGCGCGGGGGCACTGGCCGCGGCCTGCGCCGGAGTGGCCACACCGACCAGGACGGCGCTCGCCGCGGTGGCGGTGGCAACCAGGGCCGCCCGCCGGCTGAGCGAGGGGCCCTCGGCCGGCGGGCAGTCCTGCAGGAGGTGAAGGCCGTGTTCGGTGCACATGGTGATCCCCCTTCGTCGACGATGACGAGTCAGGCCGTTGAACCTACTCGCGACCACCGCCCCCGGAAAGGATCCTCGGGTGAAGACCCGAGACGACAAATCCCCCGGACTGTGTGATGGTGCGATCGCCAGTAGGGACTTTCGGCCTAATCTCTGGGAGAGTACGACCATGTCCGAGATCCGCGTACGCCCCCTGGCCGAGGACGACTGGCAGAACTACCGGTCGATTCGACTGGCCGCCCTGGAGGACTCCCCGGACGCCTTCGTGGCCACCCACGACGAGGAGGAGGCCTTCGAGGAGGACTCCTGGCGGGCCCGGATGACGCGCTCGGAACGCCTCCTGGCCGAGGTGGACGGCGTGGCTGTGGGCGTGGCCAGTCTCGGCGAGGACGAGGAGGACACCGGGACCGCCCAGCTGTTCGGCCTGTGGGTCACCCCCGCTGCGCGCGGCACCGGGGTGGCCACCGCGCTGGTGCAGGCCGGAGCCGACGCCGCGCTGGCCTCGGGCCGGACCCAGCTGTCGTACTGGGTGAGTACCGACAACGCGCGTGCGGTCGCGTTCGCCAGTGGGTTCGGCTTCCGGCCGGGGAACCGTCGGCGACCGATGCACGGACGTGGGGGCGAGGAGGAGATCGTGATGGTGATGGCCCTGGGGGACGATCGCGGCCAACCGACCCCGTTCTGACCCGGTGGACGGACGCATCGTCCTATTGCTCCGCGCGGTCAACCTCGGGCCTCACAATCGGGTGCCCATGCCGGTGTTCCGCGACCTGCTGACCGGCCTGGGGGCGCGCGACGTGGTCACCTACCTGGCCAGCGGCCAGGCCGTCGCGGACATCGACGAGCCCCACGAGAACTTCGTCGAACGAGTGCACAAGGGCATCCTCGATCAACTGGGGCTCGACATCGACGTCTTCTCCCGAACCCCGGCCGAACTGGCGGACATCGTGCGCGCCAATCCCTTCCCCCACCTGGCGAACACGCCCAGGCAGCTGCACGTGGCCTTCCTGGACGCACCGGTGGACCCCGCCCGGATCGGGGCCATCGGCCGTCGCCACGGCCAGGACGAACTGGCCGTGGGCGATCGTGCGGTGTACCTGGCGTACACCGGAACGATGCACGACTCACCACTGGGAACAGCGATGCGGCGATTGGGCGGTCGCCAGACGGCGCGCAACTGGACGACCGTGACCACGCTCGCCGAGCTCTCGGCCCGCGGGTAGGGAGGGCATCGCGTGACCGCTTTCGCCTGGGATCCGGTGCAGTACAACCGTTTCGGCGATGAGCGAGGCCGCCCGTTCGATGACCTCCTGGCCCGGGTCACCCCAGCCGGCGACCCGCACCTGGTGGTCGACCTGGGCTGCGGCCCCGGGCAACTGACCGCCTCCCTGCTGAGCCGGTGGCCGGCGTCCTCGGTCATCGGGGTCGACTCGAGCGCCGAGATGATCGTCGCCGCGGAACAGGTACGGGCCGGGCTGCCCGACGCGCACGCGCGACGCTGGCACCTGGCCCAGGCCGACCTGCGGGACTGGGCACCGCCTCGCCCGGTGGACGTCCTGATCTCGAATGCCACCCTGCAATGGGTTCCGGGACACCTCGACCTGCTGGCGGGCTGGGTCGCCTGCCTGGCCCCCGGAGGGTGGCTGGCCGTGCAGGTGCCCGGCAACCACGAGGCGCCGAGCCACGCCATCCTGCGCGAGCTGCGCCACTCGTCCCGTTGGGCCCCCCTGGTGGGGCCGGACGTCGCCCCCGGGCTCGACCGGCGGATGGCGGTCGCCGAGCCCGCCGCCTACCTGGCTGCCCTGGCCGCGGCCGGGTGTACGACCGACGTCTGGGAGACCACCTACCTGCACGTCCTGCCCGGCGAGGACGCCGTCCTGGAGTGGGTCCGGGGCACCGGGGCTCGTCCCACGCTGGCCGCGCTGCCGGAGGCGTCCCGGGCCGAGTTCGAGGCCGAGTACGGGGCGCGGCTGCGCGAGGCCTACCCGCGGCGGGAGTTCGGCACCGTGCTGCCGTTCCGCAGGATCTTCGTGGTCGCCCGGCGTCCCTGAGCCCCTGGGCGGGGTCAGGCGATCACGATGTCCCAGGTACCGGCCGCCATGGCCGCCCCGACCGCCACCGCCACCAGCGCCAGCCCGCCGAGCACGATCAGGAGATCGCCGACTCCCAGGCGGCTCTCCCGGGCCCAGGTCCGTGGACGGGAGGTACCGAAGCCGCGGGACTCCATCGTGGTGGCCAGCACGGCTCCTCGCCGGATCGCCAGCACCAGCAGGGCGAACAGGCGCCCTCCCCAGTCACGGACCCGCTCGATCGGGCCGCCTCCACCGACTCCTCGCGCGCGCCGGGCCATGGTCAGTGCGGCCCATTCCTCGGCCAGCACGCCGAACAGCCGCATCGACGCCAAGGCGGCCAGGACGAACCGGGACGGCAGCCGGGCCTTCTGCGCCAACGCATCCGCGAGGTCCGTGGGGTCCGTGGTGGCCAGCAACACCACCCCCGGCAGCCCGATCGCGAACACCCGGAGACCGATCGCCAGCCCCGAGGTCACGGGCGCGTCGGAGTCGCCGAGCACGGCCGTGGCCACCGCGGCCGGCACCGCCGCGACGACCAGGATCCACCCGCGCCGGGCCAATGCCCGAGGGGCCAACCCGCACCAGGGCAGGGCCAGCAGCTCCAGCCCCAGGGCCACCCCGGCACTGACCACGTCGACGCTCAAGACCAGGGCCATCGAGATCGTCAGCGAGACAGCGAGTTTCGCCAGTGGGTTGGCCCGGGCCAACGGCGCGGTCGGGTCGATGCCATTGCCGGCTCTGCCGCTGCCGTCCAGGGCGCCGAGCGCGCTCACGACGTCCCCGGGTCGCCGGCCGGCAGCACCACCACCCGGTCGGCGAGGTGCTCGAGCAGCCACTGGTCGTGCGTGGCCATCACCAGCCCGGCCCCCTGGGCCCGCAGCTCGTCCAGCAGCCGCACCAGCGCCGCCCAGGTGAGCGCGTCCTGCCCGAAGGTCGGCTCGTCCAGGATCAGCACCCGCGGCCGGGTGGCGAGCACCGTGGCCACGGACAGCCGGCGCTGCTCTCCGCCGGAGAGGGTGAACGGATTGGCGCGCGCGAGCCGGGTGAGGCCGAGCCGGGCGAGCAGGTCCGCCACGCGGGTCTCGGTCTCACCCGGGGTCAGCCCCACCCGGCGCGGCCCCACGGCCAGTTCCTCGGCGCAGGTGGCGGCCACGAACTGGTGCTGCGGCTCCTGGAACACGGTGCCGATCCGGCTGACCAGTTCCCGCGGACGCCACCGGTGGGGCTCGGCGCCGTCCGGGGGCTCGAGGCCCGGACCGGCGACCACCCGCCCCTGCGCCGGGGGGATCAGCCCGCCGAGGGCCAGGGCGAGCGAGGACTTGCCCGACCCGTTCGGACCGACCAGACAGACCACCTCTCCGGCCCGCACGCCGGTGGTGATGCCCCGAACGGCGACCGGAGCCGATCGCGCCGGGCGGACGGCGAGGTCTCGTGCCTCGAGCAGGCTCGGTCCGGCGGTGGACCCGGCCCGGGTGCTCACCCTCGGATGACGCCCCGGCACCCACACCCCGTGGGCGGCGAGCCGCTCACCGGCGGCCGCGAACACCCCGGACGGCGAACCCTGCTCGACCACCCCACCGCCGGGCTCGAGCACGGCCACCCGGTCCACCAGCTCGGCCCACGCCTCGACCCGGTGCTCGACCACGACGCAGGTCGCCCCGGTCTCGGCGAGGACGTCCGCGATCGTCGAGCGCAGCCGCGCGGCGCCGTCCGGGTCGAGCATCGAGGTCGGCTCGTCCAGCAGCCACAGCCCGGGGCGCAGGGCCAGGACACCGGCCAGCGCGAGCCGCTGCCGCTCCCCGCCCGAGAGTCGATGCGTGGGGTGCTCGAGGCCGTACCGCAACCCCACGGCGTCCAGCGCGCGGGTGACGCGGGGCCAGATCTCGTGCCGGGCCACGGCATGGTTCTCCAACCCGAACGCGACGTCGTCCCCGCACCGGGCGAGCACCGTCTGCGCCGTCGGGTCCTGGAGCAGCAGCCCGGCGCGGGCCTGGCCGGCATCCAGAGCGGCCAGCCGGGCCCGATCGGCCGGGACACCGTCCAGCAGGAGTTCCCCCTCGTCCTCACCGGTCGCGTCCTGTGCCGAGCGGCCGGCCGACGAGGTGAGCAGCCCCGCGAGACCGGCCAGCAGGGTCGACTTGCCGGACCCGCTGGGCCCGAGCAGCAACACCCGTTCACCCGGGGCGACGTCCAGGTCCAGCCCGCGCACCGCCCAGGCCGCGCGTGAGGCATGCCGCCAGCCCCACCCGCGGGCCGTGATCCTCACGGGCGCAACGGACTCCACCTCCCTCAGATCCGCACCGGCTCAGATCCGGACCGTGCCGCGCGCCCCCAGTGGGGCGAGCGCCCCTGCCCGGTCCAGCGCGCGGGTGAGCGCCCAGCACCCGGCACCGGCGATCACCGCGCCCGAGATCACCGCGAGCACCACGTACGCGGTGATGTAGGACGCGGAGAACTCCGGGTAGTAGACGAAACTGTCCAGCAGGCCGACCGCCACTCCCGCGCCGGCGCCGGTGAGCAGGGCGGCCGGCAGCCCGAAGGCCCGGTAGAGCAGCAGGGCGAGCACGAACTCGGCACCCAGGCCCTCGATCAGCCCGTACCAGACCGTCGCGAACCCCCAGCTGTTGCCGAGCAGGGCCTCGACCACGGCCGCCACCAGTTCGACATACACGGCGGCCCCCGGGCGGCGGATCACCAGCCCGCCCAGGACACCGGGGACCAGCCACAATCCGGCCAGGATCGCCGAGGCGGGCGGGAAGAAGGACAAGGGAGCCGTCACCGTGTTCCAGGCCTGGGCCACCACCCACAGGAACAGGCCACCGGTCACGCCCAGCACGCTGGCGATCACGATCTCGACCACCCGCCAGGGGCGGTGAGCCGCCAGCGCCCCGGTCAGCGTGATGCCGGTGAAGGCCACGACGAGTGCCGCGGGCACGGTCAGCGTCGACAGCGGGGTGTCGAAGAGCGAGGTCGACTCGGGCAACCCGACCAGCCAGATGCTCGCGGCGATCACGAGGCTGATCGCGATCGCCAGCAGGTGTGCCCTGCGCAGACCGGGGGCCGTGGTGGTGACCGTCAGATCACCCGCCGCCGACGTGGCCACGGACCTGCCGGATCGTGGTGCTGACATGCTGTCCTCCCGGGGATCCGGGGGAACCGGTCGCCCGGCCGAGACTCGACTCCCTTCGCCGGCATGACCCGGATCAGGTTCGAGGGTCTGCGGTCGCCCGCACTCTCAGCGCCTCGTGTGGCGCTCCCCTGTCGCAGCATCGACGGTACATGATGGGGTCTGGTGCGTCACCGGGAGCTGGAGGTCACCGTGGGGTCGATGGTCTGGAAGGTGCTCGGAACCGGTGCCGCGGTACTGGCCGCCTCGGTGGCCGAGAAGGGCGTGACCAGCCTCTGGCGAGCGGCCACCGGCGAGGAGCCCCCGGTCAATCCCGAGGACCCGGACACCCACTGGTCCCAGGCCGTCACCTGGGCCGTGTTGTCCGGAGCCGCCATCGGCGTCGCCCGCCTGCTGGCCACCCGGCGCGCCGCCGCCTACTACCGCGCGTCCTCCGGCTCTCTGCCCCGGGCCCTCTCCCCTCGCCCGTGATCACACTGCGGTGATGCCGCCCCTGACCACTCGCCGGGCCAGCGGGACCCCGGGGCGATAGGCCAGGTGCACGTGGGACGGCGCATCGAGGATCACCAGATCCCCCCGGGCGCCCGGGGCCAGAACCCCGATGTCCTCGCGCCGCAGCGACCGAGCCCCGCCGGCCGTGGCCGACCACAGCGCCTCGGCCGGGGTCATCCGCATGGCGATCACCGCCAGGGCGATGCACAGCGGCATCGAGGAGGTGTACGAGGACCCGGGATTGCAGTCCGTCGCCAGCGCCACCGTGACCCCCGCCGCGAGCAACCGGCGGGCATCCGGGTACGGCGACCGGGTCGACAGCTCCGCCCCCGGCAGCAGGGTGGCGACCACCCCCGCATCGGCCAGCGCCGCGACGTCCGCGTCGTCCAGATGGGTGCAGTGATCGGCCGAGGCGGCACCGACCTCCGCGGCCACCTGCACTCCCGGCCCGGGGCCGAGCTGGTTGGCGTGCACCCGCGGCGCCAGGCCGCGGGCCATGCCCGCCCGCAGGACGGCGCGCGCGGCGTCCGCGTCGAAGGCACCGCGCTCGCAGAACACGTCCACCCACCGCGCGTGCGGCGCGCAGGCGTCGAGCATCTCCCCCGTGACCAGGGCGACGTAGTCGGCCACCGGGTCGAGCGCCGCGGTGAATTCCGGGGCCACCACGTGCGCCCCCAGGAACGTGGTCTCGGTGGTGAACTCGCCGGCCACGACCAGGGAGCGGGACTCATCGAGCGTGGTCAGCCCGTAGCCGGACTTGATCTCGACCGTGGTCGTGCCCTGACGGAGCATCTCGGCCACCAGCCGCGCGGTGGTGGACCGCAGGGTGCGGTCGTCGGCCGCCCGGGTGGCGGCCACCGTGGTCCTGATCCCCCCGGCGGCGTAGGGCACGCCCGTCATCCGGGCGGCGAACTCGGCGGCGCGGTCGCCCGCGAAGACCAGGTGGGCGTGCGCGTCGACGAACCCGGGCACGACCGAGGCGCCCTCGGCATCGATCCGGACGTCGGCGCCCGCGCCGTCCAGCTCCGACCGTTCGCCCACCCAGACCACCCGACCGGCCTCGATCACCACGGCGGCGTCCCGGACGATGCCCAGTCGCGCGAGGTCGGGCGGATCGTGCGGCCGGCGACGGCCGGGGTCGTTGGTCACCAGCTCACCGATGCCGGTGATCACCAGGCTGGAGCCGGCTGCTGACCCAGGGTTGCCGGTGGCGGACACGCGCCCCACGGTAGGGCAGCCGAGGGCATGGCGGGCGGGTGGCGGCCAGGTGACGATCAGGTTCACCCCCGCAAGGAAAGGGCCGCCTTACCGGGGTGTTCACCGGCTGGTCGTCCAATGGGTACCTGCTGGTGGCCTGACCCGGACACCTTTCCCAGATGCCTGCACGCTTCCAGTACTACCGCCACCAGAAGGGGTGGTACTGGCGGCTGCTCGGGGCCAACAACCGGACCATCGCCGTCGGACCCGACCCTTTCGCCGAGCGGACAGCCGCGGTCCGGGACTCCCTCGAGGTGTGCGTGCTGGCGATGCGAGCCGGGTTCGAGCTCTCCGAGGAGGGCCGCACCTGGTCTTGGTCGATGGTGGACCGCGGGCAGCCGCGCGCCGGCTCCCCCAATCGCTACGGGCGCCGGATCGACTGCGAGCGGGCGGTCCGCCAGTTCCGTGACGCGGCCCGCGAGGCCCTGCGCGCCGCCCGCGAGGCCTCGCAGACCCGTGCCCCCACCCCGGTGGACGGGGGCCTCGCCACCACGACCGTGCCCGACACTTCTGTGTCGTGACCTCTGACGAGCCCCCGCCGCCCACCAGCCTCTCCTCCGCCCTCACCCGGGACGTGGTGATCCTCGACGGGGGGCTCGCCACCGAACTCGAACGGCGCGGGTTCGACGTGTCCTCCGACCTGTGGTCGGCCGCGCTGTTGCGTGATGCCCCGGCGGCGGTGCGGGACACCCATGCCGCCTACTTCCGAGCGGGCGCGCGCGTGGCCACCACGGCCAGCTACCAGGCCAGCTTCGAGGGGTTCGCGGCCGCCGGCCTCGACGCCGCCGAGGCCGAGCGGCTGATGCGGCGCTCGGTGGGGCTGGCCGCGCAGGCCCGCCACGACGAGGGCCTGGACGGCAGGGCGTGGGTCGCGGCGTCCGTCGGCCCGTACGGGGCGGTGCTCGCCGAGGGCCAGGAGTACACCGGTGACTACCCGGCCCCGCGCGACACCGTGGCCGGGTTGCGGGACTTTCACCGGGCCAGGCTGGAACTGCTGCTCGAGGCGGGAGCGGACGTGCTGGCCTGCGAGACGATCCCGCGGCTGGCCGAGGTCGAGGCCCTGGTCACCGAGCTGGACACCCTCGGCGCCACGGCCTGGATCTCGCTGACCACGGTCATCGACACCCAGGGCCGCGTCCGCACGCGCCGCGACGAGGACGCCGGCGAGGCGTTCGCGCTCGCCGGCGCCGCGCCGTCCGTGGTGGCCGTGGGGGTGAACTGCACCGCTCCGGCCGGCGTCGAGGCCGCCGTGCGGCTGGCGGCCGAGCGATCGGGCAAGCCGGTGATCGCCTACCCGAACAGCGGGGAGACCTGGGACGGCGCCAACCGCCGGTGGGTCGGCGCGCCCGGACTGGACGGCGGGGACGTCGCCGACTGGATCAGCGGCGGGGCCCGGCTGGTGGGCGGGTGCTGCCGGATCGGACCGGAGGACATCGAGGCGCTCGCCGGCGCTGTCGGCCGCCTACGGTGAGGGCATGCGCGCAGGCATTGTCGTCACCGGAACCGAGGTGCTCACCGGGCGGGTGAGCGACCGGAACGGCCCCTGGATCGCCGATCGGCTGCTCGGCCTGGGGGTGGACGTGGGCCGCGTCGTGGTCGTCGGTGATCGTCCCGCGGACCTGCTGGCCGCGCTCGGGCAGCTGGCCGACGACCACGACCTGCTGGTCACCACCGGGGGACTCGGCCCGACCGCCGATGACCTGACGGCCGCCGTGGTGGCCGAGCACCAGGGGCGGGCGATGGTCCTCGACGAGGCCCTGCGGTCCCGGATCACGGCGATCGTGGACGGCGTGGTCGCCCAGCGTCGTCACCGGCCCGATCCGGCGGCGCTGGCGGCCGGCACCCACAAGCAGGCGATGGTGCCGGACGGCGCGGTGGTGCTCGCGCCGGTGGGCACCGCGCCGGGCCTGGTGGTCACGCCGGCCCCCGGGCGGGACGGCGTCCCGATCGTCGTGCTGCCCGGCCCGCCCGGCGAGCTGCGCGGGATGTGGCCGGATGCGCTGGCGGCCGCCCCGGTTCGGGCAGTGCTGGAGCGAGCCAGCCCCCTGACCCAGCGAACGATCCGGATGTGGGGCAGTTGGGAGGCCGAGCTCGCCGTGACGCTGGAGCGGATCGCGGATCGGATCGAGGGGCTCGAGGTCACCACGTGTCTGCGCGACGGTGAGCTCGAGGTGGTCACCCGGTACCGCCCGGAGTCCGCCGACCAGTACCCGACCCTGCAGGCGGCGATCGAGACCGATTTCGCCGCAACGGTCTTCAGCGTGGACGGGGGGTCGGTGGACGAGGTCGTGGCGGGCGCCCTGATCGATCGGGGATGGCGAATCGCCACCGCCGAGTCGTGCACCGGGGGGTTGCTGGCCGGCCGGCTCACCGCTCGTCCCGGATCCTCGGCGTACGTCGCCGGGGGCCTGGTGGTCTACGCCAACGAGGCGAAGACCACGCTGGCCGGCGTCCCCGCCGAATTGATCACCACCCATGGGGCCGTCAGCCGCGAGGTAGCCGAGGCCCTGGCCGCCGGGGCACGCGCAGCGCTGGGAACCGAGCTGGGCGTGGGGATCACGGGCATCGCCGGGCCCGACGGCGGCACGAGGGACAAGCCGGTCGGCACCGTGCACGTCGCCGTGTCCTCACCCACCGGGTGCCGTCACCGTGAGCTGCACCTGCCCGGCGACCGGGACGCCGTCCGGCAGCGCACGGTCGTGGTCGCCCTGCACGAGGTGCGGCTGCTGCTGACCCGCTCCTGACCTGACCTGACCTGGCGCGCTGCGCCGGCCCGTCAGCTCAGGACGAAGGCCGCCACGACCAGGGCGAGGGAAATCACGGCGAACACCACGCCCCCGACGATGTAGGTCCGCGACCTGGCCGGCCCGGTCAGCACGGTCTGCGGCCTGCGCGGGTCGTAGACCACGGCGATCGCCTTGTCGGTCGGGAAGGGGCGCACCGAGGCGGTATCGCCTACGGCCCGAACCGATCTGCCGCGCTGGGTGCGGAAGGTGACCACCGGGTGATACACCACCCGGCCGCTCGGGTCCGTGGTCGAGCGGCTGTCCACGATGGTGCCGACCGCTCCCTCCCCCGTGCGGCGCAGTTCGGGTTCGGTGAGCCGGGAGCGCACTCCCGCGGCCACCATGCCGATCGCGCCCAGCAGCGGGAACAGCGACACCCACAGAACGAAGGTCCTCACGGCAGTGAGGCTACGCGAGCCGGAACCTCCTCCGGCAGCCCGCTGGTGACCTTGCCGGGCACCCGGCGCCAGGCCAGGGGCACCGCGATCAGCAGGACCAGGGTGACCAGCATGACGCCGACGAAGGGCAGCCAGTCGGCGATGCCGAACGCGGCGCCGCACACCCCGGCCGAGACCGCGACCGCCGCCGTCTGCACCGCCGTGAACACTCCCTGGGCGCGACCGGCCGCCTGGACCGGGACGTGTTGGGTGAGCAGTGACTGGGCAGCGGGGACGGCGAACACGAAGCCCAGCGACTCGACCATGCCCAGCCCGATCAGCCAGGACACGCTGGGCAGGAAGGGGTACAGCCCGGCGAACAGGCTGCCGCTGAGCAGGCCGCCCATCACCAGCACCCGCCGGTCGCTGCGATCCGCGAGCCAGCCGGCGAACGGGGCCACCACGGCGAACGGGAGCGCGAACAGGGTCCACGACAGGCCGATCTGGGTCTCGCTGGCGCCGCGGGCATCCATCAGCAGCGACCAGCAGGCCTCGTAGACCCCGGTCAGCGTGCCCCCGACCACGGCCACCACCAGCACGCCGGCCAGCGCCCGCGCCGCCAGGCCGCGGCGGGGCAGGCGCGCGGCCGCGGCGTCCGGGTCACCGGCGAGTGCGGCCCCGGCGACCCGCGAGGCCAGTACGGGGATGCAGGCGAGCAGCGCGGCCCCGGCCGAGATCACGAACAGCACGCCCATGTGCTCGATGCCCACAGCGGCGCCGAGCATCGGGCCGGCCGCGATCCCGGCCAGCTCGGCTCCGCTGATCAGGGCGTAGGCCCGGCCACGGGCCTGCAGCGGGACGACCCGGGCGACCAGCGCGAGGCAGGCCACCTGGGCGGCCCCGGCCGCTGCTCCCTGGGCTCCGCGCAGAACGAGGTAGCCCCACCCGTTGACCTCGGCCAGGAATCCCGCGCTGGCGACGGCATAGCCGACCAACCCGCCGACCAGGACGCGGCGGTGGCCGATCCGGTCCCCGAGGCGGCCGGACAGGTACTGGGCGACGACCCCGGTGGCGAAGAACGAGGCCATCACGGTGCCGATCAGCGCGGTCGAGGTACCGCGCCCGGACAGGTAGATCGGCAACAGGGGCAACACGGCCGAGGCGCCGGTCCACTGCAGGAAGACGGCGGCGGACAGGGCCAGCACCACCAGGGCACCACTGCCGGCGAGCAGGGAGCGCAGCGGTCTCACGATTGCTCCCGGGGGGCATGGTCGACCAGCAGGCGCAGACGGTGGGCTACCTGCTCGCGGAGCTGGGGGGAGAGGCCGTCGATGCCGAACAACTCGCACAGCCACAACCCGTCGGCCGCGAGCCTGGCAATGGTCGCGGCCACCGGATCGGCGGACTGCTCGATCTGGTGCTGCCAGCCGCCGAACGCGGCGCGCAGAGGGGCGAGCAGCGCCGGCTCCGCGGCGATCGCCGCGATCAGGGCCGAGCCCACCCGCTCCTCGTGCGGCACAGGTTCCCCCTCGGCCGGGGCGGCGAGGCACTCCTCGAGGTAGGCCCGGGCGAAGGAGTAGTGGGGATGCGCGGCGCGCACGTCGTCCATGCCGGCCTGGAAGCGGGTGGCGAGCCGTTCGACCATGGCCGCGACCAGGTCGTTGCGGGTCGCGAAGTGGTAGAGCACGCCACCCTTGCTGACTCCCGCCCGTGCAGCGGCCTTCTCCAGGGTCAGTCTGGCCACGCCATCGGCGATCACCACGTCCTCGGCAGCTCGCAGGATCAGCTCCCGCGTCGTCGCACTGTCCCGCTTCCTCGCCACCCCGCAACGCTACCACCAACTGTACCGTCCAGACGGTAAACATCCCCCAACCTGCTCATGCTCCGCAGCCGACCCGTCATGCTCCGCGGGTGAGGTGTTGACATCGTTGTCGGACGACGCCGCGCGTCACCCACGGAGCATGAGCAGGTTGGGGACGCCGGTCGGGCGGCGGGCGGGGGGCGGCGAGGTCAGCGGGCGGTGATCGCCTCGTGGAAGGCCAGCACGCGACGGGCCGTGTCGACGTGCAGGTTCTCGACCATGCGGCCGTTGTGCACCACCACGCCCTTGCCCTCGGCGTTGGCCGCCTCGAAGGTGGCGATCAGCGCCCGGGCATCCTCGACGGCCGCCTCGGACGGCGCCCAGGCCTCGTTGCACGGCCCGATCTGCCCCGGGTGGATCAGGGTTTTGCCGTCGAAGCCCAACTCCACGCCCTGGCGGCACTCGGCGGCGAAACCCTCGGCGTTCTTCACGTCGTTGTAGACCCCGTCGAGGATCGCCTTGCCGGTCGCCCGCGCGGCGAGCAGGCACAGCCCGAGCCCGGTCAGCAACGGCTGGCGGCCCGGGACATGTTCGGCGCGAAGCTCTTTGGCCAGGTCATTCGTTCCCATCACCAGCACGGCGAGTCGCTCGCTGGCGGCCGCGATCTGCTCGCAGTACAACATCGCGATCGGGGTCTCGACCATCGCCCAGATGAAGGTGTGGTCCGGCGCGCCGGCCGCCTCCATCGCGGCCTCGATGGTGCGCACGTCCTGCACGGAGGAGACCTTGGGGACGACGATCCCACCCGGCCCGGCCTGGCTCGCCGCGACGATGTCGTCGGCAAACCAGTCGGTGTCCAGGCCGTTCACCCGGATGGTGAGCTCCTTGCGGCCGTACTCCCCCGAGGTCGCCGCCGCGCAGACGCGTTCGCGCGCATCGGCTTTGCCGTCCGGAGCCACCGAGTCCTCGAGATCGAGGATCAGCGCGTCGGCGTCCAGGGCCTTGGCCTTCTCGAGTGCTCGTTCGTTGGCGCCGGGCATGTACAGCACGCTGCGCCGCGGGGTGAGGCTGGGGTCGGTCACGCTGGTCTCCTTCAGAAGCCGTAGGCGGCAGCGAGTTCGGGGTCACGGGCAGCCAGCGCCCGGGCGAGGTCGACCTGCACCTGGCACTGCTTGCAGGAGGCGTCGTCCTCCATCCGGCCGTCGAGCATGACCGCGCCGGTGCCGTCCCCCATGGCCTCGATCACCCGCAGGGCGTGCCTGACGTCCTTGGGGTCGGGGGAGAACACCTTCTTGGCGATGTCGACCTGCACCGGGTGCAGGCTCCAGGCGCCCACGCACCCCAGCAGGAAGGCGTTGCGGAACTGGTCCTCGCAGGCCACGACGTCCTTGATGTCGCCGAACGGGCCGTAATAGGCGTAGATGCCGTGGGTGGCGCAGGCGTCCACCATGCGCGCGATCGTGTAGTGCCACAGATCCTGCTGGAAGATCCCCCGGTCGGCCGTGTAGGCCAGGGCGCCGTCGTCCAGGGCCGGCGGGTCCTCGCGGACCAGGTAACCCGGGTGCCCGCCGCCGACCCGGGTGGTCTTCATCCGCCGGTTGGCCGCGAGGTCGGCGGGGCCGAGCGAGAGGCCCTGCATCCGCGGGCTCGCGCCGCAGATCTCCTCGACATTGGCCACACCGCGCGCGGTCTCGAGGATGGCGTGGATCAGGATCGGGCGGGTCAGCCCCGCCTTCGCCTCGAGCTGGGCGAGTAGCCGGTCGACATAGTGGATGTCCTCGGCGCCCTCGACCTTGGGCACCATGACGACGTCCAGCTTGCGCCCGATCGCCGGGACCAGCGTGGTCAGGTCGTCGAGCACCCAGGGCGAGTCGAGCGCGTTGACCCGGGTCCACAACTGGGTGTCTCCGAAGTCGGTCGAGGAGGCGATCGCCACCAGCCCGGCGCGCGCGGCCTCCTTGTTCTCCGCCTTGACCGCGTCCTCCAGATTGCCCAGCAGGACGTCGACCTGGGCGGCCATCTGCGGCACCTTGGCGGCCATCTTGGCGTTCGAGGGATCGAAGAAGTGGATCATCCGTGAGGGCCGGAACGGGATCTCCCGGGGCGGGGTCGGTGCCCCGACGGCGAGCGGACGGAAGAAGTCCTTCGGAGGGCGCATGGCGATCAGCCTAGGGGCGGGCAGGATGCCCATTGCGTCGCGCTGGTCACACCCGGCGAACCGCTCTCGATACTCGATCGGGCGGCCACATGAGGCTTTTGCGGTCATTCATCGCTAGGGTGACCTCGCCCGGGGGGCGCATCGGCGCCCCGGCCACCCGGGCACCTCGGGAGGCCGACGTGACGTTCAACGATCCAGGCGATGCCCCGTCGACGGGTGCGCCCCCTTCGGAGATCAACCAGATCGTCCCTCAGTCGGCCCGGATCTATGACTACCTGCTCGGCGGCAAGGACAACTACGAGTGCGACCGAGCGGTCGGCGACGCCCTGATGCGGCAGTTGCCCGCCCTGCCGGTCATGGTTCGGGCCCAGCGCAGCTTCCTGGCACGCGCCGTCCGGTACCTGATCGCCGACGCGGGGGTTCGTCAGTTCCTCGACATCGGCACCGGGATCCCCGCCGCCGAGAACGTGCACGAGGTCGCTCAGTCGCTCGCCCCTGACGCGCGGGTGCTCTACGTGGACAACGACCCCATCGTGCTCGCCCACGCCCGAGCCCTGACGAGCAGCACCCCCGAGGGGGCGACCGCGTTCATCCAGGCCGACCTGCGCCGGCCGGAGACGATCCTGGAACACCCGCTCCTGGCGGCAACCCTCGATCACGATCTGCCCGTCGCCCTGATGCTGATCGGCATCCTGCACCACGTGCGTGACGACGACGATCCGTACGGGCTCGTCGCCAGGCTGGTCGACTGGCTGCCCACGGGCAGCTACGTCACCATCGCCGGCCCGGGATCGGACTTCGACCCGGCCGTGATGAGCGCCGTCGCGGCGTCCGCCGAACAGTCGGGAATCCCGTACGTGGCTCGTTCCCACGAGCAGACCCTGAGGTTCCTCGACGGGCTGCAATTGGTCGAACCGGGACTTGTCCCCATCCAGAGCTGGCGCCCGGACGTCGAGGGGGCGCCGGACGTCTACGGCTGGGCCGGGATGGCACGCAAGGGTGCCCGCGCCCAGGCCGGCTGACCGCGAGCAGGTTCAGGCCTCGCCCCAGGCGCGGGCGATCGCGCGGGTCAGGGCCCGGGGGACGCCGCCGGCGGTGCGCAGGGGCTGATGGCGACCGTCCTCGACCACGGTGCGTCCACCGACCACCACCGTGTCGACGTCGGAGGCGGAGGCCACCAACGGGATCTGGGTGGGCATCGCACCGGCGGTCCGCAGCGAGTCCAGCCGGACCCCGACCAGGTCGCACAGCGAGCCCACCTCGAGCCGTCCGGCCTCGGGCCAGCCCAGGGCAGCGTGCCCGGACGCCGACAGCGAGGTGATCAGCTCCTCCACCGAGAACCGGCCGCGCCGCCCCGAGGCCAGCCGCTCGTGCATCTCGAGCATCCGGGACTCACCGATCATGTCGATCATCACGTGCTGGTCGGTGCCCAGGGCGATCGGCGCCCCGGCGTCGGCCAGCTCGCGCGCCGGCCCGATGCCGTCCGCCAGGTCCTGCTCGGTGCTGGGACAGATGCAGGCCGTGGTCTGGGATTCCCCGAGCAGCCGGATGTCCCCGGGCGTGAGGTGGGTGGCGTGCACCGCGGTGGTCGCCGAACCCAGCACGCCGTGGTCGGCGAGCAACTGGGTGGGCGTGCGCCCGTAGGCGGCCACGCACGAGGCGTTCTCGGCCGGCTGCTCGGAGACGTGCACGTGCAACGGGCGGGGTGCGCCGTCCTCGCCGACGTCCGCCTCGACGATCACCGACAGCTCCTCGACCGGGACGGCGCGCACCGAGTGCACGGCGGCGGCCACCCGGAACCGCTCGTCGTCGGCCAGCTCGCTGACCCGCATCGCCCAGCTCTCGGCGTCCCCGTCGTCGAAGCGCCGCTGGACCCCCTCGAGCGGGATGTCGATCCCGCCGCGCAGGTAACAGGTGTCCAGCAAGGTCATCCGCAACCCGGCCACCGATGCGGCCTCCCGCAGCGCCTCCCCCATGGCGTTCGGCTCGCCGTAGCGGGCACCACCGGGGCCGTGGTGCAGGTAGTGGAACTCCCCCACACACGTGATCCCGGACAGCACCATCTCGGAGAACACGGCCGTGGCCAGCTCGCAGTAGGTGTCCGGGGTGAGCCGGTCGGCCAGGGCGTACATCCGGTCGCGCCACGTCCAGAAGGTGCCGCCCTCGGTGTGCGTGCGCCCGCGCAGCGCCCGGTGAAAGGCGTGCGAGTGCGTGTTCGCGAACCCGGGCAGCACCATCAGGGCGAGTTGGACGTCGCCGGGCTCGGGTCGGGTGTCGATCTGGATGGCGGTGATGCGGCCGTCCTCGCCGCAACTGATCCTCACCCCATCGGCTGGGCCCTTGGGCAACCAAGCGTGGGCGCACCACCACGTGCGGTTCACGGTCGCATCCTGCCGTGTCCGGACGTGCGGCGCATCACCTCTGCCGCGGAACCGCCCGTCAGGCCCAGCCCCCGGGCATCGCCGAGGTGAACCGTGCGTGAGCTCAGCGCAACGACACCGCGCTCTCGCTCACCACGGCCCTCCCGGTCCCCGTGGTGGCCAGCACGCGCACGGTGACACTGTCGCCGGGCAGGTGGCCGACCGGCAGGTCGACGGAGGCCTCGCTCAACCCCACGGCGACCGTCTGCCAGGACTGCCCGCCGTCAGTGCTGAGCTGCACGGCGTAGCGCTGGGACGGCGGGGCCGCCGCAGCGTCCCAGGCCAGGTGCAGGACGCCACCGCTGACCACGGGCGGGGCCGCCCCGAACGCCGGGGCGTCGTTGCGGACCGCCGCGGGCTCAGCGGGTGCGCCGCCGATCGGGTGCTCGGCGACCACCGCGCCGTTCAGCAGGAGCTGCAGTCGGGCCGCGCCGTCCGGGTCGGGCAGGTCGACGTCCACCGTGCCGGTGACCTCCTGATCGGGGGCCTCGCACGCGCTGCGGCGCAGCGGCACCGTGAGCTGTTCGAGAACGGTGTCGTCCGCGGCCAGGATGCGCACCGCGACCTCACCGGCCGGATCGGGCCCGGCAGCCTCGGGCGAGTCCCCTCCGCCGAAGTCGGAGGAGGGCAGCACCGCCGCGACCTCGGCCGTCCCGCGATCGAGGTTGAGCGAGGCGATCAAGCGCATGGTCGGTGATCCTCCAGGTGGGGCAGCGGCGCCGGCTGCTGCCAGCCCCAGGGCCGCTGCCGGGCCGGCGGGCAGGGCGTCCTCGGCGATCAGCCGGTCGTGGATCCCGGTGTAGGTGAACGCACTGAGCCACTGGTTGTCGCAGTAGCTCATCACGTCGTGCGAGCTGACGGGCGGGACGACGCGCAGCGGCAGGCCGAGCGCGGCGTCCCCGGTGTCGATGCCGACGAAGGCCTCGTCGGCATCGGAGAGCTGACCGTTCGGGTAGGGGTAGGGGGCACCGCCGCCGGCGCCGCAGAACTCGGCATGGAAGCGTCCGAGGGTGTGGCCCAGTTCGTGGGCGCCGTACCAGTCACCGTAGGAACCGTCGGTGTCCCAGGCGAATCCGGATGCCGCGGCCGGCCCGGAGGCGACGGTGCCGGGCTGGGGGGTCCCGGGGATGTCGGAGGCGAGCCCGCGCATGAAGAACCCGTCGGCGTCGACCATGCCGTAGTAGTGCGTCCGGGCGTCGGTCCCGGTGGCCACGTCGACCGCCCGCAGGGCCAGCAGTTGGGCGTTGACCTGCGAGGCATCGAACTCGACCGGGGCACTCGCCGGGACGGTCACGGTGGTCAGCTCGACCCGGCTGACCGGATAGGCGCGCCGCAGCCAGGACCGCAACAACTCGACGTCCGTGGTCGAGGGGGTGAAGGTGACCCCGTCCTGCACGTACGAGAGCAGGACCAACCGAAGCCGGAACGGCACCGCCGGGCCGAGAGTGAACCGGCGGCGGCGGACACCGGCCACGGACGGCACCGCGCCGGACCCGACGGCCCGGATCAGCCGGCCCATCCGAAGGTAGAGCGGACCGGGGGTGGACACCAGGTCGTCGGGTAGCCGGAAGTTCAGGCTGAAGCCGAGATCGGCTCGGCGCGAACGCAATTGCGCAGGCGAGGTGCCCGAGCGGGACGGATCCAGCCGAGCTGTGCCGAGGGAGGCGACCGCCTGCCAGGGACCGGACGGCGACCGCGCCGCCAGGAGTTCGCCGCGCAGGGTGATCGCCCCTGCGGGCCGGCTGAGGTAGGCGCGCACGATGGTGGCCTTGCCCGCCACCAGCGGGACGGTGTGGGACAGGTCCTGGATCTCCTGGGTCACCTCGAGCCCGTCCAGGCGGACCACCGGCAGCAGCGGGACGCCGGCGGGCGCCGCGCGGCGTGCCCCGCCGTCCGGAGTCGACGAGGCCAGTGCTCGCTCGATCAGGCGTTCGGCGCCGGCCTCGTCATCCGCGACGGGGTCCTCTGCGAGCGCTCTGGTCAGTGCGCGGGCAAGTGCGGTCTCCTGACGCTGCTGCCTGGACACCCGCCGCCGTGACAGATCGAGTCCCATTCCTGCCTCCCCCTGCCCGAGCCGTCCGGACGGGCGGCTGTCTGCAGGTCAGAGCCTCGGGGGCGGGCCGTGATACGGCGGTGTGCAGGTCTCACCAGGGGAACGGCACCAACGCAGCGTCGGTGAAGGCGCCCCCGACGAGGGCTCTCACTCCACGGCCAGCAAACGGGTCAGCACCGCGGCCAGCGCCTGGGCCCCCATCTCGCAGTCGTCGGGCTCGGCGTACTCCGCCGGGGAGTGCGAGACCCCGGTCGGGTTGCGCACGAACAGCATGGACGACGCCACTCCCGCCTGCGCGAGCACCCCGGCGTCGTGCCCCGCGCCGGTGGGCAGGACCGGGACCGGGCCCGAGCCGAGAGCGGCACCGACGGCACCGGCCACCTCAGCCGCCAGGTCGGCGGGGAAGACGGTGGCCGCCGTCCAGGATTCCTGCACCGCCGCCTGCCCGATCGCCGCTTCCACGTCGACCAGCACGGCCCGCACCTGCTGCTCGGTGTCGGCGCGCACGTCCACCCACGCCCTCACCCCGGACGGGATGGCGTTCACCGCGTTCGGTGCCACCTCGACCTTGCCCACCGTGGCCAGCGCACCGTGACCGGACGCCGCGGCCCGCGCCACCGAGATCACCGTGGCCAGGGCGAGCATCGGATCATCCCGGTCGGCCAGCAGGGTGGTGCCGGCGTGATCGGCCCGGCCGGCCAGGTCGAGCCGGAACCGCCCGTGTGGCCGGATCGCGCTGGCCACCCCGACCGGCACGTTCAGCTCGGGCAGGGCGAGCGCGCGGCCCTGCTCGACGTGCAGTTCGACGAAACACCCCACCCGGCGCAGGGTCTCGTCGTCCCGGCCCATGTGGTCCGGGTTCAGCCCGCCGGCCCGGGCGGCCTCGGCATAGCTGACCCCCTCGGCGTCCCGCAGGGCCAGCACCGATGACGGGGCACTGATCCCGCTGAGCAACCGGCTCCCCGAGCAGGCCAGCCCGAACCGGGCGCCCTCCTCGTCGACGAACCGCACCAGCCCCAACGGACGTCCTCGAGCAGCGATCGCCTCGTCCAGAATTCCGTTGTCCCGCAACGCCTCGACGGCGACCAGCGCGGCCGCGACCCCCAGGGGACCGTCCATCGGGCCCCCGTCGGGCACCGAGTCGAGATGGCTTCCGGTGACCACCCCCGGCCTGCCGCGGGCGGCCGCCCGGTCCGGATCGCCCCACCAGGCCCACTGGTTCCCACACCGGTCCACGGTGACGTCCGCCCCGAGTGCCCTCACCCGCGCGGCGAACCACTCGCCCAGGGCGACGTCGTCCGCGGTGAAGGCGAATCTGCGGTATCCACCCGTGATCCGGTCGCGGCCGATGGTCGCGATCTCCTCCAGCAGGCCAGTGACCCTCATTGCTCAGCACCCTTCATGGTCGGGCCCGACGCCTCGGGCACCCGGGACAGCACGGCCTCGAGCACCGGCGTCGCCAGGGCGAGCCGGTGCGCCCGGATCACCAGGTCCCACAACGGCTCGAACTTCCTCCAGCCCGCGGCATAGGCCAGGTGTTTGGCGCGGTGGCGGGCCGAGGCGTGGGTGCCCGCGGCGCGCGCGATGGCCGACCAGCGGTAGAAATCCCGATAGGCCCGGTGGTAGCCGTCCAGCAGTTGCCCGGCGGTGAGCCGTGCCGGACGGTACACGACGTGGCGGGTGTCGTACTCGTCCCAGTCGTGGCTGGTGATCCGGCCCTGGGCAGCCAGCATGTCGTGGAGCCGCGTTCCCGGGTACGGGGTCTGGATGTGAAAGGTGCACGTGGTCACCCCGTGATCGACCGCCCAGCCGACCGTGCGGTCGAAGACCTCCGGCCCGTCGTCGTCCATCCCGAACACGAACGATCCGTTGATCATCACTCCCAGGTCACTCAGCCGCCGGGCCACCGCGGCATAGTCACGAGACAGGTTTTGGTGCTTGTTGCCGGCGCGCAGGTTCGCCGGGCTGAAGGTCTCGAACCCCACGAACAGGCTGCGCAGGCCCGCCTCGGCGGCCCGCTCGATCAGGTCACCCCGCAACACCGAGTCGACCGTGGCTGCCCCCTGGAAGATCCGGTTCATCCCGCGCATCCCCGCGAACAGCTCCCGCGCGAACCGGGCATTACCGAGCAGGTGATCGTCCAGGAAGTACAGGTGCCGGCCCGGCAGACGATCGATCTCGGCCAGAGCGGCATCGACCCGCTGGACGTAGAAACCGTCACCGCCGGCGAAGAAGGCATCCTTGTAACAGAAATCGCAGTGCCGAGGACACCCGCGGGAGACCACGATCGAGTTGGGCACCAGATACCGGTTGCGCCGGATCAGCTCGCGCCGCACCGGCGGCAGGTCCTGGATCGTGCGCCCATGGGTCGAGACGTACCTGGACGCCGGGTGCCCGGCCCGCACATCAGCCAGGAATGCCGGGAAGGTCTGCTCCCCCGGCCCGAGGAACACGTGGTCGGCGTGCCCGGCCGCCTCCTCGGGCAGAGAGGTCACGTGCAGCCCGCCGAGGGCGACCCGGCATCCCTTGGCGCGGTAGTGATCCGCGATGGCGTAGGCGCGTCGGGCATTGGTGATGTAGACCTGGATCACCACCAGGTCGGGGACGTCGTCCAGGTCGAGCCGCTCGACGTGATCGTCGACCAGCTGCGCCTCGTCGTCCGGGCCCAGGTGGGCCGCGAGCGTCGCCAGCCCCAACGGCGGGAAGAGGGAGTACTTGACCGGGCGCCAGGCCGGGCTCCTCGCCTCGGCCAGCGCCGGCAGGATGAACTTGACGAACATTCCTGGAATCCCTCCCCGACGGATCGATCCCGGCAGCGATCAGCTCCCCTCACCCTCTGGCTCACTCTCCCGCATGGGCACTCGAACCCCCCGCTCGGACGCCACGCGGATCGCCTCGGGATAGCCCGCGTCCACGTGCCGGATCACTCCCATCTCCGGGTCGTTGGTCAGCACTCGGGCCAGTTTGGCTGCGGCGAGCGGGGTTCCGTCCGCGACGCTGACCTGACCGGCGTGAATCGACCGTCCGATCCCGACGCCGCCGCCGTGGTGGATCGAGACCCACGTGGCCCCGGACGACGCCGCGACCAGCCCGTTGAGCAACGGCCAGTCGGCGATCGCGTCCGACCCGTCGAGCATGGCCTCGGTCTCCCGGTAGGGGCTGGCCACCGAGCCGCAGTCGAGATGGTCCCGCCCGATCACGATCGGCGCGCTGATCTCACCCGAGGCGACCAGTTCGTTGAACCGCAGCCCGGCGACGTCCCGCTCGCCGTGACCCAACCAGCAGATCCGCGCCGGCATCCCCTGGAAGGCGACCTTCTCGGACGCCGCACGCAGCCACTTCTGCAGGTGGTCGTTGTCGGGGAACAACTCCGCGACCGCGCGGTCGGTCACCGCGATGTCGCGCGGGTCGCCGGACAGTGCCGCCCAGCGGAAGGGACCCTTGCCCTCGCAGAACAGCGGGCGGATGTAGGCCGGCACGAACCCCGGGAAGGCGAAGGCGCGCTCGTAACCACCCTGGCGCGCCTCGTCGCGGATCGAGTTGCCGTAGTCGAACACCTCGGCTCCGGCGTCCAGGTACCCGACCATCGCCTCGACGTGTCGGGCCATCGAGGCCCGGGCCCGGTCGGTGAACTCCTCCGGCTTGGCCTCGGCGTAGTCGTGCCAGTCGGCCAGGTCGGTGCCCTCGGGCAGGTAGGCCAGCGGGTCGTGCGCACTGGTCTGGTCGGTGACGATGTCGACCTCGACGCCACGGCGGAGCAGTTCGGGGAGCACGACCGCGCAGTTGCCGACCAGCCCCACTGACAGGGCGCGGCCCTCGGCCTTGGCGGCGAGCACCCGGCGCAGCGCGTCGTCCAGGGCCGCCTCCCCCTCGCCGGTCGCCAGCTCGTCCAGGTACCGGGTCTCCACCCGGCGCTGCAGCCGGTGCGGGTCGACGTCCACGACCAGGCAGACCCCGTCGTTCAGGGTGACCGCGAGCGGCTGGGCCCCACCCATTCCGCCACAGCCCCCGGTCACGGTGAGCGTGCCCCGCAGGCTGCCCCCGAACCGCTTGGCCGCCACCGCGGCGAAGGTCTCGTAGGTGCCCTGCAGGATGCCCTGGGTGCCGATGTAGATCCAGGACCCTGCGGTCATCTGCCCGTACATGGTCAGGCCGAGGTGCTCCAGGCGCCGGAACTCCGGCCACGTGGCCCAGTCGCCGACCAGGTTGGAGTTGGCGATCAGCACCCGGGGCGCCCACTCGTGGGTGCGCATCACCCCTACCGGCCGGCCGGACTGCACCAGCAGCGTCTCGTCGTCCGCCAGGCTGGTCAGCGTGCGCACGATGGCGTCGAAGCTCGCCCAGTCGCGGGCGGCCTTGCCGGTGCCGCCGTAGACGACCAAGTCGTCGGGCCGCTCGGCGACGTCCGGGTCGAGGTTGTTCATCAGCATGCGCAGCGGCGCCTCGGTCTGCCAGGAGCGCGCGGTCAACCGGGTCCCGCGCGGGGCACGGACCGAGCGGACGACACGGGCCTCGTGCGGGTCGGGCGGGGTCGAGGCGCTCATCGCAGTCTCCTTCGGGACGTCACCGGTCCACGCCGTCCTCCGCGTGGTGAGTCCACGCTGCCCTGCCGGCGCCCGGTCCGACATCCCTCGACCCGGTGATGCTGTCTGAGATGCCAGACACCCCTCACCGGGTCGGTTCGTCGGAGATGATGGGGTGATGCCGAGCCCACGCGCCACGCCTGTCAGGACGCTGGTCGCGGCCATCGCGTTGCTCCCCGCAACGGCCTGGCCCGCTCCCGCGGCCACGACCCCGGCCACCCTCCCACCCTTCACCTACAACGTGCACCGGGTGAGCGCGGCCGAACTCGGGGCATCGTGGCGTTCGGGATGCCCGGTCGCCCCGTCCTCCCTGCGCCGGATCAGGATGACCCACCTGGGCTGGGACGGCCGGGCCCGCACCGGGGATCTCGTGGTGCACAACGACATCGCCGGACCGACCGTGGTCGCCTTCCGCCGGCTCTACACCCAGCGCTTCCCGATCCGGTCGATGCGCCCGATCTCGGTCTTCGGCGGCTCCGACGACCGGTCGATGGCCGCCGACAACACCTCGGGATTCAACTGCCGCAAGGTCACCGGCGGCACGGGGTGGTCGCGACACGCCTTCGGGCGCGCGATCGACCTCAACCCGGTCGAGAACCCCTACGTGAAGGGCGCCACCGTGCTGCCGCCCGCCGGTGCCGCCTACGTCCGCCGCACCCCGGCCCGCAAGGGCATGCTGGTCGCCGGCACCCTGCCGGTCACCACCTTCACCGGCTACGGCTGGAGCTGGGGCGGAAACTACCGCTCGCTGAAGGACTTCCAGCACCTCGAACGTTGAGGGACGGCTTCAGACGAGCTCGCCCACCACCGCCTCGGCCGCGCCGGCCACCGCACCGGAGCGCACCAGGCGGGACACCAGCTCGATCTCGGGCGCGAGGTGACGATCCGGGCCGGGGTCCCCGATACCGTTGCGGCGCATCAGGTCCACGACCGCTGCGCCGGCCGGCGAGGGGGCCAGCGGAGCCCGCAGCGCCAACGCCCGGGTGCCGGCCAGCACCTCGATCGCCAGGACGGCGCCCAGCGCCTCGACCGCGCGCCGCAGCTTGCGCGCTGCGTGCCAGCCCATCGAGACGTGGTCCTCCTGCATCGCCGAGGAGGGGATCGAGTCGACGCTGGCCGGCACCGCGAGCCGCTTCAGCTCGCTGACCAGCCCGGCCGCCGTGTACTGGGCGATCATCAGCCCGGAATCCACCCCGGCATCGGCCGCCAGGAACGGCGGCAGCCCGTGGCTGCGCGCGCGGTCGAGGAACCGGTCCGTGCGCCGCTCACTGATGCTCGCGACGTCCGCGGCGGCAATGGCCAGGAAGTCGAGCACGTACCCGACCGGCGCCCCGTGGAAGTTCCCGTTGCTCTCCACCCGCCCGTCCAGGGTCACCACCGGGTTGTCGATCACGGAGGCCAGCTCGCGCTCGGCCACGGCCTGCGCGTGATCCAGGGTGTCCCGGGCCGCGCCGTGCACCTGCGGGGAGCACCGCAGCGAGTAGGCGTCCTGCACCCGGGTGCAATCCGGCGTCCGGTGGCTGTCCATGATCGCGGACGACGCGAGCAGCCGCCGCAGGTTGTCCGCGCTGGCCGCCTGTCCGGGGTGGGGACGCAGAGCCATCAGGTCGGCCGCGAAGGCTCGGTCGGTGCCCAGCTGGGCCTCGACCGAGAGCGCGGCCGCGACGTCCGCCGTGCGCAGCAGCAGCCGCAGGTCGGCGAGCGCCAGGGCGAGCATGCCCAGCATGCCGTCGGTCCCGTTGATCAGCGCCAGACCTTCCTTGGCACCCAGGGTCAGCGGCCTCAGGCCCGCCTGCGCCAGCGCCTCGGCGGCCGGACGGCGAACGCCCGCGACATCGGTCACCTCGCCCTCCCCGCAGGCGGTCAGGGCGATGGCGGACAGCGGGGCCAGGTCACCGGAACACCCCAGCGACCCGAACTCGTGCACGTCGGGGGTGATCCCGGCATTCAGCATGCCCGCGTAGAGCTCGACCGTGGCCGGCCGGACGCCGGTGCGGCCACTGGCCAGGGTGCGCAAGCGCAGCACCATCAGCGCCCGCACCACCTCGGGCTCGACCAGCGTGCCGGCGCCCGCCGCGTGCGAACGGATCAGGGAGCGCTGCAGCCGCTCACGATCGGCTGGGGCGATGTGCCGCGTCGCGAGTGCCCCGAAACCGGTCGAGACGCCGTAGACCGGACGCTCGGCCGCCGCCAGTTCCTCGATGACGGCACGGGTGGCAGCCACCCCGGCGAGCGCGGCGTCGGCGAGCACCACCGGAGCGCCGTGCCGGGCCACCGCCACCACCTGCCGAACGCTCAGCGGCGAGGCATCCACGACGACTGCGGACGGCGGGGCCACATCCAGGGGGCCCAGGGGGCCCGAGGGAACGGTCATGCCGTGCAGCACACCATCGAGCAGAGGCGGACGGGGACCCCCGAACGCTCGATGCTGTCTGTCATCTCAGACACCTCGGACCCGCCGGGTCACGACCACTGGGGGCCCTCTAGTGTGAGGGTCGCAACACCCCGAATGGGGTCGGGCCACCGGTAAAGTATCTTGACGTCGAGATTCTTGCGGCACATTCACGCCAGCACGTCGAAGCCAGCAAAGGAGCTGTGGTGAGCGACGAGACGATCATCTACACCTACACGGACGAGGCGCCGGCATTGGCGACCCATTCCCTGTTGCCGGTGGTCCAGGCCTATGCCGGAACGGCCGGCGTCCAGGTGGAGACGCGCGACATCTCGCTGTCCGGTCGCATCCTCGCCGCGTTCGCCGACCTGTTGCCACCCGATCAGCAGACCTCCGACGCTCTCGCCGAACTGGGTCATCTGGCCACCACGCCGCAGGCCAACATCATCAAGCTGCCGAACATCTCGGCATCCATCCCTCAACTCGAGGCCGCGATCGCCGAGCTCCAGGCCAAGGGTTTCGCCCTCCCCGCCTACCCGCACGACCCGCAGGACGACGCCGCCCGCGACGCGCGCGCCCGGTACGACAAGGTCAAGGGCAGCGCCGTCAACCCCGTTCTGCGCGAGGGCAACTCCGACCGCCGGGCACCGGCGTCGGTGAAGAACTACGCGCGCAGCCACCCGCACTCGATGGGTGCGTGGAGCAGCGACTCCAAGACCAACGTCGCCACCATGGACGCCGACGACTTCCGCGCGAACGAGCGATCGGTGATCATGCCCGCGGACGACACCCTGCGGATCGAGCACGTCGCGACCGACGGCACCGTCACCCCGCTCAGAGCCCCACTGCCGGTGCTGGCCGGCGAGGTCGTGGACGCCACCGTGATGCGGGCCGCCGCACTCGACACCTTCCTCGCCGCCCAGGTGGCGCGGGCCAAGGCCGACGGCGTGCTGTTCTCGGTGCACCTCAAGGCCACGATGATGAAGGTCAGCGACCCGATCATCTTCGGCCACGTCGTCCGGGCGTTCTTCCCCGAGACCTTCGCCGCCCACGGCGCCGAACTCGCCGCCGCCGGTCTGACCCCGAACAACGGTCTCGGCTCGATCCTGGCCGGGCTGACCGCCCTGCCGAACGGCGAGGCGATCAAGGCCTCCTTCGACGCCGAGCTGGCCGCCGGCCCGCGCCTGGCGATGGTCGACTCCGACCGCGGCATCACCAACCTGCACGTGCCGAGCGACGTCATCGTCGACGCCTCGATGCCGGCCATGATCCGCACCTCCGGCCACATGTGGGGCCCGGACGGCCAGGAGGCCGACACGCTGGCGGTCATCCCCGACTCGAGCTACGCCGGGGTCTACCAGACCGTGATCGAGGACTGCCGGACCCATGGCGCGTTCGACCCGACCACCATGGGCTCGGTGCCGAATGTCGGCCTGATGGCCAAGGCGGCCGAGGAGTACGGCAGCCACGACAAGACCTTCGAGATGACCGCCGACGGCGTGGTGCGGGTGGTGAACGGCTCCGGCGAGGTGCTGCTCCAGCACGACGTCTCCGCGGGGGACATCTGGCGCGCCTGCCAGACCAAGGACGTCTCCATCCGTGACTGGGTCAAGCTCGCCGTCAGCCGCGCCCGGGCCACCGGCGACCCCGCGGTGTTCTGGCTCGACCCGGCCCGCGCCCACGACACCAGCCTGACCACCCTGGTCCGCCGGTACCTGCTCGAGCACGACACCTCCGGACTCACCATCGAGATCATGTCGCCGGTCGAGGCCACCGCGTTCTCGCTCGAGCGGATCCGCAAGGGCGAGAACACCATCGGCGTCACCGGCAACGTGCTGCGCGACTACCTCACCGACCTGTTCCCGATCCTCGAGCTCGGCACCAGCGCCAAGATGCTGTCGGTCGTCCCGCTGATCAACGGCGGCGGGCTGTTCGAGACCGGTGCCGGCGGCAGCGCCCCCAAGCACGTCCAGCAACTGCTGAAGGAGAACTACCTGCGCTGGGACAGCCTGGGTGAGTTCCTCGCCCTGGCGGTCAGCTTCGAGCACCTTGCCCAGGTCAGCGGCAACGCGCGTGCGCAGGTGCTGGCCGACACCCTCGACCGGGCCACCGGCACCCTGCTGAACGAGAACAAGTCCCCGGCCCGCAGGGTGGGCCAGATCGACAACCGCGGCAGCCACTTCTACCTGGCCCTGTACTGGGCCCGGGAGCTGGCGGGACAGACCGCGGACGGCGAGCTGGCCGCCGCCTTCGCGTCGATCGCCGACGCGCTGGGCGCGAACGCGGAACAGATCGCGGGCGAACTGCTCGCCGTCCAGGGGTCGCCGGCCGACATCGGCGGCTACTACCGGCCCGACCCGGCCCTGACGGATGCCGTGATGCGACCCTCGGCGACCTTCAACGAGATCATCGCCCGCCTGGGGTGACCTCGCCGCTGCCGTGCGCAGACGGACGAATGGGGAGCACTTGCGCTTGGAGGCCGATGCCTGGCGTGCTACGGTCTTCACGGTTGCACAAGCAGATCCCCGTACGTTCACGAACGCCCGCGGAGCACGAGTCCGCGGGCGTTTACTGCAGAAGGCCCCTCATGTGAGGTCCGGAGGCTGGACGGCGAGTACATGGGCAGCCCGGGACCGGCATCCCGCCGGGTCCCGCCTACCCTCCGACCAAGGAGACATGCAGTGGCACAGGGCACTGTGAAGTGGTTCAACGGCGAGAAGGGCTACGGGTTCATCACCCCGGACGGCGACGCGAGCGACGTGTTCGTGCACTTCTCGGCCATCCAGGCAGACGGCTACCGGACGCTGGAAGAGAACCAGCGCGTCGAGTTCGACGTCCAGCAGGGTCAGAAGGGCCCGCAGGCCGCGAACGTGCGCGCCATCTGAGCACCCGCGAGCTGACCCAGTGAAGGCCCCCGCCGACTCGGCGGGGGCCTTCACTGCCTCACTCAGCGTTCGACGACGGCCAGCCAGTCCATCAGGGCGTCCATCAGCCTGGGGGCCGTGCCGCCGTAGCCGTCCGAGTCGCGCATCAGCCGAACCGCGGCCTCGACGTCCCCGCTCGCCACGGCGTTCAGCACTGCAGCGGCGCTGCGGTGGAAGTCGGCGTGCAGGCCGCTGACCGTCCTGGCGCGCGCAGCATCCAGTGCGGCTGCCTCGCCGGAGTGCAGCCACTGCCCGAAGGCGCAGGCGTCGTCCTGGCCGGCGGACGCCACGCTCACCCCGCCGGGCAGGGCGCGGGTCGAGATCGCCGAGTGCAACCGGTGCTTCCAGGCCGAATGCGCCCGGACTGCGGCGCGCAGCGGGTGAATCTCGAAGTGCTGGGCCAACCGCTCGACGTCGGCCCGCTGGGCGTCGTTGGTCGATTCCAGCCGCCGCACCCACAACCGGGCCCGCTCCGTCGCCTCGCGGGCCGAACGTGCGGCGTCCGCGGTGGCGGTGACCGACTCGGTGAGCTCACCCGCGGAACCCGCCACGGAGGTGGCCGAGCGGGTGATCTCGGCGATCACCGCGCTCTGCTCCTCGACCGCGGCGGCGATGGTCTGCTGCAGGGACATCACCCGGTCGAGCACCTCGTCGATCCGGGTGACCGACTCGCGCACCTGCGTGCTGTCGTCCACGAGCTGGGCCAGCTGGCCGGCGATCACCGTGGTGGCCTGGCTGGTCTGGGCCGCGAGGTTCTTGACCTCCTCGGCCACGACCGCGAACCCGCGCCCGGCCGCCCCGGCACGGGCCGCCTCGATGGTGGCGTTCAGGGCCAGCAACCTGGTCTGGTCGGAGATGCCGTTGACCGTCTTGACCACCTGGTCGATGGAGGCGCTGGAGGTGGCCAGCCGCTCGACCGAGGCCACGACCTCCCGGACGACGCCGCCGGCCTCCTGCGCGACCCCGGTCGCCTCGGACGCCGAACTCGACACCTCGTTCATCGAGGCCGACATCTGCTCGGCGGCGGAGGCCACGGTGTGCGCCTCGGCTGCCACCTGGCCCGTCGCGGCGCTGGCCGCGGTGGCCGAGCTCTCGGAGGCCGCGGTGGCGTCCTCGATCTGGGTCAGGGAGGCCGCGAGATCATCGGAGGCGAACGTCACCATCTCGGAGCCGCCCACCACCCGACGCAGGGAGAAGGGGTCCACGGTGACCCCGCTCCCGAACGCCGCCGACTCGCCGGACGCCGATTCGCTCCCGTGCCGGAGCAGATTGAGCATGGTCGCCGAACCTTCCCACTCAGGAAGCCGTCCTCGTGAGACTCCTCCCCCCTGATCGGGTGCCGCAGGCGCGCGCTTGAGCCGCCGGTCAGGCCAGCGGGGTCACACTCTCCAGGTCCACCAGCCGCACCCGGGCCTGGCTCGCGCCGCCACAGGTCAGGCGATCCGGCGCGGACCACCGCGTGCTCATCGCCACGCTGTGGGTGGGCCCGTGCTCCGGTCCCGGTGTGCCGGGGGACACCGCACGCACGTCCACCGCCCAGCGGTGCTCTCCCAGCCGATGGGTGCCGAGTACCGTCACCGCCTCGCGCCGGGACAGGCCCAGCACGACCATGGCATGGTGGGCCGCCGCCTGCTCGATCACCGGGCGACCGAAGCGGCCCCGGTGGTGTCCGAGCACCAACTCACCCACCCTGAACGCGTCCACCACGCCGGCGGCCGAGGTCGGGTCGAGCCGTCCGAACAGGTCCCCGGTGGGCAGCAGCAGCAGGTTCGCGGCGAACCGGTCGCCGCTGAGATGGGAGGTCTCCCAGACATCCCAGTCGCCGCGCGCGGCCAGGGACGCCGCCACCGGGCGGCCGTCGATCGCGCAGCACAGATCGTGGCGGCCGTGGGTGCAGACCAGGGCCACCTCCTGGGGGCCGGACGGCGACACCGGCGCCCGCAGATCCAGGTCGAGCAGTTCGCGGGCCTCCCCCCACTGCTGCCACTGCACCGCTGCCACGCCCGCTCGCACATCGGCCACGGCCACCGCACCACCGAGACCGTCACGCGTCGGCCCCTGCGCCGGAGCCGAGTGCCGCCCCGGACGCCGGATCAGCTGCACCCGGATTCCCGCGGCATGCGCGCGATCCGCCAGCCGGCCCGCGTGGTAACGGTCCATCCGGCTCTCCCGCAGCGCATCTCGCCCCCACGGTCCGTTCAGCTCGATCAGCAGCAGCCGCTGGGCGGGTGGGGCGGTGGCGACCAGGGGATCCTGCCGGGCCCGGGCCGCCAGGGCGCACCGGCTCGGGAGGGTGGCGGGCGGGGTCATCCAGTAACCACCAGCGCGGCCCGAACCCAGCGCGCGGCGAGCTCGAGACCGAGCTCACCGGCTCGCACCACGTGACCGTCCACCAGCCGGCCGACGGCATCCGAGATCGGCTCGGGCAGGTCGGCCGGCAGCTCGTGATCGCCGTCCGCGGTACTCAGGACCCACCCACCCGCAGTGCGGTGCCGGCGAGCGCCGAGGTTCCGGCGCAGGCGCAGCGGCCAGTCCTCGGTGAGCACGTCGAGCAGCGCGGTCTGGGCGAGCGGGGCCACCGGTTCGGGTCGGACGCCGTCCCGGGCCCGCTCGCGCAGCCCGTCGACCAGAGCGTCGGCGTCCAGGTCTCGCAGCGCCCGATCGAGCACCGGCCGCAGCTGGTCGAGTTCGCGCGAGATCGCGGCGGGATCGGTGACGTCCACCCCCAGGGGCAGCGGGGCGCGCAGCTCGGCCACCTCCCCCAGCCGGTGGACGAGCTGTTCGATCAGGTGGAACCGGGTCCAGGTGTGCACCCCGACGGTCAGGTGGGCGCTGGTCTCGCCGAGCGCCTGCGCGGCGTGCAGGAATCCCGCCGGCAGGTAGAGCACGTCACCTGGTTCCAGGACGACGTCCAGCAGTGGCTCCCGGGACGCAGCGTCCTCCACCGCCTCGCGGTGGTCGGTCCAGGGCTGGTCGCGCAGCGGATGGGCGTGCACCGGCGGTCGGATCATCCAGCGCTTGCGGCCGGCGGTCTGCACCACGAACACGTCGTGCACGTCGTAGTGGTCCGAGAAGCCCTGCGACTGGCGCGGGGTCACGTAGGCGTTGACCTGGACCGGGTGGCCGAGGTCGAGCGACAGCGCCTGGGCGAAGGTGATCACCGGCGGGTGGATGCGGTGCAATCCCTGGAGCACCAGGGTGTGCCCCTCGGCATACAGCCTGGCCAGCGCGGCGTCGTCCACCTGGTCGGCAACCGCGGCCCCGACTCCCCCGCCGCGGGTGAAGCGGCTCACCGGGAGGGTCCGGCCGGCCTTGGCCACCCGCAGGAAGGGGGTCCGCAGCCCCCTGACCGAAAGCAGCTCGTCGATCTCGCCCAGGGTGAGCAGGCCGGTGACCGGCTCGCTGCCGGACCGGCCCAGTTGAGCTGCCGTGCTCAGCGACGGCCGCCGGCCCCAGGCCCGGCCGAACTCGTCGGGATCCAGATGGGTACAGCGATGCAGGGCCTGCCCACCGGCACGTCCGGGGGACGGCTCGTCGGGCAGGCCCAGCGCCGCCTGCAGGTCAGAGGTGCTCAGTTCGCGCCGCCGTCCGCACCACCATCGGCGCCGCCATCCGCACCACCGTCAGCGCCACCATCGGCGCCGCCGTCCGCACCACCATCGGCGCCGCCGTCCGCACCACCGTCAGCGCCGCCGTCCGCACCACCATCGGCACCGCCGTCCGCACCACCGTCAGCGCCACCGTCCGCACCACCATCGGCACCGCCGTCCGCGCCACCATCGGCGCCGCCGTCAGCGCCACCGTCACCGGAAGGTCCGGTGGTGGGCACAGAGTCGTGATCCAGCTCGTCGTTCATGCGAGACCTCCCGGGCGAAGGATTGTGTGGGCTCACGCTAGGCCACGCCATCATCGCGCGCAGTTCGGCCCCTCGGGGATTGCACAATGGCCGCGATGACCACCGTTCCCGCGGCTCGGCAGGCGCTCGCCGTCCTGCGCTTCCTCGCCGGCCAGGCAGGACCGGTGCCGGCCGCGGCGATCGCGCGCGAGCTGGCCCTGCCGCGCTCGTCGACCTACCAACTGCTCGAGGCACTGATCGACCACGCCCTGGTGGTGCACCTTCCGGAGGAGCGCCGGTACGGCCTGGGTCCCGGGACGTTCGAGCTCGGCTCGGCCTACTCGCGACAGGCGCCCCTGGCGCGGCTGGCACGGCCTGTCCTGGCCCGGTTGGTGGAGCGCCTCCAGCAGAGCGCCCATCTGGTGGTGCTCCAGGGACGCGAGGTCTTCTACGTGGTGGAGGAGAAGGCTCCCGGGCGCCCCACCCTGGTCACCGACGTGGGCGTACGGCTGCCGGCGCACCTCACCGCGAGCGGGCGGTCGATCCTGGCCGCGTTGCCGCCGGCCCAGGTCCGGGCCCTGTTCCCGGACGCCGCAGCCTTCACCGACCGCACCGGGCTGGGGCCCCGCACCCCGCGGCAGTTGAGGACCGTACTCACGGGCGTGCGTGCTCGCGGATTCGCGGTCGAGGACGGCGAGGTGACCCGGGGGTTCGCGTCGGTGGCCGCTGCGGTGACCGACCACACCGGGCACCCGACGGCTGCTGTGGCGGTCACCTACGCGGTCGACCACCCGGGCGGCCCGGCGCACGACGCCGAGCGGTTCCCGGCCGCCGTGCGGGGCGCTGCCGCCGAACTCACCCGGCGGGTCGGAGGGATCGCCCGAGGAATACCGTCGGCAGCCGTGGGCCGCACGTCTCACCCGTTCGGGCGCTCATCTCGAGCAGCTGCCGGGCCGATATCGGAAGCACAGCGACTCCCTGAACAGGGATCGACCGACACGGATGTCGGGATTGCTGCCGGAACGGAGGACGGCAATGAACGTCACGGGCATCACCACACCGCCGGCCGTGCCGGCCCCCCAGGTCATCGCGCGCGTGGACTCGGCCTCGCACACCGAGACCGACCCGCACCACCAGGCGCAGGCGGAGCGTGAGTCCAAGGCCAAGGGGAAGGCCGACGAACACGCCAAGCGACACACCGTCGAGGCCCCCCCGATCAAACCCCTGAGCACCACCGAGGTCCGCGTGATCCTCGGCGGGCTACCCCCGGACGTGTTGCTCCAGGCAGCCAAGAGGCCCGGCAAGGGGCACTTCGACGGCTACGCCTAGCACCCGGTGACAGACACACCTCGGCCGGTCCCGCATACTTGAAGGCCGTCGAACACGGTTGGCCGTGTGCAGTGGCCCTGCGGGAGGTGTCCTGGTGGTCGGTACCGACCTGCGCCGCGAACTGGCCGGTGAACTGGCCGCCGAGCAGGCCCACGTCGACCGGCTGTACGCCCAGCTCGACCTGCTGCGCGCGCGGACCGAGGAGTCCCTCGATCAGGTGAGGCGCTCGCCGATCGTCCCCACCCCGGCCGGGCGCGCCGAGCGGGATGCCTTCGACGCCCTGCACACCGAGCGGCTGCGCCAGTTGCGGGCAGTCGAGGACCGCTTGACCTTCGGCCGCCTCGATCTGGCCGACGGCGTCCGGCGGCACATCGGCCGGATCGGCCTGTCCGACGACGAGCGACACCAGCTGCTGCTGGACTGGCGCGCACCGGCCGCTGCCGCGTTCTACCAGGCCACCGCGGCTGCCCCGGACGGCGTCATTCGACGCCGCCACATCGCCCTGCGCGGGCGTACGGTCGCCTCGCTGGACGACGAGGTCCTGGACGTCGAGGGGCTGGCCGCCGCAGCGGCGTCCGGGCGGACCGACCTGGCCACCGTCGCCGGCGAGGGCGCGCTGATGTCCGCCCTGGTGGCACATCGCACCGGCCGGATGCGCGACATCGTCCAGACCCTGCAAGCCGAGCAGGACCGGGTGGTCCGCTCCGAGCTGCCCGGGATCCTGGTGGTTCAGGGGGGTCCGGGAACGGGCAAGACGGCGGTGGCCCTGCACCGGGCGGCGTACCTGCTGTACACCCACCGGGATCGGATCGCCCGCAGCGGAGTACTGGTGGTCGGGCCCAGCGCGGTCTTCCTGCGCTACATCGAACAGGTGCTGCCCTCCCTCGGTGAGACCGGCGTGGTCATGATCACTCCTGGGCAGCTCTTCCCCGGGGTCGAGGCGAGCGCCCGCGACCGGGACGAGGTGGCCCTGCTCAAGGGCAGCCTGCGAATGGCTCAGGTGGTCAAGGCGGCGGTGCGCCGGCGCGAACGGCTACTGGCCGCGCCGGTCCCGCTGGTCCTGGACGGTGATCGGATCGAGCTGCGTCCCCGGGTGGTCAGCGAGGCGCGCGCCCGGGCCCGGCAGTCCGGCCGGCCGCACAACGAGGCCCGCACCACCTTCGTCCGCATCGTGCTGGACGATCTGGCCGATCAGTTGGCCGAGCGCCGCCGGATGCAGGCCCAGGACGACGAGCGCGAGGCGCTGTTGGCCGAACTGCGCGATTCCCGCGATGTCCGGCGCGAGGTGAACCTCTGCTGGATGCCCCTGACCGCGCGAGGGCTGGTGTCGGACCTGCTGACCAAGCCGGCCCGGCTGGCAGAGGCCGGTGGCGGGGTGCTGGGCCCGGCTCAGCAGCGGCTCCTGGTGCGAGATCCGGGTGCCCCGTGGACGATCTCGGATGTCCCACTGCTCGACGAGGCCGCCGAACTGATCGGGCCCGACGTCGAGCGGATGTCCGCCGACCGAGCCGCTGCCGCCCGTGCCGCCCTCGAGCGCTCCGAGGCCCTCGAGTTCGCCCGCCGGGTGCTGCGTGAGTCCGGTGAGGCCGCGGCGATGATGACCCCGGAGATGCTGGTCGACCGGTTCGCCGAGTCCGGTGCCTCGCGCTCGGTGGCCGAGCGTGCCCGGGACGACCGCACGTGGACCTTCGGGCACGCGGTGGTGGACGAGGCCCAGGAGCTCTCGCCGATGCAGTGGAGGGTGCTCGCCCGGCGGGTACCCAACCGGTCGATGACCGTGGTCGGGGACGTCGCCCAGACCGGGTCGGCCGCCGGGACCACCTCGTGGCCAGAGGTTCTCGAGCCCATCGCCGGCAGCCGCTGGCGGGTGGAGGAACTCAGCGTCAACTATCGGACGCCGAGCCGGGTGATGGACCTGGCGACGTCCCTGCTGACCGCTCACGGGATCGCGGTGATCCCGGCGAGTACCGCCCGCGAGGGCGACCACGAGCCGGCCGGCGTCCGGGTGCCCCGCGCGGAGCTGGCGGCCGCGGTGGCCCGGGCCGTCACAGCCGACGACGCGGCCCTGGGGGGTGGTCGGATGGGCGTGGTGACCACCCGTGCGGCCGCCGGGGAGGTGGCCAAGGCGGTGGCCGATCTGCTGCCCCCCGGCACGGACGGCGCGCTGGCGGATCGGGTCGAGGTGTTCGCCGTGGACGACGTCAAGGGCCTCGAGTTCGACGCCGTCGTGGTGGCCGACCCGGTGGGCATCGTCGGGGAGTCCGGCCGGGGCGTGAACGACCTGTACGTCGCCCTGACCCGGCCCACCCAGCGGCTCACCGTCGTGCACCACGGCCGGTTGCCTGCCGGCATGGACCACCTGGCCTGAGCCGGCTCGAGCCGTGGGCCGGCTGATCAGCCCAACCGCCCCACGGCTGCCGAGAAGAGGGCGGGCCACCGGGCGGCCGCCGGCACCAGGGCCCGGCGCACCAACGGCCGGGAGGTGACCGCGAGCAGCCCGCCGGTGAGCACCCGGTAGGACCGGGTGGCCCGCCGCCAGGCCACCTCGTAGTCCTGGGGACGGTCGGCGAGCAGGCACCGCACGAGCTCGTGGGCGCACCGCAGACCGACCGAGATGCCCTCTCCGGTGAGGGCATCGACGTAGCCGGCCGCGTCCCCGACCAGCAGGGTGCGCCCGCTGACCCGGCGGGTGACGCTCTGCCTCAACGGCCCGGCACCTCGGACGGCGTTCGCCGGGCGGGCGCCGTCCAGCCGGGTCTGCAGGCCGGCGAAGTCGGCCAGCCAGTCCCCGAACCGGCGGCCGGGAGCGCACAGGAGCGCCACGCCGACCAGGTCCTCACCGACCGGGGTGACGTAGGCCTCGGCATGACGTGACCAGTAGACCTCCACCAGATCGGTCCAGGCGGACACGTGGTAGTGCCGCCGCAGGCCGAACCGGCGCGAACCCACGGGTCCCGGGAACCCGTTCAGTCCCAACGCCTCTCGCGTCGGACTGCGCAAGCCGTCGGCGGCCACGAACCAGCGGGCGCGGTGCGCCCCGACGGTGACCGAGTCCGACCCCGACCGCGGGACCTCGGCCGCCTCCCGGACCAGGTCGACCCCGACCTCCAGCGCACGGTCGGTCAGCTCGGCGGACAGGTCGGTGCGGCGGACCCCCAGACCGGGGCCCTCCGGGAAGCGGGCCTCCGCGGATCGCCGGGCGTCGGCGTCCAGGTAGCGGATGCCGACGAACTCGCGGCCGCTCGGGTGAACTCCCAACCGCGCCAACGCCACCCGGGCAGAGGGCATGAGCCCCTCCCCGCACGCCTTGTCGATCGGCGCCTCCCGGGGCTCGAGCACCCGGACGGTCATTCCCTCGGTCGCCGCCTCGATGGCGGTCGCCAGGCCGATCGGGCCGCCGCCGGCGATCAGCAGATCCACCAGGGCGCCGCTCACGGCCTCACCCGGCTCACCCGGCGCGAACGGTCGGGGACGAACCGGCCAGGGCCTCGTTCTCGACCTGGAGCCGCCGGCGCAACACCAGGGCGTTGGCGAGGGTGAAGCCCAGCGCCGTCACCCAGGCCGAGTGCACCAGGGGCAGCGCGATGCCCTCGATCACGACGGCCACGTAGTTGGGGTGGCGCAACCAGCGGTAGGGGCCGCTGGTGATGACCGGCTGACCCGGGACCCGGATCACCCGGGTGTTCCACTGCGGTCCGAGGGTGCGGATACACCACCACCGCAGGGCGTGGGCGGCGACCAGAGCCGCGAGCATGGGCCAGGCCAGGGCGGCGACGTAGGGCCGGTCCAGCCCGGAGACCTCGGCGATACAGCCGACCAGGAAGGCTGCGTGCAACAGGACCATCACCGGGTAGTGCTCGGCCCCGGTCTCGACGCCTCCGTGGCGCCGGGCCCACTGCAGGTTCTTGCGGGCGACCCCGAGTTCCAGCGCGCGGATCAGGGCGACCAGGCCCACCAGGGCGACGTAGGCCACCACGCTGTTCATGCGGGTCATCCCTCCAGCTGGACGAGTTCGGAACAGAAGCCAGGTCCGAGGGCCATCATCACTGCTGGCCCGCCCGCTGTGAACCGTCCGTTCGCGATGGTGTCGGCCAGGACGTGCAGGACCGAGACCGAGGACAGGTTGCCCACCGCCGCCAGGCTGGCCGTGGTGAGGTCGAGCGCCCCGTCGTCCAGGCCCAGGGTCTCGGTGATCGCCCTGATCACCTTGGGCCCGCCGGGGTGACAGACCCACGGGTCGATGTCGTCCAGCTTGAGCTCGCTCTCGGCCAGGAAGGCCTCGACGTCGCCGCGCAGGTAGCGCCGCACCATGTCGGGCACCGTCGGGGCGAGCACGATCCGGAACCCGGAGCCCCCGATGTCCCACCCCATCACGCGTTCGGAGTCCGGGTACATCCGGCTGCGGGTGGCGACCACTCGGGGCCCGCCTCGACTCGCCCGGTCGCGACCCAGCAGGACGACGGCGGCGGCGCCGTCCCCGAACAGCCCGCTGGCCACCAGGTTGGCCGGCGAGACGTCGTCCCGCTGGACGGTCAGTGAGCACAGTTCGACCGCCAGCAAGACCGCGACCTGGTCCGGATGACCGGCCAGGTAGTCGTGCACCCGCGCCAGGCCGGCCACTCCCGCGACGCAGCCCAGGCCGAACAGCGGCACCCGCTTGACGTCCGGCCGCAGGCCGACCCGCGCCACCAGCCGGGCGTCCAGGGTCGGGACCGCCACCCCGGTCACGGTGGTGGACACGATCAGGTCGACCTCGTCCGGGCGCACCCCGGCACGCGCCAGGGCACCCGTGAGCGCCCGGGCGCCGAGCTCGACGCCGGCCGTGATGAAGGCGTCGTTCGCCTCGCCGAAGCCGGACAGGGCGGCGTAGCGCTCCAGGGGCAGCACGAGGTGGCGGGTCTGCACCCCACACGCGGCGTGCAGGGTGCGCAGGGTTCGCTCGTCCGCCGTCCCGGCCTGTGATCCCAGTACCCCGGCGGCCAAGGCCTGGGTGATCTCGGCCTGGGAGTGCCGGTGATCGGGCAGCACGGCCTGAACTGCGGCAATGGTGGACACACCCGGACGGTACCGGCGCATCCTGCCTTTCGGCGCCCCGAGCGGTCCCGTCCGTGATCGGCCCGCCTACCCTGGAGGCATGAGTGAGCAGCCCCGGGGTGACCTGCCTGCCCTTCCTGCGGACCCGATCGAGGAACTGCCGCTGATCCCGGTCTCCGCCGGAGCGATGATCTTCGACTCGCTCGGACGGCTGCTGATCCTCGACCCCAGCTACAAGAAGGGGTGGACGATCCCCGGCGGGGTGATGGAGCACTGGGAGAGCCCGTGGCAGGCCTGCCGCCGCGAGGTGTACGAGGAGTGCGGCCTGACGGTGGAACGGGGCAGGCTGGCAGCGGTGGACACCCGGCCGGCGAAGCTGAAGCGGCCGACCCAGCTGCGACTGCTCTTCGACTGCGGGCAACTGGACGACGCGACCCTGGCCGGGATCACGCTGGACGATGAGGAGATCCTGGCCCACCGGTTCGTGGAGCCGCAGGAGGCGATCGAGCTGCTGAGGCCGGCAGTGTCCCGCCGGGTGGCCTCCGCCCTGGCCAGTCCCACCTGCTGCTATCTGGAGGACGGCCGTCCCGTGGCGGGGCTCATCCCGTGAGCACGCGCTGCCCGGTCAGGGCGGCCGAGCACCCCAGGCCCTGGGCCTCGACCCGGACGGCCGGCAACGGCAGGTCTCCGGCCAGCCGGTCGGACAGGTCACCGGACCCGAGCTCGCAGTACCCCGGCGGGACCAGGGCCAGGTCCACCCACCGGTACCGGGTCGGTGCCCCGCCGATCCGGACAGCCCGACCGTCGAGCACCTCGACGGGCACGGGGGTGGCCACGGCTCGATCGCTCGGAGCTGCCTCGGTGTAGGCCAGGACGGCGGGGCACTGGGCGAGGGCGGGGTGGTGCGCCATGACCTCACCGGCCCGGCCCAGGAACGCCGTCATCGAGGAGGGCTCGACCAGCAGCGCGGCGTCCAGGACCAGCGCCGGCCACCGCAGGTACCGGGCCCCGACGGCATAGGCGGCGAGCGTCGTCCTGGCGACGTGGGGAGGGCCGTGCACGACGGTGACGTCGGGGCGCACGGACCGCGCGAGGGCGGCCACGGCGTCGTCCGCCGGACCGGTCACCACCCGGACGTCGGGCACGGCGGCCAGCAGGCCGAGCTGGCGCTCCAGCAGGGTCTGCCCACCGACCTCGGCCAGGCAGGCGGGCAGGGCCGCGGGCCCCACAGCCGCCAGGACGGCGTGCTCCACGCGCACTGGGTACTCCTCCTCGAGAAACGGGCGCCTACTCGTGGCGGGACTGCCCGGTCGGCGACCCACCGGTGTTCCCCGATCCGGCCGGGCGCAATCCCCGAGCACTCCCCGGTGTGCTCATCGGCAGCTGCTCACCGGCACTCGAGCCGTCCAGGTGAGCCCCGCGCCCGGCATGCTGGTGGTCATGCGGTGGCTGGCGCGCGGTGAACGGGAACTGCCCGAGCAGTTGGACTGGCTGCTGCCCGCCGAGCGGGCGCGGCTGGACATGCTGCGATACACCAAGCGCCGCACCGAGTACCTGCTGCGGCGCTGGACCGCCAAGCACGCCGCGGCGGGTGCCCTCGGTTGGCTGGGCGAGGACGGCACGGTGCCGGTCGACCACCTGGCCCGGGTGCTGGTCGGCAACCACCCGACCGGTGCGCCGTACGTCGAGGTGGACGGCGCCCCGCTCGGCTCCGACATCTCGGTCAGTGACCGGGCCGGGTGGGCGGTGAGCATGGTCGGGTCGCAGGGGATGCAGGCGGTGGGGATCGATCTGGAGATCGTCGAGCCGCGTACCGAGGGGTTCGTGGACGACTTCCTCACCGGGCCCGAGCGCGAGGTGGTGCGGGCGTTGCCCGATCGCACCGACCGGGACGGCGCCGCGAACCTGATCTGGTCGGCCAAGGAGGCCGCCCTGAAGGTCCTGCGCACCGGCCTACGGGCAGACACCCGGACGGTGGAAGTCTCTGTCCCCGAAGGGTTCTCACGCCCTGCGCGCACGGACGGCTGGTCCCCGCTCGCGGTGCGGCACGCGCCGTCCGGGCGGGTGTTCACGGGTTGGTGGCGCCGCGACGGGGTGTTCCTGCTCTCGCTCGTGGCCGAGAGCGGGCTGGCCGAGCCGCCCACAGTGCTGCCCGGCAGCAGTGCGCTGGCGGACGCCGTCCCGACGCACTCGTGGCTGGCCAATCCCCTGGCCTGGTGACCCCAGCAAACCGGCTCATGCTCCGCAGGTGACAGCTGAGAGCGCCGGACCACCGCCATTTCGCCGTCCCTGGGGAGCATGAGCAGTCACCCGGGGAGCATGAGCGGGTTGGGGGGCGGGTTGGGGGGCGGGTTGGGGGGCGGGTTGGGGTGGGGGGAGCGGGTGGGGGAGGCTGGGAAAGGACGAAGGGGCCATCCCGGCATTCCTGGGTGCCGGGATGGACCCCCTCGCCACGTCGGGGCGTGCGGTCAGGTCACGCCGTCACCTCGAGTCAAATCCCCAGCGACCCTGCCCACAAGTCCACCCGTCCCGCTGAGTGGGAATGGTGACCGGACCCACATCGCGAGATCGCCACCAACCGGACACCCCGGACGGCGCCGGCTCGCAACTGGTCAATGACTGGTCAGTGGGCGAACTCGGCCATCCCCCGCTCCAGGGCCTCGATCACCCAGGGACGGACCCGGGACGGCGCGATGATCTCGTCCACCGACCCGACCCGCAGGGCCCGCTCGATGGTGTGGATGCCGTCGAACTCGTCCGCCACCTCGCCGAGCCGCTCCGAGCGCACGGCCTCGATCACCTCGGCCAGCGCGGCCCGAGCGGCACCGGCCTCGGCCCGGGACGCCCCGGCCAGCACCTCGCGGGCGGCGACCACCCGCGGGTCCTTCTCGGTGCGGATCTTCACCTCGCGGGCGAAGACCGTCGCCGCTGCCGGCGCACCACCGATCACCGAGGCGTACGAGCCCTCGACCGCCGCGATCTGCATGGCCGGGTTGAGCGCCTTGGAGAACACCACGAACGCCCCGCCGTGGTAGCGCGAGACCACCACGAAGACGATCGGCCCGCGGAAGTTGGTCACCGCACGCCCGATCTCGGCGCCGTACTCCAACTGCCAGCGCCGCATCGACTCCGGCGACCCGTCGAATCCCGACAGGTTCGCCATCACCACCAGCGGACGGTTACCACTGGTGGCGTTGATCGCCCGCGCCGTCTTGCGCGAGGCCTGCGGGAACAGCGTCCCGGAGGTCCAGGCCAGTGGGCCGTCCGCGGGCACGTAGCCCCGGCGCGGCGTCGTCCTGGACTCCAGGCCCAGCATGCACACCGGGATCCCGCCGACCGTGGTGTCCCACACGATCGAGTTCTCGGCGTCCGCCCAGCGGTGCCAGCGTTCGAGCGGCTCACAGTCGGCGTCCGACACCGCCCGCATCACCGAGCGCATGTCGAACGGCTTCTTGCGATCGGGGTTGGCCTCGAAGACCTCGCCCACCCGGGTGAAGTCACTGCCCGGGACGGCGTGGTGCGGGCTGGTCCGGACATCCCGGTCATTCGGGTCCTCGGTCACCCTGCGCCGTGGGAACCGTTCTCCCGGAACGACATAGGTGAAGTCGTAGTGCCGCAGCAGCAGGGCGCACGCCGCCTCGAAGGTCGGGGCGAAGTACTGCGCCTGACCATTGGGGCCCATCACCCGGTCGAAACCGCCGATGCCGAAGTTGTCCTCGGCGCTCACCCCACCGGAGAAGTCCAGCGCCTGCTTGCCGGTGAGCACCATGGTGCTGGCCGGGGTCATGATCAGGATTCCGCGGGTGTGCATCAGCATCGTGGCCTCGGCGTTCCAGTACGGCTGGCCGCCGACGTTGATCCCGGTCACCACGATGTTGATCTCACCGCCGGCCTGGGTGAACTCGATGATCCGGCGCAGGGTCAGCGAGATCCAGTCCATGTTCTCGGTCCCGGAGTCCATGGCGATCAGGGCACCCGAGGACACGGCGAACCACTCCACCGGCATCCGGCGATCGGCTGCCAGCGCGAGCGCGGCGTTGATCCGGCGGCACTCGGGCTCGGCGAGGTTGCCCAGCCCCTTGGTCGGGTCGGACAGGATCGCCACCCGGGTGATCCCCTCGGGCACGGTGTCGGTGTACGTGGTCAGCAACCCGACCACCAGATGGGCGGTGTTGCTGCCGGGCGCGCGCTCCACCGGGATCAGGCAGTCACCGACGTCGTCCAGGTCCAGCTCCTGGAAGTGGCCGGCGGGAAAGGCCCCGGCGGTTCCGGGAGCGGGCGTCAGCATCCGCACGATCTCGTAGGGGTAGGGCGCCCCGAATCGCGCGGCCAGCAACACCTTCTGGTCATACGGCGTGAGCGAGCCGATCGGTGCGCTGCCCAGGGGCTTCTCACGCACGGTCAGGGCCCCGCCGGTCAGTCCCTCCACGTGCAGGGCGACGTCCTGGATCGCCTGGCTGCGCCCGCCCGAGGGCATCCTGACCCGCAGCACGACCTTCTCCAGCCCGGCCCCGACGGCCAGGGGCCGGAACGCCCGGGCGAGCTGGCGCCACTGCTCGCTCGGCACGGTCCAGACCGGGCGCACGGACAGCACGATCCGGTTGGCGACCGGGCGCTGCCGATCCGGGATGGCGGCCAGGGCGTCCCGCAGGGCGGCCAGGGCGCGCAGGCCCACCCGCTCCAGCATCGGGTAGGTGACCCGGCCGGTCTCGGCCTCGGTGACCGGGGTGAGGTCGCGGACCTCGGCCAGCGCGAACAGCCTGCGGTCCTTGGGGTTGTCGCGCGCCTGGCCCAGGAACAGGTACACGTCCTCGGCCGACGGCAGCCGCTCCAGCTCGAAGTTGCGCAACCGCCACAGGCTCAACCGCTTGCCCAGCATCGGGTGCAGGTTGCGGTACACCCGCTCCTCGACCAGGCCCTCCTCCCGCTGACGGAAGGTCAGGTGCTGGGTGCGGAAGTGCTCCGGCCCGCCCCCCACCGTGCTCGTGAGGGTGACGTCCAGACGGTGCAGGACCCGGCCGAAGTCCCGGCCGGCGAGCACGTTCTGCACCTCCGCCGCGACCTGTTCGATCTCCGGCCGCTCGGCATCTCGCCACGTCACCAGGTCGAGCACCACCTCGGCCTCGGGCGGGACGGCGGACAGGTGCGCGGCCACCACGGACGGCAACTCGGGCAGGCGATCCAGCGGCAGGTACCCGACCACCAGGTGGATGCGTCGGTCGTCCAGCGGGTAGTCGGTGGCCGCCAGCGACCAGCCGTCGGCCTCGATCGGTCGCACGTCGGACAGCCGGCGGATGCGGTAGAAGCGCCGGATGTAGACCTCGAGCACGCACTGCCGCAGGGCCTCGCGATGCCCGGGAGCCCGGGACTCGGCGTCCCGCCAGGTGCGCAGGAGGGCCGCCCGCAACGGCTGGGTCGACGCCACCAGGGCAGCGATGCGTTCCTCGCGTCCGTCCCCGAGCGGGTCCTCGGCCAGGGCGTTGAGATGACCGGCGGTCTCCTCCAGCGCACCTGCGACGATCGCATCGAGTACGGGTTCGTCGTAGAAGTGGAACCGGACGTCGCGGGCCAGGTCGGCAACCACCTGGTAACGCCCCTGGGTGGCTGCCGCGAGCCTGTCGTAGCGCCGCCGACGCTCGGGGGTCGCCCGGTGGGCCAGGGCGCTGCGGGCCGCCAGGCGCCGCTGCAGGATGCCCACCACGATCGGGGTGAGGTCACGCAGGCGACCCACCGACCGGAACAGTCGGACGACCGCCGCCTCCAGCGCCGGCGAGCGCTCGAGACCGGTGACCCCGTAGCGCGAGAGTGCCCTGGAGAGCCGGTCCCGGTAGGCCTGGGTCAGCCCCGCCCGATCGGGGTCGAGCCACTGGAGGTAGGAGTGCAGGTACTCCTGGGTCCCGACAGCCGTGAGTTCCTCGGCCTCACCGGCCGGTTCCGTGCGGGGGCGGTACAGCGCCCCGAGGTCGGCGTACAGGTCGAGCAGGCGGTTCTCGCAGTCGGCCAGGCAGTCGTCCCCGGGATCGCAGTCGGCCGCCAGGCGTCGCTGTTCGGCGAGCAGCGCGCTCGAGGCCCCTGGCGCCAGGTCGTAGCCGAGCAGGTAGTTCTCCAGCCGGGAGTACAGCAGCTCGCACGGGTTGGCCGGACCCGTTGCCCCCGAGAGGGTCTCGGCCTGGAGGATCAGGCCGGCCAGTTGCTCGGCGCCCGGGTTCGGATCGGCGTCCCCGACCTCGGCCGACTCCTCGTGCCCACGGACCCGGACCAGCGAGGCGCCGGACCCCACCTGGGCGTTGGCCGAGACGTCGACCCCGATCACGGTGCCGTTGACCGGCGAGTACAACGGGGTCTCCATCTTCATGGTCTCGAGCACCGCGACCAGGTCACCCGCATAGACCTCGTCACCGACCGCCACGTTGACCGACACCACGATCGCCGGACCCGGCGAGTTGATCACCACTCCGTCCGCCCGGGTCACCTCGTGCCCGGCACCGTCGACATCCACCAGGAAGGCCGAGTTCGCCGGAACGATCCGCACCAGGTGCCGCCGTCCCCCCGCCACGAGGCGGCGCTCGAAGGCGTTCACGCGTTCGGTGCGCACGACGAGCCCGGCCGGCGCCGGGGTACCGACAGGTGCCACCGGCGCGACCCGGTAGGAGTCGGCGGCCGTGCGGTCCACGCTCACCCGGTGGGTCACCCCACGGTAGGCGAGCACGATCCGCTCCCCCACCTCGGCCGGGGGCTCGGGGCGACCACGCGCGGCCCGGGCCAGGAACGCGCTCTGCGCCTGCGCGGCGTCCTCGTCGTAGGCGGCGATGGCGGCGGCCACCACGGCCATCTCATCGGGCGGCGGGATGTGGCCACCCGCGGCCACGAAGGCGTCCAGCCAGGCGTCGTCCACCCCGCCGGCCCGCACCGGCTCGGCGTCCAGCACCCGCAGCAGGAAGGAGTTGTCGGTGGCGCCGCCCGCGATCACCACGCTGGTGCGCTCCAGGGCGCGACGCAGCCGGCCGAGGGCCTCGGCGCGGTCACGTCCCCAGGCGATCGTGGTGGCCAAGAGGGATTCATAAGCGGCGGAGACGGCGTCGCCGACGCGCACCCCGGCCTCGACCCGGACCCCGGCCCCGGCCGGCAGCTCGACCAGCGCGACCCGGCCGGGGGTGGTCCGGAAGCCGTCGAGAGGGTCCTCGGCGTGCAGCCGCGCCTCGATCGCGTGCCCGTTGACCTGCGGGGCCTGGCCCTCGAGGCTGTCCCCGGCCGCCAGGGCCAGCCGCAGCGAGACCATGTCGAGGCCGCAAACCTCCTCGGTCAGAGCCGGTTCCAGCTGAAGCCGAGCGTCGACACCGGTGACGTGGAACCGTTCGCCGTCCGGGTCGAGCACGAACCGGACCGTACCGGTGTTCCGCAGGCCGACCGCCCGGCAGACGCCGACGGCAGCCTCGCGCAACCGATCCTCCATACCCTCGGGCAGCCCCGGGGCCGGCGACTCGACCAGCACCCGCTGGCGCGCCCGCTGGAGGCTGGTGTCCCGGACGTCGAGGGTCCACACGCTGCCGGAGTCATCGGCAGCCACCACCACCTCCACCCGGCGGGCCGACCCGAGATGCCGCTCGACCAGCAACTCGGGGTCCTCCGCCGGGTGCGCCGCGTGCCGGGCCCGCATCCGGGCCTCCTCGAACGCTGCGGGCAGCTCCTCGGCCGTCTGCACCGTGATCACCCCACGGCGCCCGCTGGCGTCCACGGCCAGCAGCCGAACCGGGTAGCCCAGTTCGTCCGCGACGTCGGCCGCGTCGTCCAGCGTGCTCACCGAACCCTGGCTCCAGGGCAGCACGGGCAGGCCCGCGTCCTGGACCGCCGTCCGGAACGCCACCCGGTCGTCGATCAACCGGACGGTGCTCGCCGGGGCACCGACCACGACGATCCCCGCGGCCTCGCACCGTTCGGTGAAGTCCAGCTGGTCACCGACGATGCTGTGACCCAACCAGACGACGTCGACACCCGCCGTGACCAGCAACGCGACCACGGCGTCCAGGTCGAGCAGGTGGGACCAGCGCCGCCCGTCCGGGCGACCGGTGTAGAGCTGCTCGCCGAGGACCAGCTCGCCGTCCGCCTCGCGCGCGAACCAGGCGTTGGCCCCCGGCTCGGAGTGCACGGCGAGGGTGGTCATCAGCGCCCCGCCGTTCACCGACCCGGAGCGGTTGAGCTCCGCGACGGCGTGCAGCACGCGGACGGCGTCCTCGCCGCGATCGAGGATCGCCAGACGATGGAAATTCTTCTGGGACACGGTTGTTGCCTCGCTCCGGTGACGGTCGGGTCGACGGTGGACGGGTGCGTTCAGCCGATCAGGACCGCGCGCAGCGGATCCCTGATCTCCGGGGGCATCGGCGTGGGCAGGGCGATGGTGCGGTACCCGGTCATCCGCAGCACGACCCGGCCGTCCCGATCGGCGACATGGCCGTCGAACACCGGCGGGCCCTCACCTCCGCGGGATCGCAGGACGGCGTGCAGCCCACCACCGACGTGGTTGGGGTCGCACACCAGCTGCACCGCACCGACCGCGGCCGGCAGGGCGAGCTCACCGGTCCCCGCGGCCTGGAACAACCCGGCTGCCTGGAAGCACAGCTCGCTCAACCGGGGACCGGTCACGGTCTGCTGTTCCACCGGCCGGTGATTGTCCGGCAGCGGATCGGCCAGGGTGGCGACGGTCCACTCCCCGGCCCGGGCCGCGACGTCCACCACCTGGTAGGCCGGTCCGTGGAAGTACAGCCGGTAGACCAGCTCCCGGCCGATCGCCCGACCGTCCAGCCCGCCATCAGCAGCCTGCGGTACCACCTCCGGGACGTCCTCGTGCTCCTGCGACCACGGCGCTCGGGTGAGCCGCACGGCGCCGGTGAAGTGCACGTCCACCCGCGGGGTGGCCGAACCGGCCAGGAGGCGTTCGGCGGTCAGCACGCAGCGGGCCACCAGGTCCCCGTCCTCGCCGGGTTCGAGCAGTGCAGCCACCCGGATCGCGCGGGGCTCGTCCCGATAGAACTTGCACGGGGCGAGGAAGGCGACGTCGGTGACCTCGGCCACCCGGTAACCGTGCTCCCCCCCGACCTCCAGGCCGGCCAGGCGAGCACCGGCCAGCGCCGCCTCGGCGAAGGCCTCCATGCCCATGACGCCCGGGAGCACCGGGATGCCGTCGATCCGGTGATCGTCCAGGAACGGCTGGGCCATCGGGTCGAGCACGGAGGTGACGACCACGCCGTCGTTCACGTCCACGCTCACGGCCCCGGTGACCGGTGCCGTCCCCGCGATCGGCAGGCCGGCCACCGCCTCGTCGTCCAGCCCGCTGGCACCGGCCCTCTCGGGCGGAGCGGCCATCATGCCCAGCCGCCCGGCCACGACCACCTCACCGGCGAAGCCGGAGGAGGCCAGCTCCCGCCGGATCCAGGCGACCCCGGCCTCCGGTGGCAGCATCTGCACCCCGGCCATCTCCATGATCTTGGGGATGGAGCCCCGGGTGGCCATGCCGATCCCGCCCCAGGCCGTCCAGTCGAGCGCGATGGCGCGCATCCCGGGACGGCTGCGGCGCAGGTGAGAGGTGATGGCGCACAGCAGGTTGTTGGCTGCCGCGTAGTCCGGTTGACCGGAGTTGCCGAACCGGCCCGCCACCGAGGAGAACACCACGCTCGCCCCGATGGGCAGGTCGGGCACGGTGTGCACCAGGGAGTACCAGCCGTCGGCCTTGACGTCGAAGACCAGGTCGAACTCGGCCGGGGCCTTGTCCGGCAACGTCCGGCTGATCTCCAGGCCCGCGGCGTGCAGCAGCAGGTCGACCCGCCCCGACTCGTCACGGATGGACCGCATGACCGCGGCCACCGCCTCGGAATCGGTCAGGTTCACGCTGTGGTAGCGCACGCGGCCGCCGGCCGCCTCCACGGCCTGGACCGCCGCCAGGGCCGCAGCGCGCCGCTCGATCCGGCTCAGCTCCTTCTCGATCGCCACTGGCGTGGCTCGCTCGCCGGCCTCCTTGAGGCGCGTGGCGATGACCGGCTTGAGGGAGTCCTTGTCGGCGACGAACGCCACCAGGTCCGGGTCGGCCGCGTCCGGGGTGGGGGTCAGGTCGAGCAGGTGGAAGGTGGCCCCACTGTGCTGGGCCAGGTCAGCGGTGATCGCCGAGACGATCGAGCCGGCGGCACCGGTCACCACCACGATGCTGTCGGCGGTCAGCGGGGTGCCGCCCTCACCGAGCGGGCTGCCGTCGGTGCCGTCGGTGCCGAGCGGGGTGAACGGCACCGTCTCCAGCGCGATGCCGATCCGGCCGGGGCCGCGGTGTTCGACCTCCGGGCGGCCGATCTCGACGCACCCGCCGTCGTGCAGCGCCTCCTCGATCAGGACGTCGGCGATCGCCGCCGTCTTCCGGCTCGCGGGCAGGTCGACAGCCTTGACCACGGCCTGCGGGCACTCGCGCTGGTAGGCCTTGGCGAACCCGTTGACGGCTCCGCCGAGGGGGGACGTCGCGCCGCCGGGCTCGTAGCCGTGGAAGCCGCCGAGCCGGGTGGCCGTGATCAGGAACGGGGTGGAGTCGTACAACCGGCGGACGGTCGCATACAGCGCCTTCACCCTGCGCCGCAACGCCTCTCGCCAGGAGGGCAGGTCGAGGTCGTCGAGCGGGCCCTCGTCGTCCAGTCCGGGCAGCCAGAACACTCCGTCGATCCGGGCGTCCCCGGCCGTCCAATCCTCCAGCACGGTGAGCAGGTCGTCGGTGGCGATGCCCGGTTCGAGGCTCAGGACCTCGACGCCGAGCTTGCGCAACCGCTTGACCAGGGACTCTCCCACCCCGCCCTCGTCGAGCATGACGGCGACCCGGGTGCCCTCGGCCAGGGTGATGCCGGTCGGCACACTCAGGCCCGAGGCCGGGCGCAGCACGGCCACCGGGAGGCGGCGCGGCAGCGTGTCGATCGCCGCCAGGTCACCGTGCACCAAACCCGCTGCCGCACTGGGGGTTGCCGAGGCGGCCGGCGCCGAGGCCGGTGGCGTGGCGGCGGGTGTCGCGGCACCGCCGGCGATGCCGGTCCGCTCGCGCACCCAGCCGATCACGTGATTCAGGGTCGGGAAGTCACGCAACTGCAGGTTCGGATCCCGCTCGACCGCATAGTGCTCCCGGACGGCGGCGAACACCTCGGCCTGCTTGACCGTGTCCACCCCCAGATCCGCCTCCAGATCCAG
>JAEUJN010000033.1 GCA_016794595.1 Kineosporiaceae bacterium
CGGGAACCAGGAGAAGTCGATGCTCGGGTCGGTGATCATCGACGCGCTCTTGGTGGCGGGGGCCACGGGGGCCTTGCCGGACACCACGGGCGAGAAGATGATCAGCGTCAGGGAGGAGATCAGACCGCCGTAGATGCTCCACACCGCGCCGCGGGTGGTGAACTTGCTCCAGAAGAGCGAGTACAGGATCGTCGGCAGGTTCGCCGACGCCGCGACCGCGAAGGCCAGGGCCACCAGGAAGGCGATGTTCTGGTCCTTGGCGAGCATGCCACCCAGGATGGCCACGACGCCGATGACGATGGCCGTGGTGCGGGCAACCTTCACCTCGTCGTCCGGGTTGATCTGACCCTTCTTGATCACCATCGAGTAGATGTCGTGCGCGAAGGACGCCGACGCCGCGATGGTCAGACCGGCCACCACCGCGAGGATGGTCGCGAAGGCGACACCGGAGATGACGCCCAGGAAGATCTCGCCGCCGAGTTCGAAGGCGAGCATCGGGGCTGCCGCGTTGGCCTTGCCGGGCGCGGCGTTGATCGCCTTGGGGCCGACCAGCAGCATCGCGCCGTAGCCGAGCACCAGGGTGAACAGGTAGAACAGGCCGATCAGCCAGATCGCCCAGACCACGCTGCGCCGGGCCTCCTTGGAGGTGGGCACGGTGTAGAAGCGCATCAGCACGTGCGGCAGACCCGCGGTACCGAGCACCAGCGCGATCGACAGCGAGATGAAGTCGATCTTGGACAGGGTCGTCTTGCCGTACTTCAGACCCGGGTTGAGGACGGCGTCCGCGGCGGCCGGGGCCTTCTGCGGGTTGGCCGCGGCGGCGTCCCCGAGCAGGGCGGACAGGTTGAACCCGGTCTTGCCCAGGACCCAGACCGTCATGATGCCGGCGCCGGCGATCAGCAGGCCGGCCTTGATGATCTGAACCCAGGTGGTGCCCTTCATGCCGCCGACGAGGACGTAGACGATCATCAGGACGCCGACGACGGCGATGGTGATGTTCTGTGCCGCGGCACCGGAGACACCCAGCAGCAGGTTGACCAGACCACCGGCACCGGCCATCTGGGCGAGCAGGTAGAACAGCGAGATGGCCAGCGTCGAGACGGCGGCGGCGGTACGCACCGGGCCCTGGCGCAGGCGGAACGACAGCACGTCGGCCATCGTGAACTTGCCGGTGTTGCGCAGGAGTTCGGCGACCAGCAGCAGGGCGACCAGCCAGGCCACGAGGAAGCCGATGGAGTACATGAAGCCGTCGTAGCCCTGCAGGGCGATGGCGCCGGCGATCCCGAGGAACGAGGCCGCTGACAGGTAGTCACCGGCGATCGCGATGCCGTTCTGCCGTCCGGAGAACGCGCGGCCACCGGCGTAGTAGTCGGCGGCGGTCTTGTTCTGCTTGGACACCCGGATCACGATCGCCAGGGTGAACAGCACGAAGATCACGAAGATGGTGATGTTGACCTTCGGGTCGCCGACGGTCGCGGCGAGGAACGGGGCGGCGGTCATCGGGCACCACCTTCCATGTGGTGGCGCAGGGAATCGGCGGCCGGGTCGAAGACCCTGTCCGCCCAGCGGGCGTACCACATGGTGATGCCGAAGGTGGAGGCGAACTGCAGCAGGCCCAGGATCAGGCCGATGTTGATGTTGCCGGCCACCTTGGAGGACATGAAGCCGGGGGCAAAGGCCGCCAGCAGCACGTAGGCGAAATACCAGACGAGGAACAGGGCGGTCACCGGGAAGGCGAAGTTGCGGAACTTGCGTCGAAGCTCGCCGAACTCGGGACTGACCTGCACCTCCTCATAACTGGTGCCGCCGGACTGGCGGCGAGGATGCGACGTGGTCACGAGACCTCCCTCTCGCGGGCACCGCGCAGCACCGGCTTCTCCGGCGTGCTGGCGAATGTCCCTGCTGAAAGGCGCGCCGGTCGGCGCGCTGCTGTGGTGCTCTTCGCGGACATGTGTGACTGGGCTCACCATGCCGGAGCTACTTTGGTCCTGGGAAGGCTGGCCGTCAGCCGTTCACGGCCAGCGGCGCGGCGCCTTCGCCGTGCGGGAGAAGGCCGTGCGATCAGTGGGGGCCGTTGTGCGCTGAGTGGTCCGGGTCACATCGCGGTCACGATCTGCTTCTCACCGGGTGCGCGTGATGTGCACCATCGGCATCGCGTGCAGGATGTGCAGCGCCCACTCGGCCGAGGGCCGGCTCAGAGCCGACTCGAAGCATGGCTCGACGCCGGCCGCGAGCCGACCATGAGCTGAATCGATGCGCCCGGGTCAGCGGGTGGGTGTCGCCTCGCCGCCGGTCCCGCTGGCCCGCAGGCCCAGGCCCTCGGGGGCGTGCAGCTGCACCAGGATGCGCGCGGCGTTGGGCGGGATGCTCTCCCGGGTCATGATCGAGCCGACCACCATCACCGCGAACGTGACCGGGACCGTCCAGGCGGCCGGCTGCGCCAGCAGCGCGCTGACCAGCGCGGACGACGTCCCGCCGGCCATCGTGATCAGGACGGACGTGGTGGCCAGGGTGCCCCCGACGATCAATCCCGCCATCGCGCCCACCCGGGTCAGCCCGCGCCACCAGATCCCGAGCACGAGCAGGGGGCAGAAGGTCGAGGCGGCGACCGCGAAGGCCAACCCCACCGTGTCGGCGATCCCGATCCGCAGGGTCATCACCGACATCAGGGCCGGGACGGCGACCGCGATCAGCCCCCCGATCCGGAAGCCCTGAACGCTGCTGCGCATCCGCCCCCGGACCAGATCCTGGCTGAGCACCCCGGCCACCGACACGGTCAGCCCGCTCGAGGTGGACAGGAAGGCCGCGAACGCCCCCGCGGTGACGAGTGCGGTCAGCAGTTCGGCCCAGGGGTGATCGAGCATGCGGCCGGGTAGCAGCAGCACCACGGCATCGGTGCGTCCGGTCAGCAGGAGGTCGGGGGAGTACACCCTGCCCAGAGCTCCGTAGAACGGGGGGAACAAGTAGAACAGGCCGAGCAGGGGGATCACCGCCAGGGTGGTCCGGCGGGCTGCCCGGCCGGTGGGGTTGGTGTAGAAGCGCACCAGCACGTGGGGCAACCCCATGGTCCCGAACAGCAGGGCGAGCAGCAGCGAGTAGACCCGGTAGAGCGGGTAGTCCCGGCCCCCTGCCCCCGAGGAGGGGGTGACCCATTGACTGCCCTCGCTGGCCTCGACGCCCTCGGCGTGCGGCACCGCCCCTCCGGCCGGCAGGGTCACCGTGGTGCCCGGGGCGAGCTCGACCGTCCCTCGATCCCACCGCATCGGCCCGGCCACCGGGACGCCGTCCACGGTGCCGTTGACCTGCACGGTGACCGGGTGTGTGACCTGCACCCGCAGGGCCTCGGACACGGTGACGCTGGTCGAGGCGGTGACCCGGGGGACGTCCGGTGCCGCCGGGTCGACCCGGCCGTCGGCGCGCCACACCAGCAGCAGCACGATCACCGGGATCGAGATCGCGGTCAGCTTGAGCCAGAACTGGAAGGCCTGCACGAAGGTGATCGAGCGCATGCCCCCCGCCACCACGTTGATCATGACGATGGCTGCCACCAGGGTGCCGCCGAGCCAGCGCGGTGCCCCGGTGACCGTGCGCAGGGCCAGCCCGGCCGCGTGGAACTGGGCGAGCAGGTAGAGCCAGCCGATCCCGACCACCAGCAGGGAGGAGGCCTGGCGCACCGTACGCGACCCGAGCCGGATCTCGGCGAAGTCGGACAGGGTGTAGGCCCCCGAGCGGCGCAGGGGCGCGGCCACCAGGGCCAACAGGACCAGGTAGCCCGCGGTGTACCCGAGCGGGTACCACAGCACGTCGCCCCCGAAGGCGAGCACCAGCCCGGCCACCCCGAGGAAGCTCGCCGCGGACAGGTACTCCCCGCTGATCGCCGAGGCATTCCACCAGGGGCTGACCGCCCGGCTGGCCACGTAGAAGTCGGAGGTGGTGCGCGACAGGCGCAGGCCGAAGGTGCCCACCACGAGGGTCGCGATGCCGACCACGATCACGGCGGAGATCGCCGGCCAGGTGGGCGAGGAGGTCACTGCTGGTCCACGATCTCGCCGAAGTCACGTTCGGCCCGGTCGGCAGCGCGGGCCAGCCACACGGCGCCGAGGGTGAGCGCGGGGTAGGCGACCACCCCGATCAGCAGCCAGGGCAGCGGGAAGCCGATCACCCGGATGTCGGACAGCCCCGGCTGCCAGGCGAACAGCAACGGCAGGGCGGTCAACACCAACAGCATCACCGCGATCACGGTGAACGCCAGGCGCAGTTGCGAGCGCAGCAACGAGCGCATGTAGACCTCACCGAGGTAGGTCTGCTCATCGATCTCGTTGGCGCCCGAGCGAGCCGGAGGGCGGGTGGTGGTACCCATCCGGGGGCTGGTCACCCGGACCCGCTGGGGCCGGGCGGGCCCCGACCGGCGCGCCGGCAGGGCCGGTCGGGGGACGCCGTAGCGCGGGGTTCCGCCTCGGGTCACCGCGGGTCCTTGGACAGGCTGGCGGCCCGCACCAGCCGGTCGCGCAGCTCCTTGGTGTGGCGGCGGCTCACCTGCAGGACACGGTCACCGAGCCGGACGGCGCAGCGCCCGCCGTCCACCCGGATCTCGTCCACGTGAGGCAGGGCGACCAGGGTGGAACGGTGGATGCGCACGAACCCTGCCTCCGCCCAGCGCTCCTCGAGGGTGGTCAACGGGATCCGGACCAGATGGCTGCTGGTGGTCGTGTGCAGCCGGGCGTAGTCGCCGTGCGCCTCGACGAAGCGCACCTGCGACCGCTGGACGAACCGGGTGACCCCTCCGAGTTCGACGGCGATGGTCTCGTCCTCCGGCTTGGTCACGGCGTCCGGCCCGGTGCCCACCGACTCGACCACTCGCCGCACGGCCTCGGCAAGTCGTTCTGCGCGAACGGGTTTCATGACATAGTCGGTGGCGCGCAGGTCGAAGGCGTCGATGGCGTGGCGGTCGTAGGCGGTGACGAACACGACCTGCGGGCGCTGGCTGAACCGGGCCAGTACCCGGGCCAGGTCCAACCCGTCCAGACCGGGCATTCGCACGTCGCAGAACACGACGTCCACGGCCTCGGCGTCCAGGGCTCGCAACGCCTCGGCACCGCTGGAGGCGGTGCGCAGCGTGCCGATCCGGGGGTCCTTGCGCAACAGGTAGGCGAGCTCCTCGAGAGCCGGCAGTTCGTCGTCCACCACCAGGGCTCGCAGCGCGGGAGCAGGCGATGGCGTCGATGGCATGGGGGGAGGGTACGACGCGCCGCCGGGTCGAGGCGAGCGCCTCGTGAGGGTTGCCTCACAGCCCGGTGCCCGGCGGGGTGCCCACTGCCGCGTGAGAGGGGTTGTCCGCCACCGTGAGTGGCCTCCGGGGGCGCCGTGGGCGCCGAACGGTGGGTGCCGGACACCATGCGTTCGTGGGTCGGGTGCGCGGGGTGCACCCCCCCGAACCATGATCGAGTGGTCAGGTCACGGCCAACACGCCCGGCGTGTTGCCCGAGAACTGACCACTCGGGGTGGGTGGACTGGGCTGGGTGGGTGGGGACTGGGGTGGGCCGGGTCAGCCGGCCCGGACGCCGGAGGCGAACTTGGGAACCCGGAAGCTGACCTTGGTTCCCGCACCTGGTGCGGTCTCGACCACCAGGCCGTAGTCGTCCCCGAACACCTGGCGCAACCGCGCGTCGACGTTGCTCATGCCCACCGAGTCGCCCCCGCTCTCGCCGGCCAGCACCTCGCGCATCAGTTCGGGATCGGCCCCCGGGCCGTCGTCCTCGACCCAGATCAGCGCCTCGGCGCCGGCGTCGGCGGCGCCCAGGGTGACCCGGCCGATCCCGGTCTTGGTCTCCAGCCCGTGCTGCACGGCGTTCTCGACCAGGGGCTGGACGGCCAGGAAGGGGACGGCAACCGAGAGCACCTCGGGTGCCACCTGGAGCTGCACCTGCAGGCGGTCACCGAAGCGGGCCTGCTCGAGCACCAGGTAGCGCTCCACGTTGCGCAGCTCGTCCGCCAGGGTGGTGAACTCCCCACCGCGGCGGAAGGCGTACCGGGTGAAGTCGGCGAACTCCAGCAGCAGTTCGCGCGCCCGCTCCGGGTCGGTGCGCACGAACGAGGCGATGGCGGCCAGCGAGTTGTAGACGAAGTGCGGGCTGATCTGGGCGCGCAGCGCGCGCAACTCGGCCTCGATCGCCCGGGTCCGGGAGTGGTCGAGTTCGGCCAGGTCGACCTGGGCGGAGACCCACTGCGCCACCTCGTGGGTGGCTCGCACCAACCCGGCCGTCGCCTCGGGGGCGTAGACGATCAGCGTGCCGATCACCCGCTCCTCGCTCACCACCGGGGCGACCACGGCCGACCTGATCGGGCAGTCCGGCTTGCTGCAGGTGACAGTCGAGCTGCTCAGGACGGCCGTGCGGCCGGTGCTGATCACCGTGCTGGCGTGCGGCATGGCCGTGCCGTCGTGCGAGGCGGCACCGATTCCGTCCCAGGCCAGCAGGGAGGTGGTGTCGGTCAGCGCGACCGCCGGCGTCCCCAGCAGGGTGCGCAGGTGGCGGATCGCCCGGCTGGCCCCGGTGCGGGTCAACCCCTCGCGCAGGTGAGGGGTGGCCAGCGCGGCCGTGTGCAGGGTGGCGAAGGTGGTGCGGTCGGCCGTGGTGCCCAGGTCGCGCCGTCGCAGCACGGCCCGGGCGACCAGGGCGCTGGCTGCGGCCACCACCACGGCCACCAGCACCAGCGCCGTGACAGAGGTCGAGGCGGTGGCGTTGTTCACGAGGCGAACGCTAGCCGCCGCGGGGGCCCCGGCGGACCGATCGGGTGAGCCACGCGCCGTCCGAATGGTCCCGTTCCCCGTGTGGCTCGCCGGGACGCCCCGGCGACAGGGCTAACCTCAGGCCACATGCCGGCCTTGATCTGCGACCTCGCCTCCGTCGTCGCCGAGCCCCGCCTCGAGCGGGTGTTCGACCGACTGCGCCGGGCCAACGGCGGCGCCCTCGCCCTGGACCAGCCCGATCACCTGCGCGACGACGCCTTCACCGCCTTCGAGTCCGGCCGGCTCGGGGAGTCGGAGTACGCCCGCCACGTGCGCGCCCAGCTGGCCTGGCACGGCAGCGACGCCGATCTGGTGGCGATCTTCGCCGAGCTGTACGGCTCGGTGGACGTCGCCGTGATGGAACTCCTGGTCGACCTGCGCACCCAGGGCTGGCACCTGGTCGGGCTGGACGGTCGCCCGGCGACGTCGCCCGCCTGGGGCGGTCAGTACGCGGAGCAGCTGACGGTCTTCGACCAGGTGATCACCGTGGCGCCCTCGCGTCCGGCCCGCCCGGGCGGGAACGGCAGCGCACCGGCGCCGGAGGAGTTGCAGGCCGTCCCGGTGCAGAACGGTGCCCTGGAGTCGGCCGATCCCCGGCTGCTGGCCCGGCTGCTGCGGGAGGTCCCGGCCACGCACGGTCCGCGGCTGTTCGTCGCCGACCGTCCGGAGCGGGTGGCGGCAGCCCGCCGGTCGGGTCTGGACGGTCATCTCTACCGCGGCGCCGCCGGCCTTCGCGCGGCCTGCCTGACGCTGGCCGTCACCGCCTGAGCCGTCCCGATGCGTCCGGCCCGAGGCGTCCGGTCCGAGGTCGCCCGGGCATCGGTCGGGGGTGGGCCTGCGGCATGCTGGGCGGGTGAGCAACCCGCTGGCCGCCCTGGCTGCCCATCCCGAGGTGGCTGCCGCGACCGACCAGGTGCGCGGTGCCCTGACCGAGTTGCGCCGGCACGAGGCGCTGCGCCGTCGCTCGGCCGAAGCGGCCGCCGAGGCCTCCGTGCGCGCCGCCCGGGCGAGCGCCGTTCTGGCCGGTGCCCGGGTACCGATGTCGGTGGTGCGTGACGCCGTCCGGGGGGGTGAGTACCCGGACGACGCCTCCGGCCTGACCGTGCGCGGGGCCGTGCGGGTGATGGCCACGATGGAGAAGGTCGCCACCACCTGGCAGAGGGCTCCCTGGCAGGCGCTCGCCTCGCTGCACGTCGCTGCGGCCGCCGGCCTGGTGGACGACGCGTCACTGGGACGTCCGCGGAGGGCCGGTGAGCAGCCCGGCGACGGGCACGACCTGCTGGACTCGCAGGGTCGGGCGGTCCCCGCCCCCGACGGCCCGGCGCTCGGGGCGCGCCTGGACTCGCTGGTCGACCTGCTCACCGGCTCCTGGCAGGCCCCGGCCGTGATCGTGGCCGCGCTGGCACACGCCGAGGTGGCCGTGGTGCGTCCGTTCGTGGCCGGTAACGGGGTGGTCGCGCGGGCGTTGGGGCGGGCCGTGCTGATCGGGCGCGGACTCGATCCGCGCGGGCTGTCGGTGTGGGAGGCGGCCCTGGTGACGCACGGCCCGCTCTACCCGCTGACCCTGGCCGCCTACGCCACCGAGGGCCGGGACGGAGTCGTCGCCTGGCTCACCCGGTTCGCCTCGGCCGTGGTCGAGGGGGCCGCGGAAGGACGGGCGGTCTGCGATGCCGTGCTCGCCGGCCGGCTGCCCACGGGCTGAACCCAGGCCGGGTCGGTGCAGATCGCGCCGGACGCAGGTCGAGTAGGGGGCCAGGTTCACGGCCCGTTGAAGGCGGCGGCCGCCGAGCACAGCGTCGCACCGGAGGTTCCACCAGTCGACCCACCGGTCGTCCCACCGGGCGGGCTGCCGGTGCCGATCGCGATCAGGGTCGTGGATGCCCGTGCCGCCCGGGG
>JAEUJN010000056.1 GCA_016794595.1 Kineosporiaceae bacterium
TCAGGTGGGCAGCACCCGCTCGGTCACGACGTGCTCGGGCGGCAGTCCCGCCGCGAGGCAGACCGCGGTCACGGCGTCCACCAGCAGCGGCGGGCCCGAGACGTAGACGTCCGGCGCCGAGCCCGATCTCCCGGCCAGGGCCGCGGCCAGCGCGTCGGCCGGCGTCCCGCGGGTGCCTGTCCAGTCCGAGATCGGTTCCCAGACACAGGGTTCGACAACCAGGGTGGGCAACTGGGCAGCCAGGTCCTCGAGCAGCGGCAGCTTGGGCAGATCCTCCTCGGTGGTCACCCCCAGGAACAGCCGGGCCGGGTGCGGGTCACCCCACTCGGCCATCCGGCGCAACAGGGACAGCAGCGGGGCGAGCCCGGTGCCCCCGGCGACGAACCACCGGGGGCGTAACCCGCTCTCGCGCAACCCGAACGCACCGGTCGGGCCGTGCAGGATCACCCGCTCCCCCAGCGGCCGTCGGCCGTCGAGCAGCTCGGACAGGAAGCCGGAGAAGTACCCGCCCTCGTGCAGCCGGATCAGGAACTCGACCTCGCCGTCCCAGTTGCCGGTGTTGGTCATCGAGTAGGCCCGGCGGCGCTCGTCCCCCGGCAGTTGCAGTTCCATGAACTGCCCGGGTTCGAACTCGACCCCGGCGCCGGTGGTCTCGTCCGGGTCGAGCTGGAGGCGCAGGGCCACGGTGTCCCGGGCCACCCGGGACACCTCCACCACGATCCCCTCCCGCCGGCCGACCCCACCGTCGAGGATCCGCGAGCGCGGGTAGGCGAGCGCGACGTCCACCGTGCCCAGCGGGTAGGTGCGGCACAGCAGCACCTCGCCTGCCGCCTCCTTCTCCGGCGGCAACGCCGAGGGGCTGTGGTCCCCCAGCCGATAGGCCCCCCGGGCGGTGGCGTGGCACGACCCGCAGGTACCCCGGCAGCACTGACTGGGCAGCACGTGCCCGGCCTCGAGCGCCGCCTCGATCACGGTCGACCCGTCGGGCACCTCGATCGCCAGCGTGACGCCGTCCGAGGTGGTGAGGCGAACCGGGTACCTGGCGTCCCCCACGCCAGGCACCCGGGGACCAGGGTCGCTCACGATCCGGCACCTGCCAGGGCGGCCTCGAGGTCCGCGGCGGGCTCCCCGATGGGGGCGATGCCGAACTTGGCCACCAACACGTCGACCAGCGCCGGGGTGAGGAACGCCGGCAGCGTCGGCCCGAGCTTGATCCCGGTGATGCCCAACGAGAGCAGAGTGAGCAGGACGGCTGCGGCCTTCTGCTCGAACCAGGAGATCACCAGCGAGAGCGGCAGGTCGTTGACCCCGCACTCGAAGGCCTCCGCCAGCGCCACGGCGATCTTGATCGCCGAGTAGCTGTCGTTGCACTGGCCGACGTCGAGCAGCCGGGGCAGGCCGGCCACCGTGCCGAAGTCGTGCCGGTTGAACCGGTACTTGGCGCACCCCAGGGTGAGCACGACCGAGTCCTCGGGCGTGGCCTCGGCGAACTTCGTGTAGTAGTTGCGCCCCGGCACGGCGCCGTCGCAGCCACCGATCAGGAAGAAGTGCTTGATCGCCCCCGACTTGACCGCGCCGACCACGTCACCGGCCACGCTGAGCACGGTGTTCCGGCCGAAGCCGACCATGATCGTCTCGTCGGCGCCGTCCTCGGCGAACCCCGGCAGCGCCTGGGCCGCCTTAAACGCGGGGGCCCAGTCGCCGTCCTTCAGGTGCCGCACGCCCGGCCAGCCCACCGGACCCGTGGTGAAGATCCGCTGCCGGTAGGTCATCCGCGGCTCGATGATGCAGTTGCTGGTCATCACGATCGCGCCGGGGAAGGTGGCGAAGTCCTCCTGCTGGTCCTGCCAGGCGCCACCGAAGTTGCCCACCAGGTGCGGGTACTTCTTCAGCTCCGGGTAGGAGTGCGCGGGCAGCAGCTCACCGTGGGTGTAGACGTTGATCCCGGTGCCCGCGGTGGCCTCCAGGATCGAGGCCAGGTCACGCAGGTCGTGGCCGCTGACCAGCAACGCCTTGCCCGCGGTCGGGGTGACCCGGACGGCGGTCGGCACCGGGTGACCGAAGGATCCGGTGTTCGCGGCGTCCAGCAGTTCCATCACCGACAGGTTGAGCGTGCCCAGGCCGAGGGCATGGGCGAGCAGGCCCTCGAGATCGGTGGGGTCACCGGCCAGGTAGTCCAGCGACTGCTCGACCCCGGCGAACACCTGCGGGCTGGTGCTGCCCAGGACGGCGGCGTGATGGGCGTAGGCGCAGACACCCTTGAGCCCGTAGAGGTTCAGCGCCCGGGCGCCGATCACGTCGGAGCCGACCAGCGGCAACCCGACGGTGATCCCGTGCTCGCGCGCCTGGGCGAGCAGACCGTCGGTGTCCGCCGCCGGCTCCCAGGCGGCCGGGCCGGTCAGCGGCTCGGGCACCTGGCCGGCCGCCCGAGCAGCCTGCTCGTACCGCCCCTTCACCCGGTCGCGCACCTGAGCTGCCTCACCGAGCAGCTCGACGAACCGGGTGGCGGTGAAGTTGACGTTGGTCAGCGTGGTGAACATGGCGTAGAGCGCGAAGGCCGCCGCGTCGTCGTCCGGGGCACCGAGCGCCCGAGCCCGGGTGGCGTACTGACCGATCCCCTTGACCGCGTACACGAGCAGGTCCTGCAGGTCGGCGGTGGTCTCGTCCTTGCCGCACACCCCACGCAGGGTGGCGCAGCCGGGGGTGGCGCCGGACCGGTCGGTCTGCTCGCACTGGTAACAGAACACGGGTTGTTCCTCCGAAGCTCGACGGGGCTCTGCGAGGGCGACGCTAGGAGGGGTGTCGCCCGGCGGTCCTTGACCCAGGTCAAGACCCGGCGTGGGACACAGGACCGGGGTGGGGAGGACGCCCGGCGCCAGGACCGACGTCCCGCGGTCGCCCCGGTCCCGCTCACCCGAGCGGTCAGGGACGGTCGCCGCGCGCGTCCGGCTCCTCGACGTCGGCCACTGCGCAGAGCGCGGGCAGGTCCAGCACGGTGATCAGCCGGCCCTGGACGGCGATCACCCGGGCCGTGGTGAGGTCGCGCAGGGTGCGTGAGAACGTCTCCGGGGTCAGGTTCAGCCGTGAGGCCAGGACTGCCTTGCTGGCGGGCAGGCGGAGTGCCGTTCCCGACGTCGGCGCGTCGGTCTCGAGCCCGACCAGCAGCCCGGCCACCCGCTGGGCGCCCGTCCGCAGCGAGATCGCCTCGAGGTCGTCGACCATCGTGTGCAGCCGGACGGCGAGGCCGGAGAGCATCCGGCGGGCGAACATCGGGTCGACGGCCACCAGGTCGAGGACCACCGCCGACGGGACGACCAGCAGGACGGTCGGCAGCAGGCCGGTCGCGGTCACGGGATAACGCCGGCCGGTGAACACGACCGCCTCACCGAAGGTCTGGCCCGCACCGATGATCTCGACCACGCGTTCGGCGCCGTCCGAGGTCGACACGGTGAGCTTGACCTGGCCGCTGACGACACAGTGGAAGGCCTGGCACTCCTGGCCGGCGTGAAAGAGCACCTCACCCCTGGCCAACCGGGTGGGACGGGTGGCCGCTGCGACCACGTCCAGTTGCTCGACCGAGAGCTGGCTGAACATCGGCAACCCGGCCAGCCTCGATCGCACCGACGCGTCGCCGGGTTCGCTCGCTGCGCTCACCACCTCACTGTGGCAGGACCGCGCGTCAGTTCACCCAGTTCCACATCGACCAGGTCGGCGCCGGGAGGTTCTCCGGGTGCACGTGCGGCCCATCGGCACCCGGCTGCAGCAGGCTGGTGCAGGGGAAGGTGACCTCCGAGGTGACGACCACGGGCCGACCGGGCATCAGGTCGGGTGCCCAGTCGTCGCCGAGCAGGACGGTGACCCTCACCGGCTCGTCCGGGCGCACGACGCGCGCTGCGACGGTCGAGCTGCCGAGCGCGTGGGCGGTCCGTCCGTGGGCCCCCTCGCGACGGAGCTGAGAGATCGTCACCGTCGCCTGCACGTGCTCGCCCCGCAGGCCGCGCGCCGGCAGCACCGAGTGCTCGACGACGGTGGAGGAGGAGACGCCCTCCGGGTACTCGAACTCGCCGACAGGCTCCACCACGACGCTCTGCGGGTAGGAGACGTCGGTGCGGACCAGGATCGCCCGGTTCGGGTCCGGTGCGGGCGCACCGTCGACCGGGGCGATGGCCGCGGCCCTGCTCCCCTGATCCCGCTCAGCTCCGCCGGTGATCCCGGTTCCGGTCGCGGGCGCCCGGGGCGAGGCCGTCATCCGGCAGCTCGATCGGCTGCCCGGGAGAGATCATCCCAGCCTGCGTCCGGTCGGCCACCCGGGCCGCCCGGCGAGCCGCCGCCGCACCCCACAACGACCAGACCGACACCGCGACCGCACCGACGGTGACCAGCGTGGTCACTGCCCCCGCCGGGAACCGCCACCACAGCAGCAGGCACGCGGCCACGGCCAGCAGGGCGAGCTCGCGCCGGCCGAACCGGCTGCCCCCTCCCACCATGGCAGCGCAGCTTACGCAGGTTGCGACTCTGCGTGTTCACGCGATTATTGAGAGTGACTGAACCCCGGGGTTGCCCTGGGGCGACCGGCCTCAGGTCGACGGGTCCTCGCGGGCGGCGAGGGCCCGCCGGAGCACCTCGCCGAAGGCCTCGACGGGCTGGGCCCCGGAGATGCCGAACCGACGATCCACCACCGCGAACGGCACCCCGGTGATCCCGATCGCCCGGGCCAGCTCCTGATCGGCCCGAACGGCCTCCAGGTACTGCTCGCCGTCCACCACCTGGCGGGCGAGCGCCCCCGGCAGTCCCGCCTCGGCAGCCAGCGCCACCAGCGTGTCGGCGTCCCCGAGGTCCTGCCCGGTGACGAAGTACCCCGCCAGCAGTCGCTCCTTCAGCCCTGCCTGCATCGCCGGCCCCCCGTGGGCGAGAGCGGCGTGCAGCAGGCGATGGGCATCGATCGTGTTGGTCCGGACGGCGGCGCTCTGGTCGTAGACCAGACCCTCGCCGGCGGCCACCTCGTTCACCTGGGCGATCATCCGGGCCGCCTGCTCCAGGCGGTCCGCGGGAGCGCCGCGGCCGTACTTGTCCGCCAGGTACTCCACGGTGCGCGGCCGCGAGCGGTCCTCACCCGGTCGCGGGGCATCGGGATCGAGCTGGAAGGACCGATAGGTGATCTCGACCTCGGTGCCCGGGGCGAGGGCACCCAGCGCGGCCACGGCGCCCTCCAACCGGCGCTTGCCGATGTAGCACCAGGGGCACACCACGTCGGACCAGACCTCGACCGCGATCGGTGTCGTCATGGCGCCCACAACCGCCGAGGCGCGCCGCCGATTCCCTGCCGGCCCTCTGCCCGGCCGGGGCTATCCGGCGTCCCGTCCCTGATCGAGGCGATCCGCCGCGTCGATGTCGATCACAGCCTGGGTCAGCGCTCGCACCATCATGGGCAGGTCCTCGCCGGCCAGGCGCACCGTGGCCAGGCAGGTGTCGTCCTGCCAGATGCTCACCACCACCCGGTTCTGCTCCGGGTGGGAGCCGACCCGGATCGCCCGCCCGCGCGCGTCCCGCCCGGCGAGGACCTCGCCGCGCCGGGGAACCGGTGTGACCCGCATGCTCGCAGTGTGCGCCCGCTCCCCCGCTGGGTCCATGCACGACGGCTGTGGATCACCTGTCCGTCCCACGCGAACCGTCGGCCACCGCACCGGTCGACGGTCACTCCAGCGGATCGGCGAACTGCCGGATGACCGCGATCGCCTCGTCCACGTCGTCGGTGACGGTCACCAGGTCGATGTCGCCGGGCGAGATCATGCCCTGCTCGTGGACGACGTCGCGCAGCCAGCCGACCAGCCCGCCCCAGTAGGCGGTGCCGATCAGCACGATCGGGAACGAGGTGACCTTGCGGGTCTGCACCAGGGTGAGCGCCTCGAACAGCTCGTCGAAGGTGCCGAACCCCCCGGGGAGCACGATGAACCCGGTGGCGTACTTGACGAACATCGTCTTGCGGGCGAAGAAGTAGCGGAAGTGGACGCCGAGGTCGACCCACTCGTTCATGCCCTGCTCGTGCGGCAGCTCGATCCCCAGCCCGACCGAGACGCCGCCTCCCTCGACGGCTCCCTTGTTGGCGGCCTCCATCGTCCCCGGCCCGCCGCCGGTGATCACGGCGTAGCCGGACTCGGCCAGGCGGCGGCCGAGCTGGACGGCGAGGGCGTAGTTGGGGTGATCGCGAGGGGTCCGGGCCGACCCGAACACGCTGATCGCCGGACCGAGCTCGGCCAGGGCACCGAATCCCTCGACGAACTCGGCCTGGATCCGCATCACGCGCCACGGGTCCTGGTGCAGCCAGGAGGTGGGTCCGCGCTGGTCCAGCAGCCGCTGGTCGGCCGTCGTGGCGGGCACTTGCGATCCACGCAGCGTGATCGGGCCCTTGTGATACGCGTCGCTGCGGATCGAGCCGCCGGGTTCGGTCATCCGGTCACTTTGGCACGGGAGCGCTCGCCCGACCGGGTCGGACACCTCGGGCAGCATCTGGCAAACCGTCACAGCGCGCTACTGTTCGTCCGTGCAGAGTTGGCAGGCGGACTCCTCCGGGCAGGACGGCACGTCGGCGCCTGCCCGGCCCGCCGCGTCGGCCCCGGCCACGCCCCGCAAACGGACCCCGCGGGCGCCGTCCGGCAAGGGCTCCCCGCCCCGCCGGGACGAGGTGGTCGAGACCGAGCGTCTGCTCGTCCAGGGACGGTTCGGCGATCCCGCGGCGGCCCTGCGCGAGCTGGAGCAGTACCTGCCCGGGCTCCAGCGACGTCAGGACCCCGGTGCCTGGCCGCTCGGGCTCTACGCCCGCGCCTACCTGATGCGCCTCAGCGGCGCCGGCCGGGCCGAGGTGGTCGCGGCCTGGACCATGCTGGAGAGCGCCGCCGCCGAACGCCAGCTGCCGGTCTGGGTGGCCATGGCCTGCGCCATGCGGGCCCGGACCCGACTGGAGAACGGCGAACCGGGCTCGGCCATGGGCGACCTGGCCCGGATTCATCTGGACGCGCTGACCGAGGACCTCGGCAGCATCGCCGGCTTCCGGTTGCTGGACGCCACCGCAGCGGCCTTCGCCCGGATCCGGTTGCACGACCGGGCCGAGCACGCCCGCGGTCTGCTCGAGGCGACCATCGATGCCCACGAGGCGCTCGACCAGGCCACCCACTGGGCCGCGTGGGCGGCCGAGCTCGCCGCACGGGCGATGGAGCCGGTGGCCCGGGGCGCCTCCGGCCCCGAACCGCGGCTGCTCGAGCGCGCCGTCCAGCTCGCCGAGAAGGTGATCGCCCTCGGGGTGAGCCCCGTGCCCGAGCCGCTGCGCCGGATCGCCGACGGCGTGCGCGGGCTGTCGGCCAGCTATCGCGGGCAGGCGACCGAGGCACTGCGCCTGCTCGGCTCGGACGCCTTCGGCGAGCCGGCAGGCCTGCAGGCCCCGGAATCGCAGCTCCTGGTGGTCGCCGCGCTGCACGCGCACACGCTGGTCGGATCGCACGCCACCGCCCGCAGCCTGGACGACAGCGTCTCGCGCCAGTTCGGGTCGCTGCCGAACATCGTGCTCGAGGTGTGCCGCGCCCGGGAGCGGCTCTGGTTGGAGCGAGAGGCCCGCGGGGACCTGGACCGGCCGACCGCCCGGCTGAGCGACCTGCTGGTGCGCCTCGCCTGGCAGGGGATGGAGTTCGCCGGGGAGACGGCGCGCCAGGCGATGGAACACCAGGCCCTGGTCACCGAGAGCCGCACGGACGCCCTGACCGGCGTCGGCAACCGGAGGGCGCTGGACGAGGAGATGGCCGCGATGCTGCGCTTCACGCAGCTGCCGGTGGCAATGATCTTGTTCGACCTGGACGACTTCAAACAGGTCAACGACACCTTCACCCATCTCGTCGGTGACGAGGTGCTGCGCCAGGTGGCCCTCACGCTGGGCGAGAAGATGGGCCCGGGCGATCGGCTGGTGCGCTACGGAGGGGACGAGTTCGTGGTCCTGCTGCCCGGCCAGGGGGACGCGGAGGCCACCAAGGCCGCCGAGCGGATGTCACGGGCGATCCACACCCTGCCCTGGGACACCGTCGCCTCCGGCCTGCGGGTGCGGGTGACCACCGGGACCGCCGCGCTGTACGCCCTGACCGGACGCCGCCCGGCCGCCGACGCCGAGCGGCTGTTCCGCCGGGCCGACGAGGCCCTGCTCGAGGCCAAGCGCCGGAGCCGGGTGAGCCTGCCGGCCCCCGAATCGGTCATGCCCGAACCGGTGGGGGCCCCGGACGCCAACGCGACCGAGGTGCTCGATCTGCGCGACCTGCCCGCGCAGGGCAACGGTGCCCTGCTGACCCCTCCGACCACCCACGCCCCCGCGCGGCCTGAGCCGGCGACCCCCCGGGGGCCTCGCGAGAGCCGCCCGGCTCGGGTGCGGCGCTCCTCCCCTCACGCGGCGCGGCACGCCGTGGGCGATCTGCCGGACACCGAGCCGGTGGATGCCGACGCCACCATGGAGGTTCGCCCGAGCCGGCGCAGCGGGCGCCGGGCCGCCGTGATCGACCTGTCCTCGACCTCCCCCACGGCCGGCGCAGCGGCCCCGAACTCCGCCCCGAACTCCACCGTGCCCGCGGGCGGCCCCTCCACCGAGCGGCCCTCCCCACGGACCCGCCCGACCCCCGGCTGAGACGGTCGGTCAGCCCGCCGGCGACAACCACCGCCGCAGTGCCTCGGCACACCCCGTGACCTGGGCGGCCGGGCACCGCTCGTCGTCCCGGTGGGCGAGCAGCGGGTCGCCCGGCCCGAAGTTGACCGCCGGCACCCCGAGGGCGCTGAACCTGGCCACGTCGGTCCAGCCGAACTTCGGCTTCGGCTGCTGACCGATGGCCGCCACGAAGGCCGCGGCCGCCGGGTGATCGAGGCCGGGCCGGGCCCCACCCGCGGCGTCCAGGACCTCGACCTCGAACCCCTCGAACACCTCGCGGAGATGGGCCTCGGCATCGGCCACCGAGCGGTCGGGGGCGAAACGGTAGTTCACCGTGACCTCGCAGTGGTCCGGGATCACGTTGCCCGCGATCCCGCCGTGAATGCCGACCGCGTTCAGTCCCTCGCGAAAGGTCAACCCGTCGACGGCCACCTCGCGGGCCAGGTAGGACCCCAGCCGGGACAGCACCCGCCCGGCATCGTGAATCGCGTTGTGCCCCATCCAGGAACGAGCCGAGTGGGCCGCCGTCCCCCGGGTGGTCACGGCCACCCGCATGGTGCCCTGGCACCCCCCCTCGACGGTTCCGTCGGTCGGCTCCAGCAGCACCGCGAAGTCCCCTGCGATCCACTCCGGGTGGTGCTCGGCCAGCCGGCGCAGCCCGTTGCGAGCGGCCTCGACCTCCTCGTTGTCGTAGAACACGTAGGTCACATCGCGGATCGGATCGGGCAGGGTCGCGGCCAGGTGCAGCTGGACGGCGACGCCGCCCTTCATGTCCACCGTGCCCCGCCCCAGGAGCACCTCGGCCCCGCCTTCCTCCACCACCTGCACCGGAAGGTTGGGGGTGCCGTCCGGATGCCGGGCCAGCGGCACGGTGTCCAGGTGGCCCGCCAGCACCACCCGTTCGGAGCGACCGAGCCGGGTGCGGGCGACCACGGCGTCCCCGTCGCGCAGCACCTCGAGCCCGTCGACCCCGTGCAGCACCTGCTCCACCGCGTCGGCCAGCCCCTGCTCGCCCCCGCTGACCGACTCGACGTCGCAGATGGCCCGGGTCAACGCCACCACGTCCCGCACGTCCGCCGACGCCTCGTGCCCTGGGGCACCACCGATGAACCGCATGGCGCGAAGGCTAGCCGCGACCGGTGACACCCTCCGCATAGGCTTGTCCCATGACCCCGGCCCCGTCCGATTCCCCGCTCGCTTCCCCGCCCGGTTCCCCGTCCGATGCCCCCTCGGGTACCCCCGCTCGCACCGCCTGGGCCGATGGCCTGGCGACGACCACCCTCCAGGGAGTCACCCTGGACACCTGGTACCCCGCCCCGCGGCTCGGCGAGCCGGACGCGGGCCCGGTCCCGGCCGAGTTGCTGGCGCTCGAGGGGGACGACGCGGCCCGCGGCGTGCGCCGCCACGTCGTCCGGACCGTGATCGACCTGGACGCCGCCCCGGCCGATGTGCCGGATGCCTACCTGCGCCTGCACCTGCTCTCACACCGCCTGGTCGCCCCGCACGGCTGCGTCATGACCGGGATCTTCGGCGTCCTGGTCACCACGGTCTGGACGAATCGGGGGCCGTGCGCGGTCGAGGGGTTCGAACTGACCCGTGCCCGTCTGGCGGCCACCGGACCGGTGATCGTCTCGGGAGTGGACAAGTTCCCCCGGATGACCGACTACGTGGTGCCCTCCGGGGTGCGGATCGCCGACGCCGACCGGGTGCGCCTGGGCGCCCACCTGGCCGTGGGCACCACCGTGATGCACGAGGGGTTCGTCAACTTCAATGCCGGCACCGTCGGCACCTCGATGGTCGAGGGCCGGATCTCGGCCGGCGTGGTCGTCGGCGACGGGTCCGACGTCGGGGGTGGCGCCTCGATCATGGGCACCCTGTCCGGCGGGGGAACCGAGGTCATCTCGATCGGACGGCGCTGCCTGCTGGGCGCGAACGCCGGCATCGGGATCAGCCTGGGTGACGACTGCGTGGTCGAGGCCGGCCTGTATGTCACCGCCGGGACGAAGCTGACCCTGCTGCCCGGCGGCCACATCGTCAAGGCGTCCGAGCTGTCCGGCACCGACGGGTTGCTCTTCCGGCGCAACTCCCTGACCGGTGGGGTCGAGGCCGTGCCACGTGCGGGCAAGCAGGTGGCACTCAACGAGGCGTTGCACGCCAACGCATGAGCCGTTCCTCGCGCAGGATCCTGGTCCCGCTGGTCGTGGTGGTGGTCGTGGTGGCCGCCCTCGGTGGCGGCTGGGTCTGGCTGCGTGACCTGCTGGACCGGGTGACCCTGTTGCCCGGGTGCACGGCGACCGCCCTGGGCAGCACGGCGGTGCTCGACCCCGAGCAGGCGGGCAACGCGGCGGTGATCGCCGCGGTCGCGGTCCGCCGAGGACTGCCGGGTCGGGCGGCGACCATCGGCATCGCCACCGCGCTGCAGGAGTCCAAGCTGCGCAACATCGACTACGGCGACCGGGACTCCCTCGGCCTGTTCCAGCAGCGACCCTCCCAGGGGTGGGGCACCGCCGACCAGATCATGGACCCGGTCTACGCCACCAACGCCTTCTACGACGTGCTGGTCGAGATCGAGGGGTATCAGAGCCTGCCGATCACCCAGGCCGCCCAGAAGGTGCAGCGGTCGGCGTTCCCGACCGCCTACGCCTCCCACGAGACCGAGGCCAGGGCGTTCGCCTCCTCCCTGAGCGGCTACTCCCCGGCAGCGCTGTCGTGCCGCCTGCGGGAGCCGGCCGAGCTGCCGGCCGAACAGCCCGGGACCGGCGGACTCACCGGGCGGGCCCGGGCCCTGGCCGCCGCCGCTGCGGCCGAGACCGGACGCACCGGGTCGGCGATCGAGAGTGCCGAGGCACCCGGGACGGCGCTGCGGTTCACTCTCACCGGCAGTGAGCCCGGTCGGATGTCCTGGGCCCTGGCCCAGTGGGCGGTCGCCCGCGCCCAGGGCCTGCACGTGGTGGCCGTCGAGGTGGACGGCCGACAGTGGCGGCGCAGCCAGTCCAAGGACGGGTGGACGGCCCTCGACTCCGGCCCGGAGGCGGGCTCGGTCGTGGTGCGGGTGGCTGCCGGCGGCTGAGCCGCCGTCCTCCCGTCCTGATGGCCACCCGGGACGGCGCCGGCTCTCGAGCCGGGTTCGGCGTGACCCACCGTCAGCTGTCACAACCCAGCGAACTGACCCTCACCCGGATGTCGCACGCGCTGCTCCCACTGCGGGACGCGTTGTCCCCCAGCGTGTTCAACTCCTGACCCAGCACCATGTCGCCGGCGGGGGTGAGACGTGCGCGAATCGGGTCAGGTGTTCTTCGATCCCACCGGGTCCCGGTGGACCCGGGTCCGCAGGGTCTCCGTCGGGCTCGCCGTCCTGGTGGTGGCGACCCTGGCTCTGGGGGCACCGTCCACGCTGACCCGCCCGGGGACGGCCTCGGTGCCGGTCTCCATGGCCGACCCCCTGCCCGACCTGCCCGCCCAGCCGGCGATCCTCGGCTCCGGCCCACTCGTGCGGTTGGTTCGGCTGGAGCCGGCTCCCCCGGCGCCGGGCGCACCGGCCACCCTGGGCACCCAGGGCAGACCGGGTGGTCTGATCGCCCGGGATCCCTCCACCGGGGCGCGGGTGGCGACCCTCAGCTCGGCCGAGGTCGCCCAGGTGGGGTCCGGCACGGTCGCCCTGCAACGCTACGGCCGGGAGCGCTCGGGCAGCCCGGTGATGACCCTGACCTTCGACGACGGCCCGAACCCCACCTGGACGCCGCCGCTGCTCGATCTGCTCTCCCGACACCGGGTTCCGGCCACCTTCTTCGTCGTCGGCAGTGCCGTGGTCGCCCATCCGGAGATCACCCGGCGGGCCGTGCGCGAGGGGCACGAGGTGGCCGGCCACTCGATGACCCATGCCGACCTGAATGCCGTCTCCGGGGTGCGCGGTCGGTGGGAGTTCGTCTGGACCGAGCGACTGGTGCGGGCCGCCACCGGCCGGCAGAGCAGCCTGTTCCGCCTGCCCTACGAGGGGGACGACGAGGAGAGCCTGCGCGGCGACGTCCGGGGTATCTGGCGGGCCCAGCAGCTCGGCTTCCACGTGGCCACCCAGGACGCCGACAGCAACGACTGGCGCTACGGGGCGGCCGACCAGCCGGCGAGCATGCCGCTGCCGGACCTCGACGGCCGCGACCTGACCGTGCTGCTGCACGACAGCGGCGGCGACCGCCGGGCGACGATCGCCTACGTGGATCGGCTGATCCGAGCCGCGAGGGATCGTGGCTACACCTTCGCCACCATGAGTCAGGCCCAGGCAGCCGTGGTCGCGGCCCCACGCGAGGCCCGGCCCGACCGGTGGGACCGGGTGGCCTGGATCGTGGCGACCGCAGTGCTGCGACTGCCCCGGATGGCCTTGACCGCCCTGCTGCTGCTCGCCGGGGGCTCGATGGCTCTCGGACTGGTGAACTCGGCGATCGCTCTCGCCCGTCACCGGCGCCGCCGACGCATCGATCCGCCCTCCCCGGAGCAGATCGCCAGGTCGGTGTCGGTGGTGATCGCCGCCTACAACGAGGAGCGGGTGATCGAGCGCACCGTGCGCTCGGTTCTTGCCTCGGACTACCCGCTGCGCGAGCTGATCGTGGTGGACGACGGGTCCACCGACGCCACGCTGGTCATCCTGAACCGGTTGGCGCGCAGCGAGTCCCGGCTGCTCGTCCTGCGCCAGCCCAACGGTGGCAAGGCCAGCGCGCTGAACCGCGGGATCGGGCGGGCCCGCGGGTCGGTGATCGTGACCATGGACGCCGACACCCTGATCGCCCCGGACACCGTCACCCGGCTCGCCGCGCACTTTGCCGCGGACGTCGACGGCCGGCTGGGTGCCGTGGCCGGCGTGGTCCGGGTCGGCAACCGCACCACCAACCTGCTGACCCGTTGGCAGGCACTGGAATACGTCTCCCAGATCGGCGTCGAGCGGGCCGCCCAGGACGCGATGGGCGCGATCACCATCGTCCCGGGTGCCTGTGCCGCCTGGAGCCGGCGGGCGGTGCTGGCCGTCGGGGGGTTCTCCGACCAGACCCTGGCCGAGGACTGCGACCTGTCCCTGAGCCTGCACCGGGCCGGTTGGCGGGTCACCCAGGACGACCGGGCGCTGGCCTACACCGAGGTCCCCGAGGACGTCGATTCCCTTCTCGCCCAACGCACCCGGTGGACCTTCGGCACCCTGCAGGCGATCGCCAAGCACCGCTCGCTGATGTTCTCCGGCAACGGCTGGCTCGGCTGGTTCGTGTTGCCCCTGTACGTGTCCTCGATCGTGGTACCACTGCTGTTCCTGCCGCTGACCACGGCGAGCGCGATCATGATGATCCATCGTCAGGGGTGGGGCACGGTGGGGCTCTACCTCGCCGGATTCCTCCTGGCCCAGGCGGCCATCGCGGCGGTCGCGATCCGGGTGCTCGGTGAGCGCTGGTCCCTGGTGCTCATGGTGCCGGTCTACCGCTTCGCCTTCGAGCCGCTGCGCGCCTACCTGCTGTACACCTGCGCGGCCATGGCCCTGCGCGGCGTCCACGGCCGCTGGAACAAGATCGCCCGAACCGGATCCGTCACGGAGCCGTCATGAACCTGACCGACGATCTGCGCCTGACCGGCGATCTGCGGCTGACCGACGATCTGCGGCTGCCGGCCGTGGCCGCGCTGCTCGCCGCCGTGGGCGCGGCAGCGTTCGGCCCGGCCTGGTTCCCCCTCGCCCTGGCGGCGCCGGCCGTGCTGTTCGCGGTCACCGGCGCCCAGGTCGCCGCTGCCCTGGATCGAGCCCGCCCGACGGTCTGGGGGGCCGTCGGTGCCCACCTGCGCCGGGTGCTGGTGGCGGTCTGGATCACCGCGGCGGGCGCCCTGGCCACCGTCATGGCCGAGGGTGAGCGGCCCCTCGATCCGGCCCTCGGTGCACCCCTCGACCCGGCGGCGATCTGGTGGGTGCTGCCGCTGGCCGAACCGCCGGTGAGCCCTTCGTCGATGCCCTGGGCAGCGGGGGCGTGGTTCGCCCGGACGACGCTCGTGCTGATGGTGCTCAGCCCGGCACTGCTGTGGTTGTACCGGCGGTGGCCGCGGCGGACCCTGGCGGCGGTGCCGGGCCTGTTCCTGCTCGAGGCGCTGGGAGTGGTGGGCTTCGGCGGCCCCGACGGGCAGGCGCTGCGTTCTGTGGCCACCTATGGCGGCTGTTGGGTGCTCGGTTTCGCCCATCACGACGGCTGGGGCAGGGTGCTGTCCGCACGCTGGGTGCGCCCATTGGCCCTGGCCCTGGCCGTGGGGATGGCGTGGTGGCTGGACGCGAGCGGCCTGGTCGGGCCGACGCCGGCCACCACCGCTCCCGCGCCCGCCCGCATGGTGTTCGGCCTGGCGGTGACCCTGCTGGTGCTGCGAGCCCCCTGGCCGCAGGTGAGTTGGGTGCCGCCGCTCTCGATGCAGGCGATCGCGGGGTACCTGTGGCATGTCGTGGCCGTGGACGCCGTCCGTCGGGTGCTCGAGCGCTGGGTCGACCCCGGCTCGACGACCGGGCGAGCGGCGGCGGTGGTCGCGATCGCGGCCGTGATCGTGCTGGTGTCCGCGGTCGCCGGCCGGCCATCGGCCGGGCGGCTCACCCCGATCCGGGCGTCGGGCTCGGCTCGACCGTGGCATCTGACGCGTCCCCGCTGGGGGCGGACGGCGTTGCGGACGGCGGGATCTGGGGCGAACCACCCACCGACGACGGTGTGAGAGCGTCCCGATCGGTGGGGCTCGCGCCGTCTGCCGGGCTGGGGCTCGCGCCGTCTGCCGGGCTGGGGCTCACCCCGTCAGCCGGACTCGGACTCGGGGGACTCGGGCTGGGTGAGGGCGAGACGCGTCCAGTGGGCGAGGCAGAGGGAGTGGGGGTGGGAGTGGGGGTGGGAGTGGGGGTGGGAGTGGGGGTGGGGGTGGGGGTGGGAGTGGGGGTGGGAGTGGGACGTCCGGACGTCCCGGGCGTGGCGATCACCACCGTGCCGGTGGCATGGGCCCGGGCCAGGGCGATCACCACGTCGGCGTACCGAGCGGAGCGGTTGTACCGCAGCACCGCGGCCCGCAGCCCGGCGTCCGTGCCCAGGTCACCCGTCCCCGCGCACAGGTAGGTCGCGGCACTGAGCGCCGCGTCCCGAATGTCCTGCGGATTCGGCGGGCGGCCAGGCCGCGCCGACCGGGCGTAGGTCGCCCAGGTCCCGGGCAGGAACTGCATCGGCCCGACCGCCCGGTCGTGCACCCGGTCACCGTCCAGCCGGCCGTTGTCGGTGTCGCGCACCAGCGCCGTCCCGGGCCTGGTGCCGTCCAGCGCGATCCCGATGATCGGCGGCCGGGAGATCCCGTCCCGCCCGAGTTCGGAGGCCGCGAACCGCCCGTGGTCGGATTCGACGGCACCGATCCCGGCCAGCACGCTCCAGTGCAGGCGGCACGCCGGATCACTGCGGGCCAGGGTGTCGGCGGCCGAGCGGTAGGCGGCCAGCGCCACAGCGGGAAGCCCGGGAGGGACCACCCGGCTCGGCGGCACCGCGGCGTCCCCGAGGTCCTGCGTCACCCCGGCCACCACGCTGCGTGCGGTCGGCGAGCCTGCCGGGCTCGCCCCCTGCGACCCCGACGCCGAGCCCGGCGCCGAGCCGGACGCTGACGCCATCGGGGACGCGGGCGAGTACCGGGCCAACCGGTCCTCCGCCACCGGAGGTGCCGCCTGCTCGAGCCTCTGCTCGAACGTCTGCTCGCCATCCTGGCCGGCATCCGGCCCGGCATGCTGCTCGACCCCGAGGGGGTCCTCGAACCGGACGGTCACCAGCTCCGACTGCGCCGCGGACATCGCCACCGTCGAGCCGATCACGCTGAGCGCCAGCAGGATCCGTGACCCGGGACGGGCCCGGTGTCGGGGTGGGCGCGGGGGACGTCGATGGCGGGGGTCGCGGGGTTCCTGACGGTGCCGAGCCATGCGTCCCTCCCCCCACGCCTGATTCCAGGGTGCATCCCCGCGGCGCGGACGTCATCCGGGGACCGCCGACGAGTCGCCCGGCGGGACGATGCGAGAATCGTCCACCGTGGAGACGAGCCCCTCACCAACCGATGAGTCCCTGCGCAGCGACTGGGTGTCCCGGTTCGCCGACGAGGTGATCGCCGAGGTCGACCGCCGGATCGCCGCCGGTCAGGCCCGGCCGGAGGCACCCGTCGTGTGCGCCTCCGGGGTGAGCCCGTCCGGCCCGATCCACCTGGGGAACCTGCGCGAGGTGATGACCCCTCACCTGGTCGCCGATGAGATCCGCCGCCGGGGGCGCGACGTCGTCCACGTGCTCTCCTGGGACGACTACGACCGGTTTCGCAAGGTGCCGTTCGGCGTCCCGGGGGTGGACGAGTCCTGGAACGAGCACATCGGCCGGCCCCTGACCTCGATCCCGGCACCGCCCGGTAGCCCGCACGCCAACTGGGCCGAGCACTTCAAGGCGCCGATGACCGAGGCGCTGGCGCGGATGGGCATCGAGGTGCTGCCGCTGAGCCAGACGGTGAAGTACACCTCGGGGGACTATCGCGAGCAGATCCTGCTGGCGATGCGCGAGCGCGCGGCGATCGACGCCGTCCTGGGCCGCTACCGCACCAAGAAGACCACCGCCGAGGGCTCGGGCGAGGGCTCGGCGCAGGACTCGGGCGCGGCCTCGGAGGACGACGGCGGCGGAGCGTCGGGCTACTACCCGTACAAGCCGTACTGCTCGCAGTGCGACAAGGACTTCACCACCGTGACGTCCTATGACGACCGGACCACCGAGCTGAGCTACGTCTGCACCGCCTGCGGTCACCGCGAGATCGTGAAGCTGACCGAGCACACCCGGGGCAAGCTGGTGTGGAAGGTCGACTGGCCGATGCGCTGGGCGTACGAGGGCGTGGCGTTCGAGCCGTCCGGGGTCGACCATTCCTCCCCCGGGTCCTCGTTCACCGTCGGCACCCAGCTGGTGCGGGAGGTCTTCGGCTGCCCGGCACCGATCGGGCCGATGTACGCCTTCGTCGGCATCAGCGGGATGGCGAAGATGAGCAGCTCCAAGGGCGGCGTCCCGACCGCCATGGACGCGCTCGAGGTGATGGAACCCTCGCTGCTGCGCTGGCTCTACGCCCGGCGCCGGCCCAACCAGGGGTTCACCGTGGCCTTCGACGCCGAGATCGCCCGGTTGTACGACGAGTGGGATGCGTTGGGCCGCAAGGTGTCCGGAGGTTCGGCGACCCCTGCGGACGAGGCGTCCTTCCACCGGGCGCGGTCCACCCAGAGCGCCGGGGTGCTGACCCAGACCCCGCGCCCGGTCTCCTACCGGACCCTGGCCTCGATCGTCGACATCGCCACCGGCGATGCCGCCCAGACCCTGCGCATCCTGGCCGATCTCGACCCTGCCGACCCGGTGACGAGCCTGGACGACGTCCGCCCGCGCCTGGACTGTGTCGAGCGGTGGGTGGCCACCCTGCCCGCCGAGCAGCGCACCCAGGTGCGCGAGGCCGCGGACCTCGAGCGGCTGGCGGCTCTGGACGACGGCCAGCGCGCGGGGCTGGCCCTGCTGGTGGCCGGACTGGACGACCACTGGTCGCTGGACGGCCTGACCACCCTGGTCTACGGCGTCCCCAAGCAGCTGCTCGGCCTGCCGGCCGACGTCCGCCCGACCCCGGAACTCAAGGCCGCCCAGCGGGCGTTCTTCGCCCTGCTCTACGAGTTGCTGGTCGGGCGGGACACGGGCCCCCGCCTGCCCACGCTCCTGCTCGCCCTGGGCCCCGACCGAGTCCGCACCCTGCTCACCCCCACTCCCCCCACTCCTCCCACTCCCCCCAACCCGCTCATGCTCCGCGGGTGACTGCTCATGCTCCGCAGAGGTCTGCAAGTTTGGGTTATTTGTCCGTGATGTCCGATCATCGCCGGTCAGCTGGGGAGCATGAGCGGGTTGGGAGGATCAGGCGAGGCGAGCGGGCAGCGCGGCGGCGGCCTCGTCGGTGATCGACAAGGCGATCCGGACGTGACGCGCGCCGGCGGCGCCGTAGAACTCCCCCGGCGCCACCAGCACGCCCCGCTCGGCCAGCCAGGCGACGGTGTCCCAGCACGGCTCGTCCCGGGTGGCCCACAGGTAGAGCCCGGCCTCGGAGTCCTCGATCCGGAACCCGGCCGCGCTGAACGCCGCCAACGCCAGCGCTCGCCGGGCGCGGTAGCGCTCGCGCTGCTCGGCCACGTGGGCGTCGTCCGCCAGCACCGCGGTCAGTGCGGCCTGAACCGGCGCCGGCATCATCATCCCGGCGTGCTTGCGCAGCTCGAGCAACGCCCCGACCAGGGTGACGTCGCCGGCCACGAACCCTGCCCGGTAGCCGGCCAGGTTGGACTGCTTGGAGGTCGAGTACACCGCCAGCAACCCGGCATGCGAGCCCTGGCAGACCCGCGGATCGAGGATGCTCGGCACCTCCTCGACGTCCCAGCCGAGTTCGGCGTAACACTCGTCGCTGGCGACCACGGCCCCGATCGAGCGAGCCCAGCGCACGACCTTGGCCAGGTGCTCGACCCCGAGCACCTTGCCGGTCGGGTTGGACGGCGAGTTGACCCAGATGAGCTTGACCGCGGACGGCGAGCCGGGCACCACCGGGCCCAGCTGGGCGGTGCCGTCGGCGGGCACCGGCGTGGCCCCGGCGAGCCGGGCACCGACGTCGTAACTGGGATAGGCCCGCTCGGGGTGCACCACGACGTCACCGGGCCCGAGCCCGAGCAGCGTGGGGAGCCAGGCCACCAGCTCCTTGGAGCCGATGGTGGGCAGCACGCCGTCCGGGTCGAGACCGGGGACGCCGCGCCGCCGGGCGAACCAGCCGGCCACCGCCTGCCGCAGGGCGGGCGTGCCGTGGGTCGCGGGGTACCCCGGGGCATCACAGGCGGCGATCAGCGCCTGCCGGGCCACCTGCGGGGTGGGGTCGACCGGGGTACCGATCGAGGCATCGATGATCCCGCCGGGGTGCCCCCGGGCGACCCGGCCGTACGGGGCGAGCCGGTCCCAGGGGAAGTCGGGTAACGAGCGGGCGCCCACCGCAGGCAGGCCGGTCACCGAGGACAGGTCAGTGCCCCTCGCCCTGTGGCGGGAGCGCGGCCACGATCGGGTGGTCCTTGGCGATCTTGCCCAGCTTGGCGGCCCCACCCGGTGAGCCCAGGTCGTCGAAGAACTCGACGTTGGCCTTGTAGAAGTCCTTCCACTGCTCCGGGGTGTCGTCCTCGTAGTAGATCGCCTCGACCGGGCAGACCGGCTCGCAGGCGCCGCAGTCCACGCACTCGTCGGGGTGGATGTACAGCGATCGCTCGCCCTCGTAGATGCAGTCGACCGGACACTCCTCGATGCAGGCCTTGTCCTTGACGTCGACACACGGCAGAGCGATGACGTAGGTCACGGTAGGTCCTCCTGTGCGATGGCTCGCACGGTTCGTGGTCGGCAGCGGCACCAGTATCACCGGGCCGCACCAGTATCGCGCGCTTGTCCGGCGAGCGAGACAGGCGGGGTGTCGTCGGGACCGTCGGCTCCCGAGATCGGCGCTCAGCCGAGGATGGTCAGCTCCATCAGCGCCTTGGCGGTGTGCATCCGGTTCTCGGACTGATCGAACACCCGGCTGGCAGGGCCCTCGAACACCTCCTCGTCCACCTCGCAGATGTCCGGGTGGGCCCGGGCGGTCTCGGTGTCGAGGTTGTGGAATGCGGGCAGGCAGTGCAGGTAGATCGTGTCCGAGCGGCCGGTGGCGGCCATCATCGCGGCAGTGACCTTGTACTCGCGCAGTACCGCGATCCGCTCCAGGGTCTGGTCCTCCTCGCCCATGGACACCCAGACGTCGCTGTACAGGGCGGCCGATCCGGTCAGGGCGAGCGCGCGGTCGTCGGTGACCGTGAGGCCACCGACCGGGCTCTCCCGCTCGGCCAGCAGGGTCGCGATCAGCGCGGGGTCGGGGTGCAGCGCGCGGGGGGCGAGGATGCGGAAGTCCAGCCCCACCTTCGCGGCGGCGATGGCCAGGGTGATGGCCATGTTGTTGCGACCGTCACCGACATAGGTGACCGGCAGGCCGGCCAGCTCGCCGAAGTTGTCCCGAAGGGTGAGCAGGTCGGCCAGTACCTGGGTGGGGTGGTACTGGTCACACAGGCCGTTCCACACCGGAACCCCGGCGTGGGCCGCGAACTCGGCGATGGTCGCGTGCTCGAAGCCGCGGAACATGACTCCGTGGAACAGCCGGCCCAGCACCCGGGCGATGTCCTTGGTCGACTCCTTGACCCCGAAGCGGATGTCGTCCCTGCCCAGCACCTCGGCATGGGCGCCCAACTCGGTGGCGGCCACCAGGAAGGCGGCCCGGGTCCGGGTCGAGGGCTTGAGGAAGATCAACGCGATGCTCTTGCCGGCCAGGGTGTGCACGGTGACGCCGTCGCGCCGTCGCGCGGCCAGTAGTTCGGCCCGATCGACGAGCTCGAGGATCTCGGCCCCGGTGGCGTCGGCCAGGGTCAGCAGGTTGCGCCCGCGCAGGGTGGACACGTCAAACGCTCCGATGGGGTGCCGGCGAATCGAGTCACCGACCCTAACACGGCGTTTCCCGCTGGTCAGGGGCCTGTCGGCCCGATCACGGACCGGGCCGGGCACGGTTGTCCAGACCGGATCCCCGCGGCGAACTCCCTGGTCCCGACCGAGTCCGCCCGGCAGGATGGCGGCCATGCCCGTCCCTGGTCCGATCCGGTACCCCGGACGCCGGGTGGCGGGAGTGGTGGTGGCGCTCGCCCTGGTGGGCTGCACGCCGTCCGGCGTCGTCGACCCGCCGGCCGTGAGGTCGACCGTGAACCCGACCGGGAGCGTTGCGGTCGGGGCGGGCGGGCGCAGCCCATCGGGTGCGAGGACCCCTTCGGACTCCCCGGAACCCCTGGTGCCCGCCGCCACGGTGGCCGGCATCGACGTCTCGGCCCACCAGGTGCGGGTGGACTGGGCGCGGCACCGCCGCGAGGGCGTCCGGTTCGTCTGGATCAAGGCCACCGAGGGGACGACATGGCGCAGCCCGCGTTTCGCCGCGCAGCGCACGGGTGCCCGCCAGGTCGGGATCCTCACCGGCGCCTACCACTACGCGCGCCCGGCGAACTCCTCCGGCACTGCCCAGGCCCGGGCGTTCGTGGCCGGGGGCGGCGGCTGGATGCCGGACGGCCGCACCCTGCCCGGAGCACTGGACCTGGAGGAGAACACCGGCAGCACGGCCGGCGGCGATCCCTGTCACGGGTTGCCCCCTGCGCGCATGGTGGCCTGGGTCCGTGACTTCACCACCACCTACCGGGCGCTGACCGGCCGCGATGCCGTGATCTACGTCAAGGCCGAGCTGTGGGACCGGTGCACCGGTGCCAGCAGGCGGTTCGCCGATACCAATCCCCTGTGGCTCTACGACCACGACGGCGGGCCGGAACCGCTGCCGGCCGGGTGGCGGCGGCCGACCGTGTGGCAATCGGGGATCCGGGATGGCCTCGACCGCAACGTCTTCCACGGCTCGCTGGAGGAGTTGCTCACCTGGGCGCGCACCCCGTGACGACGAGCATCGCCGACCTCGAGCGGATCGCGCTGGGCCACTGGCGGCCGAGCACCTGCGAGCCGCTCGACACCTGGGTGCTGCGCGCTCACCACGGCTTCACCGGGCGGGCCAATTCCGCTCTGGCACTGGGCATTCCGGGTGCAACGCCGGCGGTGGCGGCACCGGGCCGGGTACCGTCCTCGAGTCCGGACTCAGCACTGGACCCCGGACTGGACCAGGTGCGGGAGCCGGCGCTGACCCGGGCGCTCGACCGGGTGGGCGCGTTCTACGCCCGACGCGGCCTCCCGGCGCGGATCGCCGTGCCGGTGCCGGCTGATTGCCCGGCCCCGGTGGCCGGTCCGCCCAGCACCATGCCGGCCGAGGCGCTCGCCCACCTGCCCGAACCGGAGGATGCCGGCGAGCAACTGCGATTGCGGTACCTGCTCGACCGGGCGGGATGGCTCCCGACCGCCGGTACCAGCGCCTTCACCATGACCCTGGCGCCGGGCAACCCCGGCGACTGCGATCTCCCTCCCGGGTACGGCCTGCGCGGCACCCCGACGCCGTCCCCTGCACGGGTCGACGCCCACCGACACCTGGGAGCCCCGGTGCCCCCGGCGGGGCGTGCCCTGATGGTGAGCGCGCCGCGGCAGCACTTCCTGACCGTCACCGCCGCGGACGGCGCCACCGCCGCCGTCGCGCGCGCCTCGCTCTCGGGTGGCTGGGTCGGGATCACCGCGGTGGAGGTCCTGCGCGGCCACCGGCGCCAGGGCCTGGCCCGCGCCCTGCTGACTGCGATCACGGTGTGGGCGCTGGCCGCCGGGGCACGCCGGCTGTTCCTCCAGACCACCCTGGACAACACCCCGTCGCATCGGCTCTATCTGTCGAGCGGCTTCCGGGTGCACCACCGCTACGACTACCTCAGCCCGTCCTGATCCCTCGGCCATCGGTCGGCGGCCCCGCGACGAACGCGGGAGGCGCGGCGGCCGTTCCCCGCACCGTGATCACGACCCGGCAGCGCTGTCAGTCCGTGGGCGGGGTGTCCGGTCCGGCCCCCTGACCCGGACGGCGACCAGGGCCCTGACCCGCACGCGGGTCGGCCGGCTCGGGGCCGCAGACCACCCTGTCCTCGGCGATGTAGGTGGTGCGCCAGGTCTGGTCCTTCACCACCGCTCCGTCCTTGATCACCTTGCGCCGGACCGAGACGTCGAACCCCGAGGTGGGTGCCTGCGCCACGCAGGTCGCCGACGTGTCGTGGATCGTCTTGGGCTGGCGCGGGTTGCTGCGCGCACTCTTGATCGACTGCACCTCGTCGTACTGCTTCGTACTCCAGAAGCTCACGTTCACGGTCGAGGTGATGCTGGCCTCGACCAGCACCCCGTAGGGGGAGTCGTTGCGCCACTTCAGATCCACGTTCGGGTAGTTCACCGTCGCCTCGCGACCCTCGGGGTAGCGCGAGATGTAGAACGAGTGCGGCATGTGGTGCACGTCCTCGAGCCCGGCGAAGAACATCGCGTTGAAGATGGTGGTCGCCATCTGCGAGACCCCGCCGCCATAGCCCGGAACCAGGCGACCGTTCATGATCGTCGGCGCCTGCGCGTACCCCTTCTCCGGCGTGCGCTTGCCCAGCACCTCATTCAGGCTGAACACCTCTCCCGGCAGCACCAAGGTGCCGTTGACGGTGCGGGCCGCGATCCGCAGGTTGTTGGTCCGATCAGCGTTCGGCGGGTAGTTGGTGGAGAAGGTGGACACCTTCTCCTTCACCCCCAGCGCCTTGGCCTGCTCGGTGGTCAGCGAGGGTTTGGCAACGGCCGAGGCGAGCACGGCCTTGCGCTCCGGCGTGGCCAGGGCCGTCCTGGCTGCCGCAGCGAGCGCTGTGGGGTCGATGCTCACGCCGTCCTTGGACGGGATGATCGTGGGGACGCCGTTCTTCAGCACGATCCGGGCGTCCTGCGGTTTCTGCTCCAGACCGTCGGCGGCGGCCAGGACGGCGGTGCGCAGCGCCGCGCCGTCCACCACGAGCTCCAGCCGCTTCGGGGAGGTGGCCGCGGGAGCCATCGAGAGCGTGGGCTGGAGCGCGGCCTGGGTGACCTGGACCGTGGTGTCCCCGATGACCACCGTGAGTGGTCCGGACGCCGCGGGCCGCGCCTGATCGGCCAGCGCCCGGTCGACCTCGGCCTGGGTGATCGCGGGCTCGGTCCGTCGGACCGGCAGCTCCAGCGCGCCCGAGCGAGCCAGCCAGCCGGTGGCCACCACGTCCACGGCGGCATCGACGTCCAGGGCGGTGCCGGTGACCGCGGCCACCGCCCGCGGCCCGGCGGTCTCGAAGGTCACGTCCCCGTCTGCGGGTGCCTGGGCCGTTCCGGCGGCGATGGCCTCCAGGCCGGTCCGCAGGGCAGCACGGTCGGGCTCGGGGATGGCGGGTTCGTCGCCCCCGCCGATGACCTGGTGCCAGATCCGTGAGGCGTCGAAGGTGCCGCCGAGCACCTCGTCCACACTGCGCTCGGCGTCCAGGCGCAGCTGCACGGTGGCCGGGTCCAGGGTGGCCTGCCGCCCACCGACCGCGACCGGGATCGGGGTCGAGGCATCGGCCACGCGGGCGGCCAGGGTGCGGACGGCGGCCTCGCGGCGCATCCCGCCGACGTCGACCCCGCCCACGGTGGTGCCACGGGGCACGAGGTCACGCGCGGCCAGGGCGGCAGCCCCGCCGCCGATCACGCCGGCGCCCACCACGAGGGCGGCGACCAAGGGCGCCCGGCGCC